>PLRU01000010.1 GCA_003164045.1 Candidatus Lustribacter telmatis
GCGATGGAGCTCGGCGTCGACGGATTGCTGATGAACACGGGCATAGCGGCGGCTGCCGATCCCGAACGGATGGCGTTCGCGATGCGCGACGCCGTCAGCGCCGGCCGTAACGCCTACCTCGCCGGCCGCATGCCCAAACGGCTCTACGCCAGCGCGTCGAGCCCGGTTACCGATCTCATTGCCACCCGCCGCGCCTAGCCGGCGTTAGGACTACCGTGACTGAAATCAGCGTCTCCGACCTCAAGAAGAAACACGACGCCGGCGAAGACTTCATCTTACTCGACGTGCGCGAGCCCGACGAACTGGCCGTCGCGTCGATCCCGTGGGCGATGGCGATGCCGATGGGCGACGTTCCGGTGCGCATCGCCGAACTGCCCAAAGACAAACCGATCGCCGTGATGTGTCACGGCGGAACGCGCAGCGGCCGCGTGACGAAGTTCCTCAACGAAAACGGCTACCCGAACGCGGTCAACGTCGCCGGCGGCATCCGCGACTGGAGCGCCACGATCGATCCGTCGGTGCCCGACTACTAAAACCGAACGCTACGTATCGACGTAAAAGTCCAAGGTATGATCGTTCACAAATTTCAGGTGACACGATCCGGACCGGTTGGTAATAGCCGCATCCCAGCGCATTTTATGCACCGGGCCCGGGTCGACCAGCGTGATATGTAACCAACACGACTCTTTCATATTGCCTGGCGGGCGGTTGAAAGCGAGTGACCCTTTTCCCCCGCACTCTGCGGTTCGAGAAAACGGGCCCGGCCAGCAAGAACCGCCGGTCCGGCGTGCCTGCACATTTTCGCTCATTTTGAAGTTATTTTGCGGGAATACGTCGATGTGCAGGTGATCAACCGCGAGGCTCGGCGTTGTCAACAGAACGCCTCCCGTTACCGCGAAGATAACAAATGCGATTGAAGCAGCTAACCGTACGCGCGTGCCGGCGCCGTTCTGAGCCGATGCCGTCGCAACCGTGGACCTTAATCGCGCGTCGCCACGACGAACCAATGGACGATGTNNCCGCGCAGCAGTTCGACGATCGTGTCGCGATCGAAGTACGCGTGCGGGATCCCCATTTCGGGTCCGTCGCCGGGCGCGAAGGTCCACTCATCGAGCCCTTCGCCGAAACCGAAGCGCTCGTCGCGAATCGAACCCAAGGTGAGGTAGACGGGCGCGCCGGGCCGCAGCACGCGGCGCAGCTCGGCGAGACCCGCGCGCACCTTCGCCGTCGCGCCGTGTAGATAGCCGTGCGATGAAAAGGCCGCGGCGTAGGCGTCGCGCTCGCCGGGGAGTTGCGTGTACGGTTCGTCATCGCGCGTGGCGATGACGGGCACGCCGGCGGCGCTGAACGCGCGCGTGTTGCGGCCGGCTCCGGCGGCGACCTCAAGCACCGGCAAGTCCCATGCGCCGGCCCGGTACCGCTCGATCAGACGCTCCGCAAGCGGATGGGGCCCTTGCGTTGAAGGGTCGGGCATATGGCGGACGTCCCTCTAATTCTCGTCGTTGGTGGTGATGCGCTTGCCGTTCGCGTGTGCGAGGAGCTCTGCTCCACCCAAGGACATCGCGTCGCCCTGGTTTGGCCGCACGATCAGGAACTCGCAAAACAACTCGAACGGATCAAGTGCGAGTACCTGCCGTTTGCGCCCAACGACTACGAAGCGCTACGGTCCGTCGGGGTCCCCGATGCCACCTCGCTCATGGCGCTCGCTGAAGACGACCGTGTCAATCTTCAGGTGGCGCTGAAGGCGCGCGACATCAATCCCAAAATCCGCATCGTTCTGCGCCAGTTCAACCGCACGCTGGCGCGCAAAATCGAACAGAACCTCCCGAACTGCTCCGTCTTATCGCTCGCCTCGCACGCCGCCGCCACGATTGTCGGCGCGGCGCTCGACCAATCGTCGTTCTACTCGCTGCAATTCCCCGATCTCGATGGCGTGCTCTGCGGCTTTTCCGAGCGGCCGGCGGCGCTCTTCGGCATCATGGGGATGAACCGCGCCGAGGCCCAGGCCCATCTGAAGATGCGCGTAATCGCACTGGGCGGCGTCACCGAGTTCGACCCCGCCCACCGCTTCGACGCGAGCGACCAGGTGGTGGTCTTCGGCCAGCTGCGCGACCTGATCGCGACCGTGGTAAAGTCGGTCAGCTCAGACGTCATCGAACACCCGAGCTTCGGCTCGAAGCTCCGCGGGGCGTTCCAACAGTTCCGCCACCTCGATCCGGTCATTCGCGGCATGTTGGCGGCGGCAATCATCGTGTTCGTAGCATCGACCATCTTTTTCGGGGTCCTCTTCAAAAAGGACCCGATCACCGCGGCTTATTTTGTCACGACGACCATGACCACGACCGGGTATGGTGATATCACGCCCACGACCCATCTAGGGCAGCTGGCAACGATCGTGCTCGAGGTCCTGGGCGTCGCGTTCTCGGGGATCTCGATCGCTTTCGTGACCACCGCCCTCACCCGGGCGCAGTTTACGGCACTGCAGGGCCTGCGTCAGATCCGCACCCGCGGCCACGTCGTCGTTTGCGGCTCCGGCAACGTCGGTACGCGCGTCATCGAGTTCATGCGCATGCTCGGCCTGCCGGTCGTGGTGATCGATCCGGTTCCGGATGCTGAGATCGTCGAACAGTCGCGGGTCCGGACGATCGAACTTCTCACCGGCGACGCCACCCGCGACGGTACGCTGGACCTGTGTAATTTGCCGCTGGCCCGGGCCCTGATCGCCTTGACCTCGAGCGATACCGCGAACCTCGAAGTGGCGTTGGGCGCCCGCGGCCGCAACCCGCACCTGCAAGTCGTGATGCGCGTCCAAGACGATGCGTTCGCCGGTTCGGTCGGACGGCAATTCGAGGCGATCCAGACGTTTTCGACCTCCTCGCTAGCTGCGCCGGCCTTTGCCGGACTCTCCCGTTTCCCCGGAACGCGGTCGCGGATTGAATTTGGTGACGAGGACTACAATGTTGGCGAGCGGCTCCAGGGAGAGGTCCCGATGCCTCCTCCGGCGGAGCATTGTGTTGCTCTTGCCGTGTGGCGAAATAACCAATTTCTCCATATCGACAACTTCGATGAAATGGAACCTTTCGACCGGTTGCTCTTCATCGTTCCTTTGTCACAATTTCGTGCGGGCGCTCCGCGAAGGGAGACTCGCGCAGCGCCTTAAGCGAATAACCGACAGTTAACCTAGGAGACCCGTCCATGCTGCAAGCCGGAGCACCGGTCCCAAATGTCGTCGTCGAAGACGACGGCGGGAAAGCGGTTCATCTGCGCGACCTCGGAAAGAAGGCGCTCGTCGTCTATTTCTATCCACGCGCCGATACGCCCGGCTGCACGAACGAGACGATCCAGTTTCGCGACCTCAACGCGTCCTTCGGTAAGAAGGGCGTGACCGTCGTCGGGGTCAGCCGGGACACGGTGGCCGCCCAGGCTAAGTTTAAGGCGAAGTACGACGTGCCGTTCGCGTTGCTGGCCGACATCGAGTCGGCGCTGTGCGACGCGTTCGGGGTGATCGTCGAGAAGAACATGTATGGCAAGAAGTCGCTGGGAATCCAGCGGTCGACGTTCCTCATCAAGGATGGCGCCGTGACAAAGGTGTGGCCGAAGGTCAAAGTCGAGGGCCATGCTGCCGAGGTTCTCTCATCGCTGTAGGAGCGCTGCGGATAACGGTCGCCGGGTCGAGTTGCTCGGTACCCCGCATCGATCGCGCCTGTTCGGCCTACCTGGTTCAGGATGGCGATTTTGCATTTTCGCTCGACTTCGGAACGGGCGCCTTCGCCAACATGCGCCGGCACGTAGATTACGACAAGCTCGACGCCATCGTGATCAGCCACATGCACGCCGACCATTTTCTCGACTTGATCCCGCTGCGCTACGCCGTTCGTTACGGCTCGAAGCACCGCCCGAACCGGCTGCCCGTTTGGATGCCGCCCGGCGGCATCGCAATGCTGCGCTCGATTGCCGATGCGTTCGCTCACGAAGGCAACGGCGATTTTCTCGATGAGGCCTTCGACCTCAAAGAGTTCGACCCGTCCGAGCCGTTGACGATCGGGCATGGCCGCCTGCGCTTCGCGCCGACCACGCACTTCATCGTCTCGTTTGCGATGCGCTACGAACGCAACGGCACGAGCTTCACGTACTCGGCCGACACGGCGCCGGACCCGCGCGTCGTGGAACTGGCCCGCGGCACCGATCTGTTCTTGTGCGAAGCGACGCTGCTCGCCGATGAAAAGGAACACGGCGGCATCCGTGGCCATTCCTCATCGCGAGAAGCCGCGCAAATGGCCTCCGACGCCGGCGTAAAACGCCTGGTCCTCACGCACTACACGCAAGACGCCACCTCGCACGACCTCGAAGATGGCGCCCGCACGATCTACAAAGGCG
>PLRU01000047.1 GCA_003164045.1 Candidatus Lustribacter telmatis
TCTCTTCCCAATCTTCCCACGTCTCGAGCGGCTCGTCGGGTTCGACGGCGCCGTCTTCCACCGGAAAGCGCACGCAATAACCTTGATCGAGATGCAGGCCGGTGACGAGCACGCGCGTGCCCTGGGGATAGTACGTCCCATCTTTCCAGAGGGTGCCGGAGGTGGTCTCGTAATAGCTGCCGATTCGTATCGGTTCGATGGTTCCGTCGCTCCGTTGCGCTGACGTCGTGCGCCTTGATCGGAATCGTTCCGCATCTTCCGCGAGTTTTCCCATATAGCATGAATGACGAGCAGTTACGCCACTGGACGGTCCGGTCGTCGAGCTATCGCGTCGATGAACCGTTTCTACGCGTGCGCAGCGACACGGTCGAGTTGCCCAACGGAACGATCATCGAAGGCTACTTCGTGCGCGAGAGCCGCGGTTTCGCCATCGTTGCCGCACTGACGCCCGAGCGGCGCGTCGTTCTGGTCCGGCAGTACAAACACGGCGTCGCGCAGATCGTGTTGGAGCTGCCGGCCGGCATGATCGATGCCGGCGAAACGCCGGAAGCGTGCGCGATCCGCGAACTCGCCGAGGAGACCGGCTACGTCGGCGATGCGCCGCAGCTGCTCCGCACGCTCTTCGCCGACCCGACGAGTTCCAACGCCAGCTTCCACATTTTTCTGATCGAGAACGCCGTCCGCAAATTCGCCCAATCGCTCGATACAACGGAAGCGATCGAGGTCGAAACGACCAGCATCGAGGACCTCCACGCCGCCGTTCGGGACGGCCGGATCGGGTCCGGCTCCCAAGTCGCGGCCGCGTACATTGCCTTAGATCACATTCGTTAAGTCGCCGCCCTTGGAGGACGGGGAAGCACTCGGATGCCCGTCTAACAGCATGTACCGTGAGGGCCCGGTTGCAGTCCGTGTTTTTTTTCGTTGCCGCGAGCATGATCTTGAGCGCATGCGGCGGTGGTGGCGGCGGTTCTGCGCCCGCCGGCGGCTCGCTGCCCTCGACCGGCGGAAATCCCCCGGCCGGCACGTTGCCGCAGGGCTCGGCTAGCTCGACGTTCGCCCTCACGCTGCAACAATATGCGCCCGTCGATACCTCCGCTAAGCGCCGCCGCGTCGCCTATATTTCGCCCGCCACGGCGCAAATTTCGCTCACGGTCGTCTCGGTGAACGGCGTGGCGACCAGCAGCGCGCCGATGACGTTCGCCGTCAGCCCGAGCGCGCCGAATTGCGCCGGTACCAACGGTATCGTGACGTGCAATCTTGCCGCCACGATTCCGATCGGCAACGACGTGCTCACCGCGAGCACGCTCGACGCGAACGGGCACGCGCTCGGCTCATCGACGATCACCGCAACCGTCGCGCAAAACGCAACCAACCGCATTGCGCTGGCGGTGGGCGGCCAAATCGCCAACGTCCAGATCTATCTTTCGCAGAATCATTTCACGCCCGGCACGGCCGCGAATTCGAACGTGATCGTCGTTCCGCTCGATCAGTCGGGTGCGGAAATCGTCAACCCCGGTAACTACGATCCGCCGATCGCCGTAACGTCGAGCAGTTCGGCGAGCGGGCACCTCTCGCTGATCACCGACGGCACGAACACGGGTCAAAGCGGAACACTCAACAGCCCGAACGACCAAGTCGTGGTGGCCTACGACGGCGGCGGCACCAACGGCTCGAGCACGATTACGGCCAACGCCGGCAGCGGCATCACGGCCAGCAAAAACGTCAGCATCAGCGCTGCCGGACTCGGGGCTTCAGCCGTCGGCGCGCAGTTCGTGTCGTCGAGCTCGTATATTTTCACCGCGGCGGGGCAAACCGGCACGATCACCGTGAGCGGCGGCACCGGACCATACACCGTCGTCTCGAGCGATCCAACGCTCGCGACGATCAGCGGCACCGGTCCCTACACGATCACGGCGGTCGGCTACGGCATCGCCGGTTCCGCAACCGTCACCATTACCGACAGCCTCAGCGCCCAGCAAACGATCCCGGTGACGTTCCTCGCGCCGGCCATCACGCTGACACCCGGAACCTGCGGCGGAACGAGCTGCACGTCGACCGGTGTAGCGTACACGATTCCGCTTAGCGGCCCGGGCGGCGCGTTGAATCCGTCGACGGTCAATGCTACGGGCGGCACCGGCGCGTACGCGTACTTCTTCATCTCATCGGGACTCACGACGAGCGCGTACGCCACCGTCGGGCAAGCCGGCGGTTCGTTTACGATCACGCCGAGCGGCTTCGGCAACGATGCGCTGATCATCAGCAGCGGCAATCAAACCGCATACTACGCGATCACCGCCAGCGCCGATGCGTTCGGACAATCGCTGCCGCGTGCCATCGGCATGGTGGTCGAAAGCGTCGGCAAGTTCTACTCCGCGACGCTGCCCGCAACCGTCACCGGTGCTAGCGCAGCGCCGGCGCTGGCGGGCTTCATGTTCAATGCCGGAAATCCGCCGTCGATCGATGCCACGCCGACGCTGACCGGTGGAGGCAACTTCACCTTCACCAGCAGTTTCGGCCAAACGACCGTCCCCTACGTCGTGTTCGCGTTTACGTTTACGAGCTATCCCGGCGCAGGCGAATTGCTCTCTACCGAAACGGCAACGCCGGCAGATCAACAGTTCACCGGCATCGGTCAAACCGATAGCGTGAACGTCGGCGGCCCGAGCGCCGGTTTCACCGCACAATCCTCGAATACGGGCGTGGTCTCCACCTCCGTCGCCGGAAGTACCCTCACGGTTACGTCCGTCGGCGCCGGCACGGCCACGATTACGGCGACAGACAACGCCACCGGAGCCGCCGCGTCGTACACCGTCAGCGTCACGACGACGACGATTCCCATCACGAGCGGACCACGGCACCGATGATGACGACTCGCACGATTCCAAGGCGTTGCTTGGCGGTGCTCGCGGTCGCCGTTCTATCCGCGTGCGGGGGCGGGTCCAGCCGGACAGTGCCGGCTGCAACTAGCGCGACGAGCAGCCCGCAGGCGAAGACGACGACCAGCCTCGTGATCAGCATCCCGCACGCGAGCGCCGCGGCCGGTTCGTTGCGGCGCGCGCCGGCGTATATTTCCGCGGCGACGCAGAGCATCAAGATCGACGTCAAACCGCATCTGAGCCCGACGTCGGTGACCGGCTTCCCGATCACGGCGAACCTCACGGCGTCTTCAGCAGGCTGCACCTCGACGCTCACCGCAACCGTGTGCGACGTCGGGCTCGCGCTGGCGCCGGGCAATTACGATGCGACGCTGACGACGTTCGATCTGAGCGGCGGCGCCGGCAATCAGCTCTCGGCCGCGCAGAGCATGCCCCTCAACGTCGCCGAAGGCCAGGCCAACACGGTTCCCCTCGCCCTGGGCGGGATTCCGGCATCAGTGCAGCTGCTGGCCTCGGGCGGTCAGGTCGCCGCCGGGCAAGGGTTCGTCTTCACGCTACCGGCCAATGCGACCGGGACGCTCTCCGCCTTCGGCGTCGATGCCGACGGCAACACGATCGTCGGCGCAGGTGCCCCGTCGATTAGCGCCGCCACCAGCGACGCGACGCAAATCGCCGTCACCCAGCCGCTGCCGGCGGCGCCGAACGCCATCGGCCTCGCCTCGCAAGGAGCGAGTACCATCGCGCACATCACCGTAACGGTGACGCCCGTCGCCGGAACGGGCAGCTCGGCGGTTTCGCGAACGGTCACCGTTCAGGCCCCGACCTTGTCGTTGTTCTACCTCGCTACCGGCACGAGCGTTCGCATTATCGACGCGACCGGCACCGTCGTGACGCAACCCGGCACGGCTTTCGCTTCCATCCCACCGTCGGCAACGGGCATGGCCTACGATTCCGCCAACGGATTGCTGTACATCGCGACCCAATCCGCGTCGTCCTCGATCGTTGCCTACGACCGGAACGGAAACTCGCAGCCGCTGGCCGCGGGTGCCAGCGGCATCTCGTTGGTGTTTTCCCTTGCCTACGATCCGGCTGACGGTTTGATCTACGCCGGGAACAACAACGTGGCATTCGATGCGGGCGGCAACACGCACGCGCTCAACTCCACGATCGCAGGAACCTACGCCATGACCTACGATCCGCAACACAACCTGATCGTGTCGGGAACGCAAACGTACGACGCGAGCGGCAACGCGGGATCGTCACTGTCGTTTGCGGGCCAAGTGGTCGCCATCACGTACAATCCGGCGAACGGATTCTTTTACGTGGCAACGGTGTACCCGACCGCCGTAAATGCGTACGACACGAGCGGCAACCCGCAGGTGCTTTCCGGCTCGTTTACCGTCGGTGGAGGTGAACAGATCGCGGGCATCGGCGCCGATCCGGCAACCGGGAACATCTTCCTCAGCACCAACGGCAACAACACCTACGGCTTCGATCGAAACGGGAACAACCTGGGGCTCCCGTGGCACAACCTGGTCGGTGTCGGCGCACCACTCGACGTGGCGGGCATCGCTCTCCTGCCGCCGCAGTAGCGGTCAACTACCGGGTGCCGTCCGTCTCGGTCATCATCCCGTTCAGATCGGCGACTGCGTACCTGCGCGAATGTCTCACGCATCTCGAACGTCAAACGTATCGCGACTTCGACATCTATCTCGTGCCGGACGAACCGTTGACGCGAGACGAGCCGGGCGTGCACGTCGTCGTGTCGGGCGACGTGCTTCCCAATCGCAAGCGCCAACTCGCCGCGGAAGCGACGAACGCCGAGATCCTCGCCTTCATCGACGACGATGCCTATCCCGACCCGGAGTGGCTCGCCAACGCCGTGCGCCACTTCGCCGATCCCATGGTGGTGGTGGCAGGAGGCCCGGCCGTAACGCCGCCCGACGATTTGCAGCTGCAGCGCACCAGCGGGGCGATCTTCGCATCGGCACTCGTCACGGCAACGACGCGCCATCGCTACGTCGCCGAAACGCAGCGCGATGTCGACGGCCTGCCGTCGTGCAATCTGCTCGTGCGGCGCGATGCGTTTCTGCGCGACGCGGACGCCAGCGTGCGCTACTGGCCGGGCGAAGATATCTTGCTCTGCATGTTCGCGGCACGCGACGGCGCGCGCGTCGTCTACGATCCCACGGCGCTCGTCTACCACCACCGGCGCACGGTCTTCGCCGCGCACTTGCGCCAGGTGTGGAGCTATGGCCGCTTTCGCGGCTTTTTCCTCCGCCGGTTGAGCAACTCGAGGCGCGACGCAATTTATGCCGTGCCGGCGCTGTTCACGCTCGCGCATGCGGGAATCTTTGCGGCGTTCGCGCGCCCGCGGCTGCGCGCACCCGTGGCGCTCGTCGCAGCAACGTATATCGGACTCGTCGCGCGTTCGGCCATCCATGAAGCGCGAGTGGCGCGGGTTAGCCCATGGCGCGTTGCGTGCGGCATCTACTTCACGCATCTCACCTACGGCAGCGGGACGATCGTCGGCTGGCTGCGCGCCGATCACTCGCGATCCGAGCACAAGAAACCGCGCAGCCGTGAGAGTGTGCCGAACGGATAGACGCGGTCCTCCGAGGCGGCGACGACGTGCAGATCCGAGCGGGTAACACCGTAGGGCGCCAGCGCCGCGATGCAGCTCTCGGAGAGCACGTCGAGTCCGGTCGAATACGGCGTGAGTGCCGGCACGACGACGAGATCGCGCGCGCCGAGAAACGCCGGCATCGCGCTGTTCGGACCGAGATGCACGCTCGGATGCAGATGACCGATGATCGCCGGCGTCCCGGCGGACGGCGGCTTATCGCCGTGCATCAGGTGCCAGCCGTCGCGTTCGCACGTCTCGAGCGTTTCGCCGAGGATCGAGCGGCCGCGCGCGCGGCCTTCGTGGTTGCCCGCGATAAACGTCAACGGCGCGATCTCGCTCAGCACCAGCAGTGCCCCTTGCACGGCGCGCGCCGCGCCCTCGCTCATCGCCGGCCCGTGCAATAGATCTCCGAGAAAGACGATCTCGCGGACGCCGTGGCGCTGGGCCGCGATCGCGATCGTCGCGGCGATTTCGGACGTGCTCCAGAGCGGCAATGCTCCGCCCACAACGTCTTCGTAACCGAAGTGCGCGTCGGCGCACAAGAGCACGCGCGACGTCTCGAGCAACGCGAAGCCGCCCGGCAACGCCACGACGCCGCGCGCAACCGGAAATGATTCGGCTGCCGCCGCCGGCGGGATCATCGGAGCAACATCGGCTGCCCATGCTTGTCGTACGGCACGGGTGAGGATTCCGGACCGGGGGTTTCCGGCGGTTCACCGAGGATAGCCAGCACGCGTTCGTGCAAGGCCTCGATCATCGAGGCCCGGTCGTCCATCGCCACGGTGTCGCCGAAACTCGAGGTGACGATGCCGAACGTAAACGGCGTCGCCGCAACCGGATGGAACACGCGCGGTTCGCCCGCCAAGCCGGCCAGATACTCGCGCGCCGCCGGCGCGTCGAGCACGTCGCGCGTCACGACGCGGATCGTTTCCCGGATCAGCGGGAACCAACGGTCGGCCGAAAACAGCCGGTCGAAGATCTTAGCCGCATTCCATGCGAGCGCCCCGCGCCGCAGCGTGCGTCCGCCCGCGCGCCGCAGCACGAGCAGACCCGTATTCGAGACGTAGCGAAAATGCGCGCGCAGCATGTGCGAGGCGCGCAGCCCGGCCAGCAAGTCGTCGTCGAAGCCGCGCTCGTGGAGCGATCCCGCCCACTCCGCATCCGGCAGCGTCAGCCGCGCCGGCAACGCGATGAGAAAGCCGTTGTCGTCAGTCGTGAGCTGTGCGTTCACGCGGTGCCGGCGCGCGATGCGCGCGCCGACGACGCGCGCGAGCGTTTCGTTCACGCGCCGTCCCGCGCAGGTATGGAAAACGGCGGTCTGGCGGCCGTCCATGCGGTAAATCTCGACGATCGCGTGGCGTTCGTCGGGCACGCCGGAGAGCGCGCGCTGCTGGGCGATGTAGCGCACCACGTGCGCCGCCTCGACGCCGGTGAGCGCATAGCGCGTGCGCAAGTACGCGAGCGCCGCTTGCGGCCCGCCGGCCTCCAGTGCTTCGGCGACGGTGCGGCGCAGCACGCCGATTTCGCGCGCTAAGCGCAGCGGCACGCCCTTGAGATGCGAGGACCATTGCGGCACGTTGGGCTTACCGGTGTGCGGTTCGACGCGCAAGCCGCGCGGCCCGACCTCGGCGACGCGCAGCGTGCGGCCATCAAGCAAGAACACGTCGCCCTCGCGCAGTGCCGATGCGAAGCCCTCATCGAGCCGGCCGATCCCCTGACCGTTGCTGTGCACGGAGACGGTTTGTTCGTCGGGAATCGTGCCGACGTTTTCGAAATAGGCGGCCGATGCTTCGCGCCCGAGTCCGTAGAACGCATCGTCGTCGGCGCCGATGCGGCGCGTGTGCGCTTCGTCCGGTCCGGCGCCGCGGCCGGCGAGGTAATCGACGCAGGCGCGCAAATCCGCCTCGGCCAGAGCGCGGTACGGATACGCGCGCCGCGCGAGCGCGAGCGCGTCGGCAATGGCGATACGCCGGTCGGGAACGGCTAATCCGACGAGCCATTGCGCGAGCACGTCGAGGGGCTGATACGGGATCTGCACGTCCTCGATGACGCCGTCGGCGATGCAGCGCCGCGTTGCGGCCGCCTCGATGATGTCGTCGCGATCTTGGGCCACGACGACGCCGCGCGCGATCGCGCCCGGCCGGTGTCCCGCGCGGCCGACGCGCTGCAGGGTCGAGGTCATCCCGCGCGCGCCGCCCAGCAACAGCACGCGATCGATGTAGCCGATGTCAACGCCGAGCTCGAGCGAGGTCGAGCAGACGACGGTGCGCAGCGTGCCGGCGCGCAATGCCGCCTCGACGCGGTGGCGCACGTTGCGTTCGAGCGCACTGTGGTGCACGCCGATGCGCCGGTCGCGCATGGGCTTCGCGCGCTGTTCTTCGAGTACGTCGATCTCGCCGGCCGGCTCGCCCGCGTTCTCCATCTCGTGCGCGATGCGTTCGGCTTGACTGCGCACGTTGGTGAAGACCAGCGTACTGCGCACGTCTTTGGTTAACGCCACCATCGCCCGCGCCGCGGTCGCGAGCGGCGCCATCGCGCCGGCGAACGGCGCGACGATGTCGAGTTCGATCGAGCGCAGGTTGCGGCAGTCGACGATTTCGCACGGCCGGTCCCCACCGGCAAGATAACCCGCGATGCGATCGAGCGGCGACACGGTTGCCGAGAGTCCCACGCGCCGCACCGGGCCGTCGGCGAGCTCTTCGAGCGCCTCCAACAGGAGCGAGAGCTGCGCACCGCGCTTGTTGCCGGCGAGCGCGTGAACCTCATCGACGATGACCGTCTCCACCGCGCGCAGCGTCTTGCGGTACGAGTCCATCGACAGCATCAGCGCGAGCGACTCGGGCGTGGTGATCAGCACGTGCGGCGGTCGCGCGATCATCAGCCGCCGCTCTTCCACCGGCGTATCGCCCGTGCGGACGCCGGTCCGCACGAACTGCTCCCGCAGCCGGCCACGCCGCACGGTCGCGCGTTCGCTATTGGGCCGCTCGAGCAGCCCCATCTCGCGCAGCGGACGGCGCAGGTTCACCTCGACATCGTAGCCCAGCGCGCGCAGCGGGGAAATATAGACGCAGTACGGGCGCGGAAAGAGCTTGTCGGCATCGCGCAGTTCGGCCAGCCGCGACATCACGGGCAAGAAGGCCGCGAGCGTCTTCCCGGTGCCGGTCGGCGAGCAGACGAGCATCGCCGCAGCCGTGGCGGCGAGCGGGATCGCTTGAGCCTGCGGCGGCGTCGGCGCGGTAAGATGCGCATCGCACCACGCGGCCACCGTAGGGTGCAAATGAAAAAAGACCTCGTCCACGGACGGGTCCCTTTCTACGAACATACGTTCGAGCCCGCTCGTGCGGGCTCGATGATCAGCTAGGCGAAGGCGCTGACGTTTCCGCCGATGCCGAGCGAGCTGAAGAGCGTTGCGACTTCTTGCTTCGTGGCGTTGTCGGCTTGGTTGAGCAGCGAAACCGCGATCGAAGCCGTCGGGCTACTGCCCGAGATGGCCGAAACGACGGAACCGATAGCGCTTGAGTCCATGTGCGTATTTTGCGCTCTTCAGCGGCGAAAGACAAGAGGGGCAAGGCGGGCATTGACCCCCGTCACATCCGCCGCCCGAAACCCGGGACCGGTGGGCCGGGTAGATCGGGCGAAGGGAGCCTCACGATGACACTGTTCGTTCGCATCTTTTTGGCCGCCGCGGCTGTACTTCTGGCGCTCGTCGTATTCGCGTTCGTGCTCAAACTGCTCGTCATCGCGGCGCTGATCGCGGCCCTGGCCGTCGCGGGGATCTTCATCGTCTCCGCGATCCGGCGACGGCTGCCGGGCCGGACGGCCTTCCCCGCCCGGCGGCTCTAGCTCGACCGGTGAACCCAATCTACGTCGCCATCGACGTGGCCGTGGTTATCCTAGCGCTGCGTTCGCTCATGGTGCTTGGACGGCGGGCGCCCTGGACCAGCCTCGGCTGGTCGGCCACCGTGGGCTACTTCGGCGCCGCGGCGTGGCGCTACGCCCACACCGGCCCGCAGCGCGAGGTGATGCTCGCCGCCGAAGGCTGTTTCGTCGTGCTCGCGGCGGCGTTCTTGGTGGCCGTGGTGCGCGACGAGCCGCAGGCCGAGCCCCTCATGTGGCCCTCGCGCATCGGCCTTACGCGGGCCGAGAAACGCCGCTGAACTGCGCGTAGAACGCGTCTAGCGTAGCGGCGTTCACGCCGGCGGCCGCGGCGGCGGCACGTAGACGTTCCAGATCCGGGTCGATCCGGACCACGAGGGCCTCGCCGGCTTCGGCAAACGTGATGTGCGCAGCGGCCGCCGGCACGAGGGCGGTTTCCCAAGCGCGAAGTTCGGTTTCGGCGACGCCGGTCTCGATCGATAGCGGCGCGGCCATCGCCATAATCGCCACCGGCCGGCCGTCGGTCATCATGCTCGCGCGCGCTTGCGTAATTCGCACGCGTTCGACCGCGAAGCGCCGGTCGGCGATCGCGACGGTGCGTTCGAGGCCGCCGTCGGCAAACGCGAGCTGCGTGACGGCACCCGGCATCGTGGCGCGGAAATCGAGTACGTCGGCGGCTTTGGCGACGTGCAACTCGCGCGGTTTGCCGTCGGCGCCGAGGCGGTTCCAATCGAAGATCCGGTACGTCAGGTCGCTGGCCTGCTGCGTTTCAAAAAGTTGGATGCCCGCGCCGATCGCGTGCAGCGTGCCGGCCGGCAGATAGAAGGCTTGGCCCGGCTTCACCGGCACGCGGCGCAAAATCTCGCCGAGCGTGCCGTCCGCGACGCGGCGCTCGTACTCCGCCCGATCGGTATCGTGCGTCCACCCGAGGACGAGTTCTGCACCGGGTTGCGCGGCGAGAACGTACCAGCACTCCGTCTTGCCGACGGGCTGGTGTTCCACGCGTTGCGCGTACGCGTCGTCCGGATGCACTTGAACCGAAAGCGCTTCGCGCGCATCGATGATCTTGGTGAGAACCGGAAAGCGTTGCGCGGGATCGGCGGGCCCGGTTAGATCGCGACCCAGCTGCGCGCGCACCGCGGCGAGCGTTTCGCCGGCATAGTCGCCGCCGGTAATCGCGTTATCGTCCCAGCATTCCCACGACTCGCCCAGATGCGCGGTGGGGTCGCCGGACTTGCCGTAGCGTTTCACCAACGCGTCCCCGCCCCAGATAGCAGCGGCCATCTTGGGGACGAGGACGAGCGGTGCGGTTCGCGAGGTGCTAATCACCCCGGCACGGTTAGGGACTCTCGGCCCCAATTCCGCCGTGCAGTTGCGTCTCCATCTGCGATTCGCAGCCTGGGTGCCCGCACGCGCAACGGATGTTTGCAGGATCGCGGCCCTCGGGCGAATCGCAATACGTGCTGCAGGTGGCCTGCGCGAGCGGAATCTCGCAGAGGCAAGCCAGATTGTCGCATCGCCCGCGATTGCCGTCGGTGTTCGCCACTAACTAACGATTCGCGTCGTCGTGTCGCTACCACGATTGCTGGCGGCAACCACACCGATGATCGCGATTACGACGATCGCGCCGACGACGATCCAGAGCCACGGCACGTTGCTGGTGGTGGTGCTGGTGGTCGTCGTGGTCGCCGCATTCGGATTGGTGGTGGTCTTATCGACGGTAGTGGATCCGGCCGCCGGCCCGGACGATGTGGTGGTGGTCGAACCGGACGTTGTGCCGGCGGACTGCGCGAAGGCCATGCCCGGCGCGATCGCCAGGAATAGTGCGAGGAGCACGAGGCTGAGTCGGAAGATCGGACGCATCGGGTTTCTCCCCCTGGAATCAGAAATGTAGTGGTGCTTTGCCCAGGAAAATCAGTTCTGAAAACACCAAGCGCACGGCATGACGGACGAACTCGCGCCCATCGAGCACACGCTGACGTTTGACGGCGGCGTCGCCACCGTGACGCTCGACCGCCCGGCGGCGTACAATGCCCTCACCGCCGACATGCTCGATTCACTGCTCGTCACGTTCCGCGCATTGCAGCGCGAGCCGGACGTGCGCGCGGTCGTGTTTACCGGCGCCGGTAAGGGTTTCTGTTCGGGCCAAGCGCTCAACGATCGGCGCACGCTGCCCGACGAGAATGCCGACATCAGCATCGCCGTCGTCGAGCGCTACAACCCGTTGCTCGAGACGCTCATCACGTTCGAGAAACCGGTCGTAGCCGCGGTCAACGGCGTTGCCGCCGGAGCCGGCTTCGGCCTAGCGCTTGCCTGCGACTTTCGCATCGTCTCCGAAGACGCCGTATTCACAACGGCGTTCGTGAAAATCGGCCTAGCATGTGACGCCGGCACCACGTTGCTCTTGCCGCGCATCATCGGTTACGCGCAGGCGCTCGAGCTCTGCCTGACCGGCGAACGCTTCGATGCGCAGCGCGCGAATGCGCTCGGTCTCGTCACGCGGCTGGTAGCGGCCGGCACCGCCGGCGCCGAAGCCGGCGCGTTCGCGTGGCGGTTGGCCGAGGGTCCCGCATCGCTTGCGTACGTAAAACGCGAACTGGTGCGCAACGGTCTCGGCGACGTCCGCGCCGCGCTCGCCTTCGAGGCGGAAATGCAGTCCCTGGCCGGAAAAACGGACGACTTCCGCAACGGCCTCGCCGCCTTCAACGCAAAACGGCCACCGGAATTCCGGGGCCGTTAAACCATCACTTGCGACGACGATTATTGGTGCGGTAGGGTTTCCCAGACGCCGTTGTGATCGATCACGATGCGGATGTCGTTGGCGTTGAAGCCGTTGTGATCGGTCGCCGTGAACTTGTAGGTACCGGTCGTTCCGGTGTAGGGCTTCATGTTCTCGAAGGCGGCGACGAGCTTGTCTCCGTCCGTGCTCTTGGCGGTCCGGAGGGCGTACGCGGTGAGGTGTATGGCGTCCCAGGCGAACGATGCGAAGTTATTCGCGCCTGCATTGTACGCCGAGCGGTATGCCGCGAGCAGCTTCTTCTGGAGCGCGTTCGGATACGTGCGGTCGAGATCCATGTCGGCGTACACGCCGTCGCCGTCTTTGGCGGTAACCTTGAGAAAATTATCCGAAACGATGCCGGTCGTGCCGACGATGTGCGCTTTGAAGCCGAACTGCCGGACTTGACGCACCAGTAATCCCGCCGTGGGGGCGGCCGTATAGATCAACAGCGTGTCGGCGCCGCTGGCACGCGCTTTTTGCAGTTGCGCCGTCACGTCGGTGGCGGCAACCGCGTAGGCTTCTTCATCGACGATCGGCACGTTTTGCGCCTTGGCCTCGGCTTCCGCAACCGCGGTGCCTTGCACGCCGTAGAGCTGGTCGTCGTGCAGCACGGCCAGTTTCTGCGTTTTAAGGGTGTTCTTCATGAACGTGAAGAGCTTCGTCACTTCGAGTTCGTTGTGCGGCGTCGCTTCGAACGTATACTTGCGGATGCCGGTCTTCGTCTGCCAGATACTCAGCGTCGGCGTCATGTAGACTTGCAGCACTTTCGCATCGTTGGCGACGCGGGCAATTGCTTCGCTCGAAGGCGAGAGCGAACCGCCGATGATCGCGGCGACCTTTTCGCCCACGAGTTGCGTAGCGAGTTGCGACGCCGTGTCGGCCTTGCTCTCGTCGTCGAGAATCTTGACTTGCAGCGGATGCCCGTTGATGCCGCCCGATGCGTTCACATCGGCCACGGCGATTTGGATTGCGTTGCGTTCGGGCTCGCCGAGCGGCGCGTACGGCCCGGTAATCGAGAGGATCGCCCCGATCGAAACCGGCGCTCCCGACGGCTTGGGCGCGGCTCCGGCGATACCGGTAAAGAGCGCGAGCAACACCGCGCTACAAGCAAAAGATCGCAACAAACGCATCAAGGAAAACCCCTTATCACACAGGAGAAAACTTCTTCCGCTACGATTCTAGGCGAGCTATGTTCCAACTCCTTGTCGCGGGGCTGACGGTCGGTAGCGGTTATGCGCTGGTGGCGCTCGGGATACACATCATCCTGCGGGCCACCCGGATTGTCAATTTCGCACAGGGCGAGTTCACCATCATCGGCGGCTTACTCGCGCTCACGTTCGTCCAGCTCTTCCACGCCAATTCGTGGGTCGCGCTGGCCGGCGCAACCATCGCCGGCTTCGCGCTGGGTCTGGTATTCGAGCGGCTCGTGCTCCGGCCGGCGGCCCGTTCGGGCGAGATTCCCCTCACGATCGCCACCCTCGGAACGGTGTCGATCCTGCTCTACGGGCACGCGCTGATCCCCGGTTGGGGCAGCCTGCCACAGCCGCTGCCTTCGTTTAGCGGCGAGGCCTCCGACGCGATCAACGTCGGCGGCGTGTCGATCCAGATCCAGTCGATGTGGGTACTCGGGCTGCTGCTGGCGGCGCTCGCCGTGCTCTACATCTTCTTCGAACGCACCTACTATGGTAAGGCGATCCGGGCCGCGGCCAACAACCCAACCGGCGCGAAGCTCGTGGGCATCGACGTGACCAATGCCCGCGCAGTGAGCGTGGGCCTCTCGATCGCGCTCGCGGCCTACGGCGGAACGATCATCGGACCGATCACGCTCGTCGGCGGCGCCGGGGGCACGGCGATTGCCATCAAGGGCTTCGTCGGGGCGATCATCGGCGGCCTCGAATCGCCGGTCGGCTGCGTGGTCGGCGGCCTACTGGTCGGCGTGATCGAGAAACTGATCCAGGGCCTCCCCGGCGTGTCCTACGGCCTCTCCGACCCGATCGTCTACTCGCTGCTGCTGGTGGGGCTGCTGCTGCGTCCGCAAGGACTGTTCGGCGCGCGCAGCGCGGTGCGCGATTGATCGCGCGGCTGCGCGCCGACACGCGCACGCTGCCGATATTGGCCCTCATCGTGGTCATCTTCGGCATCTTTGCCTCGCACAACGCGACGTTCGCGCAAGCCGGCACGTACGCGGCCATCTTTGCCATCGCCGCCATCGGACTCTCGCTCCTGATGGGCAACGTCAACCAGATTTCGCTCGGGCAGTCGGGCTTCTTCGGCATCGGCGCGTACGCCGTCGCCTCGCTCACGACGACCTGGAATCTGCCGCCGTGGATCTCGTGGCCGCTGGCAACGCTGATCGGCATGCTCGTTGCAACGATCGTTGGTCTGGGCCTGGGGTTCATCGCGCTGCGCTTTCGCGGCCACTATCTCGCGATGGCAACGCTCGCATTCGGGTTGATCTGCGTCGGCGTCTTTCACGAGACGAAGTTCCTGGGCGGCGCGATCGGGATCGAAGACGTTCCGTATCCGAGCTTCGGAGCGCTCACCGTTTCGGGCTATCCGGCCTACTGGTTTGCGTGGATTCTGGCGCTGGGCGCTGCGCTGTTGACGCTGAATTTATTGCGCGGCCGCTCGGGACGCGCGTTCGAGGCGATTCGCAACGACGAACTCGCCGCGGAAGTGCTCGGCGTTCCCACGCGCCGCTATAAGATCTTCGCGTTTGCCTATGCCGGCGCGCTGGCCGGTCTCGGCGGCTCGATGTACGCCGCGTTTCTCGGCATCGTCGTGCCGGACGCGGTGAGCGTGCAGCTCTCGATCAGCTTGCTCTTGATGGTCGTCCTCGGCGGCAGCGGCGGCGTTTCGGGCGCGTTGATCGGCGCCGCGCTCATCGGGTTTCTCGACATCAGCGGACATCAATTCGAGAACACGCGCGAAGTGGTGTACGGCCTGCTCGTGATCGTGGTCGTTATCGCCGCGCCGGGCGGCGCCTTTGGACTGATCCGTTCGCGCTTCAAATCCAAACCGCTTGCGGCGCGCGCCGAAGCGGCGAGCACCGTCGCAGCGACGCCGATCGCGATCGGCACGCCGCCCGCGGACGGCGCACCCCTCGCGGTGTCGCACGTAACGAAACGCTTCGGCGGGCTCATCGCCGTCAACGACGTGAGCTTTACGCTCACGCGCGGAACGCTGACATCGCTGATCGGCCCCAACGGCGCCGGCAAGACGACGCTGTTCAACGCGATCAGCGGCATCGGACGGCTCACCGAAGGCCGCGTCGAGATCGCCGGCATCGACGTGACGGGTTGGCAGCCGCATCGCGTCGCCGCGCTCGGCGTCGGCCGGACGTTTCAAAACGCGCGCTTGTTCGGTGAGATGACCGTTCTCGAGAACGTCGTGGCGGGCGCGTTCCGCACCGAACGTACGTCGTTCGGTGCCGACTTGCTCGCATTGCCGTCGTCGCGCCGGTCGGAGCGCGAAGCGACGGATCGCGCGCGCGAAACGCTCGCGCGGCTCGGTCTCGAGCCGATCGCCTCGACGCTAGCCAAGGATCTCGCGTTCGGCGATCGCCGCCGCGTCGAACTCGCGCGTGCAACGGCGTCGAACCCGTGGCTGCTCTTGGTCGACGAACCGGCCGCCGGCCTCAACGCGAGCGAACGTAGCGCCCTGACCGCCGATCTGCTGAAACTGCGCGACGCGGGGATGACGCTGCTCTTGATCGAGCACGACATGCGGCTCGTGATGTCGATCAGCGAACGCGTGATGGTGTTGAAGTTCGGCATGATGATCGCCGACGGCAAGGCCGACGCCGTGCGCAACGATCCCGGCGTCGTCGCCGCCTACTTGGGCACGGCGAGCTGATGCTGCTCGAGATACGGGATCTGCATGCCGGCTACGGCGCGCTCGACGTGCTTCGCGGCATCGATCTCACCGTTGAAGCCGGCGAGATGGTCGCCGTGCTCGGTCCCAACGGCGCGGGAAAATCTACGCTGTTGCGCACGATCTCGCGCATCGACACAAACGTGCGCTCCGGCGCCATCACGTTCGACGGCCACGACTTGCTGCGCGCCTCAACCGTACAAGGCGTGCGCTACGGCTGTCTCCACGTCCCCGAAGGCCGCCAGCTCTTTACCGAACTCTCCGTCGATGACAACATTCGCCTGGGCGCGTTCACGGTCGACCGCAAGAACATCGACGCCGACGTCGCCGCGATCTACGAACGGTTTCCGGCGCTGGCCGACCGCAAAACGCAAACCGCGTTTTCGCTCTCGGGCGGCGAACAGCAAATGCTCGCCATCGGCCGCGCGCTGATGGCCAAGCCGCGCATGCTCATGCTCGACGAACCGAGCACCGGCCTCGCACCGCAAATCGTCGCCCAAATCTTCGGCATCCTCGCCGACCTCAAACGCGCCGGAACCGCGATCCTCATCGTCGAGCAAAACGCCTACCTCACGCTCCAGCACGCCGACCGCGCCTACGTCCTAGAAAACGGCGAGATCGCGCTGAGCGGAACCGCCGCCGAACTCACCGCCGACGAACGCGTCCGAGCCATCTACCTCGGCGGCTCCACCGACGAAGCCTAATCGGCATACGCGCGACCCATATTATCACTTGTCGTTGCATTATTTGTCATCCAGAGCGCAGGTTCGCGAAGCGAACCGGAGTCGAAGGACCGCCACGCAACGACATCGATCGGGGTGGCCCCTCGACTGCGCGCCTGCGGCGCTGCGCTCGGCGTGACAAATGGGGAGGGCGCGCGCTGTGCTAAAGATCGACGGGCGCGTCAGCCTTTGATTACTTCGGCTTCGTAGCCGCGGGCGGCGATGTTGGTGAGGATTTGTTCGATGTCTTCAGGGCGTTGCAGCTCGCAGGTGAGGTCGAGTTGGGCGTACTTGGCGGGGACGCTGCCGAAGAGGCGGTGGTGGAGGACGTCGAGCACGTTGGCGTTCGCGTCGTTTACCGCCGTCGCAATTGCAACGAGGCCACCGGGTTTATCCACCATCAGCACGCGAATCTGCACGACGCGGCCGGCTCGCATGCGCGAGCGCACGATCACCGAGGCCAGCATGCCGAGATCGATATTGCCGCCGCACAGCAGCGTGCCGACGCGCTTCCCGCGGAAGCGCTCGACGTTGCTGCGGATCGCCGCCACGCCCGCCGCGCCCGCGCCTTCGGCCACGAGCTTCTCGTCTTCGAGCAAGAACGCGATCGCGGATTCAATCGCCGGCTCCGATACGAGCAGCACCTCGCGCACGACGTCGCGCACGATCGCGAGCGGAATGCGGCCGACCTTGGCAACGGCGATACCCTCGGCGATGGTGACGCCGCCGATCACGGTCGCCTCGCCCCGCATCTCCGCTAAGAGCGCCGGATAGAATTCCGTCTCGACGGCGATCACTTCCGCCTTCGAGCCGAACAGGTCGACCGCCAAGACCGCGCCGGCGATCAAGCCGCCACCGCCGACCGGAACGATGATCGCATCGAGTTCGGGGGCGTCTTCGAGCATTTCGAGCGTCGCTGTTGCCTGACCGGCGATGACGTTGATGTCGTCGTAGGGGTGAATGAGCGTCACGCCGGTGCGCTCCACCAATTCGTGCACGTAGGCCGACGACTGCTCGAACGTCGCGCCGTGCAGCACGACCTCGGCGCCGTAGTCGCGCGTGCGGCGGACCTTCAGGAACGGCGTGCCGTCGGGCATGACGACCGTCGCTTTGATCCCGAGGCGCGTGGCATGATAGGCCACGCCTTGGGCGTGATTACCGGCCGACATCGTGATCACGCCGCGCCGGCGTTGCTCCTCGGAGAGCAGTGAGAGCGCGTTGAGCGCGCCGCGTTCCTTGAACGAGCCGGTGACCTGGCGCGTCTCGATCTTGCAGAACACCTCGCCGCTGATGAGTTCGGAGAGCGCGCGCGAGCGATCGGTCGGCGTGTGTATCACGCCGCCGCGCAGCCGCTCGACGGCGGCCTGCACGGCGCTTCGCAGTTCGCCTTTGGTCGAAATCACGACGCGGTAACCGTCACCGGCAGCGACGTCAACCCGCGCAGCGCGTTGTTGAGCAGGCGCACCGGTTCGCCCGCAGGTTCGATCGTCTTGATGCGCCGCGCCATCGCCGTGAGCAGCACTTCCGCTTCGAGCCGGGCGAGCATCGCGCCGACGCAAAAGTGAATGCCCGCGCCGAACGCCACGTTCTTCGAGACTTTGCGCGTGATGTCGAAAACGTCGGGATCGTTCCACATCCGCGGATCGCGATTCGCCGCGCCGAAGAACGCCAGCACTTTTTCTTCCGGCCCCATCGTTACGTCGCCCACCGTCACTTCACGCGTGGTGGTGCGAAAGAACGCCGTCACCGGCGATTCGTAGCGCAGCGCTTCTTCGAATGCGGCGCGAGCGAGCGCTGGGTTCGCATGCAGCAGCGCCCACTGAGCGGGGTGGTTGACGAAACAGTACAGCGCGTTGCCGATGCCTTGCACGGTCGTATCGAGTCCGGCCGAGAGTAGCGAACGCACCAAGAGCGCCGCTTCGTCGGCGTCGATCTCACCGCTGTCGACCGATGTATACACGTCGGCGCCGAGCCCGCCCGGGGCGAGCGCATCGCGCCGGCACTGCGCGAGAATCCACGGACCGACGCGCGCCGCATCTTTCATCGCCGATTGAAACAGAGCGCCGTCGGGCGGCCCGTCGGCGTTAAACACCGCGTTGCCGTACGGCGCCAAGTTCTCGCGGCCATTTTTGGTCAAGCCGACCGCATCGGGAAACACCTCGAGCGGAAAGGCGTTCGCGCAGTCGACCATCGCGTCGATGCGGCCGCGTTCGAGCAGGCGCTCGACTAGCGCGGCGGCACGGGTCTCAAACATCTCGCGCATCCGGCGCAAGGCGGAACTCGAGAGCACCCGCGAGAGCACGGCTCGCGTGCGCGTATGGAGCGGCGGGTCGGCTTCAAGGATCAAGCTGGGCGGCCGCCACGGCTTCTCGGTGTGGAAATTTCCGAAGCCCACGCCTGCGCTCGAGCAGTAGGTCTCCCAATCGTTGAGCATCGCGTAGACGTCGACGTGGCGCGCCATCGCCCAGACGCCGTACTTCTCGAGCCGGACCACCGGGCCGAGATCGCGCAATTCGGCATGCATCGCGTACGGCTCGAGGATCAGCTCATCGCAAAACGGGTCGAGATGCGAGACGGGCGGTCCGGTATGCGTCGCGGTGGTCATAGGGCCCGATTACAACGAGGCGAGGCCGTAGCCTGCGGACGCAATCTCCGTACAGAGGTCAAACCACGAACACCCGGCGCAAGCGCCCCGAATCGCGCCGGTCGCGAACTGCTCGCGCAAAGCGGCGATCGCGGCGCGGTCGAGGATCAGCGGCCGCACGCCGGAGAGCGCGCGCAGCGCTTCGCCGTCGCGGCGCAGGACGGAGGCCTCATGGCAATGCGAGTCGCCGCTCCCCTCGAGCGGCGCGCAGATATCGTCGGGCCCGGCGACGACCTCGATCGGCTCACCCGCACCGATGCGCGCGACGACGCCGGCCATATTCGCAACGAACGCCGGCGAGTATCCCTTACCGGCGAACGTCAGGATGCAGAGGAGATGGTGTGCGCGCAGACGGACGATACCGCATGTCTTCCACGACATCGTCACCGCTCCCCGGATTGATGATGGATAGCCCGCTGCTGGTGTCGAGCATCCTCGCCCACGCGGTGAAGAACCATCCGCGCCGCGGCGTGGTCTCGCGCGACGGCGCGGAGATCGTGCGTTTCAGCTACGCCGCGTTCGGTGCACGCGTCGCGCGGCTAGCCAACGCCTTGCGGCGGCTGGGGATCGAGCCGGGCGACCGGGTGGCCAGCTTCGGTTGGAATTCGCACCGGCATCTGGAACTGTACTACGCCGTGCCGAGCATGGGCGCGGTGCTCCACACCGTGAACATCCGGCTCTTTCCCGAGCAGATCGCCGGGACGATCGCGCACGCCGCCGACCGGATCGTCTTTGTCGATGGGTCGCTCGTCGGCGCGGTACGCGCAGCCATCGGCGCCGACCCAGCGCTCGGCGAATGCCGCTTCGTCATCATGGGTCCGGCCGACCTGACGCTGCCCAACGCCGTCGATTACGAATCGCTCATTGCGGATGAGTCGCCGGAGTTCGCCTGGCCGCGGCTCGATGAGAATACGGCGGCCATCATGTGCTTCACGTCGGCGACCACCGCCGATCCGAAGGCGATCCTCTTCTCGCACCGCTCGACGTTTCTCCACGCCCTCGCGACCGCCGCAGCCGACGTGTTCGCGCTGGCCGAGCGTGACGTGGTCTTGCCGATCGTCCCCATGTTCCACGTCAACGCGTGGGGTCTGCCGTTCGTCTGTCCGCTGGTCGGCGCGTCGCTCGTGATGCCCGGCGCGCGGCTCGATCCGGCGGGCATCATCGAGTTGGTCGAGGCCGAGGGCGTCACATTTTCGGCCGGCGTGCCGACGGTGTGGTTCGCGCTGCGCGACGCGCTGAACGCGCGCGGCGCGGGCTTACCGAGCCTCGAACGCGTGGTGATCGGCGGCTCCGCCGTACCGCCCGCGCTCTTCGACGATCTCGAAGCGCTCGGCACGAAAGTCATCCATGCCTGGGGCATGACGGAGATGAGTCCGATCGGAACGGTCAGCACCCTGACGGCCGAACTCGCGGCCGCAACGCCGGACGTGCGCCGGCGCGAACGTCTCAAGCAAGGACCGTTTTCTGTAATCGTAGACTGGAAAATTCTCGATGACGACGGGAACGCCGTCGCCGCCGACGGCCACGCGCGCGGTGAATTATGGGTGCGCGGTCCGGCCGTTGCGGCATCGTATTATAACAACGATGCAGCGAGCGCCGCGGCATTCGTCGATGGCTGGTTCCGCACCGGCGACATCGTCACGGTCGACGATTTCGGGTTCATGGAAATCGTCGACCGGTCCAAAGATCTCGTCAAGTCCGGCGGCGAGTGGATCAGCTCGGTGGAAGTTGAGAACGCGCTGATGGGGCATCCGGCGGTGCGCGAAGCGTGTGTGTTCGGCGTCACGCATGCCCGCTGGATCGAGCGCCCGATCGCCGCCGTCGTGATGCGCGACGGCACCGCCGCGAGCGAAGATGAACTGCGCGTGTGGCTCGGCGAGCGCGTCGCAAAGTGGTGGATTCCGGATCGCGTGGTGTTCCTCGATGCCATTCCGCGGACGGGCGTCGGCAAGTTTTTGAAGCGCGCGCTCCGTGAGCGATACGCGGAACTCTTAACCTCCGGCGGGGATGTTGTTGCGCAAAATCCTTCTGAGTGATATAACGTATGCAACACTAGCCGGCGGATGCCCGCACGGCCCCGTCGGTAGCACCACTCGCGCAAGCGTTTGGAGAGAGGACTATCGAAACGATGGCAGTTCGTAAGAAAGCCACGCGTAAGAAGTCGACTTC
>PLRU01000093.1 GCA_003164045.1 Candidatus Lustribacter telmatis
AAGTTCATGCGCGGTGGCTCGAGTGCCGGCGGTCCGAGATACACCCACACCAACCCGCCTGCATCATACGTCGGGTACGCAACGGCGTGAACGCGGTCTTTGAACGTGCTGTCTTCGGGTTCCGACGGCGTCTCGAGCACGTTGCCGTCGACGCCGATCTTCCAGCCGTGATAGATGCAGCGTAGCCCGCAATCTTCGTTGCGCGCCAGCGTCAGCGACGCCCCGCGGTGCGGACAAAGCTCGTTGAGGAGGCCCGCTTTACCGGTGCTGTCGCGAAAAAGGACGAAATCTTCGCCAACGAGCCGCACGTGCTTCGGCGCGCCTCCGGCTACGACGCCGGCGCTGCTCGCCGCGGGCATCCAGAAGCGACGCACGAGTTGGCCCATCGCGGTACCCGGGCCAACCCGGCACAACAGCTCGTTTTCCTCACGCGTCAGCACGGTCGCCCTCCAGGTGTCCGGCTTCAGAGCGTTCGCGCATCACATTTTCGGCCCTCGTCAGGCGCCCGAGACGTCCGTTATAGGCCCGCGAAATTCACCGCCGAATGTCTGCGGCACTGTGTGGAACCTTTTCAAGCGATCGCCGATGCCCGGGGCCGTCTCGCCCGGCACTCTGGTGCTCAATCTGTCCGTGCCCGCAACCGCTGCGAGCTTCCCGTATTTGTTTGCGTGGCCGTTCAGCCAGTCTGGGGCGACATCACTCGCCACGTTTACGTGTGCCCCGGCGGCCATCATCACGTGCACCGCGCAGCAGTCGATCTCCGCAAATGGAACACTCAACGGCGTGCTCACCGGACAGATCGTCACCGCGGGAACATTCACGGTCGGCGGCGCGGCGAGTGGTTATACGCTGCCGACAACGACGTACTCGATAGCGCCGTAGCGCTCGGTGGCCCGTACGTCGCCGGCCCCTGGCGCCACCTGGAAGCACCTTCGCGAATATGCGCTGTCGCTGCCGGAGGCGGTGGAAGAGTTTCCGTGGGGCGATCGCGTGGCCAAGGTCCGCAAGAAGATCTTTATCTTTCTTGGCGAGGGGGCCGGTATGGACGCGTGCATCTCGCTAAAGTTGCATGGTGATGCGAACGCGCACGCGCTCTCGCTGCCTGGTGTGAAACCGACGGCTTACAATTTGGGGAAAGCCGGATGGGTTACTATTCCCGTTGCTTCTGCGCCGCGGGCTTTGCTCTTGGAGTGGGTTCGGATGAGTTATATGCTTGTTGCGCCTAAGCGGCTTGGCGTGCTTTTGGATGGTGGCTAGCGGGGAGGGTTGAGGCCGTCCTTCGACTCCGGTTTGCTTCGCAAACCTGCGCTCTGGATGACAGATGTGAGAACGATCGGTTGCGTAAAGTAAGGTAGTTTGTTGTATCCGTTTAGTCGTTCATGCCGTAGAGTTTGGCGAAGAAGTATTGGGCGTCTTCTTCGGCTTGATCTACGTCGATTAGCCCCGTGACTGCGCGGTCGTAGGCTTTTACGATTTCGCGTTTGATTGCGGTGGTGGAGCGTTCGCTTTCGAAATCGATGTCGGCTGGGCGATAGGACGTTACGTTCGTGGCGAAGTTTTCGCGGGCTTCTTTTAGCGAGTAGTCGTGGTTGGGGCCGCCGGCGACGTCGTCGGGGCCGAAGTACTCGTGATAGCCTTCGGGGCGATGCGGGTTGTCGTCTTGGCCGTCGTCTTCCCAGGCGCAGAGCGAGCAGATTTCGTAGGCGCAGCGCTCGCCGATCGTCGGGTAGCCGCAGGCGGGGCACGTGGCACGGCCGGCATCTTCGAAGACGCGGCGGCGCGCTTCGAACTGATCTCGGTCGAACGTCATAGCGTGGTCTTTCCCAACGCGCTCAGCACCAACTCCACGGCGAGGATCGCGGTTTGATTCATGTGATCGAGGATGGGATTGATCTCCGTGATTTCGAGCGAGCCGAGCGCGCCCGAGGCGGCGACGGCTTCCATGAGCAGGTGCGCTTCGCGATACGAGAGTCCGCCGCGCACGGGCGTGCCGACGCCCGGCGCTTCGGTCGGGTCGATGCCGTCCATGTCGAAGCTCACGTGCAGCGAGCCCGGCCCGTCGCAGGCAATGCTCAGCGCTTCCGCGATCACGTTCGCCATGCCGGTGCGGTCGATGTCCGACATCGTGAACGCCCGCACGCCCAACTCCTTGATCGCGCGCTTCTCGCCTTCGTCGACATCGCGCAAGCCGATGAAAACGATGCGTTCCGGCGCGATGCTGTGCGCTTCCAATGCGAAGTGCACGGGCATGCCGTGCACGTTGCCCGAGGGCGACGTAATCGGCGTGTTGATGTCGCCGTGCGCGTCCACCCAGATCACGCCCGGCGCACGGCCGCGAGCGCGGGAGATGCCGGCGAGCGTGCCCATCGCGATCGAGTGATCGCCGCCGAGCACGAGCGGAAAGTTGCCCGCCCGCACGACCTCGTCAACCAGATCCGCGAGCAGCGCGCACGATTCGGCGATAATCGGCAAGTACTTCGCGTTCGCTTCTTCGGGCGAGGCCGATTCGACGACGCGCACGGGGATATTGCCGTGGTCGACGGTGGTGATGCCGAGCCGCTCGATCGCCGCGTTCAGGCCGGCGTAGCGCACGGCAGAGGGGCCCATGTCGACGCCGCGCCGGTCCGCGCCCAAATCCATCGGCACGCCGATCACGTCGACGCGCGAGAAACTCATGGCGCCTTGACGGACTCGCGGTCGCGCGGGCTCTTCGTTAACTCGGGCGGCGCTTCGCTCGCCGGCGCGGGCATCGGCAGCAGTTGCTCGCGCAGCACGCGCATCATCGCGGCCACGGGCACGGCGAGAAACGTTCCGGCCAGGCCGAAGAGTTCGCTGCCGATGAGGATCGCGAGGATGATGTAGAGCGGCGAGAGTCCGACGTTATCTTTGAGCACCTTCGGTGCCACGAAGTTTCCGTCGATCTGCTGGATGACCGCGAACAACAGCGCGACGAGCAACGCGTTGCCCGGGCCGTTGTACGCCAGCGCCAGAATCACCGACGGCACGAAGCCGATCACGGCACCGGCGTAGGGGATGAAGTTCAGGAGCCCGGCCGCGATGCCGATCAGCAGCGCGTAGGGGACGTGCGTGGCCACCAGCATCACGAAGATCATCACGCCGACGATCGCGCCGTCGATCAGCTGGCCGCGGATGAAGCCGCCGATGACGCCGTCGAGTTCGTCGATGATCGTGTGCACTTTGGCGCGACGCTTCTCAGGAAAGAGCCCGAGAACTTGCCGCCGCACGTTGCTAGCATCGAGCAGCATGTACGCCGCCAGGATCGGAATGATCACCAGCGCCGCACCGAGCGATGCCGCCGAGAGCAGTACGGGTAAACCTTTTTGCAGCGTGTTCAGACCGTATTGCTGCGCGAGCGCGTTGAACTGCGAGGGCAAATTGGCAAGATAGAGGCGGTCGTCGATCGGAACGCGCGCGAGAAATGTGTTGTGCGGTGTGATCAGTTCTTCCTGAAACTTGACCATCAGCGCCGGCAAGCTCTGGCCAAAGCCGGTTAAGTCGCGACCGATTTGCGGCGCTACCAGGGTGACGGCAAACGCACCGACGAGCGCGATGAACGCGTAGACGATGACGATCGACCAGATCACCGGAAGGTGCACGTTGAGGCGGCGGACCAGTGGATAGATCAAGTAGGCAAGGAAGAGCGCGCCGACGATCAGCAAACCCGTCGTGCGGATCGCACCGAAGAAATTCAGTGCCTGCACCAGCAGATACAGCGCGACGGCGATCAGCGCGAGGACTTTCAGGCCAAAGGTGACGCGGCGTTCCGCGCGCGACGGTAAGCGGCGGCGCAGACGTTTCACGACGTCGGGATCGTTCATGCTTTCAGCGGCCGCACTTTGCGCGCCAATCCGATGAGCGGCGCGAGCAACGTGTTGCCCACGGCAACGGGTCCGTTCAGCCAGGCCGGGCGATCGTAGCCATCATCCAAATCCAACACCCGCATCATCGTGCGGCGGCGTACCGGCATCTCGAGCGACCACAAGCGCAAACGATCGATCGCCTCGGGTGACGCTGCGCCGATGCCGGCGAGCACGGCCGCGTCATCGGGCGCGTTACGCACGATCGCGATGAAAGCGGCATAGTTGAGCTGCGCGGCTTTGAGGAACTCGTCATCCACCGGACTCTGCCCGAGCAGGTACATCCCGAGCGTCCCGGCGTCGTGGGCACGCACTTTTGCGGCCAAACGCGGCAGCCAGACGATCCCCTCGACCGCGTCGCTCCAACGGGGCGGCGATCCGCTCTGCAAATCCATAACACTCATCGCATTTGCGCTTCGCGAACGGCGAAAGGCCAACCCGCACGAAGCGCGTAGAGATGCCAGGGTGATTCCGCGCCGCGCGTTTGTGCTCGGTAGCACGGCGCTGCTCGGCGTCGCTGCCGCCGGCTGCAGCCACCCCAAAGGCATTACCCAAGGCGGCAACGTCCGGCTGGCGATGGTCACCGACACGGGCGGCCTCGGCGACCAGTCGTTCAACGACGGCGCGTACCGCGGGCTCCTCGATGCAAAGAAAGAGCTGCACGCCGATATCGCCGTGCTGCAGTCGCGCTCGGCCGCCGACTATCAGCCGAACCTCACCGTCCTTGCGAACAAGGAATACGACGAGATCTTTGCCGTCGGGTTCTTGATGGCGCGCGACGTCGATGAAGTCGCCAGCCGTTTTCCGACGCGCAACTTCGCAATCATCGACGCCGTCGTCGATGAACCGAACGTTGCCTCCATCACGTTCCGCGAACAAGAAGGCTCGTTTCTGGCGGGCGTTGCCGCCGCTATGGCGACGAAAACGAAGACCATCGCCTTTATCGGCGGCATCGACATTCCGCTCTTGCGCAAGTTCGAAGCGGGCTATGCGGCCGGCGCGCGGCAAATCGATCCGAGCATCACCGTGCTGGTGAAATACGTCGGGTCGTTCGACGACCCCGCAGCGGGCAAGGAGATCTGCGGCGTGCTCCTCTCGCAGAACGCGGACGTCATCTACATCGCAGCCGGCAAAGCGGGTCTCGGCGCGATCGATCAAATCAAAGACCACCCGGGGGTCTACGCCATCGGCGTCGATGTCGATCAAGATGCGCTCGTTCCCGGCAAGATCCTCACCAGCATGGTCAAGCGGGTCGACATCGGCGTGTTGACGCTCGCAAAAGTCGCAGCAACCGGGAAAGTGCCGCACGGACACATCGAGCTCGGACTGAAAGACGGCGCGATCGGCCTGACCGACTTCAAGTACACGCGCAAAGCGCTGACGCCGGCGCAGTTTCGCGAACTCGACGTCTTGCGCGAGGCAATCATTCGCGGCCGGATCGTGCCGCCATCGACGCGCGAACAACTCGCGACCTTCAAGCCGGTGCCGATGTGAGCGAACCCGTTCTCACCCTGCGCGGCATTCGCAAACGCTTCGGCGCTGTGCTCGCGGTCGACGGCGTCGACCTCGAACTGCACGCGGGCGAGATCCACGCGCTCGTGGGCGAGAACGGGGCCGGGAAATCGACGCTGGCCGCAATTGCCTTCGGCGCGGTGATTCCCGACGAAGGCACGGTCGATGCGCACGCGGTCGTGGGCCTCGTGCATCAGCACTTTCAACTCGTCGATCGCCTGAACGTGTGGGAGAACGTGCTGCTCGGACGCGAGCCGCGGCGCGGCTGGCGCATCGATCGCGACGCGGCGCGCGAACGCGTGCGAACGCTAGCCGCCGAGCACGGACTCGACGTCGATCCGGATGCGCTAGTGGAAAATCTGCCGATCGGCGTGCAGCAGCGCGTCGAACTGCTGCGCGAACTCGAACGTCGGCCCGGCGTGCTGCTGCTCGATGAGCCGACGGCCGCGCTCGCGCCAACCGAGATCGCCTCGTTCTTTCGCACGATCACCGCGCTCGCCAAAGCGGGCGCCGCGGTGCTCATCGTCACGCACAAGCTGCAAGAAGTGATCGACTATAGCACCCGCGTGACGGTGATGCGTTCCGGTCGCGTCGTTGCGCGCTACGATACGAACGCGACGTCGACCGACGAGATCGCACGCGCCATGGTCGGCGGCGACTTGCCGCCGCTGGCCGAACGCGCCGCCGTCACGCCCACGCCGCGCCTCACGGTGCGCGCCCTTGCGGCCGGTAGCGGGGGCGGCGAACTCGTCGACGGCACGTTCGAGGTGCGCGCCGGGGAAATCGTCGGCGTAGCCGGCGTTGAGGGCAACGGACAATCCGCACTCGCCGACGCGCTCGCCGGCGTCACCGCGTACACCGGCACGATCGAACTCGACGGCGTCGCACTGACGTCGTCGGTCACGCCGGCCGCGCGCCTCGCCGCGGGCGTACGCGTCATTCCGCAAGACCGCCGCAACGAAGCGCTCGTGCTGGGCTGGACGATTGCCGAGAACGTGGCACTCGGACGCCATCAAACGCCGCCGATGCGCCGCGGCATGGTCATCGATCGCGCGGCCGAAAATGCAGCCGCGGCCGAGGTGATCGAGCGCTTCGACGTCCGGCCGCCCAACGCGCAGGCAACGGTGGACGCACTCTCCGGCGGGAACCAGCAGAAAGTCGTCGTCGGCCGCGCGCTCGGCGCGCATCCCAAGCTCATCGTCGCCTACCAACCGACGCGCGGCATCGACGTGGGCGCGGCGACACTCGTGCAATCGCGGCTGATTGAAGCGCGCAACGCCGGCTGCGCCGTATTGCTGATCTCGTTCGAACTCGATGAAATCTTCGCCCTGGCCGATCGCGTGCTGGTGATGTCGGGCGGGCGTTTTGTCGGTGCGTTCGATCGGGCGAACGTCGACCGCGGACGCGTCGGCACGCTGATGGCGGGAGGGCACTGATGCCCGCATTCTTCCGGCTACGCATCGTGCGCGATCTCGCCGTCGCCCTGATTGTCGTCTTCGGCGTCGGCAGCATTGCGATGCTGCTCGCACACGTCTCGCCGATCGACGGCTTCTCCGCGCTCTTCGACGGCGCGTTCGGCACCACGTCGGAGTTCGCCGAAACGCTCGTCTCGGCGACCGCGCTGCTCTTCCCCGCGCTCGGCATTGCGCTGGCGTTCCGGGCCGGCTTGTTCAACATCGGCGCGGAGGGACAACTCGTGCTCGGCGGCCTCGCGGCCGGCGTCGCGGGCGTGTTCGTACCCGGTCCGCCGATCGTCTCGATCGTCGTTACGCTGCTCGCCGGCGCGATTGCGGGCGGCGTCTGGGGCGGCATCGCCGGTTTCCTGAAAGCGCGCTTCGGCGCGAACGAAGTCATCGCGACGCTGATGCTCAACGTGATCGCGGCCCTCGTCGCAACGTACGCCGTCGATGGACCGCTGCATTTTGCAACGGCGAACGAAGGCGAGACGCCGCTGCTCGCGCACACCGCGTGGCTGCCCACGATCGTACCCGACACGCGCCTCACGATTTCGATCGTCATCGCGCTCGCGCTCGCCTTCGCGCTGCGCTTCGTCTTCAACCGCACGGTTTTCGGCTTCGAGCTGCGCGCCGCCGGTGAAGCACCCGAAGCCGCCCGGCGTTCGGGCGTCGATCTCAGCCGCATCGCGCTGCTCGCGATGACGTTCTCCGGCGCCATCGCCGGACTCGGCGGCGCAACGCTCGTCACCGGCGTGCTGCATCGCTTCAATACCGGACTCAGCCCCGGGTACGGCTTCGTCGCGATCGCCGTCGCGCTCGTCGGCAATCTCGAACCGATTTGGATCGCCGTCGCCGCGTTCGCGTTCGGCATCTTGCAAAACGGCGCACTCTCGATGCAAGCCGAAGCGAACGTACCGCGCGATATCGTCAACGTCGTGGAGGGTCTCGTGATCATCGCACTCGCGGGACGGCGCTACGTCGCGTCGCGGCGGTCGACGTGAGCGCGCTGGTTGCAGCGCTCATCGCGCTCGCCGGACTCACGCTCATCAAAGCGACGCCGCTGATTTTTGCGGCGCTCGGCGGCGTACTCTCCGAACGCTCGGGCGTGGTCAACATCGGACTCGAAGGCATCATGATCGGCGGCGCGTTCACGGCCGTCTGCGTGTCGGGCGCAACCGGCAGTCCGCTGCTCGGCGCGATTGCCGGCATCTTCGCGGGCGCTGCGCTGGCCGCGCTGCTGGCGTTCGTTGCGACGCGGCTGGCGTTCGATCAGATCGTGGCCGGCACGGGCCTGAACATCGTTGCGCTCGGCGGCGCCGCGTTCGGACTCGTTCTCGTGTACGGGCAACCGGGCGCATCACACGAAGTGCCGGCCTTCGGCAAAACCGGCGAAGCCGTGCTGACCGTTCTCGCACTCGTGTTGGCCGGTGCGCTCTCCCTCTTCCTCAATCGTACGCCGTGGGGCTTGCGCATTCGCGCGTGCGGCGAAAACCCGCGCGCCGCTGCGAGCGCCGGCATCGATCCGCTGCAGACGCGTTTCTGGTCGGTGGTCGCCGGCGGCGCGATCGCATCGCTCGGCGGCGTGTATCTCGCGCTCGCCGAACTCGATCTCTATTCCGACGGCATGACGGCCGGCCGCGGCTTCATCGCGCTGGCCGCGGTGATCTTCGGACGTTGGACGCCCTTCGGAGCAACCGGCGCGGCGCTCTTCTTCGGGTTTTTCTCCGCCCTGCAATACACGCTGCAGCGCGTGGGAATTCCAAGCGAACTGATGCAGGCGCTGCCGTATCTGGCCGCACTCGTTGCGCTCGCCGGACTCGCCGGACGCGTACGCGCACCGGCTTCAGACGGCATTCCGTACGTTGCCGAGGCCGTCAGAAGCCGGTAACACCGGCGCTCGGTACGCCACATGGCCAAGGGATCGCACTTGACGTAACGTGCCACGACAAGGCACAATGGCCGCAATGCGATTGCTGCGACGAGTCTTCGTTGCCGTAGCTCTTCTCATATTCAGCGCTCTCATGACGCGTGCTGATGCGTCTGCGCCCGGCCCGCTGGGAGTACTGCAGACCGAACTCTCGACGATGTCGATGCACGCTCCCGGCAACGTCGGCATCATGGTCGAGGATCTCGCCACCGGTTTGAGCACCTCGGTCAACGCGAACGCGCAAATGCCGGCGGCCTCGACGATCAAGATTCCGGTCATGGTCGAGGTCTTCAAACGGCTCGCGCACGGCGATTTCGACCTCAACCGCAAGGTCACGCTGCAGCAGAGCGATCGCGATTGGGGCTGGGGCGACCTCGCCGACGCCCGCCGCGGCTCGCGGTATACGGTCTCCAAGCTGCTCACGCTGATGATCACCGAGAGCGACAACACCGCCACCAACATGCTCATTCGCCTGGTCGGCCGCCGCGCGATCAACCACGAGATGACCGATCTCGGCCTCACCCAGACGAGCCTGCACGACTACATCCGCTCCGAGGGACCGATCCATTACGCGCTCCGTTCGAGCGCCAACGACATGGTGAAGCTGATGACCGCGATGGCGCGCTTCCAGCTCATCGACGAGTGGTCGTCGCGCGAAATGATCTCGATCATGACCGGCCAGCATCACAACGGGCTGATTCCGCAGCCGCTGCCGCGCGGCACGACGATCGCACACAAGACCGGCGAACTCCACGATACGCTCAACGACGTGGGCGTGGTGTACTTGAACCACGAGCCCTACGCGATCGCCGTGATGGCGACCAACCTGTCGACCCTCGACGCCGGCTACCACTTCATCCAAGGCGTCTCGCGCATCGCGTACAGCGAACTCGCCCGCTTCGGCCTGTGGCGCCAGACGAACGACTACGCGGCCACGCCGTTCGATGCCGCGCCTCCGGCGAGTGCCGCCGCGAGCACGAGCCCCGAACGCGACCTGCAGATGTGGACCCCGCCGGACCTCCCGGCTAGCGCCCTCCCGGTGAGCGCACCGCCGCCGGCCGAGGACCAGCCCGCGACCTAAGCGGGTTTAACCGAAGGGCCAACTGGGCGCGGCCACCCACTCCGAACACGTGGCAAGCGATGTTCCAACCCCGACCCAGCTCCAGGCGTATGGCCGTCCGCGACGTTCTCCGCGAGACGGCCAACCTCATCAACGGCAGCGGACCCCTCGAGTCCATCCTCGATGCGGTCTGCGCGCGTCTGCTCCAGGCGGCCGATGCCGGCGAAGTGACCCTGGCTCTCGCCGGTCCGCGCGGCTGCACCGTCCGCTGGCGCCGCACGCGTTCGAGCTTCACGGCCAGCGAAGACGTCGTCGATGACGCGGTCGCGCGGGCCGTGCTCGCCGACGGCATTCCGCGGCTCGATCTCAACCGCGCCTACGCCCCGCTGCGCGACGACGGGCAAGTGAGCGGCGCGGTCTGGATGACGTCGCGGCGCGACGTCTACGATGACGACGGGCTCGCGCTGTGCGATGCCTTCGCCGGGTACCTTTCGCTAGCGTTGCAGAAGGCGGCGCTGCGCGAACGCGCGCGGCACCTCGAAGAACTTACCGTGATCGACGCGCTGACCGGCGTGCCGAACCGCCGCGCATTTGACGCCGCGCTCGAACGCGAGTGGATTCGGGCGATTCGGGCGAAGAAGCCGATCGCCGTCGCGCTGCTCGATATCGATTCGTTCAAACTGTACAACGACGCCTACGGACATCCGCAAGGCGACTATTGCCTGCAGCAGATCGCGCGCGCGTGCAAGGCCAGCATCGTGCGCGCCACGGATTGTTTCGCGCGCTATGGCGGCGAGGAATTCGGCCTCGTCATTCCCGACGCCGAAGCGCGCTGTGCGGCGAAGATCGCGGAGCGCTTGCGCGCGGCGGTAGAACAGCTGGCGATTCCGCACGAAGGCTCTCCACGCGGCATCGTTACCGTAAGCGTCGGCGTCACCTCGATCGTGCCCAAACGCGGTGCGCACCATCACGAACTCGTCGAGAGCGCCGACCGCGCGCTCTATCGCGCGAAGGGGACCGGCCGCGACCGGGTAGTGGTCGTCGATCCCTCCGATGTTGAGACGAACGAACGCATCGGCGCATCGTTGCCGGTGGCCAACAACCTGCCGGTCGCTACGGCGGGCTTGATCGGACGCGACGCCGACATCGCGCGCATCGACGATTTGCTCGGCCAGTATCGCGTCGTCACGCTGCTCGGCGCCGGCGGCGTTGGAAAGACGCGGCTCGCGCTCGATGTCGCACGCCGGCAGCTCACGCGCTATCCCGACGGCGTGTGGCTCGTCGAACTCGCGCCGCTCGGCGACGAAGCCCACGTGGTTTCCGCGTTCTCGACGCTCTTCGGCGTGGAAGAGCATGCCGATCGCTCCTCGCTCTCATCGCTCCTCTCGGCGCTGCGCGAACGGCATCTGCTGCTCGTGGTAGACAACTGCGAGCACGTGGTGGCGAATGCCGCCAAGACGATCGCTGCCATCGTTCGCGACGCACCGCGCATTCGCGTCCTCGCGACGAGCCGCGAACCGCTCGGGGTTGCGGGCGAAGCGACGTATCGCGTGCCGCCGCACGCCATTCCGTTGCCCAACACGACGCCGCGCGCGATCGATGCCGCCGTCTATTCGGCCGTTGCGCTGTTCGTCGAGCGGGCGAGCGCCGCCGACGACAGCTTCGTTCTCAACGATGCGAACGCGCCGCTCATCGCGGAAATCTGCCGGCGTCTCGACGGCATTGCGCTCGCCATCGAGCTGGCCGCCGCGCGCGTGCGCGTGCTGGACGTCGCACAAATCGCCGCGTTACTCGACTCGCGCTTCCGCCTGCTCGTTACGAACGACCGCAGCGCGTTGCCGCACCAGCAAACGCTGCGCGCAACGATCGACTGGAGTTACGACTTGCTCGGCGTGGCGGAGCGCATGCTCTTCGCGCGCCTCGCGGTCTTCACCGGCGGCTGCACGTTGCCGGCCATCCTCGAAGTGTGCACGGACGGCGAACTCGAAGCCGATGCGGTGTACGGCGCGCTCTCCGCCCTCGTCGACAAATCGCTCGTCGTGTTCGAAGCGCCGCGTTACCGCTTACTCGAATCGACGCGCGAGTATGCGGGCGAACGCCTCGACGCCAACGGCGAGCGCGCGCAAATCAGCCGGAAGCACGCCGCGTTCTATCGCGTGCAAGTCGATCGGGCGAGTTTGGCCGAGGGCCAAGGATCGTATCGCGCCTGGATCGCGCCGCTGATCGACGAACTCGACAACGTCCGCAGCGCACTCGAGTGGACTCTCGGCGACGGACACGATGCGATGACCGGCGTCGAGATCTGCGCTGCGCTGGTCGAAACGTCATCGCTCGGACGCTGGAGCGAGTGGGCAAAGTGGAACACCGAGGCGCGCGACGCGCTCGCTTCCGGTGCGCGCCCGACGTTACGCGGTCGCGTGCTGACGCGCCGCGCCGAACTTGCCGCCCGGTACGGTGCGTTCGGTGGAACCTCCGCCGAACTCGAAGCCGCGCAAGAAGCGTACGTGCTCTTGCGCGCCGCGCCCGAAACGAAATGGCGGCTCGAAGCGCTCAACGCCTATGCGACGGCACTCTTGCACAACGATCAAACCGAAGAAGCATCCGTCATCGCGCGCGAAGGACTCGATCTCGCACGCGATTCACACGACTTCGTCTATCAAGCGAGCTTTTTGCGACGCCTCGCAAGCTTTCTTACCGGCACCGATCCGCACGAAGCGGAAGTGATGTACGAGGAGAGCATCTCGCTCTGCCGCGTGCTCGAGAACGATTTCGGGCTCGCGCTCTCCTACCACGGCATGAGCCATCTCTATTTCCGCTTGGGACGCTTCGACGAAGCCGTCGCTGCGGCACGCGTCGCCGCCGACGTGCGGCGCGAGATCAGCGACCGCCGCGGACTCGTCAACGTCCTCGCCGACTCGGCGCAGTTTTCACTCGCCGTCGGGCGGACGGAGGGCGTCGCCGAAGCGTTGAGCGAGGCGCTCGAAATCGTGCGGCGCACCGAAAACACGCTCGGCCTAGCGCTCGTGATTCAAGCCGCCGCAGCCTATGCGCTGGCAGGCAACGCACCCGAAACCGCCGCGCGCCTGACCGGCTTTGCCGACTCGGCCTTCGCGTCGTTCGGCATCCGCCGCGAAACGGTTACGAAGAGCATGCGCGATACGCTGTTCGCCAAACTGCGCGCAGCCTTGAGCGCGGAACGCTTAGGCGAGCTGCTTGCGGCCGGCGGACGGCTCGATTCCGTTGCCGCAACCGAACTCGCCGCGCGCCTTGCGGCGGCCGGCGGAAACGGACGCTAAGCTACACCGCGGCCGGTTTGCGGCTGGCGTACGTGGGGGTTAACCACGAACGGTACGTGGGCAACTGCCCGCGCACGACCTTGTCGTAGAGATCCGCGAGCTTCATCGAGATCGGCCCTTGCGTGCCGTCGCCGACCACGCGGTGATCGATCGCGCGCACGAACTGCAGTCCGGCCGCGCTGCCGCTGATAAACACTTCATCGGCGGTAAAGAGTTCGCTGCGATCGATCGCGCGTTCGATAACGGTCAGGCCTAGCTCCGCAACGGCCAGCGTCATCAGCGTCTTGCGCGTGCAGCCTTCGAGGATGTTCTGCGAAGCATCGGGCGTGTAGATGACGCCTTTCTTCACCATGAAGATGTTCTCGGCGCTGCCTTCGGAGACGTGACCGTCGGCTGAGAGCAGAATCGCCTCGTCGTAGCCGTCGAGAATCGCTTCACTCTTGGCCAGCGCGGAGTTGATGTAGACGCCGGTGACTTTCGCGCGCGCGGGCGCCGTTGTGTCGTCGATGCGGCGCCACCCGCTTACGGTGCAATTCAAGCCGGCGGTCGCGTCGAAATAGCGGTCGAACGGCATTGCCATAATGGCGAGCGCGTCGCGCACGTCGTGCAGCCGCACGCCGATCTCTTCGTTCGACTTATACATCAGCGGGCGCACGTATACGTCGCTGCGGAACTTGTTGCGGGCGCAGAGTTCCGTCGTGATCTCGACGAGCTCCGCCACGCTGTTCGGAACCTTCATCATGAGGATCTTCGCGGAGGCGTGCAGACGCTCGTAATGATCCTGGAGCTGGAAGAGGTAGAGTTCCTCGTCGCGTGCCGACCAGAAGCCGCGTACGCCCTCGAAGCAGCCCGTGCCGTAGTGCAGCGCGTGCGTCATCAGGCCGATTTTCGCTTCATCGTAGCGGCAAAAACCGCCGTTTGCGTAGACTGTTAGGGCACCGTCCATACATTTGCGTTCACGCCGCGCGGCGCCAGTCCCTCGAACGGGCTCGCTCGCTTGGACGCCGAACCGTAGCGGCGGCCATGGGCGACGTCTTCCGGATCTTCTTGCGTCTCGGGCTGACATCGTTCGGTGGACCGATCGCGCACTTGGGGTACTTCCGGCGCGAGTTCGTCGAGCGCCGCGCGTGGCTCGACGAGGGCACCTACGCCGCCGTCGTGGCGTTCTGTTCGGTGTTGCCGGGACCGACCTCGAGTCAGGTCGGGATGCTGATCGGCCTCATGCGCGCCGGCGCGGGCGGCGCGTTTGCCGCCTGGCTCGGCTTCACGGCCCCGTCGGCCATCGCGATGACGGTCATCGCACTCGGACTGCACGCCCTCGAAGCGCAAGGCAGCCTCACCAGCAGTGCGTGGTTCAACGGGCTGCTCGCGGGCTTAACCGCTGCCGCAGCCGCCGTCGTCACGCAAGCCGTGCTCGCGCTTGCGCGCGCGCTCTGCACCGATCGCGAGACGATGACGATCGCGTTCGGCGCTGCGATCGTGGCGATCGTCATTGCCGGAAGTGCTGGCCTCGGCTGGCTCCCGATCGCGCTCGGTGCGGTCGTCGGCGCGCTCTTCATCCAGCGCGACGCCGGTGCCGCCGAAGCGCCGGCGCTGCCGGTGCGCGTACCGCGCGGCGTTGCGATCGGCGCGGGCGCCGTCTTCATCCTGGTGATCGGCGTGTTGCTCGTGCCGCAATGGCTGGCGTCGCCGGCGCTCGCCCTGATCGAAACGATCGTCCGCGCCGGCACGCTGGTGTTCGGCGGGGGACACGTCGTCCTGCCGTTGCTCGGCAACGTCGTCGATGACGGACTGCTGCCCGCGCGCGATTTCCTAGCCGGGTACGGGGCGGTGCAGGCGATGCCGGGGCCGGTCTTCACGTTCGCGGCGTTCATCGGCGCGGCGAACACGTCGCCGCTCACCGGCGTCACCGGCGCGCTCGCCGCAACGATCGCGATCTTCGTTCCATCGTTCGCGCTGATCTTCGCGCTCGCACCGGTCTGGGATCGCTTGCGCGCCTTGCCGCGCGCAGCATCCGCATTGCGCGGTGCGAACGCGAGCGTCGTCGGTTTGCTCGGGAGCGTGCTCTACTACCCCATCCTCGCATCGCTGAGCAAGAGCACGAGCGGCATCGGCATCGCGCTCGCTGCGTACGCGCTCATCGCCGTGTGGAAATTCCCGCCCTGGGTCGTCGTCGTCACGAGCGCGGTGCTCGGCGCAGCCGCGGGGGCGCTTGCATAGCCCGCCGAATCGTCCGTGAAGATGTTCGCGTTTCTCGAAGGCGACCACACGTTTAGCCTCGTCTACGGTCTCACGACCGGCGCCGTCTGCCTCGCGCTCGCCATCCCGTTGCTGTACTGGGCATTGCCCGGTCACCAGCGTTCGTTCTTCGGGGTGGCCGTCGACCCGATGCGGAGGCTGCAAGTTGGGTACGGCATCTTCTGTATGGCTATGGCATTCACGGACATCGGTTGCCGCGCGATCCCGCATGGCCCGCTAGCGTTCGTTCACCCGGCGTTCTTCCTCGTAACGCTCGCGCTCGTCGTGACCCTTGCACCGCGTATCGTCGCGGTAGCGCGCGCATGAACGGCTGGACGGTCGCCGGGACGTCGTTTCTTGCGTGCGGCGTCGAGATGGTCGAAGCACTGACGATCGTGCTCGCGGTCGGCATCGCACGCGGTTGGCGCCCCGCCGTGATGGCCGCGTTTTGGGCGCTGGCGATCCTCATTGCCATCGTCGTCATCGCACGTCCCGCGCTGCTATGGCTCGAACCGCTGCCGGCGTTTAAAATCATCGTCGGACTCGTCGCGCTCTACTATGGCCAGGGCTGGTTGCGCAAGGCAATCCTGCGCGGCGCGGGCCGCAAAGCGCTGCACGATGAGGCGGCGATCTATGCGAAGAACGTCACGGACCTCGAACGCGCCGACGATCGCGCAGCCTTTGCCGCAGCGTTCAACGGCGTGTTCTTCGAGGGCGTCGAGGCAGTGGTGATCCTGTTGGCGTTGGCATCGGGAAGCGCCGCCGCGCTCCCGTGGGCGGCGAGCGGCGCACTTGCGGCGCTGGTCATCGTGATCGCGATCGGGGTTGCTCTGCACCGGCCGCTCGAGCGGGTGCCGGAAAACGCGATGAAGTTTCTCGTCGGCACGATGCTCACGACGTTCGGCATCTTTTGGATCGGCGAAGGCGCCGGCGTGCGTTGGTGGGGCGACGACGTCTCCGTCGCTCTGCTCGCCGCGGTGATCTTCGCCGCGTCGCTTATCAGCGTGCGCGTGCTGCGCAGCAACCCGGCCTTAGGCTCGTCTTAATATGCGCATGCTAGCGTACGGGCGAATGTCGATATTGCTTCGTTTCATTGCGACCGCGTTTGTCTTTCTGCTCGTCGCGGGCCCGGCTGGGAGCCAGCAACCGCCGCCGCGAGGCCAAGCAGCGCAAATCGCCCACGCCCAGCAAAAGATCGCGCACGTGATCGTGGTCTACGAAGAGAACTGGAGCTTCGATGGGCTCTATGCGTTCTATCGTGGCGCGAACGGCAGCCGCGGTACGGCCGGCGGTCCGCAACTGCAGTGCCCGCTGGGCGGCACGGCTGACGACGCTCCGCTGCCGGGCAATCCGCCGGCGCTCATCGTTGCCGGCAACCCCACCGGACCGTGGCCGTGCGGCTGGCAAGGCGTCTCGAATCCGAGCGATGCGAACTGGGCGACGGATAAGAACATTCCGGCCGGCTTGAGCGTGGGGCCGTTCAATCTCTCGTATTACGACCCGCCGGCCACGAAGACGGGCGACCTTTGGCACATCTTCTGGCACGAGCAACTCCAGATCGATACCGGAAAATTGGAACCCTCGAACGGCTCGATGGACAAATTCATCGAATATTCCAGCAATCCGGGCCTCGTGATGAGTTACTATCACGCCGAAGCGCTGGCTGAAGGCCGCATCGCGCGCCACTACACGATGGCGGATAACTTCTTTCACAGCGCCTTCGGCGGTTCGTTCCTCAACCATCAATGGCTGATTTGCGCGTGCACGCCGGTGTGGAACCAGCCGTTGCCCACGAGTAACGTAAAGACGTTCGAATCGTATTGGGACGTCGCGAGCAAGACGCTCAACGACAGCAACCTCACCACGATGCCGATGCCGCAGAATTCCCCGGGACCGCAGTCCGGCGCAAAATACTATGTCGTCAACACCACGTTCACAACGAACTTGCCGCGGCCGGGCGCGACGCAAGATCAACTCCTCAAGCCGATTCCGCCGTCGACCAAGACGATCGGGGATCTCATGAGCGATGCGCGGCCGGCCGTGAGCTGGAAGTGGTATTCGGGCCGTTTCGCGCAAGCGATCGTCGATCGCAGCGCCGCGAACGTGTGCGCTTCCGCATCAAAGGCAAACCCGACCAACGAAATACGCGACGACGGTCCGTGTTTCCAATGGCACCATCAGCCGTTCGTCTATTACGAGCGCTGGGGCGGCGACGGCAGTGCGCTCGCCGAGAGCCCGCACTTGCAAGACGATAACCAGTACTATCACGATCTGCGCGCCGGTACGTTGCCGCAGGTATCGTTCCTCAAGCCGGTCGGCGTCTACAACGATCATCCGGGATATGCGTCGTTCGCGGAAGGCCAATCGAAACTCCAGAGCTACATGGCCGCCCTGTGCAAATCGAAGTATTGGAAGAACACCGTCCTCATCATCACCTACGATGAAAACGGCGGCCGCTGGGATCACGTGACGCCGCCGAAGATCGACCAGTGGGGACCGGGGACGCGCGTTCCCGCGATCATCATATCGCCCTATTCGCGCGCCGGCAAAGTCGACAGCACGCAGTACGAAACCGTGTCGATCCTCGCGTTCATCGAGAAGCTCTTCCACCTGCCGTCGCTGAACGCGCGCGATGCGCACGCAAGCCCCTTGCTGAACGCCTTCGACTTCACCCAAGCGCCGCTGGCCTGCCAATCGTCGTAACCCGCTTCGCGTTGCTCGTGGCGTTCGCGCTTGCGTTCGCCGGGTGCGCGCACGCGAGCGCGCGCGTGACGGTAATGAACGCACCCGATCTCCCGGCGATCCCCGAAGTGGCGAGCACCGGCGGCATAGCGACGCTCGAGTTAGAGTCGCGCCTCGATGACCAAGGCCGGCCCGCGTTCTTCTGGCAAGGACGCGAAACGGCGCCGACGATCCGCGTGCGTCCGGGCGATGAAATCCACGTGCGTTATCGCAACGATCTTCCGCAGACGTGCGGCTTCGGCATGGTCTCCGATTCGAATCTCCACTTTCACGGACTTGCGGTCGCACCGTCGGCGCCGGGCGACGACGTGCTCGCGACGACCGTGCGCCCGGGCAAATCGTTTGACTACGTGGTGCGCATCGATCGCGATCAGCCGCCCGGACTCTACTGGTATCACCCGCATCCGCACGGCCTGACGAATTGGGAGATCGGCAACGGAATGGCCGGCGCGATCGTCGTCGAGGGCATCGCCGACGCCGTGCCGGAGACCGCCGGATTGCGCGAGCGCGTCATCATCTTGCGCGACGTGCCGCACGACCCATCGCTCGCCGCCGCCCTCGCACCCGACGGAACGCGCGGACCGATTGCCGCGAACTTTGCGAATCGCGATCAGGACGATCAGTACGCGGCTCCCTGCGGAATCGAGACCACGTCGCAGACGACGATCAACGGCGTCCCCGCGGCGACGCTCGGCATCCGGCCCGGCGAACGCCAGGTTTGGCGCATCCTCAACGCATCGGGACACCGCCATTTCGATCTTCAGATCCCCGGCGTGCCGCTACAGCTTATCGCCCGCGATGGAATTCCGCTGGGCTATTATCCGGGCGCTCAACGGAGCGAACAACGTTGGCACGTCCTCATTCCGCCCGGCGGTCGCGCCGAGATCGTCGTTACCGGTCCGCAGCATCCGCAGATGCTGTATTCGTTGTGTTACGACACGGGTCCGCACGGTGACGAAAACCCGGGCGCCATCCTCGGCGAACTCGACGACGACCACGGCGACACTGCGGCCGGGCGCATCGCCGCGCCGGCCGGCCTGGTCGGGGGTTTGCGGTATCGCTCGGCCCTGCCCCGGCCGGACGCCACGCGCACGGTCCGGCTTAGCGAAGATGCGCGGCGCTTTTATCTCAACGGTGTCGCGTATCGCCCCGGCCAAGCACCGATGTTCACCGTCCGCTCGGGTACGACGGAAGCGTGGACCATCGAGAACGTCAGCGCAGAAGTCCACGTCTTTCATCTGCACCAAGTGCATTTCGTCGTACTCTCGACGAACGGCGTCGCCAATCGCGATCCGCATTGGATCGACGTCGCCGACGTGCCGCCCGCCGCCGGCCGGCACGGGCACGTTCGCCCTTCACGCATTCGCGTGCTGGTTGATTTTCGCGATCCGGCCGTGCGCGGAACGTTCCCGTTTCATTGCCACATGGCCGACCACGAGGACAACGGCATGATGGCCACCGTCCGCGTGATCTGACCGTGGACTCAGGGGTTTTTGATCATCGGGGCTGTTTCGAACTCGGTGTTCTGCAGCTTACCGTTGACTTTTTCCGTGCGGCGGACGTAGACGTTTTGGATCAAGTCGCGCGTGAGCGGATCCATCGCGACCGGTCCGCGCGGGCTCTCCCACTTCAGCGTCTTGATCGTCTCCATCGCCTTGTCGTAGTCGAAGCCGCCTTTTTGCGCTTGCGCGACCGCATAGATGCCTTGCATCATATCGTAAGCTTCGACTGCGGTGAAGTTCGGTTCGATGTTCGGTGCGATCAGTTTGAATTGCTTGACGAATTCGCGATTGAGCGCCGAGTTATGCCACTGACTATAGGTGTACGTCGAGATAACGCCGATCGCTGCGTCGCCTTCGGCCTTGAGATTGTTCTCTTCGACTAAGTCTCCGGTTGCGAGAATCTTCACGCCGTCGCGGTCGAGGCCCAGCGTGTGGAACGTTTGGAGAAACTGCGGCGCGCCGGACGTGGCGGGCATCCACAGCCAGATCGCATCGGGCTTCGCGTCTTTCACGCGTTGCAGATAGGGCGTGAATTCCTTACTGCCCATCGGCACGGCATCGGTGCCGAGCACCTTGCCGCCGGCAGCCGTAAACGTTTCTTCGAACCCTTTGGCCGCATCGATGCCCGACTGAATGTTGAAGTAGATCGAGAACACGCGCTTGATCCCGTGCGCGGCCGCATACCGGCCCATCACTTGTCCGAGTTCGTAAATGGTGAACGCGTACCGCGACATGTTCGGAAATTTATCGAGATATCCGAGCGCCGTCGCATTGGCGACGAACTCCGGTTTCTTGGCCGCGAGCGCAACGGTACCGGCGGCGGTTGCGTTTGCCGTCCACACGAAGCCCCCGATAGCATCGACATTTTCGGATACGATCAGTTCCTGCGCGTGCCGCTTCGCGAGGTCGGGATTGATCCCGCCGTCGTCGCGCTTGATGATTTCGACTTGGCGGCCGGCGACGCTGTCGCCATGCATCTTCATGTACGTTTGAATGCCGGCGTCAAACGCTTGGGTCGTCGGATCGTTCGTCGAGTACGTCCAGATGAGGCCGATTTTCAACGGCGCGTCGGCAACGGCAGCGGTGGCCACGAGCAGAACGGCCACGCCGGAAAACATGGCGAGGGTCTTACGCGGAATGGAGAAACGCATGGGGAGCACCTCCGGAGACGACGGTGCGCTACCTAAATCAGGGTTCCTGCTATTGCATCCCGTATTGCCCCGGTACCAGCGAAAGGAACCAAACATGAGCACGACCACGAACACCGCCCCTGCCGAGCTGCCAAAGTGGAAGACCGTCGAAGTCACCTTCGAGGACGGCATCGCATGGGTCACCCTCAACCGGCCCACCAAGCGCAATGCCATGAGCCCCACGCTCAACCGTGAGATGATGGACGTGCTCAACGTCCTCGAGTTCGACGACCGCGCCAAGGTTCTCGTGCTTACCGGCGCCGGCGGTGCTTTCAGCGCCGGCATGGATCTCAAAGAATACTTTCGCGAAACCGAAAACTTTGAGTGGATTCGCAAGCTGCGCAATCATTCGGCTTCGCAGGATTGGATGTGGCGCCGGCTGCGCAAATATCCGAAATCAACGATCGCGATGGTCAACGGCTGGTGTTTCGGCGGTGCGTTTACGCCGCTGGTCGGTTGCGATCTTGCCGTCGCCGCCGAAGACGCGACCTTCGGCGTCTCCGAAGTCAACTGGGGAATCATCCCGGGCGGCAACGTGTGTAAGGCGATCGAAGAAACGATGGGCTATCGGGAAGCACTCTACTATATCATGACCGGCGATACGTTCACCGGCAAACAAGCCGAGGCAATGGGGCTTGTCAACTACGCCGTTCCGGCCGATCAATTGCGCTCGCGCGTGATTGAGATTGCCAAGAAGCTCCTCGCACTCAACCCGGTAACCGTATATAACGCGAAAGTGATGTATAAGTTCACGCGCAACATGGATTGGGAAACGGCGTCGGAATTCTCCGGTGCGAAGAGCGCGCAAAATGCGATGATGGACAAAGAAAAAGGCCGCCTCAAGGGCCTCGAGCAGTTCCTCGATGAGAAGTCGTTCCGGCCCGGACTCGGTGCGTATCGCCGGGATGACTGACGTCGCGGCCCGCACCGGGCTCGAACGTTTGCTGCGGCCGCGTTCCGTCGCAATCATCGGCATCTCGAAAGAACCCGGCTCGCTCGGTGAAACCCAGGTCGGCAACTTCGACCGCTTCGGCTTTACGGGCGAGCTGCATCTGGTCAGCCGCAACCGGGATGCCGTCGGCGAGCGGCGCTGCGTACGCACGGTTGAGGAACTGCCGCCCGGCATCGATGCGGCGGTGCTGTGCGTGCCGCGCGCCGGCGTCGTCGAGACGCTCGAAGCGCTGGCCGCCCTCGGCGTGGGCGGTGCGATGGTGTTCGCGTCCGGCTTTGCCGAGCAGGACGAAGCGGGACGGCGCGATCAGGAGCGCATCGTTGAGATCGCCGCGCGCAGCGGCATGGCGGTGAACGGCCCCAACTGTCTGGGCCTGACGAACTTCGTCGACGGCATCCCCTATGCGTTCGGGCCAACGTTGCCGCCGGACGCGGCAACGCGCGGCGGCACGGCGGCAGCCGTGGTATCGCAGAGCGGCGCAACGATGGCCAACATCGCGCGCGGACTCGTGACGCGCGGCATCGCGGTAACCTACCAGATGTCGACCGGCAACGAAGCCGTGCTCGGGATCGAAGATCATCTGGCATTTGTGCTCGACGACGACCGCCCGGGGCCGGTCGCGCTCTTCGCCGAGCAGATCCGCCGGCCGCAGATGTTTCTCACGCTCGCGCAGCGCGCCCGCGAACGCGGCCGGCATCTCGTGCTGTTGCACCCGGGGCGCAGCGAAGGTGCGCGCGCTGCAGCGCAATCGCATACCGGCGCGCTCGCCGGCGATTACGACGTGATGCGCACGGTCGTGGAGCGGGCCGGCGTGTTGGTCGTCGACGATCTCGACATGCTCGTCGATGCGATCACCGTCCTCGCGCGGTATCCGCAGCCGCCGGTGCGCGGCGTAGCGGTGACGTCCGATTCCGGCGCGGTGAAGAGCCTCACGCTCGATGAGTGCGCGGCCCTCGGTCTCGACTTGCCCACGTTTGCGCCCGCAACGATCGATGCGATCCACCAAGCGTTGCCGTCGTTTGCCGTCGCCAGCAATCCGCTCGACCTCACCGCGCAGTGCATCTACGACCGCTTTCTCTACGAGCGCAGCGCGCACGCCATGCTCGCCGACCCGAACGTCGGCAGCTTTCTTGCGATCGTACAGCCCGGCCCGAATCTCCGCTGGCTGCACGAGAACGCGCTCTTCGACGAACTGCGCGCGACGACGAAACCCGCGCTGCTCGCACTGCCTTTGGGCACATCGCGCTGGCCGGATGATTTGATCGCGCTGATGATCGAGCGTGAAATTCCATTTACCGGCACGGGTTCGCAAGCACTGCGCGCAATCGCAGCACTCACCAGATACGGTCAGCGCCGCGAACGCACTGCGAACGAAGCGCGTCCGCCGGCCATGAGTGCTGCGATGAAAACGGCCATTGCCGCGTTGCTCGCGACGGCAAAGCCGGGGCCGCTCGCCGAACATCGCGGCAAAGCCGTACTCGCGGCGCTCGGCATCCCCGTTCCCGCGGGTGAGCTCGCGCTCGATCCGGCCGAAGCGCAGGCGATCGCCGAACGCATCGGTTACCCGGTTGTCCTCAAAGCGCAGGCCGCAACGCTGTTGCACAAGAGCGATGCGGGCGGCGTCGCGGTCGGAATTGCCGATGCCGCGGCGCTCGACGCCGCTTGGGCGCGGGTCGCGGAGAACGTCGCGCGCGCTCGACCGGACCTCGTCCTCGACGGCATGCTGGTGGAGGCGATGGGAGCGCCCGGCCTCGAGCTGGTCGTCGGAGCGAAGCGCGACGCGGCGTGGGGAACCGTGCTCCTGGCGGGCTTAGGCGGCATCTGGATCGAGGCGCTCGGCGACGTCGCGCTGTTCGCCGCCGATGCCTCGGCTGAGGAGGTTGCTGCGGGCCTCCGCGGCCTCAAAGGGGCCGCGCTCCTCACCGGCGCGCGCGGCGTTCCGGCCGTGGATATCCCGGCCGTGGCTCGCGTAGTCGTGCAGATCGGCCGGCTCATGGAGGCATTTCCCGAGATCGGCGAGGTGGATATCAACCCGCTCGTCGCCTTGGAACACGGTGCGATCGCGCTCGATGCGCTGCTTGTTCGCTAGCCTACCAGCCGGCAGGGATGTAAGAGGAATAAAGATTCCCTGAGCCGCGTCTGTAGAGGAACTGCTTTTCAAGCAACCAAGGTCGCTTTCTAAAGAACTGGCTCTGCCTTCCTAAGGGAGAGCCCGTCTGTTGGAGGGGGCTTTTTCATGGCAGTTACTCCGGGTACGCCGAACCGCTGGGCGATCGCATGGGCGGGGGTCCTCGTAATGATCCTCGCCGGCACCGTCTACGCGTGGAGCAATTTCACCCAACCGGTCATCGCGAGCTTCGGGTGGTCGGCCACGCAGGCGAGTCTCGTGTTCGGCATCGCGATCTTCGCGCTTGGCATCGGCGCCGTGATCGGCGGCCGTTGGCAAGACCAAGTCGGTCCGCGCACGGTCACGATTACGGGTATCGTGCTGTGGGGCATCGGTAATTTACTTGCCGCCGTCGGACCGCATGAAGTGTGGTGGTGGGACGTCACCTACGGCGTGATCGGGGGACTCGGCAACGGCATGGCCTACATCACGCCGGTGGCCACGGTCACGAAGTGGTTTCCCGACAAGCGCGGCCTCGCCAGCGGAATGGTCGTGATGGGCTTCGGCTTCGGCGCGTTCATCTACGGCTTCGTGCTCAAAGCGATCCCGGGCTTCGTGCTCGCGTCGAAAGACGCCGGCGCATATGCCGACGCGAAGTCAGCCGCCGTCGTTGCGGGTACGCCGTTCGACGCAGCCGCGCACGCAATGAGTGCCGCGGACATCAGCTCGATCACGACGATCTTCCTCGCCAGCGGGATCGTCTACGCAATCGTCGGCGGCCTCGCCGCGATGCTCTTACAAAATCCGCCGGCCGGTTATACCGTCGGCGGCGCCGCGAACGCGGCAGCATCGCATGAAGGTTCGTACACGCCTGCGCAAGTGTTGCGCACGCCGCAGCTCTATCTGCTGTGGCTGATGCTTTTCGTCAACGTCGTTGCCGGCATCCTGATCGTTTCGAATGCCGTACCGATTATTCGCGAATTGATTTCGAAGGGCGTTACCGATCCCGATGCGATCAAAGCGCTCACCGGCACCGCGATCAGCGCATACGCGTTCGTGGCGGTCTTCAATGCGCTCGGCCGCTTCTTTTGGGGCGCCGTCTCCGATCGCATCGGCCGCAACATGGTACTGGTGTGCATCTATGCCTGCCAAGTCGTGATCTTCTTCTTGCTGCCCGGTTTCCACAGCGTACCGCTCGTCCTGTTCGCGTTCGCGATCATCCTCGCGTGTTACGGTGGCGGCTTCGGAACGATGCCGTCGTTCAACGCCGACTACTTCGGTACGAAGTATCTCGGCCAGAACTACGGCTACATCATCACGGCCTGGGGACTCGGCGGTTTGGTCGGACCCTTCATCGCCGGCAAGGTGAAAGACCAGACGGGTTCGTTCTCGGGCGCACTGATGCCGATGGCGGTCATGCTCCTCATCGCGATCGTCTTGCCGTTCCTCACCAAAAAGCCGCCGCCGGCTCCATCAACGGCCTAACCGGCTAGATATCGATCTGCCACGGGTAGCTGCCCCAATTCGAAAACGAATTGGGGTGGAGACCCGTGATTTTCTTGTCGTACACCATCAGGAAGCCGCGCTCGTAGAACAAAATCCAGGGCGCGTCGTTGTCGATAATGCGCTGAAACTGCGCCGCTGCTTTGTTCTCAACGGCCAAGTCGTATGAGTGCAGGTAGGTGTTGTTCAGCGCATCGACCTCCTTCACGCAATAGTGCGATTCGTTGAAGCCGTTCGGCGGAATCGAGTCGCACGTCAGCACGCCGTTGATATTGCCGAATGACGGGCCCAGCGACTGCGAATGCAAGGCGATATCGAACTTGCCGTTCTGGACGATGCCGCCGGCAGCGTACGGACCGAAGAACGTGCCGCTCGCGTACGAGTGAATCGTGGCCGCGACGCCGATCTTCGTATAGTCGCTTTGGAGGATTGCCGCCAGCGTCGCGCTGGGCGCGTAGCCGCTCGGGAGCACGATGTCGATCGTCAGTCGCACGCCGTTCTTGGAACGCACGCCGTCGGATCCGCGCTTCCACCCGGCCGCGTCGAGCATCGCTTCCGCCGCCTTCGGATCGTACTTCGTCACCGGTAAGTCGAGATAACCGTGGGCCATGCGCGGCACGACGGATTCCGTCATCGCACCGTTGCGCAACACGACTTTGTCAAAGATCAGCGGACGGTTTGTCGCCAGCCGCAGCGCGCGGCGCACGGCCGGGTCCTTGAGCTGCGGACGCGTCGTGTTGAAAAAAGCCGCCGACATGTAGTTGCTCAGGCGCGTCTCCCAGGTCTTGCCCGGCAGCGCTTTGGCCGAGGCCGCCAACGTCCCGTTAACCGTGTCCCACATGTCGAGCTCGCCCGTCGTCAGCTGGGTCATGTCGGTGTTGTCGTCGGCGATCATCTTGTAGATGATCTTGTGCAGCTTCGGCAAGCCGCGGAAGTAGTACGGGTTCGCTTCCATCTCGACGCTCGAACCGCGATTGAATGCGGTGTAACGAAACGGCCCGATGCCGACGGGCAGCGCATTGTATGGCGCCTGATTGAAATTCGTACCGGGCCCGAGGATGTGTTTGGGCAGTATGGAGGCGTTGGTGTTGGTCGAGAAATAGTCGTACGCAAAGGTCGCGTACGGTTCTTTGAGCTTGAACACGACCGTATATTTATCGGGTGCCGTAATTGAGGTAAGCCGGTCCCAAACATCGCGCACGGCGATGTTGTTCGTCTTGTCCTGCGCGACGCTCCACGTATACGTCACATCGCTCGAATCGAATGGCTGCCCATCGCTCCATTTGACGCCATGCCGCAAGTGCCACGTGATCGTCTTGCCGTCCGCGCCGATCCCGCCGTTCTTCGTCGTCGGAATCTCCGTCACGAGTTCGGGAATCAGGTTCCCCCTCGGATCGACGCGCGTGAAGAACGCGTTGGTCAGCTCGGAGAGCGTAATGATATTTCCCGACGTCGCGATCCACATGTTGAGCGTGTTGATGTCGAGGGTATCAGCGTAGCGCAGCACGTGCGGCTCGTACGCGCTCGCCGGTTTTGCGGGCGCGAGCGTCGTTATGAGGAACAGTGCAAGGAAGGCGGCGAGGCAGCGTTTCATGAGCACTCCGATGCGCCTCGCCGGACGCGGCTTCCTACGAACCGATCGGGCGCGCCTCGCCGGTCGCCCAGTCATAAAAACCCTGGCCCGACTTTTTGCCGAGTTTACCCGCGGCGACCATGTCGATGAGAAGCCGGGGCGGCGCATACCGCGCGCCGTAGCTTTTCTCAAGATTGCGCGCGATATCGAGCCGCACGTCGAGGCCGACGAGATCGGTCAGCTTGAGCGGCCCCATCGGGTGGCGATAGCCGAGTTCCATCGCCCGGTCGATATCGGCCGGCGCCGCGACGCCGTCTTCCACCATCCGAATCGCCTCGAGGCCGAGCGCGATCCCCAGGCGCGTTGAGGCAAACCCCGGGGCGTCGCGAACGATGATGCTCGTCTTGCCGAGTTGCTCGCAGAGCGCGAGCGCCGCGTCGCGCGCCGCATCGCTCGTGCGCTCGCCGAGGACGATTTCCACTAGCGCCATCGCCCACACCGGATTGAAGAAATGGAGACCGAGGAAGCGGCCCGGCGCAGGCAGTTCGGCCGCGAGGGTGTCGATCGAGAGACCGCTCGTATTCGTTGCGAGCAGGTGTGGTTCGCGCGCGGCGCAGCGAGCGAGTACGGCGCGCTTCAGGTCGGGAATCTCCGGCACGGCTTCGACGATCACATCGAGTCCGAGCGGTAACGTTTCGACCGACGTTTTGCCGCTCACGCGGGCTGCGGCTTCGGCCGCCGCACCGGGCGTCATCGCACCGCGTTGCGCCGAACGCTCGAAGACGTGTGCCACGCTCGCGAGCGCGCGTTTTACACGTTCCTCGTCGACCTCGACGATCGCAACGTTTGCACCGCCGGCGGCAAACGCGTGCGCGATGCCGACGCCCATCGATCCACCGCCGATGACTGCCGCGCGTTCGATCATTTCAACCCACCTTCGTTAGGGCGGCCGTCGCTCCGGCGGTGGTAGCGTTCATCGTCAGCAACTCGTAGGTCGCGACGATCTCGTCGCTTTGGTTCGTGATCGCGACGTCCCAGCGCACTTCGCCGTAGTCGGGCTGACGCGCCGACTTGCTGCGCACCGTGAGCCGCACGGCAATGGTGTCGCCCGGCGCAACCGGCTTGATGAAGCGCAGGCGCTCGAGTCCGTAGTTTGCGAGCACCGGTCCGGGCGCGGGATCGACGAAGAGCCCGGCGGCGAACGCAAGGATCAAGTAGCCGTGCGCGACGCGGCCTTCGAAGAACGGGTTCGCGCGCGCCGCCGCTTCATCCATGTGCGCGTAGAATTTGTCGCCGGTGAATTCCGCGAAGTGTTCGATGTCGGCGAGCGTGATCGTGCGCGGTTCGGAATGAATGGTCTCGCCGATTTGGAGCTCCTCGAACGTTTGCCGGAACGGATGCACGGCGGCGGGCCGCTCGGGAGCGCCGGCGGTCCACGTCTTCGTGAGCGCGGCCATGCGAGCCGGCGATGCCTGTATCGCGGTGCGCTGCATGTAGTGAAACACGCCGCGCACGCCGCCCAATTCTTCGCCGCCGCCCGCGCGGCCGGGGCCGCCGTGGGTGAGTCCGGGTAAGGGCGAACCGTGACCGGTGGATTCGCGCGCGTCGTCGCGATCGATTGCGATGATGCGCCCGTGGAACGCGCTGATGCCGAGAATCAGTTCGGTCGCGGCATCGTCGTCGTAAGTGAACACCGACGCAACGAGACTGCCGGCGCCGCGGCGTACGATTTCGATTGCATCCTCGACGCTATCATACGGCATCAACGTGCTGACCGGACCGAACGCTTCGATTTCATGCGGCGCCGTAACGCTGAGCGGCAGTTCCGTCGCGAGCAGAATCGGCGGCAGAAACGCACCGGTCGCCGCATCGGCATCGAGCGTCGTGTAGTGCTCGGGATCGCCGAAGAGGCGTTCCGTTTGCGCTTCCAAAAGGGCGACGTTTTCGAGCACGGCCGCGCGCTGGCTGCGCGTGGCGAGTGCGCCCATCGTGACGGCTTCGCTGCGCGGGTTCCCGACGACCACGGCGCCGAGTTTCTCGACGAGCGCGCTTGCGGCGGCATCGTAGAACGCGCGCGGCACGATCGCGCGCCGGATCGCGGTGCACTTCTGGCCGGCCTTGGCCGTCATCTCGCGCACGACTTCTTTGATGAAGAGATCGAATTCCGGCGTGCCCGGCCCCGCTTCCGGACCGAGGATCGCGGCGTTGAGCGAATCGCGCTCCGCTACGAACCGGGTGGCCTGCCGCGCAACGTTGGGATGCGAGTGCAGCATCAGTGACGTTTCGAGCGAGCCGGTGAACGAGATAACGTCTTGTCCATCGAGGTGATCGAGCAAGTTGCCGGTACTGCCGACGATGAGTTGCGCAGCGCCGGGCGGCAAGATGCCGGATTCAACGATCAGCGCGAACATCGCGTGCGTGAGATACGACGTCGCCGAGGCCGGCTTGACGATGACGGGCATCCCCGCAAGAATCGCCGGCGCGAATTTTTCGAGCATGCCCCAGCACGGAAAGTTGTACGCGTTGATGTGCACGGCGACGCCGCGCAGCGGCGTGAGGATGTGCTGTCCGACGAAGGTACCGCGCTTCGAGAGTCCCTCTTGCGCGCCGTCGAGTACGAACCGCTCGTCGGGAAGTTCGCGCCGCCCCTTCGATGAGTAGGCGAAGAGCGTGCCGATGCCGCCGTCGATATCGATCATGCTATCGCGCTTCGTTGCGCCCGTGTCGTACGAAAGTTCGTAGAGCGGTTCGCGCCGGTCGTTGAGGTAAACCGCCAATGCCCGCAGCAATGCGGCGCGCTCGTGGAACGTCAGCTTGCGCAGTGCACGGCCGCCGGTGGAACGCGCGAAATCGGTGAGTTCGGCGAAGTTCAGTCCCGCGCTCGAAGCCGACGCAACGGTGTGTCCGTCGATGGCGCTTGGAAGCGCGATCTGGCCCGTCGGCGCTTCGTACCAGCGGCCGGCAGCGTAGCTGGGTAGGATCACGGCGGCATCTCCGTTAGAGGCTTGACGGGGTTACAATTTCGACGGTACACTCAACCCACCGACCATTCGGTAGGCCACCTTAGAGGCGAGTCTCGATGGAACCTGGCGCCCTTACCGCCGCGCCGGCGCGAGCGAAAGACCCCGCGCTGTGGCTTGCGATGTTGCGCAACATGCTGCTCCAACGTGCCGTCGATACGCGCGGTTTCCAACTCAACCGCCAAGGCAAGATCCCGATCGCGATGGGCTCCGAGGGCCACGAGGCGGTTCAAGCCGGCACCGGCTTCGCGTTCGAACGCGGCCGCGATTCGCTCTGGGTGTACTACCGCAATACGGGCATCGTGCTTGCCGCGGGCCTCACGCTCGAGAGCCTCTTCCGCTCGCAATTCGCGCGCGCCACCGACACCAGCGGCGGACGGCAGATCATCAACCACGTCTCCGACCGGGCACTTGGGATCGCCTCGCTCTCGTCGATTATCGCGACGCAATGCACGCACGCCGTCGGTGCGGCGTACGCCTACAAGCTGCGGCGCGAAAACGACCGCGTTGCCATCTGCACGTTCGGCGAGGGCGCGACGAGCGAAGGCGAGTGGCATGAAGCGATGAATTTCGCGACGGTGTTGCACGTGCCGGTGGTGTTCGTGTGCGAGAACAACCGCTGGGCAATCTCCACGCCGCAGCGCAAGCAGATGCACAACGAACACATCGCCGACCGCGCCGCCGGCTACGGCATGCAAGGCGTGACGGTCGACGGCTTCGATCCGATTGCCGTGTACGATGCGGTGCGCGCCGCGCGCACCAAGGCGGTGAACGGCGGCGGCCCGACGCTCGTCGAAGCGAAGTGCTACCGCTTTCTCTCGCACACGACCGACGACGACGACCGCACCTATCGTCCGCGCGAAGACGTCGAGAAAGAACGTACGAACGATCCGCTCCCGCGCTTCGAGGCGCGCCTGATCGAACTAGGCGTTATCGATCGGGCCGGCGTTGACGAACTGCGCGCGACGATTTTAGCGGAAGTCAACGCGATGACCGATCGCATCGAGGGCGAACCCTCACCGGCCGGCGCGGATCTTTACGGCAACGTCTACGAAGGACCGCACGAGCCATGGCGGTGATGAACAACGCCGAGGCCGTGCGCACGACGCTGCGCGACGCGCTGGCGGCCGACGAGCGCACGCTCTTGATGGGCGAAGACATCGGCGCGCGCGGTAATGTGTTCTTGCTGACCCGGGGCTTGCAAGAAGAGTTCGGCGACGAACGCGTGCTCGACACGCCGCTCGCGGAAGCCGGCATCATCGGCGTCGCGGTCGGCCTCGCGATGGAAGGTATGCGCCCGATCGCCGAGATTCAGTTTGCGGATTTCATCTACCCGGCGTTCAACCAGATCGTCGGTGAGGCAGCGAAAGTGCGCTACCGCAGTAACGGCGACTACACGTGTCCGCTCGTCATCCGCGCGCCCTACGGCGGCGGCGTGCGCGGCGCGCTCTCACACTCGGTCTCGGTCGAGGCGCTGTTCTATCACGTGCCGGGATTGAAGATCGTCGTGCCGTCGTTTCCGGCCGACATCAAGGGATTGCTCAACGCGGCCATCGCCGATCCCGATCCGGTGCTGGTGTTCGAGCACAAGAAAACGTATCGCCTGATCAAAGGCGAGGTGCCCGACGGCTACTATGAGATCGAGATCGGCAAAGCCGACGTGAAGCGCCCGGGCGATCAATTGACCGTGGTGTCGTACGGGCTCTACGTGCATCAAGCACTCGAGGCCGCCGAACGGCTCGCCGGCGAGAACATTTCGGTTGAGGTCATCGACCTGCGCTCGATCCGCCCGATGGACCGCGAAACGATCCTCACCAGCGTGAAGAAAACGCGCAAACTGCTGGTGATCCACGAAGACAACACGTTCGGCGGCGTAGGCGCGGAAATCAGCGCGATGGTGATGGAGAAGGCGTTCTTCGAACTCGACGCGCCGGTGGGCCGCCTCTGCGGGCCCGACGTGCCGGCGATGGGCTACGCCCTCGCGCTCGAGGAAGAGTTCATGATTTCCACCGACCGCATGGCCGAGGAGATGCGCGCGCTCGTCGCGTTTTGAGCCGGGGGTATTGACGGCGGGGAATCCGGCGCCTATACTCGGGCGGGTACTTGCATTTGCAAGTATCTGAGGTCGACAACATGAAATTCGGCTACTTCACGCTGAGCGACAACCGGTACCCGAACAACACGCGCACAGCGGAGCAATTTCTCCACGAGATCTACGACCAGGCCGTGTACGCCGACCAGATCGGCATGCACTCGGCGTGGGTCGGCGAGCACCATTTCAATCTGCTCGGGATCAATCCGTGCCCAAACATTCTGCTCTCGGCACTCGCTGCCGCGACGAAGAACATCCGGCTCGCGCCCGCGGTCGTGCTGTTGCCGGTCCACCATCCGCTGCACGTCGCGGAAGAGTGGGCGACGCTCGATCAGCTCTCCGGCGGGCGCGTCGATTTTGCCGCGGGGCGCGGTTACGATGCCGCCGAGTATCTGCCGTTCAACGTGCCGTTCGACCGCTCGGCAAACATCTTTGCCGAAGGCCTCGACATCCTCTGGCGCGCGTGGACGGAGCCCGGCAAGTGGTCGCACCACGGCGAGTTCTACAACTTCGACGACATCGAAGTGCGGCCGCACCCCTTGCAATCGCCGATGCGGCCGTTCGTGGCGTGCTTCTCGCGCATCTCGATGGAACTCGCGGCGCGCAACGACTGGAACATCATCTTCGCGCCGTTTGCAGCCAACATGGTCTACGGCAGCTTGGGCGGTGCGGTTTCGGCCTTCGCCGAGGAATGCGCGAAACACGGCCGCAAGCCGCGGCAATCCAGCTGCAGCTACTTCATCCACATCACCGATGATGCCGAAAGCGACCGCTACGGACGCGATACGCTGCTCAGCTATTTCAAGGATGCGCTCGTCGGATCGTTCCCCTCGAACCCCGAGACGGTGCCGCCGACGCTGCGCTACTTCTTGGAGATCGTGAAAGTCCTCAACAACATGAAATCGGAGGACCTCACGAACCGGTCGGTGCTGATCGGCAGTCCGGAGAAGATCATCGAGGATCTGCGCATGATCGAGGCCTCCGGCATCAGCGAAGTGATCCTGTACTTCAACTACGGCATGAAACCGCACGCGCTGGTGAAAGAACAGATGCACCGTTTCATGACGGACATCGCACCGGCATTTCGTTCCGAGAGCATCCATGCTGGACCTCAACGAATACCTTCCGTATCTCATTAACCGCGTCGGCTTCGCGGTTAGCGAATCGTTCGGCGAAGTGCTGGCTAGCGACGACCTGACGATCTCGATGTGGCGGGTGCTCGCCGTACTGCTGCACAACGGACCGCAGCACATGACGAACCTGGCCGAACTTACCACCGTGGAACTCTCGACCCTCTCGCGCTTAGTCGGCACGATGCAGCGCCGGGGGCTCGTCACGCGCAAGCGCAACGCCGCCGACGGGCGCAACGTCAGCGTGGCACTCTCGACTCGCGGCACAGCCCTGACCACGCGCCTCTTGCCGGCCGCCGCCGATCTCGAGCTGCGCATGATCGCCGGTATGTCGGCATCCGATGCAGCAGCGCTGCGGCGGCTGCTGAAGAAAATGCACGCAACGATTCGCAGCGACGCCACGCAAGCCGATCGGAAAAGCGCCTAGATGACGCAGGCTATCTGCCGCGATATCGGTGTTGTCGCGTTCATCGTCTTCGCCGCGTACGGCCTCTTCGGCACGCTCAATCTCGTGCGCACCGCAACGTCGCCACCGGGTCCGCGACCGTGGGCGCTATTCGCACTCTTCACGATGGTCGAGGCCGTGCAAGTGTACGGGCTTCTCGCACCGCGTCCCGGAGCCGACGTCCGCGGCGGCGCGATCGTCGCCCTCGCGGCGATCTTCTTTTGCGGCTACCTCCAGCGGCTCTATTTCGTCTCGGTGGCCAAGGGCCAAACGACGTTCCCGCGCTTACCGTTCTACCTCGGCATCGCCATCTTACTCGCCATCGTCATCGCCGCACATATGGCGAGCCCGTATCTGCCCTAGTCTTCCCTTTCACCGTTACGCCTCGACGCCGTCGAAGACGATTTGCACGAGCGCATCGGCGATGCGTTCGATCGGCAGCGGGCCGTCGGGTTTGTACCATTCCACGATCGAGTTGACCATGCCGAACATCAACCGCACGGCTAGCGATGCGTCGAGGCTGGGATCGAATTCGCTCGCGTTCTGCGCGCTGCGCACGATGGCGGTGACGCGCTCGTCGAAGGCGCGGCGGCGCAGCATCGCGTCACGTTCGGCGTCGGAATTACCGCGCACGCGGACCAGCACCGTCAGCTCGTAGCGCAGTTCCAAAGCCAGGGTCGCGACGCGGCGGTAGATGTACTGAAGACGATCGATCGGGCGTCCTTCGCCGGCGCCGGGCTCGTCCAAGACCGCGAAGAGGGCGGTGAGGGCGCGGTCGAGGCCGCGGCGGAGCAGTTCGTCCTTGCCGCTGATATGGTGGTAAATGCTGGCCTTGGCGATGCCGGCCGCGCGAGCGACGTCGTCCATCGAACTGCCGTCGAAGCCGCGTTCGGCGAAGACCCGGAGGGCGACGTCGGTGAGGGTATCGATGTCGTAGGGCTGACGCACTACTTGACGCGTTTCTCCGGCGGCCCCTATAATCTCTCTACCGACCATTTGGTAGGGACGCTTTTCCGCGAGGCCCGCCGCATGTACACGCAGCTCGTCCAGCCCGACGAATCGTCTGCCGGTGACGCCGGGCCCGAGGCGTCCGTCTTCGAGGACAAGATCGACCGTGCGGTCACGATCGAGCCGACCGATTGGATGCCCGAAGCCTACCGCAAGACGCTGCTGCGGCAGATCTCCCAGCACGCGCATTCGGAGATCGTCGGCATGCTGCCCGAGGCCAACTGGCTCACCCGCGCGCCCTCGCTCGAACGCAAGCTCATTCTGCTCGCCAAAGTGCAAGACGAAGGCGGCCACGGGCTCTATCTCTACAGCGCCGCCGAAACGCTCGGCACGAGCCGCGACGACATGATCGACGCGCTGCTGGAAAAGCGCGCGAAGTATTCGAGCATCTTCAACTACCCCACGCTCACCTGGGCCGATGTCGGTGCGATCGGCTGGCTCGTCGACGGCGCCGCGATCATCAATCAGATTCCGCTCACGCAGTGTTCGTACGGTCCGTACGCGCGCGCGATGGTGCGCATCTGCAAAGAAGAGAGCTTTCATCAGCGTCAGGGCTACGACGTGATGGTAACCCTCGCCCGAGGAACGCCCGAGCAGCATGCGATGGCGCAAGATGCGCTCGACCGCTGGTGGTGGCCGTCGGTGATGATGTTCGGTCCACCGGACGCCGAGTCGGCGCACAACGAACAGTCGATGCGCTGGAAGATCAAGCTCTTCAGCAACGATGCGCTGCGGCAGAAATTCGTCGATCAGACAATACCGCAGGCCGACGCGCTCGGATTGACCATCCCCGATCCCGATTTGCGCTGGAACGAGGCAACGCAGCACTACGACTTCGGTACGCCCGACTGGAGCGAGTTCTACGAGGTGATTCGCGGCAACGGGCCGTGCAACCGCGAACGCCTCGGCGCGCGCCGGGCCGCGCACGAAGACGGCGCGTGGGTGCGCGAAGCTGCGCTGGCGTACGAGCGCAAAGTGCGCGAGCGCGCCACGGCATGAGCAAAGACATCTGGCCCTTGTGGGAAGTGTTCGTACGCAGTGCGCACGGTCTCGCGCACAAACATGTGGGCAGCTTGCACGCACCCGATGCCGAGATGGCGATGCTCAACGCGCGCGACGTATATACGCGGCGCAATGAGGGCGTCAGCTTGTGGGTCGTGAAGTCGACCGACATCGTGGCGAGCGAGCCGGCCGCGAACGAGGCGCTCTTTGATGCGCCTAAAGACAAGTCGTACCGCTATCCGACGTACTTCACCGTGCCGAAGGGCGTCAAGCACCTGTGAATGCAGCGGCCGTCGACCGTTCGCGGTTCGAGTTTCTCTTGCGCGCCGGCGACAACGGGCTGATCCTCGGCCAGCGATTGGTCGTGCTGATCGGCCACGCGCCGATTCTCGAAGAAGAACTCGGAATGGCGAACGTCGCGCTGGATTTGCTCGGTCACGCGCGCATGTGGCTCTCCTATGCCGGCGAGGTTGAAGGCGCGAACCGAACGGAAGACGATTTAGCGTATTTTCGCGGCGCGAGCGAGTTTCGCAACGCGCTACTAGTCGAACAAGACAACGGCGACTTCGCGGCGACGATCGTACGGCAGTTTCTCTTCGATACGTGGCACGCGCGCGCGCTCGGCGCATGGTCGGCATCGAGTGACGAACGCATCGCCGGCATCGCGCAAAAGGCAAAGCGCGAGGTGGACTATCACGTCACCCGCAGCGGCGACTGGGTAGCGCGCCTCGGCGATGGTACGGACGAGAGCCACGCACGCATGCAAACCGCACTCGCCCAACTCTGGCCGTACACCGGCGAACTGTTCATCGCCGACGATGTCGACCGCGAACTGGCCGCGCGCGGTATCGCCGGTTCGCCCGAAGAACTGCGCGACGCGTGGCTGGGCGACGTAGCGGCCGTCTTTGCGCGCGCCACCCTGAGTATTCCCGAGGATGCATGGACTCCGAGCGGCGGCAAACGCGGCTTGCACTCCGAGCATTTGAGTTATCTGCTCGCGGAGATGCAGTCGCTGCGCCGATCGGTGCCCGGTACGCGCTGGTAATGACCGCCAGCGTCGCGCAGGTATGGGAATGGCTCGAAGGCGTTCCCGATCCGGAGATTCCGGCGATCTCGATCGTCGATCTCGGCATCGTGCGCGATGTCGCTTGGAGCGGCGATGAATTGCGGGTCGCGATTACCCCGACATACTCGGGTTGTCCGGCCACGTCGATGATTCAGCGCGACATCGTCTCGGCGCTGCACGAACACGGTTTGGATCGCGTGCGGCTCGATGTCGAACTTTCACCGCCTTGGACGACGGCGGCCATCTCGGCGAGCGGTCACGACAAACTGCGCGCGTACGGGATCGCGCCACCGAACCCGGACATCGCCGTCGCTTGCCCGCGCTGCGGTTCGACGGCGGTCGAATGTACGAGCACGTTCGGCTCGACGCCGTGCAAGTCGCTGTACCGCTGCACGGCCTGCCGCGAACCGTTCGATCGCTTCAAGTGCCACTAGCCGGACGGTCATGAGCCACTTTCATCCGCTTGCGATCAAGCACGTGCGCAACGACACGCGCGATGCGATCGTGGTGACGTTCGAGGTGCCGCCGGAACTGCGCGAACCGTTCCGCTTCACGCAGGGGCAGTTCCTCACGCTCGAGGCAGACATCGGCGGCGAGGCCGTGCGCCGGTCCTACTCGATCTGCAGCGGCGTCACCGACGACACGCTGCGCGTCGCGATCAAGCGCGTTCCCGGCGGCGCGTTTTCCTCGTGGGCGCACGCAGGGCTCAAGGCGGGTGCAACCGTGCGCGTGGCGCCGCCCGACGGGCGCTTCCACGTTCCGCTCGCGGCGGGGAACGCGCACCACTATCTTGCGTTTGCGGCCGGGAGCGGGATCACGCCCGTGCTCTCGATTATCGCGACGACGCTCGCGCACGAACCCGCGAGCCACTTCACGCTCGTATATGGCAATCGCGCTTCGTCGTCGGTGATGTTCCGCGAGGAATTGCAGCAACTGAAGGACCGGTATCTCGATCGGCTGGCGTTGATCTTCGTGATGAGCCGCGAGCAGCAAGATATCGAGCTGCTCAACGGGCGGATCGATCAAGCGAAGTGCGAGCAGCTCTTCAAACATTGGATCGATGTAGCGGGCGTTGAGACGACGTTTATTTGCGGCCCGGAAGAGATGGCGCGCGGGGTGGCGGCTGCGCTGGAGGCTGCGGGCGTTGCGGCCGAGCGCGTGAAGGTGGAGTACTTCGGCGCCGGCGTTGCGTCGAAGCGCGCGGTGACGAATGCGGCTGCGGCGCTGGTGGACGAGCGGACGCATGTGTCGCTGATCTTCGAGGGCATGCGGCGCGATTTCAACATGCCGCGCAGCGGCGAGCCGATCCTCGATGCGGCGCTGCGGCACGGGATCGATGTGCCGTACTCGTGCCGCAGCGGCGTGTGCGGGACGTGCCGCGCGACGCTCGCCGAGGGCGAGGTGGACATCGATGTCAACTACGCCCTCGAAGATTACGAGATCGCCCGCGGTGCGATTCTGATGTGCCAGAGTTATCCGGTTACCGACGCTGTTACGGTCGACGTGGACCGCTCGATTTAACTTACCGCTTTGCGGCGCGCTCTATTGCGCGGGCGGCGAAGACGGACGCCATTGCTTTGCGGTACTTGCCGGAGGCGAACGTGTCGCTGCGGGCTTCGCCTTCGCCTGCGGCGCCTGCTGTTGCTTTCTCCACCGCTGCTTCATCCTTCGGGTCGATGCCGGCGAGCGCGGCTTCCACGCCCGGAGCGCGGAACGCCGTTTCATAGATGCCCGTGATGGCGATGCGCGCGCTAGCGATCTTGCCGCCGTTGAGCGACAGCACCGCGGCCGCGCCGACGACGGCATAGTGCGATGCCGGGTGGTGAAATTTTACGTACGCCGAGGCCGGTGCGACGTTGAACGATACGCTGGTGAGGATCTCGCGGTCGGTTAGGCCCGTTTCGAACATGCCGGTGAAGAAATCCGCGGCTGCGATCTTCCGTTCACCCTTCGGCCCCACAACGGTGAGCTCGGCTTCGAGCGCCAGCATCACGGCGGGATAATCGGCGGCCGGGTCGGCGTGCGAGAGCGAACCGCCGATCGTGCCGAGGTTGCGCACTTGCGGATCGCCGAGCACGTTGGCCGCATCCCAGAGCACCGGCGCGGCTTTGCGCAGTCCGGCGTCGGCGGCAATCGCCGCATGATTGGTGAGCGCGCCGATCGTCACGCGGTCGCCGGCAACCTTGATCCCGCCCAGCGACGGGATCTTGCGAATGTCGATGAGCGTTTGCGGCGCGGCGAAGCGCAGCTTCATCATCGGGATCAAGCTCATCCCGCCGGCGAGGATCTTCGCATCCTCACCATGTTCGCCGAGCAGCCGAACCGCGTCATCGACGCTGGTCGCACGAACGTAGTCGAACGCTGACGGGATCATGCTTTGCCTCCTTGCATCGCGGCCCAAAGTTTCTCCGGCCGGAGCGGCATGTCGAGATGCTTGACGCCGAACGGTGCGAGCGCGTCGATCACCGCCGCGGCAATCGCCGGGGTCGAGCCGATCGTGCCCGCCTCGCCGACACCTTTGACGCCGAGCGGGTTGACGGTGGTCGGCGTCACGGTGTGCGAGAGTTCCAGGTGCGGCATGTTCTCCGCGCGCGGCACAGCGTAGTCCATCAGCGAACCGGTCAAGAGTCGGCCGCCCTCGTCGTACACGACTTCCTCGTAGAGTGCTTGCGCGAGTCCCTGCGCGATGCCGCCGTGGATCTGTCCTTCGACGAGCATCGGGTTGATGAGCCGGCCGCAATCGTCAACGGCGACGAAGCGCAGGATCTTCACTTCGCCCGTTTTTGCGTCGACTTCCGCGATGCACACGTGCGTGCCGAACGGGAAGAGAAAGTTCGACGGCTCGAAACGCCGCGTTGCGTCGAGGCCAGGTTCCATATCGTCGGGCAGTTGCGCGCCGGCATAGGCAATCGCCGCAACTTCGCTCAGCGTCATGCGCTTGCCGGGATCGCCTTTGATGCCGACCTTGCCTTCGCGGAACTCGACATCGAGCGGGCTTGCTTCCCACAGATGCGCTGCGATCTTCACCGACTTCTCTTGAATCGTTTGAATCGCGAGCATCACGGCCGCGCCGCCGACGGCCGTGCCGCGCGACCCGTAAGTGCCCAGACCGTACTGCACCTTGTCGGTGTCGCCGTGCATCACGTTGATGCGATCGATGCCGACGCCGAGTTCGTCGGCCACGATCTGCGCGAACGTCGTCTCTTGGCCTTGGCCATGTGGCGACACGCCGGTCATCACGGTGACGGCGCCGCTCGGTTCCACGCGAACGGTCGCCGAATCCCAACCGCCGCCCGGTAACGCTTTGGACGGACCCATGCCGCAAATCTCAACGTAGGTTGAGAGACCGATGCCGATATAGCGGCCTTGCTTGCGCCACTCCGCCTGTTTCTTGCGCCAGCCGGCGTAGTCGGATTCCGCCAGCGCCTTGTCCATCGTCGTTTCGTAATCGCCCGAGTCGTACATCAAGCCGGTCGCGGTCGGATACGGGAACATCGCCTTGCCGACGAAGTTCTTGCGCCGCACCTCGGCCGGATCGAGTCCGGTGCGCAGCGCCACGAGATCCATCGCGCGTTCGATGAAGAACGTCGCTTCGGGCCGGCCCGCGCCGCGATAGGCATCGGTCGACATCGTGTTGGTGAAGACGGCGCTGCACTTGATGTCGAGGTTCTTGATGTTGTAGCAGCCCGTGGCCATCAGCACCGTCAGCGTTGGGATGACCGCAGTGATCCACTGCAAGTACGCGCCGAGGTTCGCCGTGATCGTCAGGCGCAGCCCCGTAACGGTGCCGTCTTTCAGGCACGCGATTTGCAGATCGTCGACTTGATCGCGCCCGTGGCTCATCGCCTCGAAGTTTTCGCTGCGCGTCTCGACGAATTTCACCGGCCGTTCGAGCGTTTTGGCCAACCACGCGACGAGCACTTCTTCGGCGTAGATGTCGGCCTTGGCGCCGAAGCCGCCGCCGACTTCCGGCGCGATGATCCGCACGCGGCTCTCGGCGAGGTCGAGCATGCGCGCGAGTTGGGTACGCACATGGTGCGGGATCTGCGTCGACACCCACATGGTAAGCTGGCCGTTGCCGGAATCCCAGTGCGCGAACGCGACGCGCCCTTCCATCGGCACCGCCGCAACGCGCTGGTTGACGATGCGCTCCTCGACCACGAAATCGGCGTCGCGAAAGGCCGCGTCCGGATCGCCGGCGCGCAGCGGCATCGTGTACGCCACGTTGGTGCCGAACTGCTCGTGCACGAACGGCGCGCCCTGCGCCGCCTTGAGCACATCGACGACGACCGGCAACTCGTCATAGCTCACTTCGACCGCTTCGGCCGCGTCGCGCGCGGTGTACGGCGAATCGGCAACGACGACGGCGATCGGTTCCCCGGCAAAGCGGACTTCATCGATGGCCAAGAGATAGTGCATCGGCGTATTCTTGCCGGCCGGTCCCGGCGCGAACGGAAGTCCGCCCTTGAAGCCTTTTTCCTGAACGTCGCGCCCGCTGTAGGCCGCAACCACGCCGGGCCGCGAGAGCGCGGGCTTGACATCGACGCTGGTGAGTTTTGCGTGCGCGTAGACGCTGCGCACGAACGCACAGTAGAGCGTGCCGATTTGCCGAACGTCGTCGGTATACGTCGCGCGGCCCGTGATCAGACGCGGATCTTCGCGCCGCCGGACGCGGGCGCCGACGAGTGCTGTGAACGCCATCGCTTACACCTCCACCGGTTGCGGCGAGAGCGCCGGCAGCAACTCGGACACGCTGTGCAGCGGCGCCTTTTCGCGCATCGCTTTCGCCGCCGCGCGCACGGCTACGATGATGTTGTGGTAGCCGGTGCAGCGGCAAAGATTTCCCTCGATGCCTTCGCGAATTTCATCGTCGGTCGGATCGGGGTTGCGCCGCAGCAAGTCCATCGAACTGATGATCATGCCCGCGGTGCAGTACCCGCACTGCAGGCCGTGCGACGACCAGAACGCCTCTTGCATCGGATGGAGCGCTTCGGCGCTGCCGACGCCTTCGATGGTCGTCACGTTCGAGCCGGCTGCTTGCACCGCGAACATCGAACAGCTCTTCACCGATACACCGTCGAGCAGCACCGTACAGGCGCCGCAACTCGATGTATCGCAGCCGACGTGCGTTCCGGTAAGGTTAAGGTTCTCGCGCAGCGCGTGAACGAGGAGCAATCGGGGCTCGACATCCAGCGATGACGCTTTACCGTTGACGGTAAGGTCGATCTGCATCGCGTTCTCCGTGGTCATGAGGCGGGGCATGAGGTATACGCGGTTACTCGGGCAATTCCCCGATGACGGTGCCGCTGACGCGATAGCACACGCCGCGAAAGAGCGCGACCGTTTCGCCGTCGCGTGCGAGCGACACGTCGTAGACGCCGGTGCGGCCTTTGAGCGAGCATTCTTGTGCTTCGGCGACCACCCGGTCGCCGAGCCGTACCGCGCCGACGAACGAGATCGAGCACTGCAATGCCACGTTCGGCACGTTGCGCGAGTTGCACGCCAGCGCAAAGGTGGAATCGGCCAGCGTGAAGAGCATCCCGCCGTGTGCCGTGGCATGGCCGTTGACCATCGTATCGACGATCGTCATAGCCGTTCGGGCATAGCCGGGACGTACTTCCTCAAGCGTGATTCCGAGCGCGCGTGAGGCCAAGTCGCGATCCCACAGCGCGTGCGCGGACGCACGTGCGAGTGCCAGCTCGTCCGCGGAGGGAATCGTCATGCATTCATGCTACTCGGATCAGGCATGCCGATCCTCGAACCCGCCATCGAGACGCTCGATCGCAAGCAGCTCGAACGTTTGCAGCTCGAGCGTTTGCAAGCGCTGTTCGAACGCATGCGCGACGGCAACGATTTCTGCCGCGAGCGGTTCGGCTCGTCGGCGGCGCCGCGGACGCTCGCGGATTTGCCCGCGCTGCCGTTCACGAAAAAGAGCGATCTGCGCGACGCCTATCCGCTCAAGATGCTGCAGGTGCCGATCGAGCAACTCGCGCGCATCCACGCATCGTCGGGCACGAGCGGCGTGCCCACGATCGGTCCGTACACGAAGCGCGATCTCGAGATCTTCGCCGACGTCAACGCTCGCAGTCTCGCGTCGGGCGGCGCGCAGCCGGGCGACCTCTTCCAAGTCTCGTGGGGCTACGGGCTCTTCACCGGCGGCCTCGGCATGCACGGCGGCGCCGAGCGGCTCGGCGCGTGCGTGATCCCGGCCTCGAGCGGCAACACCGCGCGCCAGATGCAGTTGCTCGAAACGCTGCCGATCGCCGGCATCGGCTGCACGCCGTCGTACGCCGTGCTGCTCGCCGAGCGCTTCGAATCCGAAGGCCGGCGGCCGCTGGCGCTGCGCTATCTCATTGCGGGCGCGGAGGCGTGGACGCCGCAGATGCGCGACGACATCGAGCGGCGGCTCGGCGTTACCGCAACGAACATTTACGGCCTCACCGAGATCATCGGCCCCGGCGTCGCGCAAGAATGCCCCGAAGCCAAAAACGGCCTGCACATTCAGGAAGACCACTTTTTGCCGGAGATCATCGATCCGGCGACCCTGGAGCCCGTGCCCGACGGAACGCGCGGCGAACTCGTGATCACCACGCTAACGCGCGAAGCGATGCCCGTCCTGCGCTATCGCACCGGCGACCTTACCTCAATTCGCCGCGAGAAGTGTTCGTGTGGGCGCACCACGGCGCGCATGGCGTGGGTCACCGGCCGCGTCGATGATATGCTCGTCATTCGCGGCATCAACGTGTTCCCGACCGCAATCGAAGAACTGCTGCTCGGCTTCGCCGACCTCACACCCAACTATCAGATCATCGTCGAGCGTCCGCCGAACGGACTCGACGAGCTGCGCGTAGAGATCGAGCACCGCAGCGCGGAAGACGGCATCGACCATCGCGCCCTCGAAACGAGGGTGGCGACGAAGCTCGCAGAATTTCTCCTCGTCTCACTGACGATCGATATAAAACCACCCGGCACGCTGACGCGCGTCGAAGCCGGCAAAGCCAAACGCGTAGACGACCGCCGTTAGACTTCGCTGTAGGCTACTGAGGGTTCGGCTTTTACTTTCGGGTGGCGCATGATGGCGGAATCGATGGCCGCTTGCAGATCTTTGGTGAGGAACGGCTTGACGATGTAGCCGTCCCAACCGGGCGACTCGTCGACCGCGCTAGAGTCGATGCGGATGAGGGCGGTGCGGCCGGCGACGCGGCGCACGAATTCTTCGAGTGCCATGCCGACGCGTTCCGTGTCGACGATGGCGGCGTCAAACTGCAGTTCATCGATCGTCGCGAGCATCTCGGTGCCGTCGGCGACGACCGTGGCGGCGAAGCCGTCATCGCGCAACGTGTGCGCAACGTACGATTTTGCATCGCCGTCCGCATCGACGAGAATGAAGCGGCGATGGCGCGGGCGCGGCGCAGCAACGGCGGCCGGCAAGAACGCGCGGAACGTGCTACCTTCGCCTTCGACCGAGTCGACGCTCATCGTGCCGCCGTGCATTTCCACGATTGTCTTGGTGAGGTAGAGCCCAAAGCCCGTGCCGCTGATGCCGAGCGCGCGCGCGTTCTGTGCGCGCGCGAAACGGCCGAAGAGTTTCGGTTTGTCGGCCTCGGGAATGCCGATGCCGTGATCGCGCACGCTGACTTCGACGCCGCGGCCCTTGGCGCGCAGAAACACGTCGATCGGTTCGCCGCCCGGACTATATTTGATCGCGTTGCCGATCAGGTTCTCGAAGACTTGACGCAGACGGCCCGGGTCGCCGCCGATGTGCAGTTCCGGCCGGTCGGTGCGCAGATCGATCGCGCGCGTGACGCTGAACACGCGGACGATGTCGCGCACCAGCGCAACGAGATCGAACTCTTCGAGTTCGAGCGTGAGTTCGTTTTGCTCGAGCCGCGAGAGCGCGAGCGTATCGGTCGCGAGACTCGCCAAACGCATCGCACTCGATGAGATCATCGTGAGGAACTTGCGCGACTCCTCATCGAAGCGTTCGTCTTCCGCAAGCACGTCGGCGAAGCCGACGATCGTGGTGAGCGGTCCCTTGAAGTCGTGCGCGAGCATCGCGATGAGATCGTTCTTGACTTGATTGAGTTCCACGACCGCGGCGCGGCGCGCTTGCAGTTCGCCGTAGAGCTCGACGTTGCGCGCCGCCACGGCAAAATACTGGCCCAGCAAGCCCACCGCAAAAATATCCGCTTGGTGCAGGCGGCGGTCGCTGCGCACATCGAGGATGTAGCGCGTCTGGCCGAGCGAGCCGGGAATGCGAATCGCCGCGCGCCGCTCGTCGTCGTCGATGAGCGCGCCTTCGCTGCGGCTCGCCGATTCGACAAACGCATCGCCGCCCGCAACGGCGCGTTCCGGCACGAGCAAATCTTTGGTCAGCGCAAACCCGCCGTTCGGCCGCGCGACGAGCAAGCGCGATTCCGCCCCGATCAATTCGCGTACGCCGCCGATCAAGGCTTCGACGAGCGCGTGCGGTTCGAGCGCCGCAAAGATCCCGCGCGCGATCGCCGTCAGGGCGGTCAGGCGTTCGTTCTGCATTGCGAGTTCGGCGCCGCGCAAGACGGTTTCGGTGATGTCGTGCAGCATCAGCACGTACCGGTGCGTCTCACCTTTGTCGTTCAGCAGCGGCTGGGCGGAAGCGGAGACGTAATAGTGCGAGCCGTCGAGCCGGTAACTCACGTACTCGGCGCGCGCCGCCTCGCCGGAGCACAGCGTTTCACGCATCGCATAGAGGATCGACGCGTCGGTTTTCGGGCCGACGAAACTCTTGGCATTGCTGCCGACGACGTCTTCCATGCGCGCGCGCTTCGAGCGCAAGTACGACTCGTTCGCATAGATGATCTCGACCGGATCGTCGGCCGTGGGCCCGATGCGCGAGATGACGACCGCTTCTTCGGTGGCTTCCATCGCCGCGGAGAGCAATTGCAGCTGATCGTGATCGGCCCGCCGCCGGCGGCGCGATTCGAACTGCTCCATGACGACGTCGGCGATGGCTTGCAAGCCTGCACGCTGATGCTGCGTGAGGGTATGGGGCTCATTGTCGCAGACGCAGATCGTTCCGATCGCGACGCCCGACGCCGTGACCAGGGGCGCGGCGGCGTAGAACACGAGGTTCCGTCCCAGGACGTGCATGTTGGACGCAAAGCGCGGATCTTTGCGCGCATCCGGAATCTCGAAGATCTCGTTTGCGAGAATCGCGTAGGAGCAAAATGATTCGGCAAGGGGCGTCGCGGCGACGTCTTCCAAGCCGTAGTACGCCTTGAAGGCCAGCGTGTCGCGACCCGCCAGTTCGATTACCGCCACCGGGGTGCCGCAGCTCTTCGCCGCAACGCGTGCGAACGCGTCGAAAACCTCCTCGTTTGGAGTGTCGAGGAGATCGTACTCCGTGAGCGCAGCGAGTCGCTCGTCCACACCCGTGGGTTTCGGCGGTTCCTTCATATTGGGACCGTCCCACGCTTCGTCTTAACAAATGCCAGGACCCCCGCCAGCGGGCGCGCGTTGAGTACCTCGGCGGGCGTGATCCAAGCACGCCGCGCCTGTCCGATAGCGTATGCAATGTTGCTAAGTTGGGCCGACCCGTGGGCATCGGAATCACAGGCAAACGTCACGCCGAATTCCCGGGCGCGCCGGGCCAGGGCGCTGGGCAAGTCCAGCCGGGATGGTTGCCCATCGATCTCGAGCGCCGTCCCCGTCCGGGCGGCGGCCGCAAAAACCGCATCGTAATCGAACTCATACCCCGCAAACGTCTCGACGTTCCGGCCGGTGGGGTGGCCGATGATCGACACATAGCGGTTCTCGCACGCCCGGATCAGCCGCGCCGTCATCTCGTCGCGCGATTGGCCGTGGCCTGCGTGAACGCTGGCGACGACGATGTCGAGTTCGGCCAGCAGCGCGTCGTCGTAATCGAGGCTGCCGTCGGGCAGAATGTCGACCTCGGCCGAACACAGGGTGTGGATGTTATAGCGCTCGCCCAACGCACGCACGCTGGCCCGTTGCGCGCGCAGATCGGCGGGATCGAGTCCGCGCCCGCGGCCAAGCGAATGGTCGGAGATGGAATGATATTCGTACCCGCGGGCGGCCGCCGCAGCGACCATCGCTTCGAGCGTGTCGGAGCCGTCGCTCCAGCGCGTGTGCATGTGAAAATCACCGCGAATATCGGCGAGCGACACCACGTGCGGCAGCGAGCCGTCGCGCGCAGCCTCGATTTCGCCGACGCCGAGCCGCATCTCAGGCGGGATCTCGAGCAGCCCGAGTGCCGCGTACACCTCGGCCTCCGTGCGGCACGTGATCAGCCGGCCATCGTTCAAGTCGACGATGCCGTTCTCGCTCACGCGCAGGTTCTTCCGCACCGCGAGTTCGCGCAGCTGAATATTGTGTTCGCGGCTGCCGGTGAAGTGCTGCAACAAATTGCCGTACACGTGCGCCGGCAGCACGCGTAAGTCGATTTGCAAACCGCCGGCAAGCCAGATGCTGGCCTTGGTGCCGCCTTCAGCGAGCACGGCCGCTGCGCGTTCCCAGCCGACGAACGCGGCGATCACGGGCTCGGGCTCATCCGACGTGCAGACGATATCGATGTCGCCGACCAGCGGCTCGTTGCGGCGCACGCTGCCCGCCGGCGTGAGGTCGTGCGCGGGCGCCGACGCGGCCAGAAACGCGACGATTTCATGCGCCAGCGGCAACGCGGTGCCCAGCGGCGTGCGCTTGGCGCGGCCGACATACGCCAGCACGCCGCGCCGGATGTTCTCGATCGATTTCTTGCCCAGGCGCGGGATTTCGGCCAGCGCGCCGGCCGCCAGGGCCCGCTCGAGGTCGGCCAGCGACGCAACGCCGAGCCGTTCGAACAGCATTTGCGCCGTCTTCATCCCGACGCCGCCGACGCCCAGCACCTCGAGCAACGTCGAGGGATAGCGTGCGCGCAGCTCCTCGAGGTATCCGCACGTGCCGGTTTCGCAGAGCTCGCCGATCCGCGCTGCGATCGTCTTGCCCACGCCCGGTAGTTCTTGGAGGCGCCCGCCGGCCAGCACGTCGGCGAGCGGCGCGGCGTTTTCGATCGTCTCGGCCGCGCGTTCGTAGGCCATGAACTTGAAAAACGGCTCGCCCGCAAACTCCATGAGCGTGCGGATCTCTTTGAGCTGCCGTGCGATCTCGGCATTCGTCAGCGTTTCGGCCATGACGAGGAAAACATACCACGTCTGCGTACAAGCCACCCATGCTTCGCAGCGAACGGCATCGCCTCGACCCGGCGATCTTCAACTTGCCGGTCGAGAAGATGCGTGACGGGTATTACTCGGACACGTATTTTAACCGCGCGCGCGAAATTCTCGAGCGCGACAACTACCATCCGCGCGTACGCATGCAGGTGTTTCAGCGCAATCACTCCGTGTTGTGCGGGATCGATGAAGCGATCGCCATCCTCAAACTCTGCAGCGGGCGGCACGACGGCACGCGCTGGCGCGACGGCTGGAACCAGCTCGACGTGCACGCGCTCTACGACGGCGACCGCGTCGAACCGTTCGAGAGCGTCCTCACGATCGAGGGCGACTACGATCTGGTCGCGCATTTGGAAACGCCGTTCCTCGGCGTGCTTTCGCGGCGCACGCGCATCGCAACCAACGCGCGCGCCATCGTCGATGCCGCCAACGGCAAAGAAGTGCTGTTCTTTCCGGCCCGCTTCGACCACCATCTCGTGCAAACCGGCGACGGCTATGCGGCTTACATTTCGGGCGCGCTCGGCGTGTCGACCGATGCCAACGCGGAGTGGTGGGGTTCGCGCGGCATGGGCACGGTGCCGCACGCACTCATCGCAGCATACGCCGGAGATACCGTACTGGCAACGAAAAAATTCGCCGAGTACATCGATGCGTCGGTCAACGTGATCTCGCTCGTCGACTTCGACAACGACTGCGTGCGCACGAGCCTCGCGGTCGCGCGCGCCCTCGGAACGCGCCTGTGGGGCGTGCGTCTCGATACGTCAGGAACGCTCGTCGATGCGTCGGTGATTCCGCAGATGGGAACGTTTCCGCCGACGGGCGTAAACCCGCAGCTGGTCCATAACGTGCGCAACGCACTCGACGCCGAGGGCTTCACGCACGTGAAGATCGTCGCTAGCGGCGGCTTCAATCCGTCGCGCATCAGCGCGTTCGAACGCGACCGCGTGCCGGTGGACGCGTATGCCGTCGGCAGCGCGTTTTTCGACGGCAACGGAAGTTACGATTACACAGCCGACATCGTCGCGCTTGCCGAACATGGAACGTGGCGCGAATGCCACAAAGTGGGGCGCCCCGAGCGCCCCAATCCGCGACTATCGCAAGTGGAGTGAGCCCGCTAGACGGGTTGCGTGGTACCGGCCGACGCGAGTTTCTCGAGGATCGCGCGGTTGAAGAGCATCAGGTCCTGCGGGTTGCGTGAGGTAACCCAGTTACCGTCGTTCACGACCGGCTGATCGCGATAGAGACCGCCGGCGTTGCGGATATCGTCGGCGATCGACGCAAATCCGGTCAGCGTGCGCCCGCGTACCAGTTGCGCGGAGATCAAGATCTGCGGTCCGTGGCAGATGATGAACATCGGCTTCTTCGCCAAATCGAACTCGCGCACGAAGCGCTGCACTTCTTTGTTCATGCGCAAGTGATCCGGCGACATGCCGCCCGGGATCAGGATCGCATCGAAGTCGTCGGCCGTTACGTCGGCGACGATCTCTTCGGCTTTGACGCTCTGACCTTCGTCGAGCCCCTTCTTACCGCGAATTTTTTGTAACGCGCGGTCGTCGACACCGACGATCGTCACGACGGCGCCCGCTTCTTCGAGCGCGCGCTTGGGATCCAGTAGTTCCGATTCTTCGAATCCGTCGCCGACCAGCGCGGCGACCCGTTTGCCTTCGATCTCCATAATAATTGCTATTTCCCCAAAGCGGCGTGCAATGACCTACAACGATCCGCCCGTCGATTGCACCGCCGCCCGAAGCAAGTATGTGAGCTCGACTTCCAGATGGCCGATCGGGTCGAGGACCACATCATCGCGCAGTGCCTTGAGCGCGGGATTGCGCTTGAGCATGTCGCCTTCGGGCACCGAATGGCGCGGATTGATCTCGCGCATGTAGATCCGCGCATCGAAGCGGATCGGCCCATCGGGCAAAAAGTAGAGCGGGTCGAGGCCCATCGCGTAGACCTCGAGCGAGAGCAGGCCGCTCTTCTGCATGAACTCGACCGCCTTCAGGCGCAGCGCCTTCGCCAAGCGCGCCATCGCAGGCACGCCGATCCGCTCGGTTCCGGCAAACACGCGAGCCAGCGTTTCGGGAGGCAATCCGGCCTTCGCCGCGAGCGCCGCCGCATCGAGCTTCTCGGCCTCGGCGAGCGCCAGCAGCGCGGCCGCGAACGCGGGGCCGCCGGCCGTGCCGAGCGTTCCATCATAGGTGGGGTCCATCGTGGGCTTCCGATTGGCGAGGCTGCGGGGAACGCCTGTGGAAGGGCGAGGGCGTGCTCCAACCGGGGATTCATGCCACCGAGGCGCGCAAAGCGCGCCACCTCGACGTTTGCCTCGACGACGACGTCGCCTCGACGCTGGATGCCGGCTGGTCGGGCGTGCGCTTGCGTCACGAAGCACTGCCGGAGATCGCGCTCGACGACGTCGACTGCGCGGCGCGCTTTCTCGGCTTCCGGCTGCGTGCCCCGATCCTGATCTCATCGATGACCGGCGGCACCGCGCGCGCCGCGGAGCTGAACCTGCGGCTAGCCGAGGCTGCCGAGGCGAGCGGCATCGCGATGGGCCTCGGCAGCGGGCGCGCGCTGATCGAAAATCCGGCGCTCATGCACACCTTCGACGTGCGCGCGGTCGCGCCGCAGGCGGTGCTCTTCGCGAACATCGGCGCAGTATCGCTGAACTACGGCATCGGCATCGACGACGTGCAGCGGATGATCGCCGAGCTGCGCGCCGACGCGCTCTTTCTCCACCTCAACCCGCTCCAAGAAGCGCTCCAGCCCGGCGGCGACACGAACTTCCGCGGTCTGCTGCCGAAGATCGCCGAACTGTGCGCGGCGCTCGACGTGCCGGTTGTGGCGAAGAGCGTCGGGTCCGGGATCTCCCCGGTGACGGCGGCGCGGCTGCTCGACGCGGGCGTCGCGGGGATCGACACGGCAGCCGCGGGCGGCACCTCGTGGGCGCGGGTCGAGGGCAAGCGTTCGGGCGACGACGGCCGCGAGGCGCTGGCGGAAACGTTTGCCGGCTGGGGCCAGCCCACGGCCGAGGCGGTGTGCGCCCTGCGTGCGCGGTTTCCCTCGATGCCGCTGATCGCCAGCGGCGGCGTGCGGACCGGCGTGGACATTGCCCGGGCGATCGCGCTCGGAGCCGATCTGTGTGGCCTCGCGCTGCCGTTCCTCGAAGCCGCCACAATCTCGCGGGCCGCGGTGGACGAGCTCATCGGCGCGCTCGTCGAGGGGCTGCGGATCGCGATGTTCGCGACCGGCTCGGCCACTCTGGCCGGGCTGCGGCGAGCGCTGCTTTAGGTGACTTCGGGCCGCCGTGGCCGGCTGCTCACCGAGACCTGGCCCTCTTCGACGCGGACATCGTAGGGGTCGACCCGGGCAAATGCGCCGAGCGTCATCGTGCCGTCGGTGAGGTTGAAGCACCAAGCGTGCCAGGGGCACGTGATCGTAGTGCCGTCGAGCCAGCCCTCGGCGAGCGAGGCGCCCTGGTGCGGGCAGTAGTTTTCGATTGCGTAAAACGTGCCGCCGACGTTAAAAACGGCGATCTCACGGCCTTCAACCACAACGGTTTTTGAGCTGCCGGGGACGATCTCGGCGACGGGGCCGACGGGGACAAACGCTTCGGAGGTCACGAGCGCGGGTTCGCGCGCGCGCGAGCGACGCCTTGCTCCGTCTTTGACAGGAATTGCCCGATTTGATACCATTCGTCGGTCGCCGGACTGGATGCGTCATTGACGCGGGTCTGGATCCGAGCGAGACACGTCGTTTCACGAAAGCCTGGTTTTCCGTGCCCCTGACCAAAGAACAAAAGACGGAGATCGCGACCAAGTTCGGCCGCGGCCCCAACGACACCGGTTCAGCCGACGTTCAGATCGCCATCCTCACCTCGTCGATCAACCAGCTGACCGAGCATCTGAAGATTCACAAGAAGGACCACCACAGCCGCCGCGGCTTGCTCATGCAAGTCGGACAGCGCCGGCGCCTTCTGGGCTATCTCCAGGGCAAAGATATCGAGCGCTACCGCAAGCTCATCGCCGACCTCGGTCTGCGCAGGTAGACAAAAAGCGTTCACCGTCGAGGCTCGCGAAGGCGCGCCTCGATGGATGTATTGCAGCGGCTCGACGCTGAGGTCGACAAATTTTGCAACAGCGTTCGCTTTTTTCGCGAACCGCTGACGGTCGAGCGTGCGAAGATGTTCGTGCGCCAGCACCGGCTCAATACGCGTTACCGGAATTCGGTACTCAAACTTTCGGTCGCGGTCAATACGCCCGATTGGGATACGCGCATGGGCATCATCAACGCGTCATCGCAAGAACTCATTGCCGACCATGAGTTCGGCGGCGGCAAACCGCACTGGGCGATTCTCGAAGAGCAGGGAGAGCACATCGGGATGTCTCTCGATGACATCCGCAGCGCGCAGCCGTTGCAAACGACGCAGCTGTGCTGGCTTGCGTGGGAAGCGCTGATGAAGAATCGCCACTGGCTCGAAGGGCTGATGGCGAACACGTGCGCGGAACGCAGCAACGTGCCGGGCTACGGCACCGGACTCTTTCGCGAACTCGGATGGTTTGGGCTCGAGCGCAAACGCTGGGGCGATCTGTTTCACTTGAGCGACGATCAACTCGTGTTCTTCTCGTTGCACGAAGAAGCCGACATCATCCATTCGAACTTCGGTTGGCAAACCGTCGCGCGCGATGCGGAGCGGCTCGGTATGGCGGATGCGGCGGTAGAAGCATGCCGCATCAACCTCTACGTGTGGCAGACGTACATCGACGGTATCGCCGCGGCGGCCGACGCGCTCGAGGGCAAACCCTAACGCCGTGAGCGATCACGGGCACGGCCACGGCAACGGTCATCACCACGGCGGCCCGCTCGCAGCGGAGAACCTGCTGCACTTCGCCGATCTCGACGAACAATTCGGCACGCGCGATATCCTCGGCGCGCGCTATCACACGGTACTGAACGAACTCGCGCAGATCGTCGAGCATCAATGGCGCTCGGGCATCAAGCGCGGTTTGATCAAGGGCTTTTTTCTGAGCGGCCCGCCCGGTACCGGGAAGACGACGCTCGCGCGCCGCTTGGCCTACGAACTTGGCCGGCGGTTTGCCGCGACACCGGACGAACCGTCGATCGTGATGGCGCTCGTCGACGGCAGCGCGATCGCGCGCTCGCGTTACGGCGAGAGCGAGGAACGCATCCGCGACATCTTCGCGCACGCGCAGTCGGGTTTCACCACCGCGGGACAGCGCACGGTGCTGCTCTTCGACGACGTCGAGTCGATCCTGATGGCGCGCGGCAGCGAGCACGTCAAGGAATGGCACTTCTCGCAAGACAGCGTGTTCTTTCACGCCGTCGATGAACTCGATACGAGCCGCGCCGTCGTCGTGCTCACCACGAACCGCCCCGACCTCGTCGACGAAGCAATCCGCGACCGCTTCCTGGAATACACGATCGGCTACCCCGACGCCGACATCCTCATCGAAGTCGCGCGCAACCTCGGCACCGCGCAACAGTTCACCCCGCCCCAACTCGACGACCTAACCGCACGCTTACGAGATGCTGCCGCCGCCGGCGAGGTGAAGAGCCTACGCGACGTACAACGCTTCGTAATCCGCCACTACGTGCACTCTGTGGCAGGGGAGCGTCTATAAACGGCGTTCGCGTTCGCGGACGATTGGGCCGGCTTCGATTGGTTTGCCGTACTTGTCGTAGACGCGCTGGTTGGTGAAGCCTTCGGGCCAGACCGACGTGAACCACTGACGGATGCCGAACGCGATGCGCAGTTGCTTGATCGGATTCGGGTTGTCGTTCATGTGCTGGTGTTCCCACATTGCGGGCGGCACGTAGAGCACGTCGCCCGCTTCCCACGCCACGCGATTGCCCTGCATCTCCGTGTATCCTTCGCCTTCGACCGCGTACACCACGGCCTCGAGATGCTTGTGCCGGCCGCTGTTGTGAAACGGCGGTTCGATCCACTGGTGCGTGATCGCGACGCTCACCGTATGGAAGCCGTTCTTCGGCACGACCAGATACTGAATGTAGTCGTGCTGATTTTTTAGTGCCGCGATGTTCCCTTGAGGCTCGAGTGAATCGTCGTCGGCCGGCGCATCTTCGATGTGGATGATCGCCCGCGTGCCGTCGGCATAATATTCACCGCTCGCAGCGGGCTGCGCCGCGAGCACGGCGTCATCGTTCGGTCCGCAGGTCTCGATCTGTTCGAGCCGCGCGACACGCACGAAGCGCTCGAGGTCGAACGCCATCGCAGATATGGAGAGCACGGGGACGCTGCCGGTGTTGAAATGCTGATGCTCGGCCCAGAACGGAATCTGCAGCGTGCTGCTCTTGTGCCAGTCGAAGCGCTGTCCGGCGATGACGCTGAAGCCTTCGCCCGCGAGAATGTGCATCGACTCTTCACCGTGGCGATGCTTCCCCGTATGCCAGCCCACCGGAATCTCGCTCTTGAGCACGTTGCTGCCCATCGTCGCGAAGCCCAGCGAGTTCGCCACCATGAGTTTGACCTTGGCATCCTGCGGCGTGCTCACCCACGGGATATCCCGGTCGCGCGCGACTTCGAGTGAGGCCTTCAGCTCCGCTTGAATGTCATTCTGCGCTTGCAGCCACTCGTCGTAGAAGGTCTTCATTCGCACCGTTTCCGTGCGACCGGCAACCTGCCCTAGGCGGCGGTCGAGTCTTCGTGGTCGAGCTGCAGCGTGAGACTCTTCGCCGAACCGCCCGCGCGAATGAACGCGCCGAGTTCGGTGCAAAACACGCGATATCCGATGTCGTTCAGCCGCGCGCGCAGACCGCGGCTCGCGCGATGCAAGATCAGCGCGTCCCCTCCGACCTCGACGCTGTTGCACGCTAGGTCGAGTGCATCATCGATTCCGATATCGATCACGTACTCGCCGCCGATCGCGCGCCGCAGCAGCATCTGCGCGTGCGGCGAGAAAGCGCCCATGTAGGCGAGCACGTGCCCGCTGCTGAGCGGACACAACGCCATGTTCACATGAAAGAATCGCTCGTCGACCAGCAGCAGCGGCAACACCCGGCAGCCGAGAAACTCGTGCAGTTGCAACACGGCGCTGCGTTCCGTACGCCACCCGTAGCCGGCATAACACACCGGCCGCGTACGATCGAGGAGAACGTCGCCCGCGCCTTCGAAGTACGATTCGCGCAGGTACGTCGTGGCAAAACCGGCGCCCACGAGGGCCTCGCGAAAGATCGCCTGTTCGCGCCGCCGCTCGGCATGCCGGAAGCTCGAGAGAATCGCGAGTTTGCCGTTGATGAACGCCGCGTCGGATGTGAATATCAAACCGGGAACGCCTTCGCGCGGCCTCATTTCAACGAGTTCGACGTCACCCGCGCACTGCAACATTTCGACGAACCGGAACCATTGCCGGCCGCTCGAGCCATCGAGAGCGGGAGCTGCCGGCGGACAAACGAGAAATCGCACTGACATGACGACATCGTATTCCCGCGAGATAAAGATGACATTGTCTTAAATCCCCCTTAACCGGTCCAGGGTAAAACCGTGGGGATGGATCCTTTAACGATCGTCGCGCTTGTATTTGCGCTCGGTTTTGCTCTTACGTTCGAATTCGTGAACGGCTTTCACGACACGGCAAACGCCGTTGCAACGGTAATCTACACACGTACCATGCCGGCACCGCTCGCGGTGGTATGGTCGGGTCTCATGAACCTAACGGGGGTGCTCACGTCGAACGGCGCGGTCGCCTTCGGAATCGTAGCGCTGCTGCCGGTCGAACTCGTCGTGCACGTCGGGTCGGCCGCCGGCGCCGCGATGGTGTTTGCGATGCTCACGTCGGCAATTATCTGGAATCTCGGCACGTGGTACCTCGGACTGCCGGCATCGAGTTCGCACACGTTGATCGGCTCGATCATCGGCGTGGGTCTCGCCAACTCTCTGCTCGCGCCGGGGCACGTGTTCGGAGACGGCGTGAACTGGGGCAAGGTTCAAGATACGGTGACGGCGCTGCTCATCTCGCCGGTACTCGGTTTCGTGCTCGCCGGGGGCTTGTTTCTGCTGATCAAATTGGTCATCAAGTATCCGGCGCTCTACGAAGCGCCGCCGGAGAACGCGCCGCCACCGTGGCCCGTGCGCGCCGTGCTGTTCTTGACGTGTACGGGCGTGAGCTTCGCGCACGGTTCGAACGACGGACAAAAAGGCATGGGGCTCATCATGCTCGTGCTCATCGGCATCATCCCGGCCATCTACGCGCTCAATCCCGACGCATCGCCGGCGCAAATCGCCGCGCTCGCGTCGGCGAGCCAATCATCGCAGACCGTGCTCCTCAAGCACGTGGGCACGCAGGGCCTGCCGAACAAAGCGCAGACCGACGACGAAGGGGTGATCTCCAACTTCATCAAAGCCGGCGGCGCGTATTCGGAAAACGTGTGGGGCTCGATGGGCGACCTCAACGGCAAGGTCGTGAGCGGACTGCAGGGCAAAACGTCGTTCACCGGCTTGCCCGAACAAGAAAAGCGCGACATCCGTACCAACATGTATCTCGTTGCCGCATCGATCGATAAACTTGTCAAGAGCAAGAAAATCGACGACCCGGCCGACGTAACGACGCTCAAGGCATTTCAGAAGAGCGTCGACTCGTTCACCAAATTCATTCCCGTGTGGGTGAAGATCGCGGTCGCCTTTGCACTCGGTTTCGGCACGATGATCGGCTGGAAACGCATCGTCGTCACCGTCGGTGAAAAAATCGGCAAGGCACATCTCACCTACGGCCAGGGTGCGGCGGCCGAAACGGTGACGTACGCGCTCATTGAAGCGGCCGACCAATTCGGCTTGCCGGTGAGCACGACGCATATTCTTTCATCGGGCATCGCCGGCACGATGGCTGCGAATCGATCCGGTCTCCAGGGCGACACGCTGCGCAACATCTTGCTGGCATGGGTGCTCACCCTGCCGGTGTGCATGTTCCTCGGCGGCGGCCTTTTCGCCGCGGCGATCCTCGCATTGACGCGCGTCCTCGGAATTAAGTAGCAGGCGCCGGCTGGAGCGAGCGGCCTTTCTCGAACGTCGTATCGCGTGATGCTTCCTCGAGGTCAAGGCCGTTCGGCTCCGGCAGCAATGCCCACGTAATCGCCAGCCCTACGATGCACGATGCGCCCGCCACCCACATTGGGCCGGGCAGCCCGAATTTGGCTTGCAGCAACGGGAAGCTGAACGTCCCGACCGCTGCGCCGAGCTTACCGACGGTGGCCGAGATGCCGTGGCTCGTGGTACGCACGGATACCGGAAAAATCTCCGCCGGAAGAACGAACGTCGTCGTATTCGGCCCGAACTCGGTGAAGAAATAGTTGAGGCAGTACAGCGCGACAAACGGCACGATGATCGTTTTCGCATCGCCGAGAAACGCGATCGCGATAAAGCTTACGGCCATCATCGCAAAGCCGAGCAGCTGAATCTTCTTACGGCCCCATTTATCCATGCCGTAGACCGACAGCAAATAACCGGGGAACGCGGCAAACGTGAAGACGAGCAGCGACACCACGAGATCGTGAATTTGCGATGCATGCTCGCTGACGGCAGAGACGAACGCTTGATTGGAAATCGTGTTACCGTAGTACGCGAGATCGAGAAAGAACCAGGCGAGCGACGTACCGACAAGCCACTTGACCAGCGTTTTGTCGGTTCCGAACGCCTCCTTGAGTGCGGTAACGAAACCCAACCGCTTCGCCGCCTTGGCGACGTCGTCGCTTGCGCCCTCAGCCAGTTGCGCGAAGCGCGGCGTCTCTTTCAGATGACGGCGCGCCCAGAAGACGGCGAGCGGCGGTATCGCGCCCGCGCCGAGCAGGATCCGCCACACGAGATCTTGCGGAACTTTCACGGCGAGGAGCGCGATCGCCAGGAGCGGACCGACGATCAGACCGATGCCTTGCATCGCAAAGACGCTGGAAATCATAAGTCCGCGGGTCTTCTTTCCGGCGAACTCGCTTGCGATCGTTGCGCTGACCGGATAGTCCCCGCCGATCCCGAGGCCGAGGATAAAACGGAATGCAACCAGCCACCAGATGCTCGGAGAGAATGCCGACGCGATGGCCCCCGCGCCAAGCACGAGTACCTCGAATCCGTAAATGTATTTGCGCCCAAAGACATCGGCGATTCGCCCAAAGACCGCGGAGCCGATGGCCGCCGACACCAGGGCCGTCGCGCCGACAATGGCCATTTCGAACGGGCTGATGTGCCATTCGGTTTTCAGCAGCTTGAGCACGACGCCGATGATGAACAGGTCNNCATCGATTTCGGAAAAACGGGCTGCGGAGAACCGGGACTGCGACTGCATAGGGGCTCCTCACCCATGTCCATATCCGGTGCGCAGCGCGGCAAAACGTTAAACGCCCTTAAGGCGTTTCGCTCGGGCTTGCTTGCTCAAAAAGGGCCGCGACGAGGCAATTGTACGGCCGGAGCGAACCTTAACGCGTTCAATAAAACGACAAACAATAAGAAAATTTAGGAGTATTTGTGCCAGAATCCGTCTCTCTCGAGATCGGGGGTCGCACCCTGACGATCGAGACCGGCGAGCTTGCTAAGCAAGCCAACGGCAGTGTTCTCATCCGCTACGGCGATGCGAACGTTGTCCTTACCGCCGTCACCGCCTCGGAGCAACCCCGCTCGGGCGTCGATTTCTTTCCCCTGACCTGCGAATTTGAAGAGAAGATGTATGCCGCGGGCAAGATCCCGGGCGGCTACATCAAGCGCGAAGGACGTGCCTCCGAGCACGGCACCTTGAGCGCCCGTCAAATGGATCGTCCGATCCGTCCGCTCTTCGAAGACGGCTTCCGCAACGACATCATGATCGTGGCGACCGTGCTCTCGATCGATCGCGAACTCGACGCCGACGTGCTCGCCGTATGCGGCGCAGGTGCCGCGCTTGCCGTTTCCGACATCCCGTTCGCCAAGAACGTCGCCGCCGTACGCGTCGGCCGCGATGAGAACGGCAAGTACATCATCAACCCCACGCTGCCGCAGTATGAAACCGGCGGCATGGACATCGTCATCGCCGGCACGCTCGACGGCGTGATGATGGTCGAAGGCGGCGGACATGAAATCTCCGAGGAAGATCTCCTCGGTGCTGTAGAGTTCGGCCACGCCGCGGTCAAAAAGATCGTTACCGCGATCAACCAGCTGCAGAAAAAAGTCGGCAAGAAAAAGCGGACGTATCCGCTGCTCACCGTCAACGAAGCGCTCGATGCGTGGACGCGCAAGACGTTCAAAAAAGACGTCGCCAAAGCGATGCGCATCGTCGAGAAGGGCGAGCGCAATACCGCGTTCGCGAAGCTCTCCAAAGAAACCGCGCTCGAAAAAGCCGGCGTCAAAGAACTCGAAGTTCGCGCCGCGCTCGAAGACAAGAACAACAAAGACTTCGACAAGATCATCAAGACGATGGAAGAGGAAGAACTTCGCGTCATGGTCGTCGACGAGAAGTTGCGTCCCGACGGTCGCAAGGCCGACGAGATCCGGCCGATCTGGTCGAAGGTCGGCTACTTGCCGCGCGTTCACGGTACCGGCCTGTTCCAGCGCGGACAAACGCAAGTGCTCACCGCCGCGACCCTCGGTTCGATCGGCGACGAACAGCGCCTCGACGGCATCATGGCGATTCCGAACAAGCGCTACATGCACTACTACAACTTCCCGCCGTATTCGGTCGGCGAGACGCGCCCGATGCGCGGTCCGGGCCGGCGCGAAATCGGCCACGGTCACCTCGCGGAGCGCGCGCTGGTGCCGATCCTGCCGCCGCAGGATGAGTTCCCCTACACGATGCGTTTAATCAGTGAAACGCTCGAATCCAACGGGTCGTCGTCGATGGCGTCGATCTGCGGTTCGACGCTCGCACTGATGGATGCCGGCGTGCCGATTCAGAAACATGTCGGCGGTATCGCGATGGGTCTGATCTTGCACGGCAAGAAACACGCCGTCCTCACCGACATCCAGGGCATGGAAGACTCGCTCGGCGAGATGGACTTCAAGGTCGCCGGAACCGTCGATGGTATCACGGCGATCCAGATGGACATCAAGGTCGACGGGATCACGATCGACATCATGCGCGAAGCCTTGGCGCAAGCCAAGAAAGCGCGCCTGTCGATCATCGACAAGCTCAAGGAAACGCTGCCTGCAGCGCGCACCGAGATGAGCCCGTACGCACCGCGCATGCTCGTTGTGACGATCAGCCCCGACAAGATCAAAGACGTGATCGGACCCGGCGGCAAAGTCATCAACAAGATCATCGCGGATACCGGCGCAAAGATCGACATCGAGAACGACGGACACGTCTTCATCTCGGCGCCCGACGGCGTTGCGGCCGAAAAGGCCAAAGCGATGGTCGAAGCGCTCACGAAGTCCGTGCAAGTCGGCGAGACGTACCTCGGTACGGTAACGCGCTTGATGAACTTCGGTGCGTTCGTCGCGATTCTGCCTGGTAAAGAAGGCCTGGTCCACATCTCGCAGCTCGCGCCGCAACGCGTCGAGCGCGTCGAAGACGTGGTCAAGATCGGCGACCAGATCATGGTGAAGGTTGTCGAGATCGATTCGCAAGGCCGCATCAACCTCTCGCGCAAGGCCGTTCTCGGCGGCGGCGACGAGGGTGGTGCACCGGCACCGGCACCGCGCAGCGAAGAAGCTGCCGGTTCGGGCGGCGGCGATCGTAACGGTGCGCCGCGCGGTCGCGGACGCCGTCCTCCCCGTCGCGACTGACCGCACAACCGCGGTAACGCAGCACAAGCAAACGGGCCTCGGCAGTACATGCCGGGGCCCGTTTGTCACAATGCGGGCTCCCGGGAGGGATGGAGCTAACGACTGCGCCAAGGAGTGCGTCGTCAATGGCTGTACATCCCGATCTTCTCAACGGTGTCATGCGCACGTATCGCGATCATGTGATCCGCGTGCTAGGTTGGCAACTTCCCAACGTTGCGTCGGGCGAAGAGCTCATCGCGCTGGCGAAAAAAACCGAAGCCTCGGCGCTCGAAGCCGAACACGGCTTGCGCACGGAGCCGCCCTTTCCGGGTGCGGCCGAGAAGCCGGACGAAATGCCGAAGGGCTGGCGGATGATCTGCGCCACCCGGCTCTCGCACGAAGGCCACGACGTCGGCGTGATGTACACGACGTTCGTCAGCGGCCGAACGCCCAGTATTTCCATCGTTGAAGCCGCCACGACGATCCCCGAGGAGTATTCGCCGCTCTTCTGACGGTAAGTCTGCCGGTGTGAATGACCTTGCCGGCCGCGTCGCCATCGTTACCGGAGCCGCGCGCGGCGTTGGTGCTGCCATCGTACGCGACCTCATCGCACGCGGCGTGCGCGTCGTCGCTGCCGACAACGGTGCATCGATCGATGGCCGCACGGAAGATCCTGCGCTCATCGCCGCGTTCGCAGCAGAATGCGGCGATGCCGTCGTGCCGCTCGCGCAGAGCGTTACCGCACCGGGATTCGCTGACGCTGCCGTTGCGCTAGCGTGCGAACGTTTCGGCGGCCTCGACATCGTCGTCAACAACGCGGCGATCTTGCGCGACGCGTTTCTCTTCAAAGGCAATCGCGCCGACTTCGAAGCCGTGATTGCGACCGACCTGACGGCGGCGTTCGACTTGCTGCGCGCGGCGACGCCGGTGCTGCGCGAAAACGCGAAGCAGGCACGCGGCGGCGAGCCGTACGGCTGGGGCCGCATCGTTACGATCGGCTCGACGGCCGCGCTCTACGGGAACTACGGTCAAGGCGCCTACGCCAGCGCGAAGGCCGGTCTCTTCGGCCTGATGCGCATTGCCGCGCTCGATATGGCGCGCAGCGGCGTCACCTCGAACATGATCGCCCCATTTGCGGCTTCCCGCGTGACCGAAACGATCGTGCCCGCAACGCCGGCGCAAGCGATCTATAAAGCCGCCGCGCTCTCCATCCCGCCCGCACCGATCGGCCGCTTCACGTCGTACCTCTGCTCGGCCCGCGCGCAGCACATCACGGGACAGGTATTCGGCGTACGCGGGCGTGAAACGTTCGTGTTCTCGCAGCCGCGCCCGCTTGCGCGCGCCACGACCGCGCCCGATCCGTCGCTCGACGACCTCGCCGCGCTCGTCGATAGCCAGTTCGCCCCGCATTTCACCGCGCTCGAAACCGATCTCGACGCGTTTTCTACGACCCCCGTTCTCTAGGAGTCTGCCGTGCCTACGCCCGCCGCACCATTTGTCGTCGCCACGCCCGCCGAGTTACTCCAACAGCCCGCCGAGTACCAAGAGCTGGTCAAGAAGATCATCGTCAGCCACGCGATCAACGAATTGGCCGGGGCAACCGTGTACGACGAGCCGGCGATTGCCTTTGCGCCGACGCCGTATTGGAAGTGGCACGCTTGCCGTATCGCGATGGAAGAGTACGGTCACCACGTGCGGTTCGCGAAGATGGGCAAAGCCATCGGCGTGGCGGAAGATACGATGATTCCGGGCCGCACCGAGAAGCGCTCGCTCAACATTTTCGATACGACGCTCGGCGGCTGGGCCGAGTTCTGCGTCCTCAAGATGATCGGCGACCTGGCCGAAATCTTGCAAGTCGAAGATCTTCTCAGCTGCAGTTACGTGCCGCTGCGCAAAGCCGCGAAGATCACGATGCCGGAGGAGAAATTCCACGCCACGTTCGGCGAACGCGCGTGCGCCGAACTCGTGCAGACGGCCGAAGGCCGCAGCGGCGTGCAGGCGGGCATCAACAAGCTCTTCCCCACGCTGCCGGCATTCTTCGGGCGCGCGAATTCGAAGAACAACGAGCTCTACCGCAAGTGGGGCATCAAGGAACGAACGAACGAAGCGATGCGCGCCGATTATCTCGAGCGCGCGCGCGTGCTCGTCGAGAAGATCGGCCTCAAGCTGCCCAAACTGCCGGCCGCCTAATGGGATTGCAGGCGATCATGCGCACGCGCGTCCGCTTCGGCGAGACCGACGCGGCGGGGATCGTGTTCTATCCGACGTTTTTCCTCTGGTTCGATTCCGGGACGCACGGCCTGCTGCGCGTCGGCGACGCACCGAGCCGCGATACACGCGGCGCGCCGAAGGATCCGTTGCCGATCGTCGAGTGCGGCGCGACGTTCCTCGCGCCGCTGCAGTTCGATGAGGAGATCGAGATCGTCTCGACGGTTGCCTCGATGGGCGAGTCGTCGCTGCGCATCGAGCACGAAGTCCGCACGCTCGCCGGCAAAACGTGCGCGCGCGGTTTCGAGCAGCGCGTGTTCGTCGAAATCAAGGACGGCCGCATCGCGAAGGCCGCCATTCCCGCCGATTTGCGCGCCCGCTTGGACGGCCCGGCCGCAACGTCGAAGGGCGACGCATAATGTTTCGCTCGGAATTTCTCGGCGGTCTCGGCGCCACCACCGCCGCCGTCACGTTTCCGCAAATCACGCCGTCGATCTCGATCGCGCTCGTCGGGCCGATGAGCGGCCCGGCCCGCGGCATCGGAACGCGGTTGAGCACCGGCGCGCAAGGCGCGATTCAGTACGCCAACGAGCTGGCCGGCTCGCTGCAGCGCACCTACACGTTGCGCGTGTTCGACGATCAGAACACGGCGGCCAACGCGTCGCTCGTCTCGAGTTTCGCCGCCGGCGACAGCTCCGTGATCGCGGTGATCGGTCACGTGAAGGCCGACGCGACGCTGCAGGGGATCGCGAACTACGGCCCGGCGCAGTTGCCCTTGATCGTTCCGCTCTGCACCGACGACCGCATCACTGCAACGCAGTACCGCAACGTGTTCCGCTTGCCGACGAAGGATTCATTCGAAGGCGCGATCTTCGCGCAATCGGTCATCGCGCAGTACAAACCGAAGCTGCCGTACGTCTTCGTGCAAGACGCCGAATACGGCGCCGACGTCGCCACCGGTTTCATCAACGCGATGACCGCGCAAAAAATAGCGGTGCAGTACCAGCAATTTTCATACAACAAACCCGACTTCGCGGCGGTCGCCGATAAAGCGCTCGCGGTGCAGCCCGACTACGTGTTTCTGGCCGGCGTCGTCGGCGACATGGGCCCGATCGTGGGCATGCTGCGGACGAAGGGGTATACGGGCCCATTCGGCGCCTCGCAAGGCTTCTACGATCCCGGCACGCTCAAGCTCGGCGCCCCCGCGGACGGGATGATCGTCTCGACGTCGTTCCCGTATTTACCGCTCGCACCGACGACGGTGCGCCAGCGCCAAGAATTCGAGACGCATTTCGGCGCGATGGACGCGTTTGCCGCATTCGGTTACGCCGCAGTGCAAATCATCATCTCGGCGGTCACGCGCACCAACGCATCGGGACGCGGCGCAACGACGACGGCGATCCAGCAAGGAATTCCGGTCGACACGATGACGGGTTCCTATTCGTTCGGCGCGTTCGGCGACGCGCTACAACCGCAGCTCTACTACTATCTGATAAAAGACGGCAAGATCACCTACTTGAAGCAAGCGCATCCGTCAACGTTCATGATCAAGTAATCGCCCACGCGCGATTATGCGCCGTCTTCCTCGTCGTCATCATCATCATCTTCGCCGAGAATGTCCGGGTCGAGCGCTTGAGAGTGTGCGACGTCGTCACGCTCGGCCGGCGTCGGCCCACGTTCGTCCGTCAAATCGTCTTCGTAGAGATCTCGGCGTTCCATAGGGTAGGCGTGTACCCGGGCGGATCGGCCCGGAAACCCGCTCGTTTCCGGGCGGGTTGGCACTCGCGTGAAGGTGATACGCGTCGACCGCATCGGTGGTCCAGAGGTGCTCCAGCCGGCCGAGAGCGATACGCCCAAGGCCGCCGCCGGCGAGCTGCTGATCCGCCAGACGGCCGCCGGCATCAACTACATCGACGTCTACCTGCGCACCGGCGCCTATCCGCACGCACTGCCGTTCGTACCGGGCCGCGAGGGCGTCGGTATTGTCGAAGCCGTCGGTGCGGACGTCGCCGGTTTCACCACCGGCATGCGCGTGGGATATCCCGAGTCCCCAAATCTCGGCGGTTATGCCGAGTGCGTCACCGTTCCGGCCCGCTTCTGCGTGGAGGTTCCCACCGGCATTGAGGATGCCGTCGCGTGCGGCGCGATGCTGCAAGCGCTGACCGCACAGTATCTCGCGACCGATTCGTACCACATCGCCCCGGGCGATCGCGTGCTCGTGCATGCTGCGGCCGGCGGCGTGGGCCGGATCCTCGTGCAGCTCGCGAAGCGCCGCGGCGCGACGGTTATCGCAACGGCCGGCGGTCCCGAAAAAACGGCGCTGGCAAAAAGTGCCGGCGCCGATCACGTGATCGATTATCGTGCGGTCGACTTCGAACCCGAAGTGAAAGCAATCACCGGCGGTGCGGGCGTCGATGCCGTGTACGACGCCGTCGGCAAAGATACGTGGGAGCGCAGCTTACGTTCGCTGCGCATACGCGGTTCGTTCGTGCTTTACGGCGCGTCGAGCGGTAAGGTGCCGCCGATCGATCCGCAGACGCTCTCGGCAGCCGGCTCCGTCTTTTTCAGCCGGCCGACGTTCGGCCATTTCGCGCGCACGCACGCCGAGCTCGCCGAACGCGCCACGGAAGTCTTCGAAGCGATCCTCGACGGCTCGCTCCAGATCCGGGTCTCAAACACGTATCCGCTCGCCGAAGCCGCGCAAGCGCACCGCGATCTCGAAGCGCGCAAGACCAGCGGTAAGGCGATCCTGCTGGTTTAGGCTACTACTGACGCCTATATTGACATTCTCCGATACAATGCTAATATCGAGTTATGTCGATGCAACGCTGCTGCCCCCCCGCCGAGGTGGATGCCGTGGACCGAACCGAGGATGCCGGGCTCTTTAAGGCGCTCGGCGACCCGCACCGGCTCACCATGCTCGCGACACTAGCGCGAGCAGAGGACGAGGTCTGCGTGTGCGACTTCACGTCGGCGCTTCCGCTTAATCAGCCCACCGTCTCGCATCACTTGAAGATTCTCCGCGACGCAGGTCTGGTAACGTGCGAGCGCCGCGGCACATGGGTCTATTACCGCCTAGCCGCCAGCGCGAAAATGCGCATCGACGCGTCGCTCAGTGCTCTCATCCCTGAAAAGGCACTCGTATGAAAATGCATCTCAATATTGCCACGCGCGATCTCGACGCGAGCGTTGCCTTCTACTCCACGCTGCTCGGTGCGCAGCCTGCGAAAAAGCTGGATGATTACGCGCTGTTCATTACGGAACAACCCGGCCTCGAACTCGCGCTTGACTTCGACAAAGATGCGAACGCGCCGTTCGGCCAGCACTTTGGGATAGTGGTCGATTCTCCTGAAGCAGTCGAAGCGCAGATCGAGCGCCTCAACGTTGCCGGATATGCAACCGACGTTGAGCGCGAAGAGACGTGCTGCTACGCGAACCAAACCAAAGTATGGGCAAGCGATCCCGAAGGCCGTCGCTGGGAGACGTACTTCGTGCACGAAGACACAGAAGAGCGCGATCAAGACGACGCCGGCGCGACCTGCTGCGCCTGACGTGAGCGATATCGCCCTCGAGCGGCGGAGGCTTTCGTTTCTCGACCGCTACCTCACGCTGTGGATCGTCTTGGCAATGGTGCTTGGGATCGGTCTCGGCGCCCTCGGCTTTCATCTGCCGTCAGTCATCGTGCCCATCGGTCTCATCGTGATGATGTATCCGCCGTTTGCCCGTGTTCGCTACGAGCATATGTCAGCTGCGCTCCGCGACACTCGCCTTCTCGGGCTTTCGATCGTGCAGAACTGGGTGATCGCGCCGCTGTTGATGTTCGGACTTGCCGCCGCTTTTCTGCACGGGCGGCCCGATTTATTCGCGGGTCTTGTAATGGTCGGGCTCGCACGGTGCATCGCGATGGTGGTCGTATGGAGCGAACTCGCTGGGGCCGATCGCGAGTATACCGCTGCGCTGGTCGCACTCAACTCGGTGTTTCAGGTATTTGCCTACGCGGCATACGCCTATCTCTTTGTGACCGTGCTGCCGCCGCTCGTGGGGCTCCCGAGCCTTGCCGTACATCTTTCCATAGCAACCGTTGCGGTCAGCGTGCTGATTTATCTGGGCATTCCAGCGGTGGCCGGCGCGCTCACTCGCTTGTTCCTTCGACCGCGCATAGGCATCGAGAAGTACGATGGCGGTTTTGTTCCGGCGATCGCGCCGCTCACGCTCATCGCACTACTCGTGACGATCGTCGCGATGTTCGCGCTGCAAGGGGCGCGCATCATCGCGCAACCGCTCGATGTACTCTATGTAGGCGCGCCGCTGACCATCTACTTCGGCATCATGTTCTACGTGTCGTTCTGGATGGGCAAATCCGTCGGCGCTTCCTACGGTCGCACGACCTCGCTCGCGCTGACGGCGGCGAGCAACAATTTTGAACTCGCCATCGCGGTCTGCATCGCCGTGTTCGGAATAAACTCCGGCGAGGCGTTCGCTTCCGTCATCGGACCGCTCGTCGAAGTGCCGGTCCTGCTCACGCTCGTTCACGTGGCGCTTCGAATGCGCGGTGGATTCTCACGCGCAACACTTTTGGAGCAATCATGAAACCATCCGTTCTGTTCGTCTGCCGCCACAATACCGGCCGCTCCCAAATGGCCGAAGCGTATCTGCGCTCCTTCACCGGTGACGCGGTCGACGTGGCATCCGCCGGTACGATCGCCGCCGACGTGCCCGACCCCGGCGTCGTCGCGATCATGGCCGAAGATGGGATCGACATTTCAGCCGCACGTCCCAAATTGCTGCAGTCCCAGCGCATGGAAGGCGTCGACCGGATTATTACGATGGGCTGCGACGTCGAAGGGGTGCCGCGCATCGACGACGATTGGGGCCTACCGGATCCCAAGGGCCAACCACCGGAAGTCGTCCGCGAAATTCGCAACACCGTCAAGGCAAAGGCGCGGGCGCTCAGTGACGAGTTGCTCGCGCGTTAGGGCGCCTTAATTGCGTCCGGCCGGCCGAGGTCGAGCTGGTCGAGCGGAATCGTCGAGACGTTGGGATATTTAGCGGCGATCGCAGCGCCGAAGATGCGCGCGTCGCCCGCGAGCACGATGAACAGATCGTCGAACGTTGCAGCGGCGAAGCGCTGCACCATCGCCGGATCGACCGCTTCGATTTCGGGCAGATAGTCGCCGAGTTCGGAGAGCGGCACGTCGTAGAGCGCGAGCTCGCCGAGCACGCCCGCGATGCCGTCGATCGTTTCGACGGAGCGTGAGAACCCGCCGCTGATCGTGGCTTTGCGCGTCACGAGCTCCGCCGCTTCGGGCGGCGCCGTCGCGAGCCCGTGCAGCGTTTCGAGCACCACGCCGACCGCCTCTTCCACCTTGGTGTGGTCGACGAGCGTTGAAGCTAAGAACATGCCGGGTTCGCGGCGCGCGATGAGCTGCGCGCCGGCGCCGTACGAGAGCCCGCGCTTGACGCGCACTTCCTGATTGAGGCGGCCGCTGTAGCCCGACAGCACGGCCGTGGCGACGACGCCCGCGGCATACGTGGGGGCGCGCCGCGCAATGCCGACGCGGCCGACGAGAATTGCCGTGCGTCCGGCATCGGGTTTGTCGACGATGACGACGCGCGCTCGCGGCGGCGGCGCCGTGAACGGCGCCGGAACCGGAAGCGGCGCTGCGGGGGCGCGCCAATCGCCGAACTGCCGCTCGGCCAGCGCAAACGCTTCGTCGGGAACGCAGTCACCGCCGACGATCAGCGTGGCGTTGTCGGGCCGGAAGTACCGCGCGTGAAAGGCGACGACGCGATCGCGATCGAGCGAGGCCAGCGTATCCGCCGTACCGGAAACCGGATGCCCGTACGGCGACGATGCGAACGCCACGCGTTGCGCCACGAAGCGCGCGAGCGCACTCGGGCTGCTATAGCTCAGCGCCAGATCGCCGATGGCTTTCGCGCGCACGCGTTCGACTTCGGCTTGCGGGAACGACGGCTGCCGCACGATCTCATCGAAGAGCGCGAACGCTTTCTCGAACACGTGCGTCAGCGCGGTCAGCGACACGACCGACGCATCGTAGCCCGAGGCGGCGTCGAGCCGCGCACCCCATCCGTCGATCGCTTGCGCGATCTCGACGGCGGATTTCGTAGCGGTGCCTTGCGTGAGCAGCGAGGTCGTGAGCGTGGCGAGGCCCGCTTCGGCTTCGGTCTCGGCGGATGCGCCGCCGCGCACGAGCAGTTGCGCCGCGATCAACGGCACGGCATAGGCTTTGGGAGCACTGCGCACCGGAAATACGATAACACGCAGGCCGTTGGCGAGCGTGCGTTCCAGCGGCAGCGGCAGTTCTGCGCGGTGCGGGGCGCCGGGCGACGGCGGCTTCTCGAGGGTCGTCAGCGGTTGTGTCACAGCGGTAAGTATTCGATCGTGGTGCGGTTCTCGACCGTGAGGTATTGGCGTGCCACGCGCTGCACGTCGGCGCCGGTCACGGCGCGATAGCGATCGAGGTCGCTATTGAGAGCACCCGGGTCGTCGCGTTCGATCGCGCTGCGCACGAGCGCGACCGCGATGTTGTTGTAGGTCTGGCGGCTCCGCACGAACGAACTCGCGATCTGCGTGCGCACGCGCTCCATCTCATCCGCGGCGGGCAACTCGTCGCGCAGCTTCGCGATCTCCGCATCGAGCGCTGCGCGCACCTTTTCGATCGGGATGCCCGTACTGGCGATCGCGCGAAACGAGAAGAGGCCCGGCTGTTCGCGCAGATCGGCGCTGGCATGGGCGGCCGTTGCGACGCGCTGGTGATAGACGAGCGACTGATAGAGCCGCGAACTCTTGCCCATGCCGAGCAGCGTTTCGACGATGTCGAGCGCCGCGGCATCGGGATGCCGCCAAGCGGGGATGTGATAGGCGTATTCCACTGCCGGCAACGGCACGTTCGCCGCACGGTAGGTGTACGTGCGCTCCGCCAGTTGCGGCGGTTCGAGCACCTCGACGCGCGGAATCGGGGCCGCCGGTTGCGGTACGCGCCCGAAATATTTATCGATCCACGCGTTCGCCTGCACCGGGTCGAAGTCGCCGACGACCACCAGCACCGCATTGTCGGGCCGGTAGAACGTGCGATGGAAGGCGACGACGTCGTCGAGCGTCGCTGCGCGCAAGTTCTCCGGATCCCCGATTACGCCGCGCTTATACGGATGCTTTACGAACGACTCGCGGTTGACGAGTTCGTCGAGCATGCCATATGGTTCGGCGAGAATGCGTTGATCGTATTCGCCGATCACCACGTCGCGCTCGGTATGAAAGTGCTCTTCGATCACCGCCAGAGAACCCAGCCGATCGGCTTCGGCCCACAACAGCGTCTCGAGATAATTCGACGGCACGACTTCGTAGTAGTTCGTGATGTCGTCGGCCGTGAACGCGTTGTTGAGACCGCCGATGTCTTCGGTAAGGCGATCGATCGTCTCGGGGCGCGTGTTCTTCGTGCCCTTGAACATCAAGTGCTCGAAGAGGTGCGCGAAACCGGAACGGCCCGGCGGATCGTCTTTGCCGCCGACGCGATAGCCGACATTGATGGCAACGGACGGGACTCGATGATCCTCGACCAGCAATACGCGGAGACCGTTGGGCAGGGTGCGATCCGTGAAGTCGATGGGCGCGACCGCGATCCCGGCGCCCGTTACTGTACTGGTCAAGATTGGCCGAATGCGCGCTGGGCGCTATGTTTCCCCCTTCGGTGGGCAGAAGAGTCGTAATGCGTCGATATGCCGTGATTGGGGGGGCCGCGCTTGTCGCGCTGGCCGTCCTTGCGGCGGCACTGGTGTTCCACGACGCGCTGGCGACGGTAATCGTGCGCAGCGTCGCATCCGCCGCCGGCTATAACGTGCGGTTCGACCACCTCCAAGTCGGGTTCACCTCGGCGACCGCTATGGGGACCAACGTGACCAACCGCGCGGGCGAGCCGGTGTTCGAGGCGGGCCGCATCGACGTGCGCTACTCGATTCGCAACGTGCTGCCCGGGAGCAGCCGCCGCCGCTTCGGGATTTCGGCGCTCGACATCCAGCGGCCCAAGATGACGCTCATCCACCACGCCGACGGGACCTACAACGTCGCACTGCCCGCGAATTCAACCTCGGCGAAGCCCGACACGTCGCCGATCGACCTGCGCGTGCGCATCCGCGACGGGTCGGTCGTGTTGCTGGACCGCTTCGTGGTGCCCGGCCAGGAACGGCGTCAGCGCATCGTCGGCCTCGCCACGGATGCGGTGATCGCGCCGCACGCGCACTCGTTCTATAACGTGAAGTTCGACCTCGACGACGGCCGCGCGCTGCACCGCGTCATCGGGAAGGCAACATTTTCCACCGACCACGGCTTCGAATCGCAGCACTGGACCGCCGCCGACATTCCGGTCGGCCCGCTGCTCGATTTCGCGCTGCCGTCGCATTTGGTGAACATCGTCGACGGCAACGTGCGCAACGTCGATGGCCGCATCTACACGTTCGTCGATCCCGACGGCACGACGCACACGCACACCGCGCTGCGCGCCGATCTCGATACCGGTAAAATCTACATCGCCGGCGTGATCAAGCCGCTGCGCGACGCGCACGGACACATGATCGCCTACGACAACGGGCTCACGACGACGGGCATCGACGCAACGCTGGCCGGCGTACCGCTGCATTTGGAAGGCGGCGTCTACGATCTCGCCGCGCCGAAGCTGCGCTTCGCCTTGGTGGGCCGGGGAGAAATCGAGCAACTGCAGCAAGCCATCGCGGCATCGCAGCGCCAACCGCTGACGGGCGATTTGTCGTTTACCCTGCGCGGCTCGGGCGACCTCAACGCGCCGGTCGTCAACGGAACGTTTTCGGCGCCGGAAATGGTGTATCGCGGTCTGCCCGTGAGCCACCCAAGCGGAACGTTCTCGATTCACGGCAGCGATCTCGACTTGCTCGGCGCCTCGTTCGCCTACGGGCCGGTGAACGTTGAAGCGCACGGCACGCTCGCGCTCGAAAAGGAGGTCGGCGTGAACCTCGTCGTCACGCTGCACGCCGGCGGTGACCGGCTGCCGTACGTCTCGCAGTTGCTGCGCGGCCTGCCGTTGACCAGCGTCGTACACGTGCAAGGCATCGGCACGCGCCTCGCGAGCGCGGGAATCGTGTACGGCGACGCGCGCGACGGCCGGCTCGATGCGCTCTTCAACGTGAACGGCGACGGCGTCGGCGTGATCGGACCGTTCTCGATCGAACGCAACGACGGCGCGTCGCTGTACGCGCGCATCGCGCTCGATCGCCCGAAGGCCGGCGTGCTCGGCATCATCGACGCGCACCGCATGTCGCTGCGCCCCGGCGCGATCCCAGTGCTGCCGGGTTTCCGCCTGGCGGAATTTCCCAGCGTAGCGGGAACGCTCGACGCGCAGATCGTCGGCGCGGTCGATGCGAGCCGCCTCGATGCGCTCAGCGGACACGTGCGTTTAGGCGGCGTGCGCTACGGCGCGCTGACGGCAAACGCGACCGCCGATCTCGGCACGGCCGGCGACGGTACTCAGCGCGGCGGCGTACACGTGACCTCATCGCTCGGCACGCTCGACGGCAACGCGGCATATGCCGGCGGACTCGTCGGGTTCGACGGGCGCCTGCGCTCATCGTTCGCGCAGCTGCAGCCGCTGACCGGAAATCTCGGCGCGCGCGGCCGCATCGACGGCACGCTGCTCGCGCTCTCCGACGGCACGACGTCGGCCGCGCAAACGTCCGACCTGCACTTCGACGGCGCCAGCATCGCCGGCGTGCCGTTGCGCTCCGCGACGGCAACGGCCACGCTGCAAGGACAGAAGCTCGACGTGCGCGCGCTGCAGCTCGGCATTGCCGGTGGCACCGTCACCGTTCTCGGCTCGCTCGGCAGCGGCGGCGAACTGACCGCAACCACGAGCGCGCTCGATCTGCATGCCCTGACCGGGCCGCACATTCCGCTCACGGCCGGTACGGTGCGGGCCAACGCGCGCGTGCACGGCACGCTCGATGCGCCGGACGCAAACGTCGCGCTGATCGTCGCCGGCGCGCGCTGGCACGGCATCGGTCTTTCGGGCAACGCCTTCGCCAACTACAACCGCGGAACGCTGCACCTGAGCGATGCGACCGTGCTTGCACTCGACTCGTACGCGTCCGCCGGCGGAACGGTCGCGCACATCGACGGCAAAGGGACGCCCACGCTCGACGTGACCGCGAACCTGCACGGCGCGCAGGTCGCGCCGATTGCTAGCGCCCTGCACTTGCCGCTGCGGTATCCCGACGGCGAAATCGACGCGGATCTGCACGCCACCGGCAACGCGAACGCGCCGCAAGTCGCGGGCTCCGTGCGCATTCCGCAAGGTTCGCTCAACGGCTTGAATTTCAGCAACGCGAAGGTGGCGATCTCCGGCGGCCCCGCCAACGTCAGCGCCCGTAACGGCACGGTGATGGTCGGCTCGACGGCGATCGCCTTCTCCGGCGACGCCGGTCCGGCAACGCAGCGCATCGACCTGCGCGCGCCGCACGTGAACCTCGCCGACTTCAACGATTACTTCGATGCCGCCGATACGCTCGCCGGCAGCGGCCACGCGATCGCCAACGCCGGCCGCTCGAGCGCCGGCTTAACGACGAGCGGCGACGTGCTGATCACCGATGCGCGCTACCGGCGCTTCAACGTCGGCAACCTCTCCGCGACGTGGCAGAGCGCCGGGCATACCGTGCACGCAAACGGCAGCGTGCAAAGCGATCACGGTTCGATTGCGCTCACCGGCGACGTCACGCTGCCCGCGAGCGATCCGTTGCGCGATACGAACCACCGCAGCACGCTTGCCGCAAACGCGACGCTCGCCAATCTCGATCTCGCGCAGTGGCTGCCGACGGCCGGCGTGACGTTCCCAATCTTGGGCATCGTAAACGGTACGGCCCACGCGTCGGGAACGCTCGCCGCGCCGTCGTTCGCCGCGGACGCAGCGGTGAGCAACGGGGTCGTCCGCGGCTATCCGCTCTCCGCGTTCACGTTCGCGGCAACGGGCGATGCCCATAGCGCCCACCTCACCGCACTGCATCTCGCCGGCCCCGGACTCACCGCGGATGCATCGGGAACGCTCGGTTACGGCCCAAGCGATCCGGTCGCGATCGCGCTGCACGCGCAGAGCGATGACGTCGCGCTGTTGGCCAAGAGCTTGGGCGCAAAGCTCGACATCAGCGGTACGTTGGACACCACGGTGAACGCGACCGGCTCGCGCAACGCGCCGCACCTCGCGCAAACGATCGACGCGACGAATTTCCGCTCCGGCAAATACACGATGCCGAAAATGCGCGCCCAGCTCGCAGCCGATCTGCAGACGCTGCAATTACAGTCGTTTGAAGCCGATCTCGTGCGCGGACGATTGCTCGCGACCGCAACGCTCCCGATCCGTCTCACCGCACCCATCGGCCTGCGCAACGATCCGTTGACGGCCACGCTGCGCGCCGAAGGCATCGATCTCGCGCAGTTCGACGCGCTGCTGCCGAACGGCACGAAAATCGGCGGCACGATCGACGGACAAATCGCCGCCGGCGGAACCGAAAGCACTCCGGCGATCACCGGAACGATGACGCTCGCCGGCGGCAGCTATGCATCGAATCTCTTGCGCTCGGGGCTCACCAACGGCCGCGCGCGGCTCGACTTCACGCAAGCGCAGGCGCGTCTGACCGGCGTACACACCGACATCGGCGGCGGCACAATCGACGGCACGGCGAGCGCAACGTTCGGCGATCTGCGCGCCCTGCAGCGCACGCTCGCCTTCAACAGTCAGTTCACGGCGCAGCACGCCGCAATCAACGTCGCCAACCTCTTCCGGGGCACCGTCGACGGCGCGCTCACCGCGAACAAATCGCAAGGCGATATCCCAACGCTCGGCGGCACGCTCGCGTTTACCAAAACGCGCCTGCCGCTGGCCGCATTGATCCCCAAGACACCGGCCCAAGAAGGCCCGCGTACACCGGCAACCGTGGCGTTCGATCTCAACGTGCAAGTAGGCAACGACGTGCGCGTGACCGGCCCCGGCGTCGATATCGGCGCCCGCGGAGCCGTGGCCATCGGCGGCAACCTCGCTCATCCCGAGCTGAGCGGGAAGATCACGTCGACCGACGGTACGCTGAGCTTCTACCGCACGTTCGTGCTGCGCCAAGGCACGGTCGCTTTTCAGCCCGCCGACGGTTTGGTTCCGAACGTCGATGCCACCGCAACCACGCACGTCACGAATCCCGACACCGACGTGCTCTTGCACGTCACCGGACCCGCGACGAGTCTCAATCTCGATCTCGCCTCGAATCCGAGTTACGACAAAGAGCAAATACTCGGACTGCTGGTCGGCGCGCAAGCTTTCGGCGCCGTGCCCGGCATCGAGACGGCGAACAGCGGCAGCGTCTCCGCCGGCAGCATCGCCGGCGGCTTCCTCGGGCAAGAGTTCACGCAGAGCTTATTGCAGCCGATCGGCAGCGGCCTCGGGCAAGCCCTCGGCTTCGAGGATCTCGCGCTGGGCTATGATTTCGGCACCGGCCTCTCCGCCGGCGCGCGCAAACAAATCAGCAAGAAACTGTATGCTACGTTCAACCAAACTTTTGGCGGTGACCAGCGCCAAACGATCGGCCTGAACTACGATTTGCCGCGCAACGCATCGATTGCATTGACGGCCTTTAACGCCGGCAATCAGGCGCCGTCGCTGGTTCTCACGCAGCAGCTCTTTGCGCCGACCGAGCCGACCAACTACACCCTGCAGGCGCTGCAGCCGCCGCCCGGGATCGCCGACGTCGTACTGACCTACCAGCGGAAATTCCGCTAAAGCGTACGCTGGGATCGCGATGAAGGTGCCTCACTTGGAGTAGGCTATCATCATGGATCTCCATCCATCGGCAAGTGCATACCACGGCGGGAATACGATTCTCGATCGGCTCGATCGATCCGAACGAGAAGCATTATTGCCGCACTTGCACGTGTTCGACGAAGAAGAATCGAACGTCATCCGAACGCGCGGTCAGCCGATTGAGGCCGTGTATTTCCCGATCGATGCCGTCTATTCGGTCGTGGTGGAACTCTCGCAAGGCCATACCTACGAGGTCGATGTGATCGGGCGCGGCGGCGTGGTTGGCGCGGAACTCGCGATTGGCGCCCATCGCGCATTGCGCACGGTGTTGTGTCAAGCCGGCGGACGCGTCGCGCAATTACCGAGCGAATATTTCAAAGAGACGCTTACGCGGGATAAGTCATTCTTCCTGAGCGTGAGTGAATCGCTGCGCCGCCAGTGGTTCGATAGCCAGCAAACCGTTGCGTGCAATTTCGTCCACACGCTCGAGCAGCGCGCAGCGCGATGGATTCTCATGACGCAGGATCAAAGCGGCCGCGACTGCTTTCCGATGCGCCGGGAGTATCTCTCCATCATGCTCGGTCTCACTCCGGCGAAGGTGGGCGAACCGCTCGCCGTGCTCGAGCAGCTCGACTGCATCCGCTACGAAGACGAACACGTCACGGTCACGTCGCGCGAGGCGCTGCACGAGTACGTTTGCGAGTGCTACGACCTCCAGATGATCGTGCCGCTGAACCGCGATGGGAAGCCTTGACAATCGAACATATGTTCGATATTATCGGGCTCCGATGCCAGTCGACCCGGCGTTCGCCGCCCTCCGTGAGGCCCTAGACCAGCGTCACCGCGACGCCTCGGCGGCCGCGTTTGCCCTCGGCGAAGACGAGGTGCTGCGCACGGGCCTCTCCGAGCTCGACCGTATCCTCGGCGGCGGTTTCCCGCGCGGAACGATCGCCGCGCTTGAGGGCGCACCCAGTTCCGGCCGCAGCGCGCTCGCGGCGCGGCTCTTGGCGGTGGCAACCGGCCGCGGCCTCGGCGCGCTGATCGGCACCGACCTCTTCCCGCCGGCCCTGGCCGCGGCCGGCGTGCGGCTCGAACGGCTGATGTGCGTGCCGGTCAGCGATCCGGTCGGCGCAGCGCGCGCGGCCGACATCGTGCTGCGCTCGGGTGCGTTCAGCGTGGTGGTGATCCCCGCGCTGCCGAGCGGCCGCGGTACGGGTTCGGCGACGTGGACACGGCTGGCGAGTCTCGCGCACCGCGCTAACGTTTTGCTCGTTGCGGTGGGTGTGGAAGCATCGAGCGAACTGCGCTACTTCGCCTCGGTGCGGCTCGAGACGGCGATCGAACGCGTGCGCTGGAACGGCGCAAGCGGACATCTCTGCGAACTCGCCGGCTACGACATCCGCGCGACGGTGCGCAAACACAAACGCGCCGCACCAGGTGCGAGTACGATCATCACGTGCCTGCCGTTCGAAGATCGCCCCACCTTAGTCGCCGTCCGTTCGCGCGAACTTGCCGTGCAGGCACCGCCGTTGCGTGTTGTGTCGACGGCGTAAACCCATGGTCGCGATTTGCTGTGCGATAGCGACCACACCGTTGCGTAAAGCACCCCCGGCCGCGCCCGATAATGGAACGTTATTGAGCATTACGAAATCGACCCGCCTGAGGCACACGGGCGACCATTTAAGATGCACTTAATTTTAAGAAACTGCACTTTTAGGTTGATAGACGGCGCTTCGCAAATTAAATTTGAGAAACAGCCCTGGGGCGATTTGGCAGATTCTCGATACTCTCGGCTATGGTCAGCATCGACCGGCTTAAAGGCGCCGCAATTGGCATTGGCTCGAACCGTCTGCTGCCGCGATACCTGACCGCGACCGCAGTTTCCTGATCCAAACGGAAGCGACGAACGTATTGCCGGAGATGTCTTCATCATTGTAGCGTGGACGAGCTATCGGCACACCGCTCAGAACGCGGCGACGATCTTCAATGTGTCGGACGAGCGGATGCTTCGGGCACTCGGTTTTTGGCGTGAAGAGACTTGCCCAGAAGAAAATCAAGGTGAAGAGCGTTGAACTCATCGGCCTGCTCGAACTGCGGCCAGTGGCCCGCATTGTCGATCACGACCAGCCGTCCGTCGGGAACCGTGTCGGCGAAGCGCTGACCCACTTCGACGGCGCCCGTCGGGTCGTGTGTCGTCCAGACGACCAGCGTCGGCGCTTCGACCGTTCGCAGCTCGGCATCGGTAATGAGGTTGCGCGTGCGCACGTCGAGATCTTGCAGGCACATGATATTGCGCATGGCGTCGAGGAACCCCGGCTGCGAATAGATCGCGAACCGGACGTCGACGAGCTCATCCGTCACTTTGCTCTTGTCGTGCATTAGCCATTCCAAGCGTGCGCGAACGCTCTCGCGCGTCGCGTTCTCGACGGCAGCGAGTGTCAGTGTTTTGATTCGTTGCATGACCGCTGGGTCGGCCGTTAAGCCGCCGGCGGTATTCAGCACGAGCCGGTTCGTTCGTTGCGGGTATGCCGCCGCGAATTTTTCGGCCACCCAGCCACCGAGGGACTCGCCGGAGAGATGCGCGCGCGCAACGCCCAACGCATCCATCACGTCGCGAAGATGGCGTACATAGTCGGGTATTTCGTACGCGACGTCCGGCTTCGCCGTAAAACCATGCCCGATCATATCGAACGCGATCACGCGAAAATGCTCCGCGTGCGGCAAGATATTTCGGGTATAGGCCTCGAGATGACCACCGACGCCGTGCAGAAAGATCAGGACGTTATCGCCGGAGCCGGCCTCGAGGTAACGGGTGCGTACGCCACCCGCGTCGACGTAGCCGAGCGTGTAGCTCCCCTGCATGAGATCCGTCCAGGTCGTCACGGTTGTAAGCCTCCCCAAGCAATGCCCATCCCAGTTATCCACGCATCGACTGGTTCGTAATGCGTGGTTGCCGATACGACTCCTGACGCCGCGAAAGCAGCCAGCCAAGTCCGCACCTCGTGCGCTCCGGTGCCGGCCGGAGCGACGGACGCGTCGTTCAACGTTCGCAGAAACGCCCAGTCGCCGGCCGCAAAGCCCGCCAGAACGCGTCGATCCCACGGCTCGTCAATGCGCGGTGGCGCCTGCGTCGTTCGTGTGACGCGCTCGCCTTCCGACAAGCTCCCGGCTTCTTCTGTCAGGGGCGGGTCATGCGAGAGCCCCCCCGATCCGATGAACAGCGTCGAGCCCTCAAAAGCGCGGGCGATGCGACCCACCGCTTCGCCTAGCGCCAGGGTTCGCTCGAATGAGGGCAACGGCGGTTGGGCGCAGTTGATAATAACCGGCACCACCGGGCACGCGTCGAGGGTGCCGAACAGGTCCACAAACGATTCGCCAAACCCATGGTCAAGGACCATCCGCCGGCCGCGCGCGACATCGAAACCTTCTGCCCCTAGGCCGCGCAACAGGGTTTCAGCGTGCTCGGCATGCACCGCATAGTCGGTCTCCGGGGTGCCCCAGTCGCCATATCCCCGTGCGCTTCCGGTGACGACTGAAAACGGCGGAACGACATCGGCCAGCGTCCGACGATGTTCCGGTCCGAAGAAGACCACGAGATCTGGCTTCATGTGCTTCAACGCAGCGCGAACCTCGGCGATCGCTCGCGCAAACGTACCGTCCCCGCCGTCAGGACGAACGCTGCGCAGCGGGCTGTGAGAAATCCCGATGAACGCGCTCATAACATACCTCTCCGGGGGTCCTAGGCGGCGTGGACAACCCCTAACTAATATGTTAGCATGTTAACGGCGGAGGTGTCCATTTTCCACGATGATCGCTCAGCGTGCTTTTAGGTCATGCCTGGGATCCATTCCCACCGGCGTAACCGTTGTTACCGCGCAGACTCCCGACCACGAACTCGTTGGCGTGACCGTGAACTCGTTTTCGTCGGTATCACGTGACCCGCCCCTGGTGCTCTTCAGTCTTAATCGCACCTTGCGCAGTCTTCCCGCGTTCGATCGGTGCTCGCATTTTGCCGTGAACGTGCTGCGCGAAGATCAGGATTCGATCGAAAGTCACTTCGCGCGTCCCTCCGAGGATAAGTGGGCCGGCATTGCGTTCGTCGAGCACGACACCGGCGCGCCGATCTTTGAGAATGCAATCGCCTGGTTCGCTTGCGATCGATATGCCAAATATGACGGCGGCGATCACGAGATCATCGTCGGACGCGTGGTGGCCACCGGCCACGATGAAGATGCGCTGCCGCTGGTATTCCACCGCGGCCGATTTCACCGCTTTTCACAATTCGGGAGCTGAACAACGACGTGGGCGCACGTACCGGCCAAGACTACCTCGACCATCTGCAAGCGCATCCGCGTGAGGTCTGGTTACGCGGTGAACGCATCGAGGATGTGTCGACACATTCGGCATTCGAGTCGGCTCGCTCGCAGATCGCGCGGCTTTATGACCTGCAGCACGATCCCGCTTTACGTGATACCCTGACCTATGTCTCGCCGAGCAGCGGCGAGCGGGTTGCGACCTCGTTCATGATTCCGAAGAACCCCGGGGACCTTAACCTGCGCCGAAATGCCTTTCGCGCCGCGGCCGAGGCGACGTTCGGCTTGCTCGGCCGATCCCCGGATTTCCTCAACGTCACGCTCGCGGCATTGGCTGAAGGCGTTGAGTTCTTCCAGCGCGCCGGCTCGCGATATGCCAGTAACGTTAACGCATACTATGAGTACGTGCGCGAGAACGATCTCTTCCTTACGCACGCGCTGATCACGCCCCAAAACGATCGCTCGAAATCGAGTGCCGAGCAGAGCGACGAATCGCTGCACCTGCGTGTCGTACGGGAAACGGACGACGGTGTGATCGTTTCCGGCGCACGCATGCTCGGAACGCTTGGACCGATCGCGGACGAAGTGCTAGTCTACAACTTGCCCGGCCTCAAACCAGGCGATGAAGCCTACTCAATGATGTTCGCCATTCCGGTGGACACACAAGGCGTCAAGCAGATCTGCCGCGAGCCATTTTCCGGCGGCGGCGAGTCATCGTTCGACCACCCGCTTTCTTCGCGATTCGAAGAACCCGACTCGCTGTTCGTCTTCGACAACGTGCTCGTCCCATGGAATCGCGTGTTTCTCCACAACGACGTCGCGCTGGCCAATGCGATGTATGTCGAGACGAACATTCGTCAGCACACCGCCCATCAAACGTCCGTCCGCGGGCTCGTGAAAATGCAATTCCTAGGCGGAGTTGCCGTCGCAATCGCACAGGCGGTCAAGACCGACCAGTTCTTACACGTCCAACAAATGCTCGGCGAGTGCTTGCAGAATATCGAAGTCGTGAAATCGTGCATCATCGCCTCAGAGGTCCAGCACGAAACCGGAGTGGCTGGCTCGATTCGTCCCGCCTTTCAGCCACTGCAAACCGTTCGCACGCTGATGCCGGTGATGTATCCGCGAATGGCCGAAATCGTGCAGATCCTGGGAGCCGGTGGGCTTCTGATGCTGCCGTCGTCGGAAGACTTCGTGAGCCCCATTGCCGGGATCGTCGACCGGTTTTATCGAGGGGCTGAAAACGTCAGTGCGATCGATCGCGTTCGCCTCTACAAACTCGCGTGGGACCTCGTCGGCCACGCGTTCGGAAGCCGCCTGACGCAGTACGAACGGTATTACGCCGGTGATCCGGTGCGAACCACGGCCAGCGTTTACTTCGCGTTTGACAAGGCAGAGATGAAGGCACTTGTCGATGCGGCACTCGTGCTCCAAGGTGAACCCGGCGAATCCGCGCGCGAAGGGCGAGCCCCGGAACTTACCGCGGCGACGTAACCGCAGCTGCCGGCTCGCCAGCGTCGACCAGCCCACCTTGCGAGGAACGCCCAAACGCCAGAATATGACGTTCCATCATCGCACTTGCAACGTTCGGCTCGCCGCCCTCGATTGCGGCGACGATCGACTCGTGCTCGGCATGCGCTTGAGCGACCCGCCGCGCAAAGACGAGGCCGCCGCCAAGGGCCGTGGCAATATAGAAATCGCTCCGGTCCCAATACCCCGCGGCGCACGAGGCGACGAGGGGCGAATGTGCCATTGCATGCACCGCACCGTGGAATTGCTGATTGAGCAGGCGGTAAGCATGCGCGATCTTCGCCGGTGTGTCGACGCTCTGGCGCAATTCCGCGATCTCACCGTGGATGCGCCGCAACTCGATCCGCTCGGCCGCGTCGCCGCGCGAGGCCGCCAATTCCGCCGTTAACGCCTCGGCACTCGCGAATAATCGAAAGAAATCACCGATCTCGCGCGGGTTCGGTGTGACGACGCGGCAACCGACTTGCGGGATGATCTCAAGGAAGCCCTCACCGGCGAGACGTTTGAAGGCCTCCATGACCGGTTGGCGGCTCGCGTTAAGCGCTTTGACCACGTCTTCGACGCGCACTCGGCTGCCGGGCGGCAGAGCGCCATCGAGCAGAAGACCTTTGGTGTACTCGTACGCGTGTTCGGTCAGTCGCGGACGATAACGGGCCGGCACGAATCAATTGTTCGATACGGCCTGCATGAATCGCTTTACGGGGACTGCCGGCTAGCGTCGCCCAAAGCGACGTTTGTTCCGGTCGCGGCACGGGATCAGTGTTCGTTCGGGTCTTTGACCGCTGGAATTGTCTGGATCTCGACACCGATGTTGTGGCCATTTTGCCGCTGGACACGAACGATGTACACATTTTCGATAATATCTCGCGTTGCCGGATCGATACTGATCGAATCTCGTGGACTCTCAAACTGCATGCCGCGCGCAAGTGCGAGCGTTTTGTCGGGATCCAGGTTTCCGCCCAGCCTCTCGGCGATCGCATAAATCGCGTTCATCACATCGAAACCGGCGACATCTGCGAAGCTCGGCACCTCCGTTTCGCTACCGTACGCTTTTCTAAAGGCACGGACGAACAGTTAATTGACAGGTGCCTTGTCAATATTGACATCGCGCAGCGGATGTCATACCGTTGTTTTTAGGACACCGCCTTTTCCGGCAGTTAGGAGTACCGAATGCTGAGCGCGGAAGCGGCGAGTTCGGCGATGAGGCGTTTTTTCTCAAACGTTACGTGTTCGCGTAACATCCAAAAGGTGGCGGTTTCATGACTTCGGCAACATCTTCCGGCGCGGAAACGGGCGAGCTCAGCAGTTCGACCGTCCAGGTCACGTTCGACGACGGGATCGCGTGGGTCGTACTGAACCGCCCCGACAAGCGCAACGCGATGAACCCCACGATGAATCGCGAGATGAACGTGATTCTCGATGCGCTCGAGATCGACGATCGTTGCAAGGTGCTGATCCTGACCGGCGCGGGCGAGGCGTTCACCGCCGGAATGGACCTCAAGGAATTCTTCCGGGAAACGGCCGGCTTCGATCCGATCAAACGCCACCGGATGATGGCGCAAGCCACGAACTGGCAGTGGCGAAAGTTGCGCTACTTCGCTAAGCCCACGATCGCGATGGTCAACGGCTGGACGTTCGGCGGCGGGTTCGTGCCGCTCATCGCCTGCGACGTGGCGATCGCGGCGGAAGACGCGATCTTCGGCGTCTCGGAGATCAACTGGGGCATCATCCCGGCCGGTAACGTCACGAAAGCGATCGAGGCCGTGCTCAACGAACGAAAGGCGCTCTTGTACATCATGACGGGCGACCCGTTCGATGGGAAGAAGGCGGCCGAGATCGGCCTCGTCACCGAGTCCGTGCCGCAAAGCGAACTGCGTGCCACCGTGGTCGCGCTGGCCCAAAAGCTGATGAAGAAGAACCCCATCACGCTCTGGAATGCGAAGGTCGCCTTCAAGCACATCGGCGAGATGGATTGGGAGCTCTCCGAAGAGTACCTCACCGCAAAGGCGATTGCCAACGCGAGGATGGACCCGGAGCGCGGATCCGAGCGCGGTCTCAAGCAGTTTCTCGATGACAAATCTTACAAGCCGGGGCTGGGCGAATATCGTCGTGAGGAGTGACGCCACGGCGGTTCGTCCGCCGATGGAGCGCTTGCTCCGAGCCCGTTCGATCGCCATCGTCGGCATCTCGCCGGAGACCGGCTCGATCGGCTTCAACTGCCTGCGCAATCTGGAGAACTTCGGCTTCGACGGCGAGATCGCGCTCGTCAGCCGCACTCGCTCCGAGGTGAACGGGCGGCCGTGCGTGCCGCAGGTGGACGAGCTCCCGTTCGGCGTCGATGCGGCGCTGCTGTGTTTGCCGCGCGCCGGTATCGTCAGTGCTCTCGAGGCGAGCGCTCGCCGCGGCATTGGTGCAGCGGTATCGTTCGCATCGGGATTCGCGGAAACCGGCGAGGCGGGCCGGATGGAGCAGCAGCGCATCACAGCGGTCGCTCGCGAGGCCGGGATGGCGTTCGTCGGACCCAACTGCATGGGGTTCGTGAACTACGTCGACGGTCTGCCGTACTTCATGCACGTGATGCCCGCGCGCCGGGCCGTTGACGGTCCCGCGCTCGCCGTACTGACGCAAAGCGGCGGCATGATGGCCGTCATCAACGAGATGGCGCGCGCTCGCGGCATGAACGTGTCCTACGCCGTCTCGACCGGTAACGAAGCCGTCACCACGGTCGAAGATTTTCTCGAGGCGGTGTTGGCCGACGATCGTCCCGGTCCGGTTGCGATGTTCGTCGAACAGATCAGGCACCCGCAGCGGTTCCTCGACCTGGCGCGGAGTGCCCAGGTCAAAGGCCGCCCGATCGTGCTGCTGCATCCCGGCCGTAGCGAGCGCGCGCGCGCCTCGGCGCGCTCGCATACCGGGGCGATGGCCGGCGATTACGAGGTAATGCGGGCCGTCGTCGCACACGCGGGCGTCGTCTTCGTCGATTCGCTCGATGAGTTGATCGATCTCGCCGGCGTGATGACGCGGTTCCCCGTGCCGCCCGCGGGGGGAATCGGCATCTTTACGGATTCGGGAGCGTACAAGGGCCTCTCGATCGACCTGTGCGCCGCGAGCGGACTCGCGCTGCCGGAGTTGACGGCATCGAGCGTTGCGGCGATTGCACCGGAAATGCCGGACTTCGCTTCCGTCGACAATCCGCTCGATCTCACGATGCATGCGCTGAGCAACCGGCAACTCTACGGCGCAGCGGCGGCGGCGTTCTGCGACGATCCCGGCATCGGTTGCATCGTCGCGGCCGTCATGTCGAGTCGCTCCAACGTGCCGATTTTGAACGAGGGCACGGCGCTCGACTCGCTGATGGCGACGGAGAAACCGGCTGCGGTGGCGTTTTTGGGGGAGTCGGAGTTACCGGCCGATGTGGTCGCGAGATTGCGCGCAAATGCATTTCCACTGTTTCGTTCGGGCGAGCGGGCGCTGCGCGCGATGGCCCACTACACGCGTTACGGCGTACGCCGGCGCAGCGCGCCGGCCGCGGAACCCGTCCGGTGCCCGCGCATCGAGCCCGCGGGCGTCGTCCCGGAGCACCTCGCGAAAGGTGTGCTCGAAGCGGCGGGCATCCCGATTCCGGCGGGGGCTTTGGCGCGTTCCGCCGATGAGGCGGTTGCGATCGCCGGAGCGATCGGATTCCCCGTGGTGCTCAAGGCGCAATCGCCCGATCTTCCGCACAAAACCGACGCCGGCGGCGTGCTCGTCGGCATCGCGGACGATGCGGCGTTGCGCGCCGGCTGGGAGCGCGTGACGGCCGCGGTCGAGCGTTACCGCTCTGGCATCATCCTCGATGGTCTGCTGGTCGAGGCGATGAGTCCGCGAGGCGTCGAACTCGTCGTCGGCGCCAAGCGCGACGCGGAGTGGGGACCTATCCTTCTGCTCGGCGCGGGCGGCATTTTGATCGAAGTCATGACCGACTTCGTACTGCTGCCGGCCGATGCCGCCCGCGAGGACATCGCCGGTGCGCTCGCGCGGCTCAACGTTGCAAAACTGCTGCACGGCGTGCGCGGGGCGGCTGCGGCCGATTTCGATGCCGTGGTCGACGCCGTGCTGCACGTCGGCGCGCTGGTGCGGGCGAACCCCGAAATTCTCGAGATCGACGTGAACCCGCTGGTCGCGTTCGAACGCGGCAGCGGCGTGTTGGCCCTCGACGCCCTTATCGTGACCGAATAGGCCGTCGAGCGTCCGGTTTAGGCGTCTTCGCCGTCGATCAAAGCGGACAATAGCGTCCGAAGCAGCACGACTTTGGCGGGTTTGAGGCGTGAGAAGAACTCCGCCTCTGCGGCGTCGACCGCTCTTTCACAGACATTGAGCACGCGCTTCCCTTCAGCGCTGAGGCTCACCAACAGCACGCGGCGGTCGTTGCGATCTTCCGTTCGCAGCACGAGCCGCTTTTGGGCCAGCGCCGCGGTCGACTCGTTCATCGCCTGCGAGGTTACGGACGAACGTCGTGCGAGATCGGCCGACGTAAGGCCGCCCTCCCGGGAAACGAGGTTCAGCAACAAGTACTGCGCGGACGTGATGCCGTATTCGCGGAGCGCTCCGTCGAGCATCGAACGAACGTCGGTCTCGAGGCGCCGAATGAGGTAGGACGTCCGTCGTACGTGCGGGGCAGCCGGCGATTGCCCTTGCTTCATCGCGAGACCCGTTCGCATCACCGAGTGTTTGCCGGTACGTGGAGGGTTGCCTGTCGCCGGCGCGTCGCCGAGTTCGAGCGGAATGCCCGCCAAGGCGCGGGCGTAGGCTCGGCTACGACCACACCATCCGCGTGTAACGCGCGCTCGCGCTCACCAAAAACGTCGCGCCGTCCTCGTGGATGGAGCCGTCGGCATTGAGACCCCTCGCATCGAGGTACGCGAGGCGCACCGGTCGCGGCACGGGATCAGTGTTCGTTCGGGTCTTTGACCGATGGAATTGTCTGGATCTCGACACCGATGTTGTGGCCGTTTTGCCGCTGGACACGAACGATGTACGCATTTTGGATAATATCTCGCGTTGCCGGATCTATACTGATCGGACCTCGTGGACTCTCAAACTGCATGCCGCGCGCAAGTGCGAGCGTTTTGTCGGGATCCAGGTTTCCGCCCAGCTTCTCGGCGATCGTATAAATCGCGTTCATCACATCGAAACCGGCAACGTCTGCGAAGACCGGCACCTCAGTTTCGCTCCCATACGCTTTCCGATAGGCGCGAACGAACTTTCGATTAAGCGCCGACTCATGCGTATACGTATAGTTCGAGGCAAACGTCAGCCCGAGCGTTATGTCGCCTATTGAATCGAGGTCTGACTCCGAGACGAGACTACCCGTCGAGAGAATTTTCGTACCGTCTTTTATAAGGCCGGCCGTTGCAGCAGCCTTGAGCATTTGCAATCCGCCGACATAGTTGAAAAAGCCATAGAGCGCTTGCGCCTTCGAATCGCGAACTTTTTGAATGTAGGCTGAAAAGTCTTGATTCGTAAGAGGAACGCGAGCCTCGCCCAAAATGCTCCCACCTTCGGCTTCGAACGAACGTCGAAACGCCGACCCTGCATCAATACCGGGGCCGTAATCTTGATACATGAGGTAAGCAGTTTTCATCCCATTCTGATACGCCCATTTTGCGAATGGAACCGTAAGTTGCGCCGTAGTAAAACCGAAGCGCACTGTATATGGATTCTTGGCAATGATGCCCGACGTCGCTGCATTGACAATGAAGAACGGCTTCTTTGCTTGTGTCGAAACGTCGGCGATCGCGATAGCATTCGGAGTTGTCGTGGCGCCGATCAAGATATCGACATTTTCCTGAATAATGAGTTCTTGCGCCATACGGCGCGCGATCTCTGGAGCAATACCTGTGTCGTCGCGCTTCACGATCAGAATTTTACGTCCGGCTACCCGGTCGCCGTGCAGCGTCATGTACGCCTTTATCGCTGCGTCGAGACCCCGGCCGATATATTCCGGCGCGCCCGTGTACGAGTAGACAACACCGATTTTTAAAGGCAGCGGCTCGGCGCGAGCATCGCTGTACGCGAGGCACACCATGACGACCGTTAGTGACAAACAGGCAAAACGGCGCCAGCTAAACCACTGCATGCGTTTCGCCCTTATGCGTTTCGCGCAGCGTCTCAAAATCAGCGATCTCACTCAAAACCGCAACGGCACGAACACGATAGAGCGCAGCGTCATATGGTGCTCGTGGTTCGATCCCGTTCTGTAATTCGCGGGCCAAGCGTAAGAGCATCCGCCGAGTCATGATGCCCGCTCGATCGGAGGCTACGAGATGTTCGCGCGAGCGGTCGACGAGCCGGCCTGGACCATGGCCGAAGGCGCTCGGCATGTTTTCTTGTAGGCACCGATCTTGATCGTTTACGCCGCGGATCCCCGTGAACGTCTCAGCGCGCTGAACATCGCGCGAAATCTCGTAGTCGTTTTCGCGATTTGCGCGCGGCAAATAGGTGTCGATAATCGTGCCGTCCGGCATGCCGTACGACACGCGATCACGCAGCGGAGGAAAGAAGCCGCCCTCCTCGATACTGTCGATCTCATCCTGCGTGAATGGACGATCGAGGCGATAGAGGTAATTAAATGTCATGACGTGATGATCGTCAACCGGTACCCAAGCGCGACCGTGAAGCATGTTCGTCCCGGAAATGAGGCTGTAGAATGGCAAGAGCCAGTGTGTGGTGCGCCAGTAAAATTGATCTTCGCCAGACGTTCGGCGAGCGCCATAGAAGATGCCGTAGTCTGTTTCGCAGCCCTCCAGCACGGGTGCGCCATCCTCTTGAATCGCAACAAGGCCAGGCGTTATGCCGCTAACCGGAACTTTCAGGCCACGGTGCAAGAACGTCAAATGCGAGCTGTCGATTTCTCCCTCGAGGCCCTGCGCATAGTTACTCCGTTGCAGCCAACGTGATAAGTGCACGTGTCCCGCCGGTAAGGACGTCCATTCCAATTCCGGAACGACAGCCTCAGCGTGTTTTGGGCCGAGGTTTACCCAAATCATGCCACCAACTTCGCGCGTCGGATACGAGGTGATGCCGACTTGCGGCTTCATTTTTTCGGCCCCCGATTTATCGACGTTCGGGATATCGACGCAGCGGCCGTCGACATCGAACTTCCAACCGTGATAGACGCATCGAAGCCCGCATTCTTCGTTTCGGCCGAAAAATAGCGGTGCAAGCTTGTGAGAGCAATATGGTTCGACTATACCAATCCTGCCGTCGGAATCGCGAAACGCCAAAAGATCTTCCCCGAGAAGTCGCAGCCGTAGCGGGGGTCCGTCGCTCACAACTTCAGATGAAAGTGCGGCAGGAAGCCAAAAGCGACGGAACAGCTCACCCATCGCGGTGCCCGGCCCGGTTTGCGCTAATAGCGCGTTGTCATCGTTAGAAAGCATGATTTCTCCAACGCGTTGAACAGAGAAAACGCGTATGCCATGGAAGTATCAGATGCCCGACCAGTTCCGTCAAGGCTATTCGCACGCAGAGAACTGTTTTTCTTCAACGTGGAAACTTTTAGGGAGTGAGCATTGAGTCGAGCTGTAGCGGAAGAACCGTATCCGGTCCGATCGCTTGCAAAGGGCCTGGAGATATTACTCCTCTTCAAGAGCCCGGACCATCCGGTTCGCATCACGCAAGCGAGTCAGACACTCGGCATTTCTCCATCGACAACACACCGATTATTATCAATGCTGCGTTCACGTGGATTTGCGCGACAAGATCCGAAAACGCACGCTTACTATGCAGGGCCAGCATTACTCGGTCTTGCTCAGTCTCTTCTTGAAGAGGGTGCGCTCTGCCGCGCCGCGCAGCTAGAATTGGAAACACTGGCGACACGTAGCCGCGAAACAGTCGTGCTAGCGGTGCTTCGCGGGAGCGAAGCGCACGTTATCGTCTCAGTAGAGAGTCCTGAAGCGCTACGCGTCGCACCGCTGCCGTGGCGATTCGGTGTTCCGGCGTACGCAACTGCGGCCGGCAAAGCGTTGCTTGCCGAGTTGTCCCGATTACAAGTCCGTCGACTCTACTCAAAACCGAAGTTAGATGTACGGACTGTGCATACCATCGCCAAGCGCAGCGAGCTGGAGCGCGAACTCATAGAAGTTCGCAACTGCGGCTACGCGACGAGCTTTGGTGAAACAAATCTTAACGTCAATTCCGTTTCACTAATAATCCGCGGATCAAAAGGGGAAGTGTACGGAGCACTCGGGTTACTGTGTCCGTCGCAACGCTTGCCGCGGGAGCGGGTCGTCGGCATGTTAGACGTTCTGAGGCGAAGCGCGGGCGTCATCGCGCGCCGCCTCGAGGCGTCGCTCTTTACCAACATCGACTAGCGGCGACGATGTCACCGGACGGCATCGCGTGACCTCACGGTCAGCAGGGCGACGTTTATCGGATCCAGGCGGCGTCGCGCGTGAGAGGTCTGCAAGATGGCGTTCGGCCCTGGCGCGTTTCGGCACGGTCATCGACGAAAAGAAGCCTAGCATGAGCGGCACTACGACCGGACCAGCTTGTGGCATGCGATCGGACGGCGGCCGCGAACGAGACGGCAGGGAATGGGCAATCGTCCCCGCACCCGATACCGCAGTGACGCATCAGACTCAGAGCGCCGGAATCCAGTCTGTCGAGGTCGGCGTTTCAGTGCTGCACGCGCTCGCCCATTTCGGGCGGCCGGCGACGCTGGGCCAAATCGCCTCTCAGGCCAACATGCAGCCGAGTAAAATCCACCGTTATCTGTCAAGTTTCGTTCGCACCGGTTTCGCGCAGCAGACCGAGAGCGGCGAGTATGAATTGGGACCGGCGTTGCGCCGCTTGGGCTTTCTCGCCATCCGGCAGAGCGATCCGTATCGCATCGTTGCCGAGCGAACCGCCCGGCTTCGCGAGGCCAATGGTCACACGGTATTCCTTGCCGTTTGGGGCGACGCCGGCGTCACGATTGTACGCTGGCTAAACGGCGTCGATGCACCAATGATCAGCTTCCGACTCGGTTCCACGTTGCCACTGCAACGCTCCGCGACCGGCAGACTCTATCTCGTCTACCTGCCAAAAAAAGTCACCGCGCAATTGCTCCAGCGCGAGCCTCCATTATCGAACCTCTCAGCGAAACTTGAAGAGATCCGCAGTTCCGGCTTTTCCACGTCGGTCGATGAGATTCTGCCGGGCGTGCGCGCCTTCGCTGCCCCGATTTTCGGCGCTGAAGGCGACTTGTTCGCATCCGTTACGGTGCTCGAGACAGGCAGCGCGGGGAGGTCTGACTCGGAAATCGTCAGGGACCTGCTTGTCGCCACGGCTGAAGCATCCGCCGACGTCGGGCATAACAGCTAAGACTTGCCACGGCGTGGATAAAAGAGTAGAATTGCGTTCACTATAGGTGAACGTATTTACTTTACGTGAATGGATGGGAAGACGGTGAATTTGCTCAGCACCGCGCTCAAAATTGCCCTCGGAGTCCTACTGGCATTGACGTCCACCGTCGCGCGGACCAATGCCGCGCCGTCGGCACCGCTCACGATCGACGTGGTCTTGTCGATGACGGGCGCGGGTGCAACTCTCGGAAAGGACGAGTCGCTAGCATTTGCGATTTTCGAAAAGACGAGCAACGCTAAGGGCGGCATCAACGGGCAGCCGGTGCACTTCGAGATCCATGACGACGCAACGAATCCGCAGGTTGCCGTTCAACTCGCAAGCGCGATTCTCGCGCGAGCGCCGGCGGTGTTCATGGGCTCATCGTTGGCAGCGAGTTGCGCTGCAATGGCGGCGCTCGTACCGCAGGGCCCGGTGCAGTTCTGCCTCTCTCCCGCCTTCGAGCCCAAGAATGGAGCGTACACGTTCGGTGCCGGCGGTTCGGTCGGGTACCTGCTTCCCGCGTCGTTCAACTACATCCGCAACGGAGGCTATACGCGCGTTGCGAGTATCGCCACGAGCGACGCCTCCGGGGTTTCGGGTGAGCGCAGCATGGACGATGCGATCGCGCTTCCTGAGAACCGCAACATCAAACTTGTCGCACGGGAACACTTCGCCGTTGGCGATATCAGCGTGGCGGCGCAGATCGCGCGTATAGCCGCCTCCGGTGCGCAGTTAGTTTTTGCCTTTACGACTGGATCGGCACTCGGGACTGCGCTTCATGGTTTGAACGATGCTGGAATGAATCTGCCAGTATTTGCTACTACGAGCGCAATGAACGTCCAGCAGCTCGCGAGTTACGCAAGTTTCATACCAAAGGAACTTCTTTTTGCGAGCAATGTGTTCATTGCGCCGGCACGGGGCGGAATCTTACGGCCGGTGCAGCAAGAATTCGGCGAAGCCTTTAAAGCGGCGGGGACCCCACCGTCACCGCTCCACTCGTACAGCTGGGACGCTGCGCTCATCGTTGTCTCAGGCTTGCGTCGCCTTGGCACGAACGCGACTGCTTCGCAATTACGCGCCTATATCGAGCAACTTCACGACTTTCCGGGCGTCAACGGCATCTACGACTTCCGCATTGGCGATCAGCACGGCCTTACCGCCTCGTCGGTCGTGGTGTCGCGCTGGGACCCCAAGCTGGCGTATTGGATTCCGGTGAGCGACGGCGGCGGGGCGCCGCTTCGATGAGAGCGCTCGTTTCGATTGTCGCCGCACTGCTGCTTATAGCAATCGTTTGCGAACGCACAGCTGACGCCGAGGGACCGCTTATCATCAACGTCGTCTTGCCGATGACGGGACCTGCCGCTTTCTTCGGAAAGACCGAAGCGGAAGCGCTCGCGGTCTACGAACGGTGGATCGACCGGTCGGGTGGCGTTCGTAAGCGCGCGATCCACTTCGTCGTCGCCGACAGCCAAAGCAGTCCGCAAGTAGCGGTGCAGCTGGTGAATGGCCTCTTAGGAAGCCGCCCGTCGATCATAATGGGTTTCGCGACAAGCGCTGAAGCCGGCGCGGTCGCCCCACTCGTTCCGAACGGTCCGGTCATCTACTCCTTTTCGCCGGTGGTGCAGCCAGCGCCCGGCAGTTACGTGTTCGCAAGCTCGGTCTCGGCCGGCTATCTGATTCCGGTAGCTATTCGCTATGCCCGGGACCGCGGATATCATCGCATCGCCTTGATCGACTCCACCGATGCGACGGGACAAGAATCAGACCGTATCGTTCTGCAGGCGATGGCCTTGCCGGAAAATCAAAGCCTTAGCCTGGTCGCGCACGAGCGCTTCAACCCGTCGGATGTGAGCGTCGCGGCGCAAATCGCCCGTATGCAAGCCGCCGCTCCAGACCTCGTGATTACGTTCGCCAACGGCAGCGCCTTTGCAACCGTGATGCGCGGGCTCCTCAACGGCGGCCTCAATGTTCCGGTTGAAGCATCGGCAGCGAACATGAACTACGACCAACTCGCGCAACTCAATGACGTCTTGCCCAAGGACTTGCTCTTCAACGGGTTCCGTTATCAGGAATCAGGCAACGTGCAAGGCCCTCTCCGTCAGAAGATTGATGACTTCTATGCTGCCTTTCGTGCGGCCGGCATTCGTCCGTCACCGCTGCACCTTTTCGCCTGGGATCCCGCCGATGTCGTGGTTTACGCGCTTCGCCAGCTGGGACCTGACGCCACGGCCACCCAGTTGCACGATTTTCTCGAGACGCTCCATGGGTTCGTCGGACTCAATGGGGTCTACGACTTCCGCAGTGGCAACCAGCATGGGCTGAGCGACTCCGCCGTCATCATGGTGCGCTGGAACCCAAAGACGACCCAATTCGAGCAAGTTTCTGATCCGGGCGGTCGCGCAAAACGCTAATGCGCCGAAATCTACCTAGCGAAGGAGCACCAGATGCAATCAACTGAACGCCCGGCTCGAATCGCCGCGAATGCGCATCACGGCGCCGATCTCTCCCACACCGGCCCCGATACACCGGCCGGGCGCTACTATCGGCGTTTTTGGGTGCCGGTTGCGGAGCTTGAGAGCATCAAGCCCGGTCGCGGAAAATCTGTGGTCGTTATGGGCGAGCGCGTCACCGTCTATCGTGGTGAGTCCGGGGTGCCGCATGTCATTGCGAACCTCTGCGCGCATCGCGGGACGCGCTTGTCTACCGGCTGGATAGAGGGCGAATGCATCCGCTGCGTCTACCACGGGTGGCTGTACGATGCGCAGGGACAGTGCGTCGAGCAGCCCGGCGAAACAGCGGGCTTCGCTGACAAAATTCGCGTCCGCAGTTACCCGACGCAATCGTGGGTTGGCCTGATATTCGCTTATTTCGGCGAGGATGAGCCGCCTCCGCTTCCGCAGCCGGGCGAATGGCAGAAAGCGAGTCTCGTCGAGAACCGAAACTACCTGCGCCAAAGCAACTATCTGAATTCGCGCGAGAACGGGTCGGATTGGCTCCACGTGCGCTTCACGCATCGCCGATCAGCCTTCACAGACGCTGGCTTCAACCGCGAAATCCCCGAGTACGATGCTGTCGAAACTGACTACGGTATCCGCGGTTACACACGCTTCAGCGACGGGAAGTACAACGTGCATCACATTCTGCTGCCATTCATGTCGTACAATATTATTTTCGATGACGTCGCCGGTTGGGTGAAGCAACTAGGTTGGCGGATACCCATCGACGACGAAAACACACAGAACTACACTGTGCGTCTGATCGAAAAATCGGGACCTGATCTCGACCGTTACTTAGAAGATCGACAGAGGTATCGCGACGCTGCCAAAGACCTACCGCCGGCCCAATTTTATGTCGATGCTTGCTTGAACGGCGAGATGCATGTCGATGAAGTGCCGCTACATCATCCGCAACTTGTAAACATTCAAGATGCGGTCGTGTTGAACGCCCAGCCCGCACTACACGACCGGGACGACCGGCTGGGTCGATCGGACGTCGAGGTGATTCTTCTGCGCAAACTCTTAGCGCGCGAGATACAGGCCAATGAATTGAATCAGCCTGTAAAGAGCTGGCAGTGGACGGAAGAACAGGTTGTCGAAACGGGCATTTAGCGTAATCAGAGGCCTGCCCGCGCGCTTCGCTTAGGTAAAATATGGCGCGTTCGTCCGACGGGCACTGGCCAACGGTGCGTGCGGGACGAGTCCGAATCAGCTTTGTCGCGCTCCAAGGGGCGACCACGTTGGTGTTGCGGCCGCCGGTATCGCGGACGGAAGTTACGCACCCGCACGATCGAGACGGGCGAAAACAACTCGAAAAACTTGTCCTCATCAAACGCAAATGCACGCTGAATATGCGAGTGTCGGGCTATCCTCGAGCGTCCGCGCCTTAGCCGCGTGACGGCGAGCCGCTTGAGCGCATCGCCTGTAAAGCCGTGAGGAGGTCCACTAAAATGTCTACTTCGCCCCCGCAACAGGCCGCATTAACTGGCATCCCAGAAGCCGGTCCCAGGACAGACTTGGTCTATTTTGTGGAGGGCTCGCAGTCATCCGCATGCGAGTATAACGGGTTCGACTCCCGTTGGGGCTACCAATAAAACTTCGCTACGGCGGGGTTTTTTCTGTGTCCATGGCGGAAATGGTCACAATTCTCGTCATAACGTCTCTGCTGTCCGGCTTTTGAGTCGCCAGCCCAGACGCGTAAACGACGCCAAGAGTGTTCATGCGAGCTTGGCTCGTCGCGAGACGACGTGCTCGTGCATATACATTTCCAGCTCGTCGGCGAACACAGCCGCCTGGACTCATGCCGGCATTATTTCCAAGGTAAGCGGGAGGCGGGCGAACCCTCGCAAGGAGTTGTTGATGGCGCGCTCAGGTGCGGTAACGGAAAAACGCTTGACTCGCCTCGCAAGTGACAACAGCAGGGTTCCAATTTCGAGGCGGGCCAGCGGCATTCCCAAACAAACGTGCGCGCCATGTCCAAACGCTAGCTGATCGCTCGCGTCGCGTTTGATGTCAAATCGCTCCGGAGCGTCCCAATGCCGCTCGTCGCGATTAGCCGACCCATACATGATGAGGACACGGGAGTCGGCCGGCACGACGGTATCGCCGACCATCACATCTTCCGTGACGTAACGTGTAAAAAACTGGACCGGAGCCTCGATGCGTAACACTTCCTGCACGGCGTTCGGTATGAGCGCCGGATCATCGCGGATTGCGTCCCACTGATCGGGATGCTTCGCAAAAAGCCACAAAGCGCTTGTCGTCGCATTGATCGTCGTGTCCAAGCTCGGGCCGACGTAGTTGGACATCTCGCGAGCGCATCGCTCGAGTGGTATCTCGCCCCGCTCGCCGGCCTCATAGAGCTGTGCACCCCAGCTACCCGGCGCCAGCTTTCCGGGCACCGCCGTGGTCCGCATGTACTCCATCATTTCCATGCGCAGAGCCGTTCCAGCCCGCGATCGCTCATTGTCAGGTCCGCCGGCGTTGAAGCCGGCGGCGCCCCATTCAAGCATGCGTTCACGGCCCTGTTCGGGCAGGCCGACGAGCGTTCGAACGACGGCAAGCGGCAAGTGCCAAGCGAGGTCTCGAACTCCGTCGAACTGGCCGAGCGCGGCGACTCGCGAAGCGACGGCCTCCGCCTCAACGGTTATCGTGTCGCGGAGTTGGCTCATCGCCTGAGTGCCTAACGGCCGGCCGATGATTTTTCGCAAAGCAACGTGCTCCGGTCCATCGCTCGTCAGGAGTGAGCCGCGATTCAGCTCGTTGCTGCGCTCATTCATGCCGACGCCGTGTGCGGATGAAAACACGCGCCAATTTCGCAGCGCGCTGCGCACGTCGTCGAAGCGAGGAAGCGCCAACACGCCATACTGTTTCAACGCCACGACTGGTGCCAAATCTCGCAGCACGCGATAGTTGTCAAAGGGATCCAATAAGGAGCTCTCCGACCAAAGATCGATCCCGGACTCAGCCAGCTTGGTATTTACCATCACACGTGTCGTCCGGGCTTAAAGCGGATAGCCGCCGAGTTTGCTGGCCGCGACGAAGTCGCCGGTCTTCGGATCCCAGCGCGCAATGACGCCGACACCGAGCGTGATGCCGCGTTGCTTTCCATCGCGGAAATCGTAGATGCCGTTGATACCGGCCCAACTGTGCAGGCCCTGTATGTACCCTTGCAACTGCGTCGCTGTGGCTTGCGGCCCGACCGCCTTGTACGCGGCGACGACGATCATCGCCGGATCCCAGGCGATATTGTTCTGGAAATCGGGCCGGATGCCGGCGTCCTTAAACGCCTTGCGGTAGATCATCTGCGCGTCGCGAATCGGTCCCGGGCCGGCGCCGCTCGCAGTGAGCGAACTGAGCGACGGAAAGTACAGTTCTTTCGGCAACACGTCTTTGAACTGTTCCATTTGAGAATAGGTCATGTTCGCTCCGCCGCCGCCGATGGGTAAGGTGACACCGGCGTCTTGGATCCCGTGCAGCACGGTGCCGAAGCCGGCGCCGGCCGTCCAGGCGATGAGTACTTGTGCGTTCGAGGCTTTGATGTGGGACATCTGCGCGACGACGCTGAGATCGGTGGAATTGAAGTGCTGGCGGTCGACGGCCTCGACGCCGGCATTTTCCGGCGACGCGATCGCGTCGTTGAACGAGCGTTCGAAGAGCTGTCCGGTCGCGTCCGTCGCGGTGATCATCGCGATGCGGTTCCAACCGCGAAGGTGGAAGTAGCGCACATAGAGCCTCGCTAGATCCGGGCCGGCCATACCGGCGGAATAAACGTAGCTGCCCGCCGGGGGCTCGATGCCCGGTGACATGCAGTAGTCGACCGGCCCGTTCTTCGCCAACGGCAGCACCGCCGCGCATTCCGCCGTCAGCGCCGGTCCAAGGAAGAGCGACGGTTTCTTGGCGATGACCGCGTTCGCGAGTTGGACCGCGGTCGCGGGATTGCCGGCGTCGTCCTGGATGCTGAAATGAATCGGATGACCTTGGATGCCGCCCTTCGCGTTGACCATGCGCTCGATGATCTCGAGCGTTTTGCTCTGGCCTTGACCGATGAATGCGGCGGGCCCGGTCATCGGATAGAGCGCGGGAATCTCGATCGGCGTCGTATCGGCAGCGAAGCCCGGTCCGGCAACGAGCAGTGCGAGTGCGGCGAGGGCGAAGCCGGCAGTGGTCCGTTTCATGATGCTTCCTTTGCGGGCGTTGCGTGGGCTTTACGGCCCCAGAACATCTCGATGCCGTGCCATTCCATGTGTTGCGGATCTTCGAGCATCGGGCCGCACATGGCCGTCAGCTCTTCGCCCGAATAGTTGGAGACTTCGGCGAAGTTCAGCGATGCGGGAAACATCTTGGCGTACCACTGCGCCATGTGCACGTCGGCCTTGATGCGTTGCTGGAAGAGCACGCCGCCCAACACGGCTTCGGCGAACACGATGCGCCGGCCAGGCTTGAGCGCGCGAATGAGATCGGCGCCGGTCTCGCGCCAGTCATCGCAATGTTGCGTTGACTGAAGGATGCCGATGCAGTCGTAGGAGTTATCCGCGGCGGCGTTTCCGTACGTCCACTGCCAGCAGCCGAGCTTGCCGTTGCGGCCGCGCTTCTTCTGCATCACGGCGTCGCGGCCGTCGCGGATGATTTCGACGACATCGATCGCGCCGAGCGGCCCCACCATAGCGCGCAAGTCGTCGGCCCATTTCGCCGGGCCGACTCCCTCCCCAATGATCAGCACCCGGTCGCCGGGCTTGGCTTCGAGCAGGCCGTAAATCACGTGGCAGATCGGTCGCGCCACGACTTGCCAGATATACGGCAGGCCACCGGCGATCGCGAAGGTGGTTTCCCAACGCCGGCGCTCGTTCGGGTCGCGGATCTCGGGGCCGAAGTATTCGACGTCCCAGTCTTGGATGTAGGACCAGGGGTCGGGGCTGACGGGCGAGTCGATCATTCGAGGAAGATTCCGTCCGCCACAGCGGTCACCCGCGGGAAGTAATCACCACACGTATGGTAAAATTGCCTGCGCTATACGTTTTACGTATGGGAAGGCTGGCGCAGATGCGGGCACACGATTCGTTCGATACAACCTTACTCTCGCTGGAACTCCGCCATCTTCGCCAACTCGCCGCCGTATTCGAACACGGTAGCATCAGCGCGGCCGCCAAGCACCTCGGCATGCAACAGCCGACCCTCAGTCGCAGCATGAGCGCCATCGAGCGCGCGGTCGGCGTACCCCTCTTCGGACGCGGCCCGAAAGGCGTCGCGCCGACCGATTACGGCCGCGCCTTACTGCAATACCACCGCGCACTTGAGGCCAACTTGCGCAACGCCGCGGGCGAACTAAACGCGATCCGCGGTGGCCCGCCCGCGATGATCCGTCTCGGCGTCGGACCGATCGAGGGCGCCGACGTCGCTGCCACCGCGCTCTCCCGGTTCCTCGAACGCTATCCCGACGCGCAGATCGCCATCCGCGAGGGCCTTTACGCCAGTCTCGAACCGCTTCTCGCGAACGGCGATCTCGATCTCATCCTCGGCAGCGAGCCCAGCATCACCGCCGGCATCGGTACACATCACGGGATGAAACTCGAACTGCTGGGGAGCTTGCATCCGGCGATCGTCGTTCGTGCGGCGCACCCGTTAGCGAAGAAACGCCGCGTGACGCTCGAAGATCTTCAACGTGCGCGTTGGATCGTACCGTTCGGCAACACCGCCTCCGCGGAGCGATTTCGCGCGACGTTCACGGAGAATGGCTTGATGCCGCCGGCGGGGAGCGTTTTCGCACCGATCTCATCGTGGACCGCGGCCGGGCTCGTCGCGCAGGCCGACGTCGTCGCACTCATGCCCCAGCAGCTTTATCGCCGCGAGATCGCGAGCGGTGCGTTCAAGGAATTGCGCGTCGCAGAGCCCGCATTCGCCGGCGCCGTGTACCTAATAACCCGTGAGGAAACGCTGCTATCTACGCCCGTGCGCAGCTTGCTGCGCGACATCCGTGAGGCGAACAAAGCGCTCAACGGCGTTTTTCGATAACGTGCCCCTACTTGCCAAGGCGAGATCGGATTGACCTAGCGGCCGAGATTACATCGTCCTCATCTCGGGACTGAGCGTGCAAGCTGCTGCAAGGACGGCGTTGCTCTCTTTTAGGAGCGGGCAAAAGCCGTAACGGTCCGATATCGTGATTGTGGGCGGCTCGTAGAGCCTCGACGTATCGCCTCCGGGTGTCCCCGGCACGGTGCTGGGCGCGATTTTGCAGGTAGGCGGCTTGGCTACCCAATTGGCTACCTAACAGCCGGAAAGCGGACCTCGTAGCTCGGGACAGAGAATTGCAAAAACCGATCAAACAACGGCTTTTCCGGATACAACCCAAGTCATCGGAGCCGGAAAATAGAGTTCGAATCCCGTTGCTATTCTCGAAGCGATTGAGACCTTGCACTCTAAGCACTTAGGTGGTCGGTAAGGAGGACATTACCGAACGCGCCTCCGCCAGGCCCAATCTGAGATAATTCGCGGAACCTAGCGGCCAGTGCATAAACCCGCCATCACCAAGGGACGCTCGTGAGGCCCTCACGAATTACGTAGGCGAGTCGTGTGCTTTATCGACCCGTTTGCTGAGCAATGGCGACTACACCGTTTCGCTAAGCACCCTCTTGGTTTCGGGTGAGCCGAACCAGCGGAGGAGCGCTTCTCGCAACGCGACCGTGGCGGTCGCTGCGGGCTCGTCAATTGTCGCGGCCCAGCCGATGTGGGCATCCGGGCGGATCAGGAGAGCATCGGCTGGCCGATCGTCGGTCTTAGTTGTGTGGATGTCGATACGATGTTGCCAGTCCCGGGCGGTACTGCGTAATTCTGAGCGATCGGCAAGGTCGAGCAAGATCGGCCGTGCTGTGCGCATCAGAGCCGCGACGCTGGTAGCACCCTGATCGGTGTGTAGGATGAGGTCGGGTACGAAGGTGCCAGTCAGTGCACGCCCGTTGGGGTTTGTCGGAGAGTAGCGGATATCCGTGGCGGCTATCAGCTCGCCCATGTGGCGCAGCGGCTGATCGTAGACCATCAACTCCTGGAGAAGTTCCCGAAGTGCTTCCATCGCTGGGTCCTGTTCGCGCCGCAGAGCTGCTTGAGCCTGGGTCTGCATCATGCCGCGTGCGCCGGCGAAGTGCCGCTCGTCGTGATAAGTGTCGAGTAGGCCGGCTGGAGCCCAGCCCTGCGCGGCTGCGGCCAGCTTCCAGCCAAGGTTGACCGCGTCGAGCATGCCAACATTGATGCCGATGCCGGTGGCGGGAAACTGATGAGCCGCATCACCGGCCACCAGAATCCGTCCGTTGCGATACAGCTCAGCCTGCCGGGCCTCAAATCCATAGCGCGACAGCCGCGTCACTTCACCCAAGGGGATGTCCCCGCCGAGCACGCGGCGGATGCTGTCCCGGAATTCGGTTCGGGTCATCGGCGCATCATCGTCGACCGCGGTTTGCTCGTCTTCGGTGGTCTGGATCCCCAGAACAGCCGGGTCGAGTGAGCCGAGTGCGAACACACCGCGCGCCGTTCGCGTAAAGCCCGCACGGACTAACCCAAGTCCAGGCACGACGATGTCGCCGTTGTCCAGACGGATCACCGAATGGTGCACGGTTGTCGTGCCGAGCCGGTTGACCTCCGGATAGGTTGTGCCGGGAAACGCAATCCCGGCAAGAACACGGACCCGGCTGCGTGATCCGTCACAGCCGACTAGGTAGCGGGTCTCGAGCCGGTAAGGGCCGTCGGAGCCATGGACCTCTACTGTCACCGACGCGTCGTGCTGGCGGAGTCCGACAAGCTCGTGCCCGCGACGGATCTCGGCGCCGAGTTCGCGAGCGTGCTCCTCGAGCAGCCGCTCGAGCTGCGGTTGCGGCAGGCGCGCTCCCCAGATCGGGGCTTCAGCCAGTTGGGAAAAGTCCAGATAAAGGTTGCCGAATGGCACCTTCGGAGCCCGGAAGCTGGGGATGCCGCTCGCGGCTTCAATCCGACCGAGCAAACCCCGGTAACGCAGCAGGTCCACGATCCGTCCGACGAAAGCGCCGGCCCTCGGGGTCTCGCGGATTTCCGGCCGGCGCTCCAGCACCAGCGTTCGCACTCTCGCCAGACGCAGTTCAGCGGCCAGCATTAAACCGGTTGGGCCGGCACCAACGATGGTCACGTCGGCCTCCATTATCGGCCACTCCCTGCACCGTCGTTTGTCGCGCCCTTGCGCGATCCGGTCGACAACAACACTCGCACGCCCCTGTCCCTAACCTCAGACGAGCATTATGCGGCACGACCCGGGGCTTGCGGCAAGCCCCCCTGCCTGGTGTAAAATGAAAGTGGTAAGTGGTGCTTTACGAACCCGTCTGCTGTGCGATTGCGACGATACCGTTACGGTAAGCACCTTGCCAGCGCCGCTCGGCCCCCAGCGGCGAAGCCGGACACGCTGGCTTTGCAGCCGGCTTCATGCTCGCGGGTTCGCCAAGCCGACTAGAAAGACCGGAGGCGGGGCGGCGTCCGCTCCAATTGGTTCACGGTTTGGTTTCCGGGTACAGGGGAGCCGCTTGAATACTTTCCGGCCCGGTCGCTAGACGTGCGCGTTCTCGTTACCGGTGCCACAGGTTATATCGGTGGCCTACTCGTTCCCGCGCTCCTGAACGACGGTCACGAGGTCCGCTGCGTTGCGCGCCTCCCGGAACGGCTGGCGGGACGCTTCGCCGGGGTGGACGTCGTGCGCGGCGACGTCTTCGACGCGCCGTCGATGCTCGCCGCAATGGACGGGATCGAGATCGCTTATTACCTCATTCACTCGATGACTGCCGATCGGCAAGATTTCTCGCAGAGCGATCGCGAAGCAGCGGCAACGTTTGGCGCCGCTGCGCACGAAGCTGGTGTGAAGCGCATTATCTTTCTCGGGGGTTTGGGCATCGACGGGACGACGCTCTCGCCGCATTTGCGCAGCCGTCACGAAGTCGGAGAGATTTTGCGGTATGGCGGCGTGCTCGTAACGGAGTTTCGCGCGGCGATCATCGTCGGCTCGGGCAGCATCTCCTTCGAGATGATTCGCTATCTTACCGAGCGTTTGCCGGTAATGGTGGCCCCGAAATGGGTCTCGACGCGTTGTCAACCTATCGCCGTCCACGACGTCATCCGCTATCTCGTCGACGCGTTGAAGCGCCCGGAAAACGCGTCGACGATCTATGAGATCGGCGGAGCGGATGTGATGACGTACCGCGAGATGATGATGCGTTACGCTTCGGTGCGCGGCCTTTCGCGGCACATGCTGGTGGTGCCGTTCCTCACTCCTCGGCTCTCATCGTATTGGATCCATCTCGTCACGCCGATTCCGGCGAGCATCGCCCGGCCGCTCGTCGAGGGCTTGACCAATGAGGTCATCGTCAAGAACGACGGCGCGCGACGCGCTTTCCCGGAAATTGTCCCGAGCGGGTATGATGACGCCCTGCGCGTCGCGCTCGACCGTTCGCTCTCGACCGAACAGGCGACCACGTGGTTCGATGCCTATGACGTACGGACTTTGCCGGGCGAGTTCTCCGGCCTCACGCAGGGCATGCTCATCGACCGCCGCGAGCGACAGACTCGAGCGGATCCCGCCCAGGTCTCAGCCGTATACTCGAGCCTCGGCGGTAAACGTGGATGGCTCTACGGCGATTTCTTATGGCAGCTGCGTGGGGCGATGGATCGTCTCGCCGGTGGCGTCGGAACCCGCCGCGGTCGCCGTTCGGCAACCGAACTCCGGGTCGGTGACGCGGTAGATTTCTGGCGCGTCGAGCAGTACCGGCCGCCGGCTTTGCTGCGCTTACGCGCCGAAATGAAGTTGCCTGGCATTGCGTGGCTCCAATTTGAGTCTGCGCCGAATGGCACGGGCGGCACGACGCTGCGCCAGACGGCGTTCTTCGAACCGCGTGGTCTGTTCGGCTATGCGTATTGGTACATGGTGCTGCCGTTCCACGAGTTCATCTTCGGGAACATGGTTCGGCGGATCGTCGAAGAGGCGGAGATGCTCGCGGTATCGCACGCCAAAAAAGACGCTGCATGATCTGCTTGCGCGACGTGACGCGCGATAACATACGATCCGGGCCATCTCAAAGAGTCACCTCGCCAGCAGACTGACGGAATCGAAGCCGGACCAGCGAAGTACTAGCTGGAGCGCGTGTGCTTAGCGAACCCGTTTGCTGTGCGATGTCGACCACACCGTTTCGCAAAAAGAGAAGACGGCTCGTTAGGGCGCGATGTAGATATAGTCGGCTGAGTTTAATTTCCTAGCTGTCAAGGACACATTTGATTGCCCATGAGTGAGAACGAGCTGTTCGCCTAAATAAAGGCGCTTTTTTTCGTTGCAAGCCAATTCATATAAGTGAAAATGGAATGCGGCAATGTGCACTTTAAACGTTTGTTGATCCCTTGCGTACGGGGCAACGCACCAAGCGCCGACGTTCGCCGCAGAGTTGGCGTCCGGGCGCGCTGTCACCCAGATATATCGTCTCGTCTCATTGCTGAAATGAATATACGTCACGGTCTGCTGCGCAGCCGGAACCGGAGTCGGCGTCGCGATTGCAATCAGTAAGATCGAAAATAGCGCGCAAAGGACACGTGATGTCATACGCGGTGATTGCTTGCCACGTCGCACCGAGCCTGCGCTTGATCGCGCGAATCGTCGAGATCGTCCCGCTACAGCGACATGCACACATAAACAAAAAGAGCCCCGCTTTCTCTGGGCCCATACCATTACGCAAAGCACCTTCCCGCTGCGGCTTTCACCAGACTACTTCGGCCTGGTCAACGACTTAACGAGAATGACACTGCCGTAGGTCTTCCCTTCCCAATGGACACGGTCAATGAACTCGTAACCGCATCGCGAGTAATAGGCTCGCAAGTCATCCGCATGCTCCGCGGTGTCGCAAGCGATGAAGTTGCAGCCGGCCCGAGCAGCAAGCTCTTCTAGCCGCGACAACAATTCGAAGCCGACACCCTTGCCCTGGAGCCGCGGCTCAACAGCAAATTGGGAAAAATGCGAACCGCCGTTTTGACAATAGACCGCAGTACGCGATTTGCGTAATGGAGTGAGGTAGACTGTTCCCGTAGCAACAATTATTCCGTCAATCAATGCGATGACCGTATCGCCACGTTGTAAGCGCTCAAGCGTAATATTATCGTGTTGAGTGGCCGCGGAATAGTTCCAACCCTTTTCCGCGAGTGGGGCATAAGCTCGATGAAGGAGCGCCGTGATGGACGAGATCTCGTGATGGGGGAAAGCAAAACCCGCTGGTCGATGTTCCCAGACGATTGCCGAATCCACTAAATTACACCGCCCGTAGAAGATTGGACTCTGATATCGACCTCGCGAACGCCTCGTAGTGCAAGGTAGAGAAGGTGACGCTTTTCGCGTTGGCATTTGGCTCCCTTGGAAGAACATACGCGCTTCTCACTCTTACGCGTGTAAATAGCGGCCGTTTGCATGGCTATGCGGGCGCGCTTGGAATATACGAGTCAATGCAGTTTTCGGCGATGACCATGAACATGTACCTGCCGGATTACGTCGAGCCCGCGGACGATCACCGCATCATCAACATGACGGTAGAGCAGTCTGTGTGGCTGGCCGAGCTCGGCTACAACGTCTGGTTCACCGACCATCACTTCAAAGGGCCCTGGAACAGCAACATCATGCAGTTCGCGGCCTTCGTCTTGCCGCGGATTCCGCGCGAGCGGTACGTCGGTTTCGGCGTCCTCTCGATTCCGTTCTATCATCCCCTACGGCTGGTCGAAAGCATGAATCTGCTCGACCACTTGAGCGACGGCCGGGTGCTATTCGGCGTCGGAAGCGGATGGCAAGGCACCGAACCCGCGGGGCTCGGCATCGATCCGGAATATCATGCGTCCGGAAAAGCGGCGGAAGACACGCTCGACGTCATGCAGCGGCTATGGAATTTCCGCGACGGCGATCCGGAATACACGTTCTCGATTGGGCACTACAGCGGTACCGTGAAGCGGCGCGTCATGCCCGCGCCGTACACGAAGCCGCATCCGACGGTCATCCGCACGGCTACCCGCGAGCCGGCGATCGTGCGTGCCGCGCACCTCGGACTACCCGCGTTTCTGGGCGTACTCGGCGCCGATCTACGCGAACAAATTCGCATCTACCGCGCCGCGCTCGCCGAAGCGAACCATCCTCCCGAGATCGAGCAAAATTGTCTGCGCTGGTGCTCGGTGGACTGGCTGAGCCTCTGCGTCGCCGAAACCGATGAAGAAGCGAAGGCTCGCGAGAAGGTCGCGCAAGCCGAACAGATGGCGATGCGGAAGCAATACATCGCCCGCTACGGGCGCCTCGACGGCCCGGTCATGACGCAGAAGGCCGGCAAATCAACGGCCGAGGATTACGCCAAGGGCCTCGATATGCTGGGCACCATCGCCGGCAGTCCCGACACGGTCGCTGCGAAGGTTCAGGAGCTGGTCGATCTCGGGATCAACCACATGCATGTGCGCTTCATCGGCGAGTGGGCCGGCGAAACGCGTCACATCGTCAAAGACTCGGCAGAGCTCTTCGCACGCGAGGTCATGCCGCAATTCACCTCGGACAACCTGTAGAATGCAGGGTTTCGTCATACGGCGTTTGGCGACGGTCGCTCTTGCATTTGCGACGTGTGCCGTGCCCGTCGCCGCTCAGACGCTTACGGGGGATGATGCGGCGGCTTCGCTTGGGCGCCGCGATGCTCGCGTCATCACAACGTTCCGCGAACCGATGATTTGCGCTCCGGTCGCGCTCGTTCCCCAATGCGAGTATGACCTTGATGCATTCGCGGGACCGGCGATGGACCGTGAAGACTCGCAGATCCCAAACGCAGGCCCATTTCCCTTTCGCGTTCTGCGCGCGGCAATTGCGGAAGGCGATCTCCTACATGCATCGCGCGCCTTGAGCTATATCAATTCGCGTTCATATTCCAACCTGCCGCAATCGCAAAGCGCGATCGCTTCCGTCACGGAGGCGGCTGGGCTGATTCGTAGCGCCGGCGCTAATCGGCTACTACAGACACTCTCCGCCGGCGCGCTGTTCGCCACCAAAAATCAGCCGCAATTAACGGCGCTTGGCTTGACTCCGCCTACTCCGGCGGCCATGCTTACCGCGGCCGGCGATGGCGCGACCGAAACATTCGTTCAGGCGGTGGATGCGAAGTTTCCGCCGACTCCACTTCTTGTTTTGCCGCCTCCCGATGGTCGCCATGACGAGATCGTCCTCGGCATCGCGCTCAGCACGCTGCGCGAACTGTTCGAGATTCCGACGCTGGCACGTTTTTCCGAGATGCGCCCATTCATCGATGACGCGCTTGGTCGCATTCGCGAACGGGCACCGGCAATCGATGCGGAGATCGCTACCGTGCGAACGTCATTCGGCACGACGGACGCGAATCGTATCCAGGCCGCGATAGCCGCCTTCAACCGCTTGAATGCGGGGCTCAACGCGACGTTCGGATACGCCACGCCGTCGACCCGAAGGCTTGCTATCGGTGTAACCGTCGCGCAACTCGGCTATAACGCCGCCGTTTTTCGTGATCCGAAGTTTGGAGCGGTCGTGCAGATTCTGCCGCAGTTGCGCAGTGCGCTGCCTGCGGACGACCCGCTCCAGCTAACATTGGTATTGCTGGCGGCTTGCGATCCAAACGACTTCGTGTGTCAGCGAAAAGCCGCGGCTGCGTTTGTGGCCCGAGCGTTGCATCCAACTCCGCGCTAGCCTAAGCACGGTCTCCGACGCGCTGCGTCAACTCGACGCGATGGGATAACCGGACGAACGTTCGGCTGCGGCGACGAACGCGAGCGTTGCTAGGCCACAGATGAGCAGTGCAGCGCCCAGCACGCCGGGCGTCGTTCCGATCCAACCCGTCACGAGCCCGACGACTGCTCCGCCGACATACTGGCCTGCGCCCATGAACGCCGACCCAACGCCGGCCTGCGCACCGGCGCGGGCCATCGTGGACGCGATGAGGTTGCCGATGATCAGGCCGAAGGCGCCGACGAAGCACGTCAGCGCGGCCACATAGGCCCAGCCGCTGCCGTGCAAGACCGAGAGCACGCACAGCGCGAGACCGGCCACGCAGCTTACGCCGAGCCCGCATAGCAAGATCGCCCGCAACCCGAACGCCGGCAGCAGCCGAATGTTCAGCGCACCCGTCGCCGCCGCGGCGAGCGCGATGCCGCCGAAGATCAGCGCGAACTGCATCGTTGAGAATCCGAAGTGCGCGATCAGCACGAACGGGGCGACGCTCACGTACGCGAACAGCGCGCCGAAGAGCAGTGTGTTCGCGGCGCTGTAGAAGATGAACGGCCGATTGCGAAACAGGCCCGCGTACGCCGACGCGACCGACCGCCACGACAGGGGCGAGCGGCGCTCCGGCGGCAGCGAGTCGGGAGCGACGCGGTATGCGACCGCCCAGATTGCGGCGCCCATGAGCACGAGCAGCCAGAACGACGCGCGCCAGCCGCTCCACTGTAGGATCGCCGCGCCGAGCACCGGCGCGATGATCGGCGCCAGCATCTGGATTTGCCCGAGCACCGAATACACCGCGGCGGCATCCCGTTCGGCGAACAGATCGGTGACGACCGCGCGCGGCGCGACAATGCCCGCTGCCGCGCCGCCCGCTTGCAGCAAGCGCGCCAATAGCAGCAGCTCGATCGTTGGTGCGAGCGCCGCCAGCACAGTTCCGGCGACGAACAGCGCGATGCCGAACAGGAGCGGCGCCCGCCGGCCGAAGCGATCGAAGAGCGGCCCGTACAGCAACTGACCGCCGGCCAGGCCGAAGACGAAGACGGACAGCGTGGCCTGCACCTCCGACGCGCTGGCGCCGAACGTCCGCGCGATCGCGGGAAACGCCGGGAGATACAGGTCGATCGACATGATGTCGATCGTGGTCAGCGTGCCCAGCAGCAGCAAGAGCGACCAGCGCGTGCCGGCTACGACGGTCACGTCGCCACCCGCCGCCCTGTGGCGCCAAACACCCTAACGATCATCAAGCCTCCCCTCATATGATCCTTTTTAGATTTATATGATACTATTTAGATTCATTTAAATCAAGCCTCGACAGGCGCCGGCGCTTGGCCTATGATGATCCGCGGTGACGGCGCGCGGGGCGGAAGCGGAAAATGACAAGATGATGGCGGCGCTCGCACGAGCGCTGGTCGATCAACCACGCGGCTCACTGCAAGAAGTGGCCGCCGCGGTGGGGGTCAGCAAGGCGACGCTCTACCGCTTGTGCCGTACCCGCGGGCAGCTGGTCGAGCGGCTTGTGCAGCATGCGACGACCCGCATCACGGAGGCGATCGAAGCGGCGCAGCTCGACACGGCACCCCCGTTGACCGCGCTCGAACGACTGATCGCCAACAACCTCGAGCACCGCGAGCTAACGACGTTCCTGATCCACTACTGGCGGCAGGACCCCCCGACGGCGGCCGGCGTGGAAGCCGGCTGGGACGCGACGCTCGACGCCTTCTTCCTGCGCGGCCAGCAAGCGGGCGTCTTCCGCATCGACCTCGCGGCACCGGCCCTCACGGAGATCTTCGTCGCCCTGCTGCTCAGGCTGATCGACGCCGAACGCCACGGTCGCGTCGCGCGCGCGGGCTTAGCGAGCGTGATCGAGCGCGCGTTTCTGCGCGGCGCCGGAGTCTGAGCGCCGAACCTGCGGGTGACCCGCGGTCGAAGCGCTGTGGCCCATTGTTCATGGCCGCTTTAGGAATCTCAAGTAGAACGCTGCGAAAATCAAGACGATTCCAATGTTGACTATCAGCCGTTCCGAGAATCGGTTTCTGAAGAACACGAAATCTACACCGACTACGACGGTTGCCATCGCCACCACGTAAAGTACGATAGCTACCTGTCTGCTCATTTCAGTCCCTGATTCAATCGTGACCGGAATCGCCACTTTGAGTTTTCCATCACCCGATCAACCCCCAAGTCAGCGCTACCGGGCTCTATGTTGGTCGCGGACGTTCATACGCTGCGCATCGGGAGCTTGTTTCACCGACGTAAGATCCGCGAGCGCTTCCGGCTGGCCGAACGTTCATGTCACCGTCAAGAGGGTCTTAATCGCTCGGCGCTCGTCCATTGCGCGATAGCCTTCGGCGACGTCCGTGAGCGGCAATGTCAAATCGAATACTTTCCCCGGCTGGATCTCACGCCGTAGCACGAGGTCCAGCAAGTGCGGCAAGAACCGGCGGACGGGAGCGGGTCCGCCTTGCATGCTCGCCTGACTCCAGAACAGCGTCTCGCCGTCGAGCGAAACCTCGTGCGGAACGCCGACGAAACCGATGGATCCGCCGGGACGCGCGCACTGAAGCGCCTGCGTCATCGCCTCCTGCGTGCCGACACATTCGAGCACCGAATCTGCCCCGATGCCCTTTGTCAGTTCCTTGACGCGCGCGACGCCGGCATCTCCGCGTTCTGAGACGATGTCCGTCGCTCCGAATTCCAGGGCGAGATCCTGTCTTGTCTTGTGGCGGCTCATCGCAATGATACGCTCCGCGCGCATCTGTTTCGCGGCGAGCACGCCCATGAGTCCAACCGCGCCGTCACCGACGACGACCACGGTCGAGCCTGGCCGCACGCGTGCAGCGTCGGCTGCGTACCATCCGGTCCCCAGCACGTCGGACGCCGCAAGCAGACTCGGAATCAGATCGTCCGACAGGTGTTGTCGGAAACGTCGCCCGGATGCATGACCTCGACCCGGCCGTTCTCTTGTTGCGTCCAACCGAGACCGGAGATGATGATGAGGACCTGCCCGAGCGGATGCGTGTGCCACGCGCTCCGGGCGCCGGGTTCGAACGTCACGATGGCACCTGCGACGCGACCGGGCGCGACGGCCGCGAACGGTGTCTCGATGCGCACGGAGCCGGTAAAGGTTGACGCCGGACCCTTCACTGCCGGATTAGAGCCATTACGAATGATGGGCATGGCTGCTCTCCCGATTCTTATGTTTGTACCTAATCATGCCGGCACCGTGCTTCCGAGGAAAGCGCCCTGTGCGCGCAACCGCTCTTGAAGGATCGGAAGCGGCACATCGGCGAGGGAACTGCCGCGGTCGAGCGCGATTGTTGCCGCACTTCCCGCAGCTTCGCCCATGACGAAACAAGCCCCACTCACCCGGGTAGCCGCCTGCGCTCGATGATCCGTAGACGCGCAGCGCCCGACAACCAGCAGATTGTCGATTTCGTTCGGCACGAGCGAGCGATACGGAATCTCGTGAAAACCTCGGCCCGGTATTCGCTCAAAGACGATGTCGCCGGCGACGTGCTCCTCGATCGGCCACGGATTGACGCCGATCGAGTCGTCGAAGCTCGCGGCGCTCAAGACGTCAGCGGAAGAAAGTTCGTACGCGCCACGAATACGCCGCGTCTCGCGGATGCCGAGTTGCGGCGCCAGCTCGAGCAAATAGGACGACTCGAAGCCGGGTACGCACGCACGCAAAAAACGAGCGAAGTCACTGGCTTGCCGGCGCCCATCGGCTTCTCCGAATGACAGGTCGTCAACGTCCAGCCCGCTGACGGCGAAGCCGTCCGCGCGGCGGGCTTGCGTGACGTTGACGCGATATTCGGTGGCGTGTGGCTGAGGTCGCACGACGGCAGATCGGCGGGCAAAGCGAAAGCTGCCTGACGCTTCCGCCGCCGTCATAAGCTCTTCCATGTGCGGAATGCCGTCGCGTTGCGCGCGTTCATGATCGACCTGGCCGACGCGAAACATCATCGTGGGAAACTGCATGTGTCCGTCGTCGTCGCCGATGGAAATCGGAACTCCGCACCATGTCGCGAGGTCGGCGTCTCCCGAGGCGTCGATGAATGCGGACGCTCGAATAGCGGCGCGCCCCGACTTCGACTCGACGACGATCGCAATCGCGCGACGGTCTGCAGCGAGCACGCCGACACCCATCGTGTGGAACATGACGCGAACGCCCGCCGAGGCGAGCATTTCGTCGAGCACGATCTTGTAAGCGGCGATGTCGTAGGCTTGCGTCGTAATGGAAAAGCGTCGACTCGACATTGGCTGCGCTAACGCGTCGCGCGCCGAGAGCCGGGCAAGAATCTCATCGGCGATGCCGTGCGTCACTTGGCTGATCTCTCCGGCCGCGTCGTGGGCAAAGAGTCCGCAGAAGTTCGAGACCATCGATGCCGTTCCGGCCCCGCCGAGGAACCCATAGCGCTCGACCAGCATCGTCGACGCACCAGCGCGCGCAGCGGTGACGGCCGCAGCAATGCCGGCGGGTCCTCCGCCCAGGACCAGGACGTCGACCGTGGCATGGATGGGCGTGCGCCGTTCCGGCTCCACGGCGAATTCGCGTTTCTTCATGGATGGAAGCATCTCGGCGAAGGTTCTTGCCTCCCGCAAACTGCCGGTGCTACAACTGGCAGTGTGAATGATGCCATCGAATCGGAGCGGCGGTCGTTGCTCCGCGCGTTTCTTCGGGATCGGCGTTCTCGTTTACAACCGCACGATGTTGGGTTGGAGCGTGGCGGGCGGCGTCGCTCGCCCGGCTTGCGGCGGGAAGAGGTGGCTATTCTAGCCGGCATGAGTGTCAATTGGTATGCGCAGCTCGAGACCGGACACAATGATGCGATCTCCCCCGCAGCCTTGGATAGCGTAGCGCGGGCGCTTAAACTCTCCGAACGCGAACGGCTCTATCTCGGCGCGCTCGCGCACGTGCCATTGCCTGCGGCGAGGCAATCCGATCCGGTCAGCGTTCCGGAGCGGCTGGTGGCGTTTCTTGCCGAAATCAGCGATCGGCCCGCGGTGATCTGGAACCGCCGGCGCGATGCGGTTGCTTGGAACGCGATGACCGCATCCATTCTCCACTATTCACTCGACACGCCGGCGTTCCATCGCAATGGCTGGTGGCGCATCTTTAAGCATCCGAATCGACGGCGCATCTGGGACGATTGGGAATCGGCCGCGCGACGTGCAGTTGCAGCGCTACGGTGGCAATTCTCGCGCGAACCCGAGATGGTATACGACTTGCTCCTCGATTTGCGAGGGGATGAATCGTTCAGAGATCTGTGGCAAGGCGATAGCGACGTAACCGACTGGATGCACGAACCTTCTCGTGACATCGCCGTGCAAATACCCGGCCGGCCGCCGATCCAGCTCGAGCCGATCACCCTGACGCTGCCGGGTTCGGATGCGTATCTCGTGCAGATCTATCGCCGATTCGACCCGGACACGGCGCGGCAACTCTCCGCCGTGTTTGCGATGTAAGAAGCCCTGCTTATCGCGAAATGCGGCGCTTGCTGGTCGCAGGCAGACGAGATGTTTGGAGCCGCTGCAAGAGCCCCCACGCAGACGACGCCGGCGATGGAACGCCACACGCTTTTTACTTCAGCGACGTAAGCACGTATTGCGCCACATCGTGAAGATCGGTCTTGGAGAGCTGCCAGTGCGGCATCACCCGGCTCAAGGGCTTTCCCGTATTGTCAATCCCGGTCGAGATCGCGCGTTCGAGCAGCGCGAGGGTGTACGGCGGCTTCTGGGTGGTAACGAGTGCCGCGTGCCGCAAGTCGGCGCTCACAGCACCGCCGGGGAGATGGAGCCCGCCATGCCCGTCCGCATAATGGCAGGCAGCGCACTTCGGCATCAGCGCGGGCGGTCGCGCCGTGATGTGCGTCCCGTGAAGGTCGATCCCCGTTTGGAAGATCGCTTTGCCGTTCGCCAACGTGGAGCTAGGGGAGGCCGTTGCGGAATGGGCCGTGTCAGCGAGCCCAACTGCGAGGAGCACGGTGAGGATGCTCGCGGACCATTGCCAATTCAACATCCGTAGGCATTAGACGGGCGCGCGTCGCGTACCCATCCACGCGCTAATGGACGCGTTGAGGAGTGACGCAAAGCGGCAGGGAGCGATGTCGGCCGCGGTTTAGTCAGTCGCGTATGAGACGTCTTGGGACACTCTTCATTGCCTTGACGTTCCTCGCCGGGTGTGGCGGAGGCGGCGGTGCTTCGCACGCGTCCGCACCGGTCGTTCCAAAAACCACGTCCGCGGCAGGGTCGGGCACCGTCCGGTTCGCGATCGACGTTCCGGCCGGCACGACGCAAGCCAAAGCTCGTAAACCGCAGTACGTCTCACCGGCGACGCAATCGATCTCGGTCACCGCGGCCGGCACGACGACCAACATCAACGTGGTCAGCGGCTCGCCGGGCTGCGCGACCAACTACAACCAGCCGTCGATCTTCGAGACCGCCGTGAACGCTCAGCCGCGCGGCGTGGTGGAAGGGCCGGACGGAAACATCTGGTTCGTCGAAGACGCCGGCTATTCGATCGGATCCATTGCGCCCGGCGGTATCTACACGGATCACAACTTCGGTTTCTACGAGAACGGCATCATCGTCGGCCCCGACGGTGCGCTCTGGACCACGAGCCCGTACAATTCACTCCTCGGCCACATCACGACCAACCCCGTCGCGGTCAGCTATCTTAACGGCTTTCCATACGACCTGCAGTACATCGCGAAGGCGGCTGACAACACGGTATGGGGCACGGCGTATACGAGTGGACCGTCGAACGTCGTGTACCACGTCTCCTCGACCGGAGCGTGGCTGTCAGCAGATACGATCACGACGCAAGCCACGACAACGATGCCCGCGCTCGGCCCCGACGGCGCGATGTATGTGACGGAAGGCAATGGCGTCAACGGCTGGGTCGCGCGTATCGCGGAATCCGCCGGCGTGTGGTCGTTGACGAACGAGTTTCCACTGCCGGGGATCCCCTTCGCCATCACCAACGGACCCGACGGCGCACTCTGGATCACCGAGAGCACGGGACACGTCTACCGGATGACGACCGGAGGCGCGATCACCAACACCTATCAACTCTCGCCGGGCACCGGCGTAGCCATCCATACGTTACCCGACGGCGCACTCTGGATCGCCGAATATGATGCGAACAAGATCGCGCGCCTCACGACGGCGGGGACGATCAACGAATTTACGATCCCGCATAGTGCCACCATGCCCTATGACGTCGCGGCCGGCAGTGACGGCATCTATTTCAGCGAACAGAACGCGAACATCATCGGCCGCTTCAACTTCCCCGTATCATGCACGGCGACCGCAGCGCTCCCGGGCGGCAGCGCGACCGCCACGGTGACGGCCTACGACGCGACCGGCGGCGCTTCCGGTGGTGGTCACGTGCTATCCACGCAGACCGCGGCGGTCACCGTCACGCCCAATACGACCACGACCGTCAATTTCGTGCTGAATGGCGTGGTGAATTCAGTCGAGGTCAGCGCGGGCACGATCAACCAAAACTGCGCAAACAGCGGAAGCGTGCCGATCATCGTTCAGGCCCAAGACGCCTCGGGGAACGCGATCATCGGGCCGGGCAACTACAGCGATGCCGCGGGCGACCCGCTCACGTTCACGCTTTCGACCAATGGGAACGGCACGATCACGAGTCCGAGCGTAACGTCGCCGTCCAGTGCGCCCGCGCTCACGTGGTCCGGCACTATACTCAATCCGCAAACACTCTCCGCCGCGGTGTCCGGCGGTACGATCACGGGCACCATCACGTCGGGCTTTGCGCAAGGCAACTGCACCTAACGGCGCGGTTTTCTTAAAACGCGCGCTGTCCCGCATCGACGGGCAGCACCACGCCGGCGATTCCCGAGGCCTGCTCCGAACAGAGGAATCCGATCGCATCGGCAACTTCCACCGGCGTGACGAGACGGTTCAGCGGGGTGAAGGGCAGCAGCGCCTCTGCGCCGCCGCGTTTCTCGCGTGACTCGGCGCCGCTCCCTTGCATCGGTACCGAGACAAAACCGGGCGCGACGCAGTTCACGCGCACGCCGCGCGCGCCGAGCGCCACGGCGAACGCGCGCGTCAACGATTCGATGCCGCCCTTTGTTGCAAGATACGCATAGCCGCCGTGCGCGCGGCCGATCGATGCGGTCACGCTGCTCACGAAGATCAACGCGCCGTCATCCGCCAGATGCACGCCGGCCGCATGCGCCATGCGCGCCGTGCCGGTGAGGTTGATCGCAATGATCGATGCGATCTCGTCCTCGTCAAACGTCCCCACCGGTGTCTCGTGAAGAATCCCGTGCGTGTTGACGACCGCCTGCAGCGTCCCCAACGTCAGCGCAAAGCGGAAGAGTTCGTCGATGCTCTCCGCCGAGCGGACGTCGAGGCGCACGAAAACGCATCCCGCGATCGTCTCCGCGGGCGCGTTGACATCGGCCAGTACGACGGTGAATCCGTCTTGCGCGAGCCGTCGTCCGGTAGCCCGGCCGATCGATCCGGCACCGCCGGTGACGATCGCCACAACGGACACGTTATTTCGCCTTCAGGTAGCCGGCCGGCCGGCTCACGGCGACGAAGACGCTGCGCGTTTTGTCCCACCGGTCCATCACTTGTGACCGCTGACCGATCCCGCGCTGCGCGCCATCGCGGAAGTCATACACGCCGTTGATGCCGACCCAGCCGTGCAAGTTCACGATGTAGTTGCGAACTTGTTCGGCACTCGCGGACGTGCCAAGCGCCCGAAGGGCACCCACGAGAATCATCGCCGGATCCCAACCGATGTTGTAACCGAGATCCGGCTTGATGCCGGCCGCGCGGAATGCGTTGAAGTACACGGCTTGGGCGTCCTCGATCGGTCCCTTGCCGATCGACTCCGGCGCGACCGCGATGTTGCCGGGGAAGTACATCTCGCTCGGCAGAAATGCGCGATATTGATCGAGTTGCGCGATGATCAAGTTGCCGTTGCCGCCGCCGATAGGCACGTCGATGCCGGCGTCGGCAATGCCGCGCATGATCGTGCCCCACGGGCTGCCGGTTGCGAGCGTCATCAAGACCTGCGGATTTGCCGCCTTGATCCGTGATGCTTGTGCCGATATCGAGATATCGGTCGGGCTCATGTGCTCGTGCGCGACGATCTGTACGTCGCGGTTCTCCGGCAACGCAGCAGCCGTGGCGACGCCGTGATCGAAGGCCTGACCGCTGGCATCCGTCGATGAAATGACGGCCATGCGCTTCCAGCCGCGCAGCCGGAAGTAACGCACCATCACGATCACGGTTTGGTCGGTCGTCGCTTGAGTGGAGAACACGTAGCTGCCCGGATCGGGGTAGATGCCCGGCGCCATGCACCACATCACCGGGCCCGTTTTCATTGTAAGTGCCATCGTTGCTGCACACGTCGCCGTAAAGCCCGGCCCGAAGATGAGCGGAACGTGTTCGCCGATCAGCCCGTTGACGAGTTGCACCGACAAAACCGGATTGGACTGATCGTCGCTGATGTGAAAGGCGATGGGACGTCCGTTGATGCCGCCGCTGTGATTCACCGTCGTGGCGACGATGCCGAGCGTACGCGCTTCCGATGCGCCGATGAACGCTGCCGGCCCGGTGAGCGAGAGCACGGCGTTGATCTCGTACGGTGTCTGATCGGCGGCGGATGCAGCGAGGGACGCGCTCGCGACGATGAGGCCGAGCGCGAGTGCGAAGAGGGGGCGTAGCATCGGATCTCCTTAGGTCTGCGCGCCGGTCATCGCGGACGCGACGCCGGGCAGTGTAGACGAACGCTCGAGCTCGAGGTGTTGCGGCCGGCGTTCGGCGGACGCGTGGCGCGTGAAGAGCGCGAAGCCGCACAACCGCGTGGCCAAGGCGTAAAACGTTCCGCGCCAGGGCCACGTCACGACGTTGCGACCCGATGCCGAATGATAGTAGTTGTGGCAGTTATCCTCGAGCGTTTTCTTCGCGAGGCTGTTCACGACGAGATCGTTGTAGGCATCCATCACACTGCGCCGCACGTCGATCGCGGTAGCGCGCTCGCGCATGAGGCGGCGCATGGCGCGAGCGATGTATTCGGCTTGCCGTTCCAACATGAACGTCACGCACATGTAGTTCGTGTTGGGACCGTACATCAAGAAGAAATTCGGAAAGCCTGCGACTTGAATTCCGAGAAAAGCCTCGGGCTGGTCGCCCCACACGCCGTGGATCTCACGGCCGCCGCGGCCGATCACTTTGAGCGTTGCGAGAAAATTCCAGGGCTGAAATCCCGTCGCCATCACGATCGCATCGACGGGATGCTCGACGCCCTCGGAGTCAATCAAGCCGCGCTCGCTGACGGCTTCAACGCTACGCGGAACGACCGTGACGTTGTCGCGCGTTAGCGCCGGCAGGAGATCGCTGGACGCGATCGGGCGCTTGCAGGCGAACGCGTAGTCTGGTGCCACAAGGGCGCGCAGATCCGGCCGGTCGGCAAAGATCCGGTCGCGATAGCTGAAAAATGCCTCGCGCATGTTGCGTTGCATCGCGCTGCGCGGATTGCGCACCGACATGGCGCGCTCGATTCGCCAGAACACACGCGCGCGTGCAAGCAGACGGCCGAATCCGGTACGGCGGCGACGCCGTTCGTCGTCGGTGAGCGGGCGATCGTTCTTGTGCATCACGTACGCCGGCTCGCGCGCAAACATCGAGACGCGCCCGGCCACCGGCGCGAGCGCAGGCACGACTTGCGCCGCGCTCGAGCCGTTGCCGACGACTGCGATATGTTTGCCGCGCAGGTCATGCTGATGCTGCCAGCGCGCCGTGTGAAATTTTGGCCCCGCGAAGCGGTCGAGCCCCGGCCACTCCGGATAGCGCGGGACGTTGAGCAGACCGAGTGCGGCCACGACGGCGTCGAACTGCGTGACGGCGCCGTCGGCAGCAGTCAGCGTGTAAAAGTGGCGCTGGTCGTCCCACACGGCCGACGCAATGGCGGTATTGAAACGCAGATGGGGCGTGAGGTCGAAGCGGTTGATCACGGCCTGGATGTAGGCTTGAATCTCGGGTTGGGATGCGTGCGTGCGCGGCCAGTCGTGCGGCATGAACGAGTAGGCATAGAACGCGATCTCGATATCGCACTCGGCGCCGGGATAGCTATTGTCCCACCAGGTGCCGCCTGGTCCCGCGGATTTTTCGAAGATCGTAAACGTCGTGATGCCGGCGCGTTTCAGCCGCACGGCGGCGGCAATGCCGCCGAGGCCGGCTCCGATGATGGCGATGGACTGCGAGGAAATTTTCGGCATGTCGCTACGAGGATGATAGTTTTATCCATCAAACCTGTCCAATATCTTTTTCGACTCGCACTAAGATGAAAAAGGTCTCATGGAACTGCGGCAACTCCGCTACTTCTTGGCCGTTGCCGAGCATCTAAATTTCGGCCGCGCGGCCCAGGCGCTGCACACCGCCCAGCCGGCCCTCAGCCAGCAGATTCGGAAGCTCGAGCGGGAATGCAGCGGTCCGCTCTTCGAGCGAACGAAGCGCTACGTGATGTTGACGCCGTTGGGCCAGGAGCTCTTGGGTGAAGCGCTCGCCATCGTCGACTCGGTCGACCGGCTCACGGTTCGCCTTCGCGACGCATCGGCGGCCCCGCGGGGACGCCTACGCGTCGGTTCGATCACCCCGGCGACGGTCGGGCTCGTGCCGCGCATCCTTCCAACCTATCGAGAACGCTTTCCGCTGGTCGACCTGATCATGGACACCGTCGCATTGGACGAGCAAGTTTCCGCGCTGATCGAGCGGCGGATCGATCTCGGGCTGTTACGCGGCCCGGTCAACGACGACCGCATCCTAACGCTGCCGATCGTCCGGGAAAACTACTGCGTCGCCGTGCCGGCCGCACACCCGCTGGCCCGCGCGCCGTTTGTACGGCTCGCGGACCTCGAGGGCGCGACATGCATCTGGCTGCGCGGCGGCCGCGGCGGTTCCTACAATACCGGCGCACTCGAGATGCTTCGCGCCAACGGTGTCAGCCCGGGCGGATCGGTCGAGGCATCGGACATCGAGGCGAGCTTCGCCCTCGTGGCCAGCAACGCCGGAGTGTGCATTGCATCGACCGTGATTTGCGGACTTCATTTCGAGGGTGTCGTCTATCGTGCATTGGTCCCATCGATCGAAATTGGAACGATGATTTTGGCCTGCCGGCGCGACCGCCGCACGGTCGCCGTCATCAACTCTTTCATCGATCACGTGAACACCTTGGATCTATCCTTCGCGCCACCGGTACGAACGGCCTAACAGTCCGATGATTCGAGCGGCAAAGAAGCTCATGGGGCGTTAGTGCTTCCGCATGCCGAAGGCCCGCGAAAACCAGCGTTTAAACGATTTCGGTTCCGGTGTGGCAGCGGGCTGCATGAAGGTAACGTACGCGAGGTAGTCTTGCACCGAAGCCGCGTCCAGCAACGCGAACTCGGCGACGCTCCCGGCCGGCTGCATCTTGTGTGCGAGCATGTGGCGCACGACTTTCCGGCTCGACACAACCGTGCGCGTCGTCATCCGGGCAATGGTCGGCAACGACGTGCCGCCCTCGGGAAGCCGCGCCTGTAAGTCGTGCCACAGCGCCATCACCTTCGTTACGTACGAGCGCGTCTCTGAGAACGGAGGAATGCCGCCGTAGCGCGCAACGGCTGCAGGCCCGGCATTGTAACTCGCCAGCGCCAAAGCATAACGATTTGGATTGGTGCCCGATCGTTGGATCATGCGACGGAGATAACGCGCCGTTCCATCGAGGTTCTCATACGTATCAGCGGCTAGCACGTCGAGGCCCAGCGCGGTTTCCGGCATGAGTTGCCCGAGACCCAGCGCACCAGCGTGCGAGACGGCACGCGATCGCCAGTTGGACTCCACGCCGACAATGGCGACTAAGAGTCGCGGATCGAGCGTATAGTACGAAGCCATCAGTAAAACGTGCGCGGCCATGTCTTGCGAGAGCGCTCGTGATAGCGACGGATTGAACGAACGCAGCACGCTGCTGTATTGGGCGACGGCCGTGTCGGGCGCGCTTGCAGAGATCGGCGTCGAACAAGCCAACACAAGGGAGACGAAAATACAGGCTCGCCGCAAGGAGCCGGAAAGCGCCCTCATGCTTGTCTGTCGGCCGCGAAATGGGAAAGATTAAGCACGAGCAAGCGAACGTTGCCTTACCAGGTAGACGAGCAAACCGGAAGGCGCAACGATGAAGCTGGCCACGTTCAACATTAATGGGATTACGAAGCGGCTCGCTAACCTCATCGAGTGGCTTGCCGATGCGCAGCCCGACGTCGTCGCTTTGCAAGAGATCAAATGCCGTAATGCGGAGTTTCCACATCGCGCTTTGGCAGCGGTGGGATATCAGGCCATCGTCCACGGGCAAGGACCGCACCACGGCGTCGCGATCCTCGCCCGCAATGCGACCCCGCTCGAAACGCGCCGCGCACTGCCCGGCGATCCGGTCGACAAGGAAGCGCGTTATCTCGAAGCCGCGATCGACGGGCTGCTGGTGTGCTGCTTGTACTTGCCCAATGGCAACCCGCAGCCAGGGCCAAAGTTCGACTATAAGCTCGCGTGGTTTGCGCGGCTGATCCAGCACGCCGAGGAACTCAACGCGCAGCATCTGCCGGTTGTGATTCTCGGCGACTTCAACGTCGTTCCGACCGATTTCGACATTTACTCGCCGCGTTCGTGGACCAAGAATGCGCTGCTGCAACCCGAACCGCGCCGGTTGTACGCGCGGCTGCTCGAATACGGCTGGACGGATGCCCTGCGGACGCTCTTCACCGAAGACCCGATGTTCACGTTCTGGCAGTACTACCGCGACGCGTGGCCGCGTGACGCCGGCTGGCGACTCGACCACCTGCTGCTCAACGACGTTCTCGCGCCCCGCTTAGTCACCGCCGGCGTCGATCGCGACGTGCGCGGCCGGCCGAACGCGAGCGATCACGCTCCGGCCTGGATCGAGTTGCGCGATGCACCTTGATCTTGCTCGCAACATCGAATTCGTCGCGCTTGGTGCGACGTTTGGATTTCTCGGCGGGCTCTTCGGCATCGGCGGAGCGACGCTCGCGATTCCCATCCTCGGCATCGTCTTCGGCATGACCCAGCAGCTCGCGCAAGGCACCGCCGTCGTCATGGCGATCCCGAACGTCATCGTGGGTCTTATTCGCTACTGGCAGAAAGCGCGGCTAGACGTTCGTGCAGCGCTGTTGCTCGCGGGCGCCGCTTTACCGGTCACCTACGTCAGCGCGCTCGTCGCAACATCGCTCGCTAGCCGGCCGCTGCGGATCGCCTTCGCGATTTTTCTGATCTTGATCGCGCTCGACATCGCCCGGCGCGCGTTGCGCAAGGAAGCGCCGGCGAGCAAGGTCGCGCTGCCATGGCCCTTCCTCGGTTTCGTCGGCGCCTTTTGCGGTATGTTTTCCGGATTCTTTGGAATCGGCGGTGCGATCATCGCCGTGCCTGCGATGACGATGTTTTTCGGCTACTCGCAGCTTGCCGCGCAAGGAATGTCGCTCGCGTTCTCCGTCGGGACCGCGTCGCTCACAACGCTCGCATACACCTCCAAGGGTGACGTTGATTGGGCGGTGTCGCTTCCGCTGGCGATCGGCGGCGTCTTAACCGTCCGTTACGGCGTCGATCTCGCTCACCGGCTCCCGGAACGCGCGCTGCGGCTCGTCTTCGTCGGGTTCACCATCACTGTCGCAATTGCAACGCTGATCACTGCACGAGGCTAGCGGCTCCGAATTTCCATAAGTGGTTTGCTCATGTAGACGACCGTGCCGTGAGGCAACTCTTCCTCACCATCGATGGTATACCCGAGGCGAGAGTACAGCTCGATATTTGCGAGCATCAGGCGATTCGTATAAAGCCGGATCGACGTGCATCCGGTTGACTTTGCCAACTCCTCGGCGTGCGCCAGAAGCAGCCGACCATAGCCTTTCCCTTGGTGGCGTGGCTCCACGGCAACGTTCTCGATAAATAGACAGCCGGGTTCGCAGACGACTTCGATTAACGCCACAACCTCAGTTCCGGCCATCAGCAAGTCGATCCGATGCAGCTCGATTGCGCGCTCGTAGTCGGCCGTCATCGGTTTGGGCTCGCGTCCGACGATCGGGACCCACTTTGCATAGGCGCTACGCGTTAGCGATCGGACGATGGCAACGTCATTCCGGTCCGCTTGCCGCATCCTCGTGCTCTCACGCATAGTTCGATTACTACTCCGGACTCTTAGCGTGAGGCGACCGGGCGCTGATCTGTGGAAATTCGACGTTAAGACTTTGTCGCAGCGCATTGAACGTCTCAGCTGAGGTGTGCAGCTTTGCGTTCGTTCCTTTCGGATCGGCGTGTTTGATGTAGCCACTTAACTTGTCGAGCCATGCGGCACAGTCCGTTGCCTGCGCAACGCCCGCGGCAGGAAGCTTGACCTTGATAGAATTGGTTGCCGTGGCAATCCACAACTGCCGCCTGCGCTTCGGCCGAAACCGTGTCGTCATCATCCATCCATCCGACGTGCGGATCGATAAAGCCGACAAGATCCATGGACTTGCAGAGCGCTTGTAGATCGAGACCGGTCGCTGGGTGCGATGGTATAACGACGGCGGTGATCGACGCTGCCGGCGATTGAACGGGCATGAGCACGCACACGGCCATCGCCACTGTAAGAACGAACCGCTTGAACGACACCACGGCGAGTGAACGCTAGCCGCGTACCCCCGTGAGCGGGATCTTGTCCCAGAAGTCGCAGGCGTTGCGCATGTTGTTCGGATAGGTCTGCGCGCCGTAGCCGTACGTCATGTGCGGCTTCGGTTCGATCAGTACGAGCACGTTGTCCGTCTTTGCCGTGTACGGTTGCCAGTGCGGAGCCGCCGGGTTGTTCGGATTGCCGGTTCGTGCGAACGTCGTCCAGTACGCCACCATTTGATCGGAGAGATGCTCTTGGGCGGCGCTTAGTCGATGCGCCGTCCCTTGTCCGCCGCGGAAGAGCGGGAAGAGAAACTCCAACTCCGAGGTATGGAAGGCACGCGTCGGATAACTGACGGGCGGGAAATACGACGGCGTGTTCTCATCGTCGAACATGTAGGAAAACACCGGGACGTACTGCGACCACTCGCGATCGAACGTCCGCGCGATGCATGCTTTTGAACCCTCCGCCACCGCGATATCGGCAAGGCTCGGGCTCGCGTACGACTGCAACGGATAGACGCTATTGATGCCGGCCGCATATTCAGCCCCGTATGAGTTGACGAAATCGTTGAAATCCGCAACGGTCAGCGGCACTGGCGGCCCACCCGCAATTTCCGGTAGGAAGAACGCCTGCTCATCGGCGACCAGGCCCGTGATGATCGGCACGTGGTTGAACTTGCCGGTCTGGAACTGCTCGTAGGGATCGCCCGTGATGATGTGGCCGTCGCGGACTAGAAAGTTCGGCGTTGGAAGGCCGAGCGAGAGAATTTGAAGCGGTGTCAGTGCGCGCATGCACTTCATGACGTCCGGCGCTTGCGTGCAGCCCGCCTTGGCGACGAGCGCGTCACCCTTCGCTTCAGCTGCGGGGAGCGGCATTGCCGTGATGTGCGTTCCGCTCTCGTTGATGAGGCGCTGAAAGAGGCCCGCCGACTTCGGCGATACGAGATTGCTCATCACCGCGGTTGCGCCGCCGGATTGCCCGAAGATCGTGACGCGCTTCGGGTCGCCCCCGAACTTGGCGACGTTCCGCTGTATCCACTTCAGCGCGAACTGCTCGTCCATGATTCCGTAGTTGCCGAAGTCGTGACCCTCGGCGTCGAGGGCGGGCTGGGCGAAATACCCTAAAAAGCCGACACGAAAGTTCACCGTTATGACGACGGTATCGCCTTGCTTGGCCAACTTGGTGCCGTCGTAATCGTCGCTTTCGCCGGCGGTCATGGCACCGCCGTAGAACCACACCAACACCCCGCGATGCTCCGGTTTCGTTGCGTAGTTGTCCGGCGTATAGACGTTCAGGTAGAGGCAGTTCTCGGTCAGGCTCGGTTTCGCGAACAAACCGGGCTGGTTTTGCACGCACGTATCGCCGAAGGCGACGGCATCGAGCACCGTCGTCCATTTCGCGTGCGGCTGCGGCGGTTGCCAGCGCAGTTCCGCCACCGGCGGCGCAGCGTACGGTATGCCACGGAACTGCGTCACGCCGTCACGATGAAAGCCCGCGATGGGCCCGTCGGTCGTAACCACCGTCGGCTGACTTGGGGCCGCCCCCAGCGCCCCTACGGCGGCTAGCGCGAAGGCGAGCAAGAAAGAACGGGTGGCAGCAAAGGATCGCATTGGTACTCCTCACGCAGCGGGCCTAAGCGCTCTACAACGGGGAGCGCCTCGGCCCTGCAGAACGTCGCAGCGATGAAAAAGCACGTCGCATTGTTCGCAGCTCTCGCGTTTGTGTTCGGGCTCGGCCCAGTCGCGGTTCAGGCACAAAGCGCTCCCACCTATATTCCGATGGGGCCGGCGCAAGGTGCGTTGTACCGGCCCGACAAGGGACCGGCTCCGCACGTCGGCGTGCTCGTGATGCATCGGACTGCGAACTACCTGAATCACCCTGCGTGCACGCAACTCTCGCAGCGCGGTTTTCTCGTGTTGTGCATGAATTCGCGCTACGTCGGCAACGAAGAGATGGTTCGCTTCGAGACGATGATGCTCGACGTTAAGGCCGGCGTTCAATATTTGCGCGCGCAGCCCGGCATCACCAAAGTGCTGTTGTTCGGTCACAGCGGCGGCGGACCGACGATGAGCTTCTACCAGGCCGTCGCCGAAAACGGCACGGGCTACTGCAATAAGCCGACGAAGCTCGTGCGCTGTACCGACGAGCTCGCAGGCATGCCGCCGGCCGACGGCATCATCTTCGCCGACTCGCATCCGGGCAATCCGGCGAACGTCATCCGCGGACTCAACCCATCGGTCACGAGCGAAGCCGATCCGCCGTCCAATAAAGTGATTGCCGATCTGGATCCATTCGATCCAAAGAACGGCTTCAATCCCAATGGCTCATCGCACTACTCCGCGGAATTCCAGAAACGCTATTATGCCGCGCAAGCGCGGCGGATGAACGACCTGATCAAGAGCGCGCAAGACAAGCTCGCGAAGATGGCCCAGGGCAGCTACGGCTATCCGGACGACGACGTGATGCCGATCCCGCGCGGCGGCAATCCGGGCGCCGGTCCCGGTGCGTCGGCAGCGCTCTTCTACTACGATTCGAACATCGCCGAGATCTTCGACACGGCCCGGCCCGAGAAGCTCATTCGCAACGACGGCACGATCGTGACGCAAGTGGTCAAGAGCGTCTACGTCGCCGATCCCGGTCTCGCGAAGATCCATCTCACCTTCGGCGGCGGCTCGAAGCTGCTGAGCCTGCGCTCGTTCCTCAGCGCGAACGCTACCCGCGGCACGAACTCGCTCGACGGAATCGACGACTGCTCGAGCAATAACTCGACCGTTTGTGCGGTGCAGTCGATCTCGGTGCCGGAGCTATTCATGGCGATGGGCGCCTTCGCGTTCGTTCGCGACGTCGAGCACGAGTACGATCTCGCCNNAACAAGCGCTACTAGTGCGAGTGAATTGATATGAGACGTTCCCGCTTCGCGGCGCTGACCGCGGCCTACGCTTTCGCCGCGACGCGCAGCGGTGAAGCACAGCCACTTCCCGCCGTGCGCGTCGGCACGATTCCCATCGACAACGGGGCCGAGGTGTTCTACGCGCAAGACCAAGGATTTTTCCGCAAGGCCGGTCTCGACGTCGCGTTGACGCCGATGACGAACGGCGGCGCCATCGTCGCCGCCGTGGCATCCGGCGCGCTCAATATTGGCTTTACCAATCTCTTCTCGTTCGTAACGGCCTACGCAAAGGGCATACCGGTAACCCTCATCGCGCCGGCAGCGCTCTATCTCTCGACATCTCCGAACCAAACGTTGTTCGTGCTCAAAGATGCGCCGTACAAGACGGGTAAGGACCTGAACGGAAAGACCATCGCGTGCGACGGACTCAAGGGCATCACCCAGATCACCGCGTCCGCCTGGATCGACCAGCATGGCGGTGATTCATCGACGATCAAATGGCTCGAAATGCCGTTGCCGCTCATGGCTGAGGCGCTCGTGCAACATCGCGTCGATGCGGCAAGCGGCGTTCTCGGCAACGATCCGACGTTTGGGACGCCCCAAGCGGTGACGCGCGCTTTAGGCTATCCGTACGACGCCATCGCGAGCCGTTTCCTAGCATCGGGATTCATCACAACGAAATCGTGGGCCACCGCAAATCCGGACCTCGTGAAGCGCTTCTCAAGCGCCATCATCGAAACGGCGCGCTGGGCGAACTCGCACCAAGATCTGTCGGGCCAAATTCTCATGAAAGCGGCGAAGCTTACGCCGGAGGGACTCAAAGCGCTTAAAAATTTCCGAACGCCCTACGCTGAGAACCTGGATCCAAGTCAGATCGAGCCGGTCATCGCCTTTTCAGCCAAGTATCAGATCATCGCGAAGGCATTCTCACCGCAAGATGCGGTTAGCCGCTAGTGCATCACCGAGCCGCCGTCGACTAACAGCGTTTGGCCGGTGATGAAATCGCTCTCGGCTGAGGCGAAGAAGATCAGGGCGCCGATGATATCTTCGGGCTCTTCTTCGCGTTTGAGCGCGCGGGTGGCCTTGTTGGCCTCGATTTCGGCCAGCGAATAGCTCGCCTGCACGGCGGGGCTCAGCGTGAGTCCGGGTGCGATGCAATTGACGAGAATGTTGTCGCCGCCGAGTTCGCGCGCCATCACGCGCGTCATCGCGACGACCGCACCTTTGGAGGCCACGTAGTGCAGTAAGTGTGGCGTCCCTTTGAAGAGCGTGCCCGACGCGATGTTGATGATCTTGCCGTACTTCTGGTTGCGCATGATCGGCACGACCGCTTTCACGCACTCGAACACGCCTCGGGTGTTCACCGCCATGACCTTGTCCCACTCGTCCGACTCGATGTCCATGAACGGCTGCAGCTTGAGCGAGCCGAACATCGCCGCGTTGTTCACGAGGCCGTGCACCGTACCGTAAGCAGCGACCGTCGCCTTCACCATCGCGGCAACGGCGGAGGATGACGTGACGTCGGTAACCATGCTGATCGCCTGGCCGCCGGCAGCGCGAATTTCGTCGGCCACGCTGCGCGGCTCGGTGAGATCGCAGAGCGTTACGCGTGCGCCTTCCGCGGCGAGCGCCTTAGCGTAGGTCGCGCCGATGCCCTGCGCGGCACCCGTTACAATGATCGAGCGGTCGTCTAATCTTCCCATCGCTGCTTCTTATGCGTTAAGTTTGTCGGCAACCACGTCGGGCGCAAACGGGATGTTCGGGAACCGTATACCGGTTGCTTGCGCAATCGCGTTAGCGACCGCCGGAGAAACCGGATTGATCGCGGATTCGCCCTGGGCCTTCGCTCCGAGCGGTCCGATCGTATCGTGCGTATCGGCGAAATAGACCTCGCTGCGCGGCACGTCGGCGAACGCCGGGATGCGGTAGTTGCGCAGGGTGGGATTTAGCATCGTGCCGGTGTCGTCGTAGGCCATGTGCTCGTAGAGCGCCCAGCCGAAGCCTTGCGCGATCGCGCCGTCGACTTGGCCGTGGCACTGCTCGGGGTTGATGCGCACGCCGATGTCGGCGCAGTGCACGCTATGCAGGATCGCAATCTCGCCAGTGAACTTGTGCACCGCGAGACGCACGCCGTGCGCGTTGAACGCGATCGTGCGCGGTGAGAGGTAGCCTTTGCGAATTGCGTCGAGTGCATAGTTGGAGTTCTCGGAGGCCGCGTGCAGGTCGACGAGCGACATGCGCTTCGATCCGGCGACGACGGCATCGGCTTCGAGGCGGCAATCCGCCAAGGGCACGCCGAGCTGGCGCGATGCGAACTCGTTGATCCGATCGCGAAGTGCTTCCGCTGCGAGCACGACGGCCTTACCGGCAACGACTGTGCCCGTACTGGCGAAGGTGCCGGTGTCGTAGGGCGTCTGGTCGGTATCGGCGTTGATGATGTCGATTTGGCCGGCTTGCGACCCGAGAACGGCAGCGGCCATCTGCCGGTGCGAGGTGGTCGAGCCGTTGCCCATCTCGGTGGTGCCGACGGCAAGATGGTACGTGCCGTCGGCGCGCAGTTCGACCTTTGCTCCAGAACGATGCTCGGTCGGCGGTCCGCTCTCGAGCATCGCGAGCGCGACACCCGTCCCTTCGAGCCAGTCGTCGCCATCCGGCTTCGCTTGACCGCGACCGCTCGCGAGCGCTTTCTCAACGACGTCGATGCATTCGTCGAGTCCGTAGCTGCCGAAACTTGCATCCGAGGGATCGTGCCAGACCGATTCGATCAAGTCGCCCGGCTTAACGATGTTCTTGCGGCGCAGCGCGAACGGGTCCATCTTCAGCGCGATCGCCAACTCATCCATCGCACATTCGATCGCGTAACACGTCTGCGACGAACCATAGCCGCGGAAACCGCCGCCGGGCACCATGTTCGTGTAAACGGCGTAACCGTCGGCCTTCTTGTTCGGACAACGATAGATCGCGAGCGGGCCGCCGAGCGACGCGCCGAGCGTTTCGCCGCCGTGATTGCCGTATGCGCCGGTATTGGACACGACTCGGACTTGCAGCGCGGTGAGCGTGCCGTCTTTTTTTGCACCGAGCTTGACGTGCGTCGTCATCTGATGGCGCGTCGTCGCCGACGTGAACTGTTCGGGACGGGTGTATTCCCACATGACGGGGCGTCCCGTTTTGATCGTTCCGAGTACCGCCAGATCCTCGGTGACCATTTCTTGTTTGCCGCCGAAGCCGCCGCCGACGCGCTCGGTGAACACGTGAATGTCGCGCTGATACATACCGAAGAGATACGCGAGTTTGGTTTGGACGATGAACGGCGCTTGCGAACTCGTCCGCACTTGGAGGCGTCCGTCGTCGCTTCGCCACGCGAGCGACGCGTGGGTTTCGAGATGGACGTGCTGCATGCGGCTGGTGGAATACGTCCGTTCGTGCACGACCTCGGCCGCTTTGAAGCCGGCGGCAATACTGCCAACTTCGCCGTGAAGATCGAGGTAGACGTTCGGCTTGGGACCCATTCCGCCGGCATTGCGGCCCTTATCGTGGAGCACCGGCGCACCGGGTTCCATTGCGCGTTCGGGATCGAAGACGTGCGGCAACACTTCGTAATCGACTTCGAGCGCGCGGCAGCCCTCTTCGGCCGCGCCTTCGTTTTCGGCAACGACCGCCGCGACGCGCTGACCGACGAACCGCATGACGTTGTCGAGGATGTACATGTCGTCGGGATCGACCAGATGATCTTCGTGCAGCGCCGAGCTGTAGAGCTTACGCGGAACGTCTTCCCACGTGTACACGTCGACGACGCCGGGAACGGCGAGCGCTTTCGTTTTGTCGATCGAGCGGATACGCGCGTGGGCGTGCACCGACCGCAGCACCTTGAGATGCAGCAAGCCATCGGGCGGCGGAATATCGAGCGTGTAGCGCGCGTGTCCGGTGACGATATCGTGGCCGAACGGGTTGTGCAGGCTCGCCCCGAGCGCGCTGCCGGCAACGTCCGCTTCGGTTGACGCTTTGCCCTCGATGGCGTCAGCGATGCTGCGATAGCCCGTGCAGCGGCAGAGATTGCCTTTGAGACTGCGTGGGAGATTGGCCTTCTTCTCGTCGTCGAACGTGGACGTGGTCAAGATCATGCCGGCCGTACAGTAGCCGCATTGGAAGGCGGGCGCATCGAGAAACGCCTGCTGCATCGGGTGCAGCTCGCCGTTTTCTTTTGCCATCCCCTCGATCGTCGTGATTTCGCGCCCGGCGCCGCGGAATGCGGGGACGAGGCAGCTATGGAACGGCGTGCCGTCCATCAACACGGTGCACGCGCCGCAGTCGCCGGCGTCGCAGCCCTTCTTGACGCCGTACATCCCGAGGTCGCGCAAGAACGTGCGCAGACACTGACCGGGATCGGGTTCGGCCGAGTATGTTTTGCCGTTGACTTTGTAGTTCATGCGCGCGGGGCTTTCGCTTCGAGTTCCAAGCGGATTTGCTCCGCATAGTAGTGGGTGAGATGGCGCCGGTAGTGCGGGGTACCGTGCACGTCGGTGTGATAATCCGCATCGGGAATCAACGCATCGATCGCGTGCCGCATTTGGGTCGCGTTCGGATACGTATCGAATTTCACTTGAAACGGCTTGACGGTGGCGGCCGTGACCGTGAGGACGAGCGACCCGTCGACGGTGGAGCGCGTTCCGATCAAGAGCACGTTCGAACGGCCCAGATGCGTAAGCGACGAACGCCGGAACGCAACGTGCTTGGCGAGCGCCTCGGCTGGAATGTGAATGTTGCGGATCAACTCGCCCGGCGCGAGGACGTTCTTGTTATTGCCGGTGACGAAGTCGACGACGCGCACCTTGCGCGGCTCGCCATCGCGCGGCCAGAGCGTGAGCGTCGCTTCGAGCGCGGCGGTCAGCGAGATCATCGGCCCGGCCGGCAGCGACATGCATATGTTGCCGCCGATGGTCGAGGCGTTCCAAATCTTGAACGAGGCCAGAAACGCATCGCAGCACTCGCGCAGCAGTGGGCCTGCGAGCCATTCCGCCGGCGGCTTGAAGTTGTAGATCTCGACGATCTTGCACGTCGCCGCAAGCTCGAGGCCGCTGGCGGACGCATCGATCGACTTCCACTTGAAATCTTCGAGATCGATCAGCGTGTGCGTATGGATTTGCGGCTCGGAGAAGAGCCACGTGCCGCCGGCAAGCCACGCATAACCGTCACGCCATTCCGTGATTTGGTCGGCCGACGTGGGGCGCCGAACTTCCTTAACAGTCCAAAGATTCACCCGGGTTCGATGCGAGCAAGGCGGTGGGCGCGCCTGCTTCGATTTGGCCGCTAGGCGTTGATATAGCCGAAGTAACTCCGCAGAGCGCTCATGGCCGTTTTTTCGATGCGTTCGATCCGTTGGAGCGCGAGATCGATATCGGCGAGCGTGAGGGCGTTGATCAGCGGACTCGTTATGAGCCGCTCGATATAACCACGGAGCGCGTCGAGGGCCAGACGCCACGGAGCATCGGTCGAGAACACCACGCCGGTCGAGAGCTCAGCCATCGTGGCGAGTTCGTCGAGCGCTTCGCGCAGGAGCTGATCGCGGCGCTCGGGGCCCTCTTGGGCCGCTTCGAGTGCGAGGATATCGTCGGCGATCCCGTCGTAGGCCCACTTCAATTGGTTGAGCAACTGCGCGATGCGGTTTTCTCGCTCGGCTTCCGCGATGGCAACCGATTCACCGTCAGCGAGCAAGCGAATGAAGCGATGCCGTAGCGCCGTGTTTTTTTCTTCCAGCGTGACCCGGGAAACCCCGACGTCGTGACCGATCGTCTTCGCGTCGCGCACGGGGTTTAGCGAGGTCACCCGTAGCGGTTTCTCGCGTGAGACTTTGGGTTCGCGAATGGTCACCGCATACACACATACCCACAACACTCCGCCGTCTCTCCAGAACGGCGAAGCATTTGCGGGAGCGGCCGACCGAGCGCCCTATTGCCGGCTCTCGTTGTGCTTGTCGAAGTAGATGCGGTTGGAGAGGNNTTGCGGATGCCTTGATCGATGCGGGCGTTCTCGTTGTGAATGCGATTTTCGACCTCGCCGGCGCTAACGGCCAGCGGAATGAGGGCGACGAGTGCGGTGGCGGCGATAACGGATGCGATACGCATGATTGGTGTGACTCCAAGCGGGCGAAGGTAGTGCTGTTGAAGTCTACGTAAATTGCGGCGCGCGCATGCGGTCCGTTAACGAACTTTCATCGCCGATTCAGCCCGCCTTCATCTGCGCCGCACGGCGGGTTCACCCATGCCGCCGTGCGAAGGCCGGACACGATGAGTACGTTCGAGCCGGGCCCCGTGATGGATCTGCGTCAACGCTTGGCCGATGCGTGCCGGGTCCTCGGGGTCCTGGGGCTCGCCACCGGCAACACCGGTCATCTCAGCGTGCGCGTCCCCGATTCGGATAATCTGCTCATCCGCGCGCGCGGACCGGCCGAAGCCGGCGTGCGGTATACCACACCCGCGGAGATTATCGAAGTGGCGCCCGACGGTGACGTTGCGGCCGGCGTAAAGGACGGCTTGTTTCCACCGCAAGAAGTTTTCATCCATACGGAAGTGTATCGGGCGCGCAGCGACGTGACGTCGGTCGTGCACGTGCATCCCGCCACCGTCGTACTGTTCACGATCGCCGACGTGCCGTTGCTGCCGATCTTCGGCGCGTACGATCCGTCGGCGTTGAAGCTCGCGATCGACGGCATTCCCACCTACGACCGCAGCGTGCTCATTTCGAACCCGCATTTGGGCCACGACCTGGCCGCGGCGCTCGGTTCGAAGAACGTGTGCCTGATGCGCGGTCACGGGATCACCGCTGCCGGAACGAGTATCGAGGAAGCCGCGCTACGCGCGATCTCGCTCAACGAACTAGCGGAGATGAATTATCGCGCGCGCCAGCTCGGCGAGCCGCGGCCGATTTCCGATGAGGACATCGCGACGTTTGCTACGCGGCCGGATGCGGCGAAGAAACCGGTCAACTCGAACCGCACCGAAGCGATGTGGCGCTACTATTTGCGCCTGACGGGCATCGCCGAGGGTTAGCTCGCCGCCGCAGCCTTGTATTGCACGCTGCGAAACCAGAGTAAAACGAGGCCCAACGGAATCATATGCGCGAGGCACAGCAACGATACGCCGAGCCATCCGGATTCTTGAAACACCCACGCGAACGCGAACGACCCATACGCGCCGCCGGCGTACGTGGCAAAGATGAAGATCGTGTTGAGCCGGCTGCGTGCTTCATCGCTGATGCCAAAGATGCGCACTTGGTTTGAGATCTGCGTTGCCTGCACGCCGAGCGCGAACACCGCCATGCCGACCGTTAGCCCAACGAGCGTGTTCCCGAAGAGCGCGAACAACACGAACGAAAACGTCGAAACGAGCCAACCGATCGTGCCGGTCACCAGCGTGCCGCGGCGATCGCCGAGACTGCCGATGCGGCCGGCCGTCAGCACGCCGACGATCGAGATGAGCCCGACGTAGCCCACCACGTCGCTTCCGTATCCGAGGTTGCGGATGTGAAAGGCGAGGATCGTCCATAAGCCCGTGAACACCGCGAAGATGATGAACCCGATGGCCATCGAGACGCGTAACTCCGGATGCGCCAAAACGAGTCCCGGCATACTCCCGATCAAGTGGCGATAGCGCATCCGCACCGGCGAATCGTGCAGCGGAATCGCCCGCACCAGCACGATCGCCGAAATCCCCGTGAGGATGGCGGCGAAGAGAAACACGCTCCGCCATCCGGCATACGCACCGAGCAGGCCGCTTACCGCTCGCGCGAATACCGTCCCGATGATCAGCCCCACCTGAATCGTTCCGACCACGCGCCCGCGTTCGTTCGGCAGCGCCAAGTCGGCCGCAAACGGCTGCAAGATCTGCGGCGCCGTCGTCGCGATGCCCACCGCACAAATCGCCAGCGCCAGCAGCGTAATATTCGCCGCCGCCGACGCGCACGCAAGGCAGACCGCCGCAACGCTGAAGAGCCCGACGATCAGCCCGCGCCGCTGAACGAGATCGCCCAGCGGCACAAACGCGAGGATGCCGATCGCATATCCGACTTGCAGCGCCGACGCAACGAACCCGACCGTCCGCGGCGTGGCGTGCAGATCGCTTGCGATAACGGCCAAGATCGGCTGCAAATAATAGATGTTCGCGACCGCAACACCGGCGGCCACGGCAAAGATAAGCGTGGTCGTCCGGCTGATCCCGTCGGCAGCCTTCACGCGCTGCGGCGTGCTTGCAACGCATTGCCCGTCACCAGAACGAGCGCTGCGAACATCACCGTGAAGACGAAGATCGCGGCAACGTAGACGCCGACCGTCGCGCTGCCGATGGCGTCCACGTTCAGAAACGGATACGGATACCAGTGCACGATCGAACCACGGACCAGCGTGTAGATGACATACGCTAGTGGGATGATGAGCCAGAAACCGGCATCGCGAAGCGTGAGCCGCCGATGCGGAGGATCGATGATCCAATCGGCAACGACCGCGACCGGCATGACGTAGTGAACGATGACGTTAACCCATGGGATGATGTCGGATTCAACATTTGCAAGCAACAGCGAAAAGACGACGCCGGTCAATCCTAAACACAGCGTCGCCGCCCCGCGCACGACATCCAGCCCACGCGACGACTTGCCGAAAGTTAGCGCGACATACATGAACACGAGCGCGGCGAAGATATTGGTCAGGTTCGTGAAGTAACTGAAAAAATTCGCCGGCTGAAAATTCGCTTGTGGCGTTAGTGCCGCGAACTGGACGCCGACGGCGACGAGCACGGTTACGCCGATCACGGCACGGCACACCGCCGGCACGACGCCGGTTCGAGCGGGATTCATATTATTACTACGATTGACGCCCGCGGTAGGGAGAATCATTGTGCGAACCTTGACTATCGAACATATGTTCGATACAATCGGCGCCCCATGCCGATCATCTGCGTCTGGATTCCGGCGTTCCGGCTGGCCGTCGCCAGGCTAACCCAAGCCGTCGCGCTCGACGCGCCGGTGATCGTCGCCGACAAGCTCGAGCGGGGCCGGGTGGTCGATTGTTCGCTGCCGGCGGCGGCACTCGGGGTGCGGCCCGGGATGACGCTCGTTCAGGCGCAGGCGGTGGCCAACGAGGCGCGGACGGTGGTCGACGACCGCGAGCGGGACGCCGCGATCTGGTACGACGTCCTCGAGGCGCTCGACGCGGCCTCGCCGCTGGTCGAGGATGCCGGTTGGGGGCGGGCCTTCCTCGAGATGCACGGCATCGAGGGCAGCGCCTACGGCTGGATCGCGGCCGTCCGTAACGCGCTGGCCGGGTTCGATCTGCCGTTGCGGGTCGGCCTCGGACCCAATCCGTTCGTGGCGCTCGCCGCCGCCATGCTCGGCGACGGGGCGATCTGCGACGGCGATCCGGCAGCCTTCCTCACGGCGTTTCCGCTCGAGCAGCTAGACTGCGGGGACGACGTCTGCGACCGCCTGCGGCTGCTCGGGATCCGGACGCTCGGCGAGCTGGCTGCGCTGCCGCATGGGCCGTTCGTGCGACGCTTCGGGCCGGCGGCCGCGCAGTGGCACGAGTGGGCGCACGGGGTCGATCGCCGCCGGCTGCGGCCGCGGGCGCGCGCGCTGCGGATCGACCGCAGCAGCTACGGCGAGGGCGAGGCGACTTCCGAGGAGGCGGTGCTCTTCGCGCTGCGGTCGCTGGTCGCGCGGGTCGTCGATGATCTGGGCGCCGCCGGAAAGCGCGCCGGGCGGCTCGTGTTCGCGCTCGAGTGCGAGAACGGCGACGTGCGTGAGCTGACCACCCGGGTCGCCCAGCCGACCGCCGTGCCGGGCACGCTCTTCGACTTGCTGCGCGCGCGGCTCGAGGGCATCACGCTCGACGCCCCGGTCGTGGGCCTGCGCCTGGTGGCCGAGGGCCTCGAGGACGGCGGCGTGCCGCTGGCGCTCTTTGCGGGCAGCGATCCCGACCCCGATGCGCTCGGCATCGTGCTGGCGCGGCTCGATGCGGCATTGGGCGAGGGGGGCGCGCGGCGCACCCGGATCCTCACCGGCCCGCGCGTCGAACGGCGCTTTGCCCACGATCCGTTCACCCTCGAGCCGCTGGTGAGCACCACCTGGAGCACTGCGGCGATCGCCCCCTTGCCGCAGACCGCGACCCTGCAATTCCGGCCGCTCGCGCCGCAGCCGGTGGCGGTGCGCGTTATCGGCGGCACGCCGCGATTCGTCGGCACGCCGGCGCAAACGGTGCTCGATGCGGCCGGTCCATGGCGCGTGGAAGAGGGCTGGTGGGCGGGCGCAACTGGAGCCGGCGAGCCGCTCGCGCGCGATGAGTACGACGTTCTGCTCGACGACGGCTCGCTCGTTCGCATCGCGCACGAACGGCATGCCTGGAGCATTCGCGGCATTTACGACTGAGCGTCAACTGCGACTTCGCCCGTTGACGTACACAGCCAGGCGTGAGAAGATGACATGTCACCCGCGCGATCGTTCGTTCTTTTTTGCCGATCAATTGCGCAATTTTCGAAAGACGAACGATCATCTCTACCTTCGATAGCCTCGGGCTGCGACCGCAGCTTCTTCGTGCCGTGCACGACCTCGGGTTCACCGAACCCACCCCGGTTCAGAGCGCAGCGATTCCGCCCGCACTCGCCGGACGCGACGTTCTCGGCAGCGCTGCCACCGGCAGCGGCAAGTCGGCCGCCTTCGGGTTGCCGCTCGTGCAAATGCTGATGGACATGCCGCGCGGCACAACGCGCGCTCTCATTCTCGCACCGACGCGGGAACTCGCCGCGCAAATCACCGCGCACCTCACCGCGTTTGCCAAACACACCAACGTCAAAGTTGCGGCCGTGTACGGCGGCGTCGGTTTCGGCCAGCAAGCCGCAGCGTTCAAGCGCGGCACCGACATCATCGTCGCAACGCCCGGCCGTTTGCTCGATCATCTCGCGCAAAAAACCGCCTCGCTCGACAACATCTCGTTTCTCGTCATCGACGAAGCGGATCGCATGCTCGACATGGGCTTCCTGCCCACGGTGCGCCGCATTCTGCGCGTGCTGCCGACCAAACGTCAGACGCTCTTCTTCTCCGCCACGATCCCGCCGGAAATTGCCGCGCTCAGCAAAGACATGTTGCAGAACCCGCAGCGCGTCGACCTTGCGCCCGCCAAGGGTCCGGCCGTCGGCATCACGCAGACGGTATACAGCGTCGGCCAGATGCAGAAGAACGATCTGCTCACCGAACTGCTCAAAGACAACGACATCTTCAGCGCGATTGTGTTCACGCGCACCAAGGCGCGTGCCAACCGTCTCGCGGCACATCTGCTCAAGCAAGACATTCCAGCCGACCGCATTCACGGCGACCGTTCGCAAGCCCAGCGCACGCGCGCGTTGCAAGACTTCAAGCGCGGGAAATTCCGCGTATTGGTCGCGACCGATATCGCGGCCCGCGGCATCGACATCGCCGAGCTCGGACACGTGATCAATTTCGACGTGCCGATGGTTCCCGAAGATTACGTTCACCGCGTCGGCCGTACCGCGCGCGCTTCGGCAACCGGCGATGCGATCACGTTCGTTGCTGCCGATGAAGAGAAGTACTTCGCGCAGATCGAGAAAACGCTCGGCAAACGGCTCGATCGCTCGAAGACGCCCGCCCTCCCGCCGGTCACGCAGAATCCCGTCCGCTACACCGACGACGTTCCGGGCGCACAGCGTCAGCGCTCGCCGCGTCCGCCGCGCAACGCACCGGCAACTGCAAGCTCTTCACCGCGACGCGAATTCCGTTCGTTGCCGCCGAGCAAGAGCGGCCGCCCCCGCTAAGCGATTACGGCGCCGGTTTTGCCGGTAGGTCGGCCGGCTTCAAGTTGATGCGGAAGGCCGGTCCGTTTCCGTCGGTGAGGAGAATCTTCACCGGCGTGAACCCGCTATCGAGCACGAACGCGATCGTGCCGCGCGCCGGCACGCCGGGCTGCAGCGAGTAGTACGCGCTGTACACGCTCGTCGGGTGACCGTTGACCGCAACGCCGTCGCTATCGACCATACTTGCGCTGAAGTTCCCCGACCGCGCGCCGGATGTGCCGTTGGAAACGATATATACGAACGCCACCGCGGTCTGTCCGGCGTTTGGCGAAGCTTCGGTCGCGGTCGCGGGGCGCAATTGCATCTTGCGGATGCGCAACTTGCCGTTGAAGAGCGTTGACGTCAGGCCGCCGCTAACGCCGGTGAGTTGATTCGCGCCGCCGGGAACCGGCGTGGGCGCCGCGTTGACGGACGGCGACGACAGCGCGAGCGCGCCGATCGAGAGTGCGAGGGTGAGAAAGAGCCGGATGATCATTGCGTGTCTCCATGGAGC
>PLRU01000020.1:0-32837 GCA_003164045.1 Candidatus Lustribacter telmatis
GCGTCGTCTTCGGGGTCGAGGACGGCGGTTTCCGGACCGGCCGCTATCCTGGTGGCTGCTATCCCCATGATAGATGACGCTCTTCCTGGCTTGCTTGACTGTGGGTACACTACGGCTATGGAAACCACCACTACGTCCCGGACGTATGCAATCGACCCGGCCCACTCCGAGGTCGGCTTTGCCGTCCGCCACCTCATGATCTCGAAGGTCCGTGGCTACTTCACGGGCTTCACCGGTAAGATCACCCTCGGCCCCACGGGCGAGGTCCCGACGAAGATCGAGGCCTCGATCGACGCGACCACCGTCAGCACGCGTCAAGACAAGCGCGACGTGCATTTGAAGTCGGCCGACTTCTTCGACACCGACAAGTATCCGCGGATCACGTTCATCAGCACGTCGGTCACCGGCAGCGGCAGCGAATTCGCCGCAACCGGCGACCTGACGATTCGCGACGTCACCAAGAGCGTCACGCTCAAAGGTGAAGTGGGCGGAACCACGACCGATCCGTGGGGCAATTTCCGCGTCGGTTACAGCGTCACCACCCGCATCAACCGCAAAGATTTCGGCGTCAACTTCAACGCACCGCTCGAAACGGGCGGCGTCATGCTCGGCGACGACGTCGACATCACCATCGAAATCTCGGCAACGCAAGAAAAATAGGTTCATCCCAGTGGAAATCCAACGTAGCGCGGACCGGTATCAAGGCGACCACGGCTGGCTGAAGACCGCGCATAGCTTCAGCTTCGCCGACTACTACGATCCCAAGCGCATGCAGTGGGGCGCGCTGCGGGTGTTCAACGACGACCGCATCGCGGCCGGCCAAGGATTCCCGACGCACCCGCATCGCGACATGGACATCGTCACCTACGTGCTCGACGGCAAACTCGAGCACAAAGACAGCATGGGCAANNGTGCAGATGTGGGTGCTGCCGCAGCATGCCGGCATCGCGCCGGCGTACGGACAGCATAGCTTCAGCGCAGAACAACTGCGCGATCGCTGGCTCACGATCGCGTCGGGCCAGACCGGGGTGGATGCGCAGATCCGGCTTGACGCCGACGCGACGTTCAGCGCGGCGGAGATCGAACCGGGCGTTGAAGTGCGGCACACGACGGCGCCCGGACGGCGCGCGTTCTTGTTCGTCGCCGAAGGCAGTCCGGCAGTTTCCGTGAGCGGCAAAGACGGCGTGCAACGACTCGAAGCCGGTGATGCGGCGCGCATCGATGCCGGCGAGGAGATCGTTGTGCAAGGCCCCGGTCACGTCGTACTCTGGGATGTGGACGGAGCGGCGGCTTAAAGACCCCCGAGCCTATCGAGAGAGCGTGTCCCTATGTCATGCCGAGCGCAGGTTCGCGTTAGCGAACCGTAGTCGAGGTGCAGCCACTCAGCAACAACGATTGCGGCTGTCCTTCGACTACGCGCCTGCGGCGCTGCGCTCTGGATGACAAATAAAATGACAGCCACACGCTTTTGCAGTGACGTTGCCGCGAGAGGCCGAGCGCGTAGGCGCGAGGTGTTTACTTCTTGCCCCGGACGCTTCCGCGAGAAGCGCAGCGCGTAGGCGCTAGGTGTCTACTCCCTGCCCGGGACGCTTCCGCGAGAGGCCGAGCGCGTAGGCGCGAGGTGTGTACTCCGCTACATAAAGCGGGCGGCTACTACTGCGATGTCGTCGCGGAGGTTGTCCTCGCTGAATTTGCGGGCGCCGTCGATGAGTGCGCGCACGATCTCGTGAACCTGGTCTTTTGCATGCGCTTCGATGATCCTGATGAAGCCTTCCATGCCGAAGAACGAACCGTCGGGGGCGCGCGCCTCCGTGATGCCGTCGGTCGTCGCGACGAAGACCGTTCCCGGCGGTAAGTCCACGAAGCCTTGCCTGAAGAGGTGGTGCTGGTCGTCGAAAACGCCGATCAGCGGCGCGGTTGGAGCGATCGTCTTCGCGCGCTCGCCCGGTACGATGATCGCGGCCGGTTCGTGGCCGCCGGACGCGTACTGCATGATGCGCCGCGTTGAATCGACCAGGCCGAAGAATACCGACGCGAACGATTCGCTCTTCTCAAACGCGCAGTCCTCGAGATACAGCCGGTCAAGTGCTCGCAGCACGCGTTCCGGTGTGAGTCCTTGCGAGGCATAGGCCCGGACCCCGTACTTCACCAGAGCTGCGTGAACGGCAGCCTCGGTGCCTTTGCCGGAGATGTCGGCGATACAGAACGATGCCGCGTCGTTGTCAAAATGGTAGACATCGACGATGTCGCCGCCGGTGAGGCCGTGGGCGAGTTGGTAGCCGACGGCATATTCCACGCCGCCGATCTTTTCGGTGCCGCGCGCGAAGAGGTGCTCGGCAAGAACCTTGGCGGCGGTCCAGTCGGCCACATTGGCGACGTTGTCCATGTTGCTCGACGCGACTTCGCCGTCGGTCGGGAGCGGCAAGCGCTCGGCCGGTGTCGTTAACGGGGCCGGCGGACTTTCCGCCTCGTTCAGCGTGTCACTCATGCAACTAGCTATTCTACGCCGGTACCGAGCACGACTTTGCTTGGTTTGATACAGAAAATGCCACTATGGGATGAATACCGGCGTTCTTGTCGGGTTTACCGGCTCGGGTTCGGCATCAGGGCGCCCTGCAGGTGAGACGGCGAGGTACACGACCGGGACCAGCACGAGAGTCAGCAGGAGCGAACTGAGCAGGCCGCCGATGACGACCGTGCCGAGCGAACGCGCGGCTTGGGCGCCGGGATCGAGCACGAACGCCAGCGGAATCATGCCGGCGATCATGGCGACGGTCGTCATCATGATCGGGCGGAATCGTTCGCGCGCCGCTTCGCGGATCGCGGCGGTACGGTCGAGGCCGTCGCGGCGGCGCATGTTGGCGAAGTCGACCAACAGGATACCGTTCTTCGTGACGAGGCCGATCAACAGCACGGAACCGATGAGCGAGAACAGGTTCAGCGTTTGGTGGGTCAGCGCGAGCGAACCCAGCGCGCCGACGACCGCAACCGGTACGGCGAACATAATGATGAACGGCGTGCGGTAGCTGTTGTAGAGCGCGACCATGAGCAGATAGACGAGCGCGACCGAAAGCAGCAGCGCGAACGTCATGCCGATCACGGTGTCGCCGACGGCTTGTTCGTTGCCGCCCGCCGACGCGCCGACGGTTACCGTTGCCGGGAGTTTCAGGTCGCGTAAGCGTTTCGAGAACGCATTTTGGACGTTCGAGAGCGTTGCGCCGGGCGCGATGTTCGCCCCGACGTAGACGACGGTTTGGCGGTTGATGCGCATGATCATCGACGGCGCGGGCGCTTGCACGAGCGTCGCGATATCGCCGACGCGCACGATCGCGCCGCCGCCGGCGCGGATCGGGATCGCTTCGATCGCCGAGAGCGAGGTTTGCGCCGCTTGCGGATAGGTGACGAGAACGTCCTTGAGGCCGTCGGCGCCGGTGAACTGCGTTGCCAGGTCGCCGCCGAACGCGGCGCGCACGGCGGTGGAAGCCGTGCCGATGCTCGCGTTGAGCGCCCGCGCGCGGTCGCGGTTGAACTCGACGTTGACTTGCGGTGCGTCGGCGGCCGCCGAGGTCGTCACGTCGATCGCGCCCGGCGTTGCGGCGAGCGCCGCCGCCACCGTGCGTGCGTAGGGTTCCGGCAAGCCGTCGACGCTCGAGACGACCTCGTCGATCGGCTGCGCGTTGCCGCCCGCGATATCCGTTGCGGGAACCGCGACCACCGTCGCACCGGGAACGATGCGCTTTGCCGTGCGTTGGAAGCTATCGGCCCAGTACGCCGTGTTGTGCGAACGGGCGTCGCGCAAAAAGATGTTCATCTGGCCGATCGAACCGTTGCTGATATAGCCGCTGAGTTGGCCGAGGTACGCACCGGCCATCGACGATTCGGCTTGCACGTCGGGCGTGTCGTCGATGGCGCTTTCGACGGCGAGTAGCCCGCGCCGCGTCGTATCGAGCGGCGTGCCGCTCGGGAAGGTCAGCGTGAGATAGATCTGGCCGCGGTCGACCGGCGGGATGTACTCGAAGCCGACGAAGCCCAGCGGAATCAGCGCGATCGCAACGATGAGCGAGAGGCCCGAGATCACCGCGATGAGCACGCGCCGCGCGAGCGCCCACTGGAGCACGCGGTTCACGTAGGTCGAACGCGCGCGCTCGAAGCCGTCGCTGAAGCGTTCGATGATCCCCCACGGACGCCACTTCGAGAGCAGCGCCCAGCGGCCGGCGAGCGACGGCGTGACCGTGAACGAGACGAATAGCGACGTCAGCGTGGCGACCGTCACCACGAGACCGAACTCGCGCAAGAACAGGCCGACCGAACCGGGCAAGAACGAGATCGGCAAGAACACGACGACGTCGACGAGCGTGATCACGATCGCCGCCACGCCGATTTCCAATCGGCCGCTGATGGCGGCTTCCTTGGGGCCCTCGCCGCGGTGGAAGTGCCGCTCGACGTTTTCCAAGACGACGATCGAGTCATCGACGAGGATGCCGATGATCAGCGTCATGGCGAGCAGCGACACCGTATCGAGGGTGAAGTTCGCCAGCCGCATCGCCGCGAGCGTGACGAGCAGCGAGGCCGGNNACGATGCCGGTGAAGATCACCGCCTCGACCAGCGTGCGCATGACGCCGCTGAGCTGCTGCTCGGTATAGGTTGACTGGACGTTGAGGATCGTGAACTGCACGTCGGGGTAGGTGCGGCGCAGGCCCGGCAGCGCGGCCAGGATGTGCTTCGAGGTTTCCACTTCGCTCGTGCCGGCCGACTTCTGGATATCGAGCTCGACGCACGGGATGCCGTTGGAATACGCGTAGACGCGCTGCGTTTCGTAGGTGTCGGTGATGTCGGCGACGTCGCCGACGCGGAACAGGCGCGATTGCGTGCTCCACGGGTTCGTGCCGGTGCTCGCCGCGCTCGACGTGCCGAGCAGCAGGTTCGCAACGCTGGCGGGACTCTGGATATCGCCCCGTACGTCGAGGTTGGTCTCACGATTGGGCGAGTAGAGGATGCCGCCGGGCGCGCGGACGTTGTTGTTGGTGAGCGTACTCACGACGTCGGTGAGCGTGAAGCCCGACGCACTCAGCCGGTGGGGATCGACGGCGACCTGAATCGACGGCGTGACGGTGCCGTTTTGCTGCACGAACGACACGCCTTCGAGTTGTTCGAGTGCCGGCACGATTTTGTTCACGGTGAGCGATGAGAGATCGCCCGGTCCGAGCGAGCGCGAGCGCAAGACGAGCGAGACGACGACCGCTTCGCTCGGGTTATAGATCGAGATCTGCGGCGTTTGCACGTCGTTGGGCAGCGAGTGCTGACCGTTTTGCACGCGGCCCTGAACCTGGACCAGATCGTCGTTCTGATTCGACGAGAGCTGGAAGACGGCGACGATTGAGGCTTGGCCCGGTTGAATCGAGGTCTCGAGGTGATCGAGGTTCGGCGAGCCGGCGAGTTGGTCTTCGAGCGGACGCACGATCGCATCGCGCATCTCCGTGGTCGACGCGCCGGGATAGGTGACGAGCACTTGGATCGACGGCACGCTCGTATTCGGGAACTGCTGCTGCACGAGCGAGAGGCCGCCGATCGTGCCGGCGAGCAGCACCAGCGCGAGAAACACCGTCACGAGGGTGGGGCGCTCGACGAAGAGACGCGTTAGCGACATCAGTGAGACCCCAGCGCGAGTTGGGGTGTGGACGCATCGCCGTTGCTTGGTTCGAGCGGCGCGATTTTCTTCGGCGGTCCGGGCGCAAGCCAGATGAACACGATCGGCACGAGCACGAGCGTGAGCACGAGCGAACTCGCCAAGCCGCCGATCACCACGGTTCCAAGCGAGCGTTTCGCAACCGAGCCCGGATCGAGCGCCAGCGCGAGCGGCGTCATACCGGCGATCATCGAGACGGTCGTCATCACGATCGGGCGGAAACGTTCGCGCGCGGATTCCTTGATCGCCGCCGCCTTGTCGAGCCCGGCCGCGACGCGATGACGCGCCATGTCGACGAGCAGAATGCCGTTCTTGCTGACGAGGCCCACGAGCATGACCACACCGATGAGCGAGTAGAGGTTGAGGCTTTGGTGCGTCAGCGCGAGGCCCCCGAAGGCGCCGATCGCGGCGACCGGTACGGCGAACATGATCACGAACGGCGCGCGATACGCATCGTAGAGCGCAACCATCAAGAGATAGACGAGCAGAATCGAGAGTATGAGCGCGTAGCCCAAGCCGTTGACGGTTTGCACCAGGTTCTGCTGGGTGCCGCCGGCCGCCGCGCCGATCTGCACGGTGTTCGGCAAGTGCAGTGCTTTCACGCGTTTGAGAAAGTCGGCTTGCACGGTCGAGAGCGCAAAGCCCGGCTGCACGTTCGAACCAAGGTGAATCACGGTTTCGCGATTGACGCGTGTGATCAAGGCCTGCGAGGGCGCATTTTCGAGCTCGGCGATATCGCCGAGATGCACGATCGCGCCGGTATTCGATCGCAGCGCGATCGACTCGAGTGTTTTCAGGCTCGTCTGATCGGCGATGGGATAGAGCACCTGCACGTACTTCGTGCCGTTGACCGTGTCGAATTGGGTCGCGAGCGTGCCGCCGAATGCGGCGCGGACCGCTTCTGCCGCCGAACCGATGTTGACGTCGAGCGCGCGAGCTCGGTCGCGGTTAAATTGGATGTTGAGCTGCGGCGTGAAGCGCAGCGCCGAACTGTTCACGTTCGCCGTACCCGGCGTATCCTGGAGCGCCTGCAGCACTTGCGCGGCGTACGCGTCGGGCTCGCCGCGGGTGGTCGAGACGGTGACGTCGATCGGCTGCGCGTTGCCGCCGCGCGTTCCCGTCGCCGGGATTGCGATCACACGCGCGCCGCCGGCGTACTTGCGCCCGATACCCGTCATCATGCGGGCGAGCTCATCGGTCGAATGCGTGCGGTTGGCCAAGAGAAACACAGTGATCTGGCCGTTCGAGCCGAGGTTCACGGCGCCGCCGAAGCCGGCTTGCATCGCACCGGAGACCGACGTGATGCGGTCGATGTCCGGCAGCTCTAAGAAATGCGTCGTCAGCGTGCGAACGGTGGCGTCCGTGGTGGTGAGCGGCGTGCCGGTGGGAAACTGGACCTGCACGAACACGTTGCCGCGATCTTGCGCGGGCTGGAATTCGAAGCCGATGATACCCAGCGGAATCAGGGCGATCGCTGCGGCGGTGAGGATCGCGCACACGATGACGATCGGAATCGGATAGCGCAACGCGCCGGGCAGAACGCGATCGGCATACCAGGAGCGCAGGCGCGCAAAGCCGCGCGTGAACGCCGCGATAAAGTTCGGCGGCTTCCAATTCGAGCGCAGCGACCAGTTACCGGCTAGGGCCGGCGTGACGGTGAACGAGACGAAGAGCGAGGTCAGCGTTGCGATCACCACGACCACGCCGAACTCGCTGAGAAAGCGTCCGGTAATGCCGGGCAAGAACGCGAGCGGGAAAAAGACGACCACGTCGACCAAGGTGATCACGATCGCCGCCGACCCGATTTCGCTGCGGCCGAGGATGGCCGCGGTGCGCGGACCCTCACCGTCGTCGTAGTGCCGCTCGACGTTTTCGAGGACCACGATCGAATCGTCAACCAAGATGCCGATGATCAGCGTCATCGCGAGCAGCGAGACCGTATCGATCGTGAAGTTCAGCAGCTTCATCGCGAAGAGCGTCACCAGCAGCGAGGTTGGGATCGCCACCATCACGACCAGCGCGTTGCGCCACGAACGCAGAAAGAACAGCATCGCGACGCCGGTGAAGATCACGCCTTCGATCAGCGTTTGCAGCACGCCGAGCAACTGCTGTTCGGTGAAGTCGGCCTGGACGTTCAGCACGCGGAACTGCACGTCGGGGAATTGCGCCTCGATGGCCGGCAGCGCGTCTTGCACCGCGTGCGAGGCCGTTACTTCGCTCGCGCCGGCGCCTTTTTGGACGTTGAGCGTAATGGACGGTAACCCGGTGACGTACGAGTAGACGCGCTTGGGTTCGTAGCCGTCGGTGATGTTCGCGACGTCGCCGATTCGCGGCAGGCGAGCCGAGGTCGAAAATGGGTTGGTCGCCGAACTCGCCACGCCGGACGTAGCGTCGCCGCTGAGCAGCAGGGCTTGGTTCGTCGAACCGCTGGCGCCGGTGTACTTCTGCGTGAGCGTACCCGAGGGCGACGTCGCGCCGGTGAGCACGGCGGTCGTTCCGCTCAGCAGCAAGTTCGCGATTTGCGGCGGCGTTTGAATATCGCCGCGCACGTCGATCGTCGTTTCGCGATTCGGGGAATACGCGATGCCGCCCGGTGCGCGGACGTTGTTCGATTGAATCGCGCTCACCACGTCGTTGGCGGTAAAGCCGAAGGCCGAGAGCTTCTGCGGATCGACCGTCACCTCGAGCGCGGGCGTAACGGTGCCGTTGGCGCCGACATTCGAGACGCCGGGGACCTGTTCGAGCGCCGGCACGATGTTGTTCGTGACGATCGCGGAGAGGGCGGCAATCGTGAGCGAGTGCGATGTGACCGAGAGCGTCAAGATGTTCGCTTGCGCGGGATCGAACGTTCGCACGCTCGGTGCGGGCAAGTCCGAAGGCAACGCGGCGCGCGCGGTTTGGATGCGATCCTGGATTTCGGTCAGGTCGGTCGTTTGGTTCGAGTCGAGCGTGAACGTCGCGCTGATCGTGGCTTGGTTCTGCTGGATCGTCGTGTTGATGTGATCGAGGTCCGGTGCGCCCGCGATGGCGTCTTCGAGCGGCCGCACGACGGCGTCGCGCAACTCCGAGGGCGGCGCACCGGGATACGACGCGCTGACGGACACGACCGGGAAGTCGATGTTCGGCGTGTTCTGCTGCACGAGCGTGGCGAGCGCGAACGCGCCGGCGAGCACGACGACGGCGATGAACACGAAGACCAGCGGCGGCCGGTTGACGAAGAGCTGCGTGAGGCGCATTGGGCTACTCTTGCGCCAAGGATTGACCGTCCGTAACGCCGAGTTGGCCGTTCGAGACGACGCTTTGGCCCGCTTTGAGGCCGGTGACGATCGAGGTGGTCGCGTTCGCGCCGACCTCGTGCACGTGCACGGTTTTCGCTACCGTGTCGACGAGTTCGTCATCCGCAATCATCACGGTGGTATGCGTCTCATCGAGAAACGCGGTCGTCGGAATGCCGACGCCGGTGACGGCGGGCAGCGTGGTGACGGCGGTGACCGGGATGCCCGACTTCAGCTTCTCATCGGGATTTGAGACGAGCACCTTGACGGTGAAGTTGGTCGAGCCGGGCGTGACCTGGCCGAGCACCGCGACCACGCGGCCGGTATAGGTCTGGCTGCTCGAGCCCGCGACGTTGAGCGTCACCGGCGCGCCGACCGGGATCGCGAACGTGTCGGTGCTCGAGGCATTCAGCTCAGCGTAGACGTTGCTGAGCTGCTGCAGCGTGAAGATGGTGCGCGATGCGGGGTACTCGCCGGGATTGAGGTTGCGGTTGACGACCACGCCGTCGATCGGCGAGACGATGCTCGCTTTGCTGATTTGCGTTTGCAGTTGCAGCACGGCGGCTTTCGCCTGGAGCACGACCGCATGGGCGGCGCGCGCATCGGCGGCGGCGGCGGCGACGTTGGCGGCTTGCAGACCGCTGCTGTTCGTGCCGTTCACCGATTGGTTCGTCAAGGCGGATTGCAGCGCGGCTTGCGCGCTCCGTACCGCCGAGCGATCGTTGTTGACGGTCGTCGCTTGCTGATCGACGGCTTGCTGCGCGACATAACCGTTCGAGATGAGCTGCTGGTCGCGGGTGAGGTTCGCTTCGTCATTGGTGAGCGTTTGGTTCGCTTGCGCGAGCGCGGCGCGCGTGGACTGCACCTGATCGCCGCCCTGACCGATGTTCAGCGTCTGCGTGTAACGCGACTGCGCGACTTTCGCATCGTCGGACTCGGCCGTGCGCTGATCGGTGAGCACGGTGGCGTTCGCTTGCGCGAGTTGCGCGCGCAGATCCGCCGTGTCGAGTTGCGCGATGACCTGGCCCGCATGCACGCGATCGCCTTCGTTCACGGCAACGGTGTCGGCGGGTTCGACCAATTGGCTCGTGATCGCGACGTTTTGCAACGGCGCGATCACCCCGGAAATGGTCGAGGTCGCACGAACGGTGGCCACCTTCGCGGCCACCGTTGGGATCGGATTGGCCGAGGGAGCGGTGCGCGCCCGCCCGCCCGCGCCCTTACCGCAGCCGGCGAGGAGCGCCGTCGCGAGGACGAGCGCGCAACACCCCCGGAGGACCGGGTTAGGAATGGCTGGCGTCGTTGCCGTGCTGCGCGCGCATGGCATCTCGTTCGGCATGGAGTTTCGTCTTTTGCGCCGGGGTCAGCACCGCCTCGACGTTCTTGAAGGCCTCGCGCATGTTGTCGCGCTTGGCTTGCATGTCGGTGAGGGTCTTGCTCTTCGCGCGGGCGTTCGCCATGATCGTCTTGATCTGGCCCTTCTGCGCATCGTTCAGATTCAGGGACATGAGCATTTTCGCGAAACGCTGGCGACCGCCGGCCGCGCCGCCGCCCTGCGGGCCGCCCGGAGCGGCCTGGGCGGCGGCTGGGGCGATGCGGCCGAGCGCGAGGTCGCCGGCCGTGAATGCGGCCAGCGAGAGGGTGACGGCTGCGGCGGCCGCTAGGGAGCGTACGAGACGGTTCATGGGAGAGTGTCCTTCGATTTAAAGAGTAGTGCTCTTCGAGTTTCCCAGAAAAACCTCACAACCACCCGAGACCGGGCCTCCCTATGGTTAGCGGATGGTTAGCGGAGCATTAGGTAGTTGCCGATGACGGTGACTTCGGAGCGGTTGGGGGGTGCGAGGCGGCAGGCTGCTGATCTTGTCGTCGTCGCTGCGCAGGACGGCATAGGCCACACCATCGGGCGCGGCTGCGGCGAGTTCACGAAAGACGTTTTGGATCAGCTCGGTATTCGGCGCCTGACGTTGTCTCGTACTTCATTCTGTTGGATTGGATGGGGTCGAGCGTGTTGCGTATTCGCGACTTTCTCTACGCGCCGTATGCGCTGGACGGCGCGGTGATTGTCGCGCACGGTTAGCAGTGATTGTGGCTGTCCTTCGACTACGCGCCTGCGGCGCTGCGCTCTGGATGACAGTGATGGCCGGCGCTGCGATCTGATGACGGGGGGCAGGGGGGTGGGGCGGGTCGAGGCAAGTGGTTGGTCTCGTGACGTCGCTTGCCGATCAGCTCCGGTCTATTGCCTCGCCCGCGGGCCGTTTCGCGGAAGACGAACGGCGGGTTGACGGTGACGCCAAGGTTTCGGGTCAGGCCGAATACACGGCCGATTTTGCGATGCCCGGCATGTTGTGGGCGGCGTTCGTTGCCAGCCCGCACCCGCACGCGCGGATCGTATCCATCGATGCAGCGGAAGCGCGCGCGATGCCCGGTGTGCATGCGGTGCTGACGGGCGCGGATATCGGCGAGCACTTCTTCGGCCGGCGATTGTGCGATTGGGCCGTGCTTTCGATCGATCGGGTGCGGTTCATCGGCGAGTACGTGGTTGCCGTGGCAGCCGATACGCCCGAGATCGCGGCGGCGGCGGCGTTGACGATCGAGGTTGCGTACGACGTGCTTGCGCCGTTGTTCGATCCGGAGAAAGCGCTGCTTCCGGATGCGCCGATCTTGCACGAACACCCCGAGCGCTATCCGTTTATGTTTCCGAAGCGGCCGGTTCAGACGCACAAGAACATTCAAGGGCACGGCGTCTTGACGGTGGGCGATGTTGCCGCGGCGTTCCCGACGGCGGATCGCATTTTCGAGCACACGTTTACCACGCCGCGTTTTCACGGCGGCTATCTGGAGCCGCGGGCGACGCTCGTGTGGATCGATGGTGCGGGCGTCGTGCACGTGGTATCGACGAACAAGTCGCCGTTTTTGCTGCGGCAAACGTTTTCGGTTTGCACGGGGGTGCCGGAAGAACGCATCGTCGTGCACTCGAGCTATGTCGGCGGTGATTTCGGCGCCAAGGGGCTCTCGATCGAAGAGTTTCCGTGCTACTACTTGGCCGCGGCCACCGGTCGGCCCGTGAAGTGCGTGCGTTCGTACAACGACGATCTGCGTTCGACGAACGTTCGGCACGCGTCGCGCACCCGCGTGCGGACCGGCGTGCGCAACGACGGCACGATCGTGGCCCAGGACGTCAACGTGCTCTTCGACGGCGGCGCCTTTGCGGCCGGAAAAGTCGTGCCGACGATCTTGCCCGGACAGAATCCGAAGCTGCCGTACAAGATGCCGAACTTCCGGCTCGAACGCACGGCCGTCTACACGAACACGATTCCCGGCTGCTTCATTCGCATCCCGGGCGATCTGCAGATCATGTTCGCGCTCGAGTCGTCGCTGGACATGGTCGCGCACGAACTCGGCATCGATCCGCTGACGATCCGGCGCCGCAACGCCGTGACCGAAGGCGACCACGATATTCAAGGGAGCCTCATCCTCGAGCCGCGCGCACACGACGTGCTCGATTTGCTCGAGCGCGAGAGCACGTGGAACGCGCCGCTTGGCGCCGGTCGCGGACGCGGACTCTCGTTCACGCTGCGGCATATCGGCATCGGTACGACCAACGCACAGCTCCTACCGCAGCGGAGCGGGCATATCGACGTGCGCACCGGATCGAGCGAACCCGGCATGGGCATCCTCACGGTGCTGCAGCGCGTCGTTGCCGTCGAGCTCGGTCTTCCGTTCGAACGCGTGCGGCCGTCGCGCGGCGACACCGATATCGCCGCCTACGATCCCGGCGTCGGTGCATCGCGAACCACGCACATCAGCGGACAAGCGGCGCTTATCGCCTGCCGTCAGTTGCGGCACGAACTGGAAGCGGCGGCTTGCCGCATTGCCGGAGTTGCCGACGGAGCGCTCTCGCTCGACAACGGTGACTTCGTCTCGCGCGATGGAGCCGGACGCGTATCGTGGATCGAAGCGGTGGGCGCGTTGCTCGACGAACGCGGCGAGGCGTACACGATCATCGGTCACTACGACTCCGATCATTCACCGGACACGCCCGAGTACAACGATTTCGTCGCTTACGCGGTCGAGGTTACCGTCGACACCGAAACGGGCGCGTTTACGATCGACGACGTCGTCATGTCCGCCGACGTCGGGGCGATCATCAATCCGGTCGCGCACCGTGGGCAACTCGACGGCGGCTTTGTGTTCGCGCTCGGCTCGGCGATCACCGAGGAGCTCTGCCTCGAGGATGGGCGCATCGTGAACCCGTCGCTCGCCGATTACAAGTTGCCGACGATGCGCGACGTGCCGCCGTATCGCGTCGCGCTCATCGAGCAAACGACCGGGCCGGGGCCGTTCGGCGCGCGCGGTGCGGGCGAAGTGAACCTTTCCGGCGTTGCGCCGGCCATTGCCAACGCCGTCTTCGCCGCCTGCGGCGCACGCATCACGACGCTGCCCATCACGGCGGAACGCATCTACGCCGCATTGCACGGCAACGGCTAAGGAGCACGCATGATTCCAAAACCGCGCCGTTTCGTCTCGGGTCACGACGCCGCGGGCAAATCGGTGTTCATCTTGAACGAGGCGCAGCCGGTAACGCACGCCGTCGGATCGGGCGGGACGCGCGTGACGGAGTTGTGGGAGACGCGCTCAGCTCCGGCCGACAACTCCGGCACGGCGGACGCGACCGATCGGCCGTTCCGCCTGCCGCCGCCGCACAACGGCTCCGTATTCCGCATCGTCGAGTACCCGCCCGACGCAACGCGCATCGCCGTGCTGCGTGGCCAAACGTCCCACGACGACGCCGGCGAGGGCTACACGCGCGACTTCGCCCACGCGCGCCATCCCGGGTTCCACAAAACCTCGACGATCGACTACGCGATCGTGCTCAACGGCGAGATCTACGCCTTGATGGATGAGGGCGAAGAGCTCATGCGCGCGGGCGACGTCCTCGTCCAACGCGGCACCAACCACGCCTGGAGCAACCGCACGAACGAAGCCGTCCTCATCGCGTTCGTGCTCATCGATGCGCTCCCGGAACCGAGCGTCCTCGAAGATTCGTAGTGAGGCCCGCTTTAGGCGGTCCCTCGACAAGCTCGGGATGACAAGTCGGCCTGTTTAGAAGCCCTCGCTTGCGGGGACATCATTACCATAACGGACGCAGCACCTCGGTGGCTGGCGCGCTTGTTGCCTTCCAGCGCGCATCCTCAGCCGTACCGCTAGCCGTTACCTAGTCGCCCAAATCATAGGGCTTGTTGCCCTATCGGAGACACCGGCTATGCGAGGATGGCTTACGCGTTCATTCGCGACAGGCAGCGCGGTTCTAGCACTGACGCTGGCAGGGACCGCAGCCCGAGCGGCCGATCTCGGCAGCCCGCCATCCGGTGAGATCCCCATTCTCTTCAACGATCACACCGTGTATGCGAAGCCGGACATCCTTACCGATAGCCGCGTGCTTGCGGCGCTCGTGAAAGATGGGCAGCTCTACGTTCCGCTGCGCAGCATGTTCGAAGCGATGGGCGCTACCGTTACGGCATCGCCGGACGGTAAGACCGTGACCGCGACGAAGAGCGGCGCGAGCGTTTCGGTCACCTTGGGGAAAGCGGAAGTCCTCGTCAACGGTGAGACGCGGCCGCTCGACGTGCCGCCGATGCTCGTCAACGGCATCGTGCTCGTGCCCGTGCGCGTGCTCTCCGAAGCGATGGGCGCCTACGTGCAGTGGGTACCGAGCCGCCACGTCGTGGTGGTTCGCTACATAGCGCCCCCGGTGGAGATTCCGCCGACTCCCACGCCGACGCTCGCCCCGACACCCACGCCGTTGCCTTCGATGATGCCCGCCGTGGTGCCACCGCTTCCCACGGCAGCGCCCACCGCCGCGCCGACGCAGGCCGCGTATGGCTTCATTCAAGCCGCGGTCGCGTGGCCGCGCAATTATAACGAGTTTTCGGCCGGTCAGTATTGTCCCGAATCGTACGTGTTGAGCGCGGCTTACGCGTTTGCCAATTCGCGCTTTGCGGTGAAGGCCGACTTCCGCGAAGACGTGTACGTGACGAGCAGTAACCTCACCGACGTGATCGGAAACCAGTACACGCAGTTCGCGACGATCGACGGAGGCACGGCGTTCACGCCGGTCTTCCTCGCCCGGCAGAACACGTTCGACGCGCGCGTCGAGTATGAGGTTGCCGCGCCGCGCGTGTATGTCGGCGTCGGGTATTTACATACGTCCAACAACTTCGGCTATCCGCACCTCGATGCGGTCGGATTCGGTGTGGAGAAACTGCCCGATCTGCGCCCCGGCCTCAGCCTCTACGGCTCGGCTTTCTACTACCCGAGCGCGAGCGGCAACTATACGGTACCGTTCGCCGCCAGCCCGAACTTCGGCACGACGTATCAACAGCAGTTCGCGATCGTGAAATACGATATCGGCCTCGCGCTGGTCTTCCATCACTCGCCCGTGTACGTTGCCGGCGGATTCAGCGGCGACCACTACGCCGCAAAACAGAACGCCCCCATCGGCCAGATTCACGACGGTCCGTACATCGGACTCGGCGTGAAACTCTAGCGGTCGCGAGGACACTACGATGCTCAGCTCCTTCTCTCTCAAACGACTCGCCGCACTTGCGGCGATCGCAGCACTCGCCGCATGCGGCGGCGGTGGCTGCAATTGTACCGTCCCGGCGTTCAACGGAGCGCCTGTGGGTGTGGTCACGCCAGTGCCGGTTCCGGGTGTCGGCGGCGCCACCGCACCACCCGGACCGGTGCTGCCCACGCCGGTGCCGGTGCCCGTGATCCCGCCGCCGACGGCTTCGCCGCTCGTCGCGCTGACGTGCGCGCAAAACGCGATTACCGGAACCGGCGTGCCGCTGGGATCCGACGCGACGTTCGCCGTTCTGGCCGCATCGACGGTTACGAACGCCGGCCCGACGCTCGTCACCGGCAATCTCGGCGTGAGTCCGGGCACCGCCGTGACCGGATTCGGTGCCGGAAACGGCGTTGTCGTGGGTGGCGCGATTCACGCGGGCGATCCGACCGCAGCGCAAGCGCAGCTCGACTTGACGGTGGCCTATAACAATGCCGCCGGACGCGTCAATCCGGCCGCCGTGCCGGCCGACATCGGCGGCATGGTCATCGCGCCGGGAACCTACAAGGCGCCGGTTTCGCTCGCCATCACCGGCAACGTTACACTCGACGGGCAGCTCAATCCCAACAGCACGTTCATCTTCCAGATGGCAAGCACGCTGACGACCTCGGTCAACTCCACCGTGACGTTGATCAACATGGCGAACGCCTGCAACGTCTTCTGGCAAGTCGGTAGTTCGGCGACACTCAATACGGCATCGGTCTTCAACGGGAACATCATGGCCCTCGCCTCGATCTCGCTCGGAACCGGAGCGACCGTGAACGGCCGGCTACTGGCGCGCACCGGAGCCGTCACGCTGCTCAGCAACACCGTCACCATGACCGGGCCGTAAACCGGCCCTACTTATGTATGGTCGTGACGGCGTAGCTGCCGTCTTTTCCTGATATCGTGTATCGCAGCCAGCCCTCGCGCTCGAACTTGTGATCCCAAACGACCGGCCGGGCACAGTCTTTCTTCGACACCTGGAAGCGTAGCCACCGGACATTGTCTTTGACGTTGATCGTGAATCTTTCCGTCATGTTCACGCCCGGGGCAACGCACCAAAATCTGATATTCGTGTCACTGCCGATTGGGTTCCACCGATCGGCGGTCATGAAAACCCAACTGTCAGATGTATTATGTACGGGGATTTCGATCTTCTCCATGATGATCGGATCGGGAGGCGGCAGTTGTGCCGCTACCGGCACCGAGGACGCGGCGTTCGCTGCGCACGCTAGGACCAAAGCGAATATCAATCGTTTCACAGGCACTCCTACTTGCGTTGGGCCGTGACTGCGTAGCTGGCGCCTTTTTCAGATACCGTGTACTTCATCCAACTCTCGCGTTCGAGCGTGTGTTCCCAAAGGACGGGCCGGTCGCATTTTGTCTTGGCCGTTACCATGAACCGAAGCCACCGGATATTATCTTTGACGTTTAGGGTGATAACTTCGGTCTTTTTCTCACCCGGCGCAAGACACCAGTATCGGACAACGACGTTACTGAAGATTAGATTATGTCGCTCGGCCTCCATCCAGACCCACTTGTCCGTGTTGTTGTGAACCGGAATTTCATGTTTCTCAAGAATCATCGGTTCGGGAGGCGGCATCTGCGCCACTACGGGCACCGAGGACGCGGCGTTCGTTGCGAACGCTAGCATTAAAGCGAATATCAAACGTTTCAAATGAAACCTAGATTCTGACGCTGTCGCGTCGGCTTTTTACGCGGATATCGGTTCGATAACGTTGCGACTAAAACGATCGTTCGGTTGATTGCGCGACGGAGCTACGTTGTGCGTCCGGTCACGGGCTAGCCGGTGGTGCGGCGCCAGGTGGCGTAGCGGCCTAGGGCTGAGAGCGGGAAGTGCAGCCGGTATTGGTGATAGTTTAGGTAGAAGTGGACGGGGAAGCCGGTGCCGGTGAATTCGGGTTCGTCCCAGTTGCCGTCGGGACGTTGCGTGCGTAGGAGAAAGTCGACGCCGAGTTCGATGGCGCGCGTGAAATCGTTCGCGAGTGGCCGTAAGCGTTGCACGGTTTCTAGCAGGCCGATGAGCGCCCAGGCGGTTTGGCTGGCGGTGCTTGGGCCTTCGCCGCGTAACGTTGGGTCTTTGTAGCTGTCGGTGGTTTCGCCCCAGCCGCCGTCGGCGTTTTGCACGCTGCGTAGCCAGACGGCGCCGCGCACCATTGCGCGATCGATGCGACCGTCGGGCCGCGCGGGGCCGAGTGCGGCGAGTGCGCCGCTCGTGCCGTAGACGTAGTTCACGCCCCAGCGGCCGAACCACGCGCCGTCGATCTCTTGTTCGCTCAGCAGATAGTCGAGGCCGCGTTCGAAACGCGTGCGGTCGAAGACGGTGAGATTGCAGCGTTCGACCATTTCGAGCACGCGCGCGCTCACATCGGCGGTCGCCGGGTCGATCATTGCCTTCAGATCGCCGTACGGGACGCGGTTGAGCCAATCTTGGTCGTTGTCGACGTCGAATGCGCCCCAGCCACCGTTTTTGCACTGCATCGTTTCGATCCATTGCGAAGCGCGCGCGAGCGCGGCTTGCACGCGCGGCGCGTCGGGATGATCGACGGCACCGAGCGCCATCACGACGACGGCGCTGTCGTCGACGTCGGGATACCAGGCGTTCTCGAACTCGAAGGCCCAACCGCCGGGCTTGCCTTCGCGGTTCTTCACCGACCAGTCGCCGTACGTTGCGACGATTTGTTTATCGAGCAGCCAGGTTGCCGCACCGACGAGGCGCTTGTCGTTGCGCGGCACGCCGGCATCGACGAGCGCGCGCACGGCGAGGCCCGTGTCCCAGACCGGTGAGATGCACGGCTGCACGCGATACGAATCGTCGTCGACGATCGTGAAGCCGTCGATCGCCGCCCAGCCGCGCGTAACGACCGGATCTTTGGCATCGTAGCCGAGGGCGCGCAGCGCGAGCATCGCGTTGAGCATCGCGGGAATGATGCCGCCCCAGTCGCCGGTTGCTTCTTGGCGCTGCACGGTCCACTGTTCGGCGCGCGCGATACCGGCGCGGCGGAAGGGAATGATGCCGTTGCGTTCGCCGAACTTCATCACCGCATCGAGGCCGAGGAAGAGCGTCTCGAACGCGTCCTTCGGGCGCGGCAATGTGAAGCGCACGTTGTCGCGGCCTTCGGCATAGAGTTCGTCGAGCGCGAGCGTGGGGCCGTACACCGGCTTGCGATCGAAGAGTGCGATCAGCGGCACGGTGCTGCCGCGCGCCCAGCTCGAAAGCTCGTAAATCGAGAACGGACCTTCGCCCGGCAGCATCATCAACAGCGGCGGCAGCGACGGCAGGCCGGCCCAATCGTAGGCGCCGATCAACGCCAGGTGCATCTTCGTGAAGATACGCGAATTCGAGATGCCGCCGCGCGCGAGGATGAACGTTTGCGCGCGCACGAGCGCCGGATCGTCGGCCGGAACGCCCAAGAGACGCAGCGCGAGATACGCCTCGATGGAGACGCTGACTTCGCCACCGTCGTCGTAGGCGAGTTCCCAGCCGCCGTGCGCGCGCTGCTCGCCGCGGAAATAGGCTTCGGCTTGCAGCTTGGGAACGCGCTCGAAATCTCCCCACACGTGGTGGAGTAGCAGCACTTCGGCCGTGATCGATACGTTCGACTGCAGTTCGGCCCACCAATAGCCGTCGGGCTGCTGTTTGCGGAAGAGTGCTTCGGTCGCGCGGCGCAGGCCGAGGACGAGTGCGAGAGCGGGGCGTGCGGTGGGCGCGTCCGAAGGACGGGTCTCGATGCTCACGTTTACCAGGAACGCCGCTTGGCTGGCTGCCGCCGCGTGGATCGGGATGGTGGTCGCACGCGGTCAGTTTTGGGACGCACGTGCCGATCGCCTCGCGGACGCGCCGTCTAGCGGCGATGCCCCCGACATCCACGCGGTGGTGCCGGCACGCAACGAGGGCGACGTGATCGGCCGGACCGCGGCATCCGTGATCGCACAGCGCTATCCGGGACGCTTGACGGTAACCGTGGTCGACGATCGCAGCGACGACAACACCGCGACGGAAGTCGCAGCGGCCGTTGCGCGCGCCGGGGCCGAAGCGCGCGTGGCCGTCCATCGCGCGCGGCCGCGGCCCGAGGGCTGGAGCGGCAAGGTCTGGGCGATGGCGGAGGGCGTCGATGCCGCGCGCGCGGCCGGCGCACGGCCGGCGTACTGGTGGTTTACCGATGCCGACGTGGAGCATGCGGACGATACGCTGGCGCGGCTCGTTGCGACGGCGCAGCGCGAGCGGCGCGATCTCGTGTCGCTGATGGTGGAGTTGCATTGCGCGGAGCCGTGGGAGCAGTTGCTCATTCCGGCGTTCGTGTTCTTCTTCCGCATGCTCTACCCGTTCGCGTGGGTGAACGATAACGCGCGCGCAACGGCTGGTGCGGCGGGTGGCTGCGTGCTGCTCGACGATGCATTGCTCGTGCGCATCGGCGGGATCGCGCGCATTTCGGGTGAGCTGATCGACGATTGTTCGCTCGCGCAGGCGGTGGCGCGNNCGCACGGCGTATACGCAGTTGCGGTATTCGCCGTGGCTGCTGGCGGGAACGGTGGCCGGCATGCTGCTGCTGTACGTCACACCTGTTGCCGCGGTTGCGCTCGGCGTTGCGAAGCGGCGGCCGTCGCTTGCGCTCGCGGGCCTGGTGGCTTGGGGTGTAATGAGCGCGGCGTACGCGCCGACGGTGCGGTTGTACCGGCAGCCGCTTTGGCGCGCGCTGACGCTGCCGCTGGCCGGGATTCTTTATACGGCCATGACGATCGATTCGGCACGGCGCCACGCGCGCGGGCAGGGCGGCACGTGGAAGGGCCGTCATTTCGCGGCCCGAAGCGAATCTGCTAGTCCGCAACCCTCGGAGAACCGCTGATGCAACTGCTCGATACCGCGGCGCCCGCCGGCGGACGTTCGCCGGACCTTCTTCCGCTGAACATTGCGTTTAGCGACTACGACCGGACGCGGCCGCTCGTCGATGGACGCATCGTGCCGAAGGGCATCGCGCCGCGCTACGTGCTCGACGACATCGCGCAGTTTTGCGTGCGTCCGGTGTANNTTTCCGCTGCGCATGCCGGTGCACGCGTATATGTTCTGCCGCAGCGATGCGCCGTACACGAGCCCGAGTGATCTGCGCGGGAAGACGATCGGGTGTCTCGGGTATCGGTTCACGGTGAACCTGTGGCTGCGCGGGATCGTGCAAGATCACTACGGCGTGAAGCCGGAAGAGATGAAGTGGGTCTCGACGCTCGCCACCGAAGGCGCGGGCTTCGAGTATCCGGCAGGGCTCGATATTTCCGTCGTGCCGGATGCGGAGCCGCAGGATCTGCTGCTCGACGGCACCGTCGATGCGATATTCTCGCCGGTGATTTTGCCGGGTATCATCAACGGCGATCCGCGTTTGCGCCGGCTGTTCCCCGACTCGCGTGCGGAACTGGCGGCGTACTATGCCAAGACGAACATCATCCCGATCACCCACACGGTCGTCGTGAGCGAATCACTGCTGGCGCGCGAACCATGGGTCGCCGACAACTTGCTCACGGCATTCCGCGAAGCGCAGCGTCTGGTCGATGAAGCGTACCTCGAACCGAAGTTTCTCAGCACCTACGACGCCGTGCTCAACCTCGAAGAACAGCGGCGCGACTTCGGCGACACACTCTACGTGCACGGCCTCAAGCGCAATCGGCACATCGTCGAGACGTTCGTGCGCTACGCGCACGAGCAAGGGTACATCAAGAAACTTCCCAACGTCGATACGCTTTTCGCCCCAGTTAGCAACGACTAGCTTCCACTAGCGGGAAACCTTGCGGCGGTCCCTCGACTACGGTTCGCTACGCGAACCTGCGCTCGGCATGACAGATAAAAAAGTACGCCCCACATCTGTCATGGCAACAACGTTGGCTTGAGTTGCAAGCGCGAAGGCGCGCGGTGTTTACTCCGCGCCGTCTTTCGCTAGCGGTGGGCTACTGCTGGGCGGGTGCCGATTGTCGATGCGTTTGCGGCGGCTATCGTTCGTTGGGCGGCGCCGTTGAGGATAAAACCCTTGACGGCATTGGCGCGGGAGACTTCTGCGACGCGGTGCACGTAGCCGGCGTGGCTCGGATAGAGTTGTGCGAGTTGCGCTACGGATAGCGGCGTGTATGCGCCCCAGCGATTGCAGGCGCCGGGGCCGGTGTTGCCGCCGACGCTGAGGCCGGTTGGGACGTCCATTGCTGCGAGACGGATGCCGCCTTCGGCGAGGCCCAACGCGTTGCGCGCGAGGATGGCGTTGCGCGCCGGCGGTGCGGTCGCGCCGAGCTCGGGGCGTGCGTGCGGTTCGACCATCGAGGCGACGACGATTTTCGGTGCGGACGGCGGCGGAGCGCCGCCGGAAACCCAGCGTACGAGTTCGTCGTAAGCGGCGCCCATGATGTCGCCGGCGGGGACGCGCGTGCCGATCGTCGGGATGCCGCAGGTTGGTGCGAGCGTTGCTTCCGACGATGTGCCGAGGTCGCGCAGTTCGAGCGGTTCGCGGCTTAGACGCAAGTGATAGTCGACGTGCGAGGTTCCGGCCATCTCCCACGCGCGGAAGAGTTTACTGTCGGGCTGGCGCGCGCCGGCCTCCGCATCTTGCACGTCGAATTCGGTCGAAATCTTGAACACCGGTCGCGCGATGTCGGTGCGGATGTGCATGCCGAGCGTCGAGAGCAGTAAGAAGCCGTCGTACTCGCGGTCGAGCGGATCGACGGAGTTCACGTAGGTCGAGAGGCGGAACGCCGACTGCGATTCGCCCGTCGCGATGATGTGCTGCGGGCGCAGGCCGCCGAGCACATCGACGCCGGCGCCGCGATGGCGCAACACGGCACCGACTTGGCGGTAGATGTCGTATGAGAGCGCGTCATCGGTGATCGTGCCGCCCTGTGTCACGTCGAGCGTGCCGTAGCGTTTCGGGCTCCACGCTTTCATGCGGTCGACGCCGACGCGTTGGGCGGACACGCCGACCCACGCGTAACCGGAATCGAGCAAATGTTCCCACGCGAAGAACCACGTGTTGTCGGCATCGAAGCCGTTGGTGACGTTGAGCCACTCAACGACGACCGTGCCGTTGAAGCGGTGCGGATCGGCGGGGCGACGCACGATGATGCGCGTCGTGTACGGATGATCGGCGTCGAGGACGCGGCCGGTCTCGCCGGTCGGCGGCGTCTCGTAGCGGCTCGCGGTGCCGTTGACGAGGTATTCGTTCTCGACGTAGCCGTGCAGCGCGAGGTCGTGGTTGGAGGCGAAGAACGGGTAGTCGTGCGCCGGGTTCCCCGGGATGCCGGTCGCCGCGATCGGGCCGCTGACGGTCGGCAGCGCGGTCTCGCTACCGGCTGCCGTCGGCAGCAGCAGTCCGCCCGCGACGAGGACGGCGCCGAACCAGCGCGCTGAAAACCACCGCATCGCGTATCCTCCGGAAAAAACTTGCGCTACGGCCCTTCGGCGAGCGCCCCCGCCACCCCGCTGAGCACGCTCAACGACCGGCGCACGTCGCCGATGAAGCGCGCTGCCGCCAGCGGCTGCCGGGCGAAGGCGAGCGCCAGATGCAGTGGACGGATCGCTCCGTCGGCGCTGAAGGCGTGCTCGATCGGCGGTAAGTCGAAGCTCGGGTCATCGCTCGCGACGCGCACGATCAGCGATGCGCGGCCGCGGGCGGCCAGGGCACGCGCGACGTGGGTGCCTTCCATGTCGACGGCGTCGGCGTTGTACGCTGCGGCCAGGGCTGCGCGCTCGGTGGCGCGCGTTACGACGTGGTCGACCGTGCAACCGTATACGAGCTTGGCGCCGGGCAGCCGCGCGTGCATTTCTTGGACGAGTTGCTCGTCGAACGTATAGCGGCCGGTCTCGTCCACGATGTCGCGGAAGATCGCGACGTCGCCGGTGCGCACGTTGCGCAGCGCGCCGCAGAGACCGATCACGACGATGAGTCCGGCTGGGATGTCGTCGGGTAGCGCTGCGGCACGCGCGCCGGCGTGCATCGCAACGATGATGGCGTTCGGCGCCGCGCGGCGTACCGCGCGCTCTTCTGCTCCATGTGGGACCAGCAGCACCGGCGGCATCTACGTGCCGTGGAAAAGAAAGATGCCCGCGACGCCGGCGACGGCGACGACGAGTGCGGTGTTGATCTTCGTTCGCAACATCACGCCGGCTGCAATCAGCGCGATGGCGATCGTTGCGGGACCGTCGAGCGCGCCACGGCCGAGCACGACCGCGCCGACCCACGAGAGGCCGAGGACGATCGGGATCATCGCGCGGGCGAAGATCTTGCGGCCCGGGTGATCGTGAAAGCGATCCCACACGTGGGCGAGCGCGTACACGAACATCGCGGCGGGCAAGAACATCGCGACTGCTGCGACTACGGCGCCCGAGAAGCCGGCAACGGTATAGCCGATGAGCGCGGAGACCGTCATCGCCGGGCCCGGTGCGAGCCGCGAAAGGCCGTAGAAGCGCGAGAACTCAACTGAGGTGATCCAGTGATGGTGCGTCACGACATCCGCGTACATCTGCGGAACGATCGCGTTGCCGCCGCCGAAACCTAGCACCGAGAGGACGGCGAACACGGCAACGAGCTGCCAGTAGATCATTTGGACTTCACCAGACGCTGTGCGAAGATCGAGGCCGGGATGAAGATCAGAAACATCACCGCCAGCGATGCGTGCAAGACGAGCACCGCAACGCCGACCGCAACCATAATGACGAGGTCGACGGCCTTCGTGCGATAGGGCCAGGTGAGTTCGAGCGCGTTGCCGAGCATCATGCCGACCGCGGCCGCGGCGCAGCCTTTGAGGGCCGAGCGCAGCATGCTCATGTGCGGGTCCATCGACAAGACGGCGATGAGCATCAGTACGAGAAATCCCGGGACAGTCTCGGCGATGAGGCACACCCAGAAGCCCGCGGTGCCTGCTAAACGACGGCCGATGAGTACGGCAAGCGTTACCGGGATCGCGCCCGGGGAGACTTGCGCGATCGCGTAGATGTCGAGAAACTCGCGCTCGGTGAGCCAGCCGCGGCGCGTTACGAATTCGCGGCGCATCATCGGAATGCCGGCGCCGCCGAATGCGGTTGCTGATATCACTGCGAAACTTGTGAACAAGCGCAGGAGCGTGACTTCGGTTCGCGATGCAACGAGAGTACTCAACGAGGAAGCGTTGTTATCGCCGCGCTGATGAGGTCCTTCGCGGCCAGCGATTGCGGCAGCGTGCGCGCGCCCCCCACCTTTGTCATGCCGAGCGCAGCGAAGCGTAGTCGAGGTACAGCCGCAATCGCGTAGCTTGGTGGCGGTCCTTCGACTCCGCGCCTGCGGCGCTGCGCTCCGGATGACAAATAATAATGGTTGGCACGAGGTGGCGATGCGCGAAGGCGCGAGGTGTTCGGCCGATGCGCATTAGCGGGGGAGCGTTGCTATCGCGGGGCTTATGAGGTCTTTTGCGGCGATGGGTTGCGGGAGTGCGTGGTACTTGAAGGCGACGTCGAGCACGGGTTGGATGAGCGCGGGAACGAGCACGTCGCCGTAGCGCGTGTGCACGGCGTTCTTCATCGAGTCGGCCGTAACGCCCGAATACTTTTCGTAGATCCCCGCTGCGAGCGCGGGGTTCGTGTTTGCCCAGCGCTGCGCGTCGCGCATCGCGAGTGCGAACTTCAAGGCGAGCTGCGGGTTCTTCGCGATCCAGTCATCCGAGCCGAACCAGGCCGTTTCGATGAACTGCTTCGCGACCACGTCGAGCGGCGCGGCGACGATGCGGCAATCGACGAGCGCGTTCGAGAGCGTCGGCTCGGTGAGCACCGACGCGTCGATCGTTCCGCGCGCTACGGCAAGCGTCGCGCTGGCCGAGGGAATCTCGACGAACTTCACCGCCGCGAGATCGCCGCCGTTCGCCTCGAGCCACGCGTTCATCGAGATGCGGCTGATGCCTTCGAGCGACGGCACGCCGATCGTTTTGCCGTTGAAGTCGCGACCGGTGCGAATGGGCGATGCTTTGGCGACGATGACGCCTTGCGTCGGCGCCGCGTCGGTCCAGAATGCGCTCGGCGCGAGCAGGCTGATCTTGATGCCGTGACTGTGTGCGGCGGCAAACGACACGAGATCGGCCTCACCGCAATCGAGCGTTCCGCCGGTGACGGCTGCCACTACGGCCGCGCCGCTGCCTTTGCTGAGCGTCGTGATCGCCGCATCGAGCCCGACGCGCTTGAAATAGCCCATGTCTTGCGCGTAGTACACGCCGGCGTTGCCTTGTTGGCCCGGCGTGCCGATCTTCATCGTCGTGGTCGCAGCCGTTTGCGCCCATGCCGGTGCGCCCGACGCAACGACGCCGGCGAATGCTGCAGCGTTCCGGACGAACGCCGCTCTAGAAACGTGCAAGCCGTTCGTCCTTCAGCGCGACCTGCCAATCCAGTTCTTGCGGGATGATGTGGTCGAGCGCGCGCACGCGCTGGTAGTCGGCGGAATCGACGCCGCGCGGCGTCTTGCCCGCTTCAACGTCGCTCGCCGCTTCGAGCAGTAGCTGGCGCAGCACGATGATCGCGCGGTCGGTCGTACCGAGATGTTCCTGCGAACGGTCGACGATCGGGCCCATGCCCTCTTGCAGCGCAACGTCTTGCGTGTTCACGCCGCGAATGCCGGTGAACGTCTTCGTCTTCTGCACCGCGCGGTCGATCTCGTAATCGTTTGCGAGCGTTTGCTTGAGGCGGTAGGGGTGCTTCGGATCGAAGTCGTCCGGTCCACGCCCGGTGTATTGCTCGACGAACGCTGCGTACTCCGGCGTCACCGGACGCGCTTCGTCGTAGGCGTACATCCAGTTGTAGGTGCACACGTTCTCGTCGTCCATCGGCACCCAAAAGTGGCCGTTGATCGTCGGCATCAGATCGGGGATCGTCGGATCTTGAATGCGGCCGCGAATCTGCGTGACCGGCATGATGTAGTGATACAGGCGCACCCACTGCTTATCGCCGAGCGAGCGAATGCCGGTGTAGTTATAACCGTACGGCGTGCGTTCGACGTCGATCTGCGGCACGAGGGAATCGTAGTCGCGCAGGAAGCCGCGGTCGCCGATGTTCATGTTGTGCATGATCGTCGCGTGCGAGGAGTCGAGGCCGCCTTCGAGCGCCTGCAGATAGTTGCACGCCTGGAACGTTTTCGAAACGAAGCGATGCGTGTCGGGTGCGCGGCAGAATTCGTAATCGGGATACGGCGGCTGCAGTTCGCGCGGTCCGAGATAGGCCCAGGCGATGCCGCCGCCTTCCCACACCGGATACGACGCGATCGTCACCTTCGTTTTGAACAGTGAGTCGGGTGGTTCCGACGGCATGTCGACGCAGGTGCCGTCTTTGTCGAACTTCCAGCCGTGGTACACGCAGCGCAGTCCGCACTCTTCGTTGCGCCCGAAGAACATCGGCGCGCGGCGGTGCGGGCAGAACGCATCGACGAGGCCGATCGCGCCGGTTGTATCGCGGAACGCGACGAGATCTTCGCCGAGCAGTTTCACGCGCAGCGGCGCGCCGTCGTTTTCGGGCAGCTCGCGCGAGAGAAACGCCGGCAGCCAGTAGCGCCGGAACGCGTTCCCCATCGGGGTGCCGGCGCCGGTGCGCGTAATCCGTTCGTTCTCAGCGTGCGATAGCATTAATTCATTCCTAGGTTGGCGGCTTCGGTAAAGGCCCGCTCGCGCATGGTCGTACGGCGAAGTTCGCGCGGGACGTGCAAATCGGCATAGTCCGGGGCGCGGTGCATCACCGCGAGGTTGTCCCAGATCACGACATCGCCCACGGTCCATGCGTGCTTGTGCACGAACTGCGGCTGAGTTGCGAACGCGGTCAGTTCGGCGAGCAGCGCGCGGCCTTCGTCGACCGGCATACCGATGATATGCGAGGCGTGCGAGGCCACGTAGAGCGACGTTTGGCCGGCGCGCACGTGCACGAGCGGATGCTGCGCGGGCGGCGCCGAGCGCAGTTCTTCTTCCGTCGGCTCCGGGAAACCGACGCGCTGTTTCGAGTACCACACCGAGTGCTCGGCGACCAGGCCCGCGATCTTCTCTTTCATGCTGGGCGGCAACGCGGCATACGCGGCGCGCATATCGGCGTATTGCGTGTCGGCCCCGGGCGGCACGATGCGCGCGGAAAGCGCTGAGTACGTGGCGCGGTTTTCGTTGAACGTGACGTCGGCGTGCCATTGCTGGTCGGCGCGGCGGAACATCGTCTTGCGGTGCGTCTCGGGATAGATGTTCCCGTTCTCATCGAGATTGCTGACGTTGATGATCTCGGGATACGGCACGCGCTCGTGCAGCTTTACTTCGCCCGTCACTTTGAGGATCGGCGTGGGCTGCATCGGCCCGAGATGGCGGCTGAACGCGATGTGCTGCTCGTTGGTTAGCGGCTCCGGATGCGGAAACACGCACACGGCGTAGCGATCCATCGCGGCGATGATGTCCGCGACGCTCGCCGCATCGAGCGGCTCGCGCAAATCGATGCCTGTCACGCGCGCGGCGAAGGTGGGGTGAAGCTGTTCGACGTTTACTTGTTGTGTGCGCTCGGCTTTATACATGAACCTGTTCACTTTCAGGGGAATCATACGTCGTCCGGCAAAGGCTTGTCAATGGAATTAGCTGCAGCGGGCCTCGGGCGACGCGAACGCAGCAAGCTCGACAAGCGCCGCCGCATCAGTGAAGCGGCGCGGGCCGTATTTACCGAGTTCGGGTACGAACGCGCGAACATGCGCGAGATCGCCAAACGCGCGGGCGTTGCGACCGGCACGCTCTTTCTCTATGCTCCGGACAAGCGCAATCTACTCCTGTGGATTCTCAACGACGACCTCGACGACGTCACGGAATCGACGTTCGCGACGATCGCACAAACGCACGCGCACGACGGGCTGCTCGAGCAACTGCTGTTCGCGTTCGAAGCGCGGTACCGCTACTGGGGCGCCGATCCCGATCTCTCGCTGCACGCGCTGCAAGAACTCATCATCGCGCGCGACCTGCAAGCGACGCCCGCCTCGCATCTGGCCTATTATCAGGAGCGGCGGCTCGTTTTACAAGAGCACGTCGCGCAACTGGTACGCGCGCAGCAACGGCTCGGACGCGTTCGCTCGACCGAGGATCCGGAAGCGATTGCGCGGCTGGCACTGGCAATCTATAACTCCACGATCCGCACGTGGCTGCGCAGCAGCGATGTCGATGTCGTGACGGGGTTGGCCGAGTTGCGCGAGTTGCTGCGCTTGGCGCTCGACGGTTGCGCCGTGGTTAGCGGACGTGGTGCTGGCGAAACGTTAAATTGATGCGCGCTTCGCGCACGCGCGGATCCTTGCGCACGCGGTGTTCCCAGTAGCGCTGCGTTTCGCCGCGCATCACCACCAAATCGCCATGGGCGAGATCGAGCGCGATTGTGCGCGGACGCAAATCGCTCTCGCGTTTGGGGCGGAAGTCGAACTCGCGCGTCGCGCCGAGCGAGAGCGAAGCGACGACCTTGCCGCTGATCTCGTGGTCGCCGTGCCAGGCCACGCTGTCGCGGCCGTCGCGATAGCGGTTCACGAAGACGTAGTCGAACCCGGTGCCGAGCAACGCTTCGAGCCGCTCGCGCACGGCGAGCAAATGCGGCGTCCAGGGCTGGGACATGCGGTCGCCCCGGCCGGCAGTTTCGCGCGGCACGGCGACCCGCTTGCCGTACATCAGGCGGCTATCGGCGGCGAATTTGGTCGTCGCCAGGAGCTCCGTGACCAGGGCGTCGCCGTCCTCAAAGTCGAGGAATGCCGGATAGAACGCCACGTCGCCGTGCTCGCTGATAAGGGNNCGGCGTTGGTGGGTATATTGCCGTTATGAACGACGAACGCGATTCGCAAGCGGATGCCCTCGAGGACGAAATCGAGCAGGCGATCGAGGATAAGCACGACGGCATTCTTGCTGCTGACGCTACCGGCATGGTAGGCAACGAAGAATCCATTCGTCTTGTAGAGTTACGCGAAGGTGAAGTAACTCCACCGGTTTAACCGTTGGCGCGTGGAGACTACCGCTCGCGCACGCATGTCCTTATGGGAAAAAGCCATGGCGTTGCCATTGGCACAAGAGAGTGACTTCTACGGCTCGCACCGGCGCCCGCACGGCGTTGACTCGCAGCATTTGCGCGTCATCAAAGACACGGCGCTGCGCTCGCGGCTCATCATGGCCGGCATGGCCGAGGGCCTGCAGTCACCCAAGGGCCCGCAGAAGATCGCCTCGATCGTTCGGCTGTATGCTGACTTCAACGCGCCGGCCCCGGTGCGCGGCGCCCGGACCGCTGCGCGCCGCCCGAACGAGCCCTCGCGCTCCGCTTACGGCTTACCGACGGTTGAGGAACTCAACCGGCTGCTGAGCCGCATCACCACGGTGGAGCGGACGGTGTCGAGCGAGCTGCAAGGGCAGATCAACAGCGATATCTCGCGTCTCAAGGGTCAGATCGCGAATCTCGAGGGCGACGAGTTCGAACGGACGTTCCGCGAACTCGAATCCGCCGTGCGCGCGCGCCGTGAAGTTTCCGGGCAAGTGCGCGAGGAGACGTTCAAGCGCATCGAGGCCGATTCGGCCTTCGAGCCGCGCAAGTACTTGCGGCTGCTCTCGCGCGAACCGCACAGCGACGAGTAACGCCCGGCCCTAACGGGCGTGGTAGTGGAAGCCGTCGCGGTAGGCGCGCTGCGCGCTCACGAACGTCGCGGCGAAACTGAGCGCGCACGCAAGCGCTAGCGCGGCGAGCACCGCGGTATGCATTTTTTCCGGCGCGACATGCGCGGTCGTGGGGGCGAACGACGCGAACACGATCGCCGCGAGCGACGCGCCGAACGTTTGCCCCGCCACGCGCAGCGATGCGAAGATCGCCGCAACGCTGCCGCCTTTTTCCGGCGGACCACTGCCCATGATTTCGCGGTTGTTCGGCGTTTGGAAGATGCCCCAGCCGGCGCCCGAGAGCAGACCCGCGACGAGCAACAGCGCGATGCTCGGATGGATGACCGCGTACGCGTAGAGCCCGAGCGCTCCGGTGAAAACGACGAGCCCCGCGGTCGCGATCAGTCCGACGGCGTAACGGTCGGCGAAGCGGCCGGTGATCGGTGCCACGATCGCGTTGGCAATCGGCCACGACGTCATGAGCAGTCCCGACTGCAACGGCGACATGCCGTAGTCGAGCTGGAGAAAGAACGGCAGCGCGATCACGCCGATGCTCCAGGCCGACCAGCCGCTGAAGCTGGCTTGCGCGGCGACGGAGAAACGCGGCAGGCGAAAGAGATCGAGCGAGATCATCGGCACCGGCAGCGTAAACTGACGGCGCGCGAACCACGCGAACGCGATCGCACCGGCGAGCAATTCGGTTTCGATGACCCAGAGCGCATCGCCGCGCGCAAAACCGTCGAAGCCGTAGACCAGCATGCTGAAGCCGATCGCACTCGTTGCGATGCTGAGCCGGTCGAGTGCCGCGCCGGTGCCGGGGACGTTGGGCAGCGTGTTGCGCGCGCACAGCACGATGACGATCGCGAGCGGAACGTTGATGGCAAAGAGAATCTGCCAGGGGAACACGGCGAGCAGCATGCCGCCGACGGTCGGTCCGGCGGCGCTCGCGATGCTCGTGTACATCGCGTTCATGCCGAACGCGTGACCGAGTTGCGAGCGCGGATAGATGTCGCGCACGAGCGCCGGTGAGAGCGACATGATGGCTGCCGCGCCGACGCCTTGCAGCACGCGCGCGAAGATCAGCAGGGCGAACGTTCCGCTGACCGCGCACAAGATGGAGCCCACCGTGAACAGCGCGACGCCGCTGCCCCACACGCGCCCGGTGCCGCGCGATTGACCGAGCGACGCCATCGTGAACAGCGTGGCCGTGATCGCGAGCAGATACGCGCCCGCAATCCACACGGTCGACGCCGGCGACACGTGTAGTTCGCGACCGATCGTCGGCAACGCGATGTTCGCAATCGACGCGTCGATCGCGGTCATGATCGTGCCGAGGATCAATGCCGTATACGCGCGCCGCCGACGCGACACCGGCAGAATGCCGTCGACGTTTATCACGGGCGTACAAGGGAACGACCCGGCTTGTGGCCGGGTCGTTCGGAGTCTTGGGACACGTCCGACTTAGTAGTCGTCGTCGGTCGAGTGAGCGAGCGGACCTTCGTCCTCTTCTTCCTCTTCCGCGGCCTCTTCGTCGTCTTCCTCGAGGACGTAGCCCTGATCTTCTTCCTCTTCCTCGACCGCGCCGGCAACCGGGATCTCGTCGTCGATGACTTCATCGACCACGATTTCGCCGTCATCGGTCATCGTCGCACGAAGACCGCCGAGCGGTGAGGTTGGGATGAGATCGTCATCGCCGCCGCGTTTGCCCGACGGTTGAACGAGGGGAGCCGAATCGTCGAGCTCTTCCTCTTCCTCTTCGGGTTCCTCGATTTCGCCGACGGTCTCGCCTTCAGCGGCCTCTTCGCCTTCGACCGGCACGCCCGGCACGGGGATACGTTCGACCTCGGCTTCGCGTTCGGCAAGCGCCGTCTGCGAAAGACGCGGATCTTCGTCGCCCATGAGCAGACCGATCTCTTGCGCGCGCTCCGACATGTCGTCGTCCGCGATGCGGATCTCGACTTCTTCGCGCGTTTCGGTGAGCACCTTGACGTCGAGCGCCAGCGACTGGAGCTCTTTGATGAGAACCTTGAACGATTCCGGCACGCCGGGCTCGAGCACGTTCTCACCCTTGACGATCGCTTCGTACGTCTTCACGCGGCCGACGACGTCGTCGGACTTCACCGTGAGGAGTTCTTGCAGCGTGTACGCTGCGCCGTACGCTTCGAGCGCCCAGACTTCCATCTCGCCGAATCGCTGGCCGCCGAACTGCGCTTTACCGCCGAGAGGCTGCTGCGTGATCATCGAGTATGGGCCCGTCGAACGCGCGTGAATTTTGTCGTCCACGAGATGCGCGAGCTTGAGCATGTAGATGTAGCCGACGGTGATCGGCCGGCCGAAGCGGTCGCCGGTGCGCCCGTCGCGCAGCCACGTCTTGCCGTCGGACGGAAGTCCGGCGTCTTGCAGCCACTCGCTGATGTCTTCCGCATGCGCACCGTCGAAGACCGGCGTGGCGATGTGGAAGCCGAGCATCGATGCGGCCCAGCCGAGATGCGTCTCCATGATCTGACCGAGGTTCATGCGCGACGGCACGCCCAGCGGATTCAGAACGATGTCGACCGGACGGCCGTCTTCGGTGTACGGCATGTCTTCTTCCGGCAGCACTTTGGCGATAACGCCCTTGTTGCCGTGACGGCCGGC
>PLRU01000020.1:32862-41710 GCA_003164045.1 Candidatus Lustribacter telmatis
TCGGTCTCGCCCTTGGGCGTGACCTTACCGACGAGGATATCTTCCGGACGAACCTCGGCGCCGATGCGCACGATGCCGTTCTCGTCGAGATCCTTGAGCGAATCTTCGCCGACGTTCGGAATGTCGCGGGTGATTTCTTCCGGCCCGAGTTTCGTGTCGCGGGCTTCGCACTCGTACTCTTCGATATGAATCGACGTGAAGCGATCGTCCTTGACCATGCGCTCACTTATGAGGATAGCATCTTCGTAGTTGTACCCTTCCCACGGCATGAACGCGACGAACACGTTCTGACCGAGGGCGAGTTCACCAACATCCGAGGACGGACCGTCCGCGAGGATCTGTCCGCGCACGACCTTGTCGCCGACCTTGACGATCGGGCGCTGATTGATGCACGTGCCCGCATTGGAGCGCGTGAACTTCAGCAAGTCGTACTCGTGATCGAGGCCGTCCTCGTCGTGCTTGAGACCGATCGCCTTGGCATCGACGGAAACGACTTCGCCGTTGGCGCGTGCGAGCACGCAACCGCCGGAATCCTTGGCGGCGCGATACTCCATGCCGGTGCCGATGATCGGCGACTGGGGACGGAGCAACGGCACGGCCTGACGCTGCATGTTCGCGCCCATCAAGGCGCGGTTGGCATCGTCATGCTCGAGGAACGGAATCAGCGCGGTAGCGACCGAGACGATTTGCTTCGGCGAAACGTCCATGAGCTGGATCTTGTCCGGCGGCTCTTCGACGTATTCTTCAGCGTAGCGGGCGATAACCGTATTTGCGGTGATCTTGCCCTTGGCGTCCATCGTGGTGTTGGCTTGCGCGACGATGTAATCGTCTTCGCGATCGGCGGTGAAGTAACGGATTTCATCCGTGACGATGCCGTCTTTGACGACGCGATACGGCGTCTCGATGAAGCCGTAGCGGTTGACGCGCGCGAAGGTCGCGAGCGAACCGATCAGACCGATGTTCGGGCCTTCCGGCGTTTCGATCGGGCAGATGCGGCCGTAATGGCTGTGATGGACGTCGCGGACTTCGAAGCCCGCGCGTTCGCGCGACAGACCGCCCGGCCCGAGGGCCGAGAGGCGCCGCTTGTGCGTGAGTTCGGCCAGGGAGTTCGTTTGATCCATGAACTGCGAGAGCTGCGAGGATCCGAAGAACTCTTTGATCGCCGCGACGACCGGACGGATGTTGATCAGCGCCTGCGGCGTGACCGTTTCGATGTCTTGCACGGTCATGCGCTCGCGCACGACGCGCTCCAACCGAAGCAGACCGACGCGGAACTGGTTCTGCAGCAATTCGCCGACCGAACGGATGCGGCGGTTGCCCAGATGATCGATGTCGTCTTTGTGGATCTTGCCCGTAGCGACTTTGATCAAGCGGCGGATGACCGCGATCATGTCGTCGCGCGTGAGCGCTTTCTTGTCGACTTGCGGAATCGAAACGCCCGCGGCAACGTACTCTTTCTCGAGCTTGCCAGAGAGTTTGTAGCGGCCGACGCCGGCGAGATCGTAGCGCTTCTCATCGAAGAACAGCGACTCGAGCAGCTTCTCGGCGTTTTCCGCGTTCTCGGGTTCGCCGGGACGGAGCTTCTTGTAGATTTCCTTGAGCGCGTCTTCCTTGGTCTTGATGTCCTTGTCTTTTTCAAGGCAGTTCGCGATCAAGGGCGAGCCGTCGAACAGCGCGAGGATCGCTTCGTCCGTCGTCCAGTCGTAGCCCATGTCGGGCCGCGAGAGCGCGCGGATGAAGGTGGTCGCGTAGATCTTGCGGTTTTTGTCGATGCGGACGCCGATCGTCCCCTCGGTCTCGTCGTTCTTCGTTCCGTTGTCGGTTTCGAATTCGATCCAAGCGCCGCGGTTCGGGATGATCGTCGCGTTGAACGTCGGCCGGTTGTTGGTGTCGGCGTCCTGTAAGAAGTACACGCCCGGCGAGCGGACGAGCTGGCTCACGATCACGCGCTCCGCGCCGTTGATCATGAAGGTGCCCTTGTCGGTCATGAGCGGGAAATCGCCCATGAAGATTTCCTGATCGGGGATACCCTTGATTTCGCCCGACTCCGCCGTGATAAGACGTACGCGGACGCGCAGCGGCGCGCTGTAGGTCATGTCGCGTTCGCGGCATTCCTCAACCGAGTACTTCGGCTCGCCGAGGCTGTGGTCGCCGAACTCGAGCACGAGGTTACCCGTGAAGTCCTTGATCGGCGAGATCGAGTTAAATGCGTCCATCAATCCATCGGAGATGAACCACTTAAACGACGCCTTCTGCAGCTCGATCAGATCGGGCAAGTTGAGGACGTCGGGAATCTTTGCGAACGTAAACCGTTTGCGGGTCGGCCCCGGATCGTCGGGCAGTTCAACCGTAAACGCTTCTTCGGGAACGACGAACGAGGCGCTAGCGATGTTTTGCGCCTTGATCACGTTCCCGTTTGCTGCCGGTTCGGCAGCGGGCGTTGCCGCTTTTTTACTCCGGGATGTCTTGGGTTTTTCTGCCGTCGTCTTGGAAGCCATGTACCGTTCAATCACCTATTCGAGCGCGCCAACCTCAGAAATGCAAAAAAGGCAAGGTCTCCCCATGACGAGGGAGAGGGTCCCCGCACTTTCCCGCGCTACCCGCCGATTGACATAGGCGTCTATGGTACACCGGGGGCAAAGCCCGGTCAAGGGCAGATAGACGAAGGCTTTTGCCTAGACCGCCGGGGAGGCGGCAGAGTAACCGACCGTCACCTGGGGCGTGCGGACAACGTTGACGGCCGCATCGAGGGCGGTCGCCCGGTCGCGCCGGCAGTGGCACGGGCGCAGGCGCTCGCCGAAGCAGCCCTCGGTGTCGTGAGAAGCGAGCGTATGGCCACACGGGCAAGTGATCAAAGTATCCATCGTATGCTTCAGTTCCCACAAAAACAGAGGCCATAAACCCTGCGTCATGGGTATGGAATGATGATCCATACTATGTAGGTATGCTACGAGGAACCGCAACCGCATCGTAACCTGCACGTAGCTTGCGGGCCGACGGCTGGGGCAGGCCAAGAATTGACCCAGCGTACCCAGGAATCTGGCGCGCATACGCGCACGTTCTCTCAGTAATGAAATCGAGCTCCACGCGCTCCTTTGATCCGCGAGGTCTTACCACGGGCATCGGTCTGGGCGTCGTCCATCTCGGCGCCCTCTGCGCCTTTATCCCCGGGACGTTCAGCTGGAGCGCCGTCGCCGTGATGGTCGTGCTGTACTACATCACCGGCGCATGGGGCATCACGCTCGGTTTCCATCGGACGCTCACGCATCGCAGCCTGCGCGTGAACCGCTTCCTCGAGCCGGTCATCGCCGTCATCGGCGTCCTCGCATTACAGGGCGGCCCGATCGAATGGATCGCCACGCATCGCGCGCATCATGCCAACACCGATCGCGAAGGCGATCCGCACGACATTCACCGCGGCGCGTGGTGGAGTCACGTCGCGTGGCTGTATCGCCGCAACGACGCGCGTTTGAGCAAAGCCGAACAGCTGCGCCTGGCGCCCGACCTTGCCGGTTCGAAGTTCTATATGTTTCTCGAAAACACGTACTTGCTGTGGCAAATCGCGCTCGGCCTCGTGCTCCTCGCCGTCGGCGGCTGGTCGTGGCTGATCTGGGGCGTTTTCGTCCGCTGCGTCGTGACCTATCACATCACGTGGCTGGTCAACAGCGCCGCGCACATGACGGGCTATCAAACGTTCCGCACCGGCGATAAATCGACCAATAACTGGTGGGTCGCGATCCTCGCCTGGGGCGAAGGCTGGCACAACAACCACCACGCGTTCCCGTTCTCGGCGCGTCACGGTCTGCGCTGGTTCGAAGTCGATGCGACCTGGATGACGATCAAAGTACTCTCGTGGCTAAAACTCGCCCGCGACATCAAACTCCCCACCCCCGCGATGGTCGCGCGCCTAAGCCTAAAAAACCCCGAAAAAGTAACCGCCGCTTAAATTCCGACTTCGATACCGATTTCGACGCGGCGGTCGGCGGGGATTTGCAGGTCGTCGGGTAGCGGACGCGAGTTGCGTGCCAGCACGCCGAAGAGCCAGCGTAGTCCGCGCGGCATGCCGTGTTCCGCATGCACGAGTTTTGGATCGGCGTAGAAGAACGACGTCTCCGGATCCTCGAGATGCAGGCCGTTCGATTGGCAGGCGTCGAGAATTGCCGCGATGCGCGGCGGCTCCATGTAGCCGAAGTGCCCCACCACGCGCACCAGCCGGTCGGAGAGAATATCGATCTTCACGCGATGCGTCGGATCGGCATAGGGCCCGGCCGCACGCGCGAGGTTGAGCAGCACGATGCGTTCGTGATACGCGCGGCGCCGCAGCCATTTGTGTTTCGTCATGAACGGCACGCCGTTCGGATCGCCGGTGAGAAACACCATCGTGCCGTTGGCCTCCGGTAATGCCAAACCGCGCGTTTCGTTCAAATACTGCTCGACCGGTTCGATTTGATCGTGCAAGCAGATCGCAATGCAGCGCCGGCCTTCGAGCCACGTCAACGCGATCGTGGTGAGCACCGCGCTGATTGCAAACGGCACGTATCCGCCATCGACGAATTTCGGCAATCCGGCAATGACGAAGCTCCCATCGACGAGCAAGAAGCCGAGCAGCGTCACGACTGCCAGCGCGGGATTCCACCCGCGAATGCGCGAGATGACGAGATAGAACGCGATCGACGTTGCGGCCATCGTCACGGAGACGGCCAAGCCGTACGCCGACGCAAGATTGTCGCTCGTGCGGAACGTGACCACCAGCAGCATGCACGCAAGACCTAGCGTCACGTTGATTGCCGGCACGAACACTTGGCCCGGATACCGATTCGACGTGTGCACGATCTCCATGCGCGGGCACAGGCTGAGCGCGATCGCTTGTTCGGTCAGCGTAAAAGCGCCGGATATCAGGGCTTGCGAAGCGATGATCGTGGCGGCCGTTGCAAGCACGACCATCGGAATGAGCAGCGGGCCGGAAACGAGCGCATAGAACGGGTTGTCGAAGGCATGCGGATCGGTGAGCAAACGCGCGCCCTGACCGAGATAGCACAACGTCACCGCCGGCCACACGAGCCCATACCAAGCGATCGCGATCGGTTTACGCCCGAAGTGCGAGAGGTCGGCGTAGAGCGCCTCGACCCCGGTGACGCACAACACGACGCCGCCGAGCACGAAGAAGCCGCCGACGCCGTTGTGCGTCGCAAAGTACACTGCATGACGCGGATCGATTGCCCACAGCACGCCCGGGCGCGCGAGAATGCCCATGATCCCGGCCGCAGCGATGCTCAAGAACCACACCAGCATTGCCGGGCCAAAGAGCGCGCCGACCTTTTCCGTGCCGCTCCGTTGGATGACGAACAGCACCAGGACCAGCACGAGTGAGATCGGCACGATCCAGGGCTGGGCCGCGCTCGTGGCGACGCCGATGCCTTCCACCGCCGAGATCACCGAGATCGCGGGTGTGATCACGCCGTCGCCCAACAGCATCGCGGCCCCGATCACGACAACCACCACAAACCAGGTCGCCCGCGGCGGAATGCCCTTTTCCGGCCGGGCCAAGAGCAGCGCCAGGAGCGCCAGGATGCCGCCCTCACCGTCGTGGGTGACCCGCATGACGATCGACACGTACTTGATGCAGACCACGATGACCAGGGCCCAGATGATCAGGGAGAGGATGCCCAGCACGTTCTCGGGGGTCACGCCCACATGAGCGCTCGTAAAGCAGGTCCTCAGGGCATACAGGGGGCTCGTTCCGATGTCTCCATAGACAACCCCCAGGGCTGCCACGGTCAGCCCCGTATGTACTCCAGAGGCCGACGGTAAAGAAATCTTCACGACGCTCCTTGCCAAGAACGAGCAGGCGAACGGTTGTCGAAGGTATGCAATGAGGAAATCTCACCGGCCTGTCGGAGGACTGCGGCGTGGCATACGAAGTCATCAAGCGCGTGAGCGGTCGCGCCTATCGCTACCGCGTTGAGTCGTACCGCGATCCGGAGACTCGGCGGGTCCGCGGCAAATGGACGTACCTCGGACGCGTGGAGGGCGAAGGCACGCTCTCGCCCGAGCGTAAGGCGCGGCCGAGTTCGCGCGACCGCCTGCTCGACGCCGTCGAGCGGCTGCTCGAGACGAACGAACTCGCGTCGATCTCGACCGGCATGGTCGCAAGCGAAGCGGGCCTTGCCTACGGCACGTTTTACCGGCACTTCCGCGACCTCGCCCACGTCGTGCGCGACGCGATGGTCCGCGAGACGGCCAACCTCGAGAAGCTGAGCGAGCGCTTCGCCGATGCCCCGGGCGACAGCACCATCGAACGCGCGAAACTCGTCGCGTGGGTGCGCGAAGCAATCGCGGCCGTGCTGCTGCGCCCCGGACTCTTCCGCGCATGGCACGTTACGAGCAACCACGACCGCGAAGTCGTCGCCGAACGCCAGCGCCGCTTCGAAGCAAACGTCGACAACATGGCGCGGTATCTCGAACGTCTGCACGCTGCCGGTACGGCCAAAAGCACGCCGGCCTTCTCCGCGTACGCGATCATCGCGCTGGTCGGCGCGGCGGCACGCGAAGCGGCGATCGACAAAGCCTTCTCCGAAGCAAAACACGAAGGCATCATCAACGTCGTCACGGATCTCGCCGGCTTATAACGCGAGTTCCATCGGCTGGTGGAGAATCTCACACTCCAGCAGTGTCTCGCCGAACGGCGTAAAGCCCGCCTTCGCGTAAAACGCGACCGCGTGGTCTTGCGCGTTGAGCGCCACGCGGGCAAACCCGCGGCGCCGCGCATCATCGACGAGCGCATCGAGCAACTGCCGCCCGATATGCCGGCCGCGATAGTCCGCCAGCACCGCCATCCGTCCGACTTGCGCGGTCGCGCCTTCGATCCGGTAGTAGCGGCCGGCCGCAATCGGTTTGCCGCCGTCGCGAATGAGCGCGTGACGGGCATCACCGTCCGTCCGGTCGTGTTCGTCGATCTCTTCTTCCGCCGGCACGTGCTGCTCGTCGACGAATACCACGAACCGCACAACCTGTGCGGCGCGCATCCGATCGGCATCGTGAATATCGAAGAGTTCTACTTGCATGTGCAGCAGCGAGCGATTCTCCGTGCGGCGTCGAAGTCCGCGTGGTGTTCCAACGGATTCACCTCTGCACCGGATTGCTCGAACGCGCCGGCCGGATACTGCTCGTCGCCAACACCTATCCCAACCACGCGGAGCGGCTGTGGGGCCTGCCCGGCGGGCGCCAAGAAGACCGCGAGACCTGCGCGATGGCGGTCGTGCGGGAATTCCGCGAGGAGGTCGCGCTCGAAGCCCGCGTCACCGGCCTCGCCTACGTCGCCGAATCGTTCGATGAAGCCGCCCAAACGCAGTATACGGCCTTCTGTTTTACCGTTGAAGCCGACGGCGAGGCGCAGGTGGTACCGGGCGATGCGCACGTGCGCGACTGCCGCTGGGTGCCGCGCGACGAACTCGCATCGCTGCTTGCGGTACGCGTCATCCGCGAACCGCTGCTGGGATACCTCGCCGATCCGGCGCAGCGCTACTTCGGGTATCTCGACGCCGGCATCACGATTGCATTTGGCGACGAGCAGGCATAGCTAGGCGGCGCCATTCCGACCGTGTCATGCGATAGAGCACGACATCGACATGCCGGCCGCGAATCACCGCGCCGCCGCGAATCGTGCGCTCCTCAGAAAAACCCGTCCGATTGAGCACGCCGCGCGACGGCAGATTTTCCGGCACGCAGCAGGCTTGCATCTCTTCGAGTTCACCTGCACTGAAGGCTTCATCGATCGCGGCGCTGAGCGACTCGGTTGCGTACCCGTGGCCGCGCGCTTCTTCCACCAAACTGTAGCCGATCTCGCCGATGTGCGGCGTGCGATCGTTGACGCGCAGCGAAATCCAGCCGATGGCATGCACGGGTTCGGCCGTCGTTTGCAAGAGCCACTCGAAACGGCCGGTCGACCGCCCGTCGAGCGAACGCGGACGGCCGCGCACTTGGCGCTCGAAATCTTCCGCCGGAATGCGCGGGATATCCTGATACTTGCGCAGGTCCGGCGCGTTGAGAATGCGCCACAGTTCGCGCGCGTTGCGTGCGTCGACGGGAATGAGCTCCAGGCGGCGCGTGAAGAGCGATTTCATTCGCCCAAACTCCGGTCGTGGAACTCCCGTACGAGCGCGGTTCCATCGGTCGGCGCCGTTGCCGTGAACCGGACGCTGTCGCCGCTGCGCGCGAGCAGCACGGCGGGGTTCGACGGATCGGCGATCGTGAAGATCTGACGCCGTCCGCGAATGGTGAAGAAAATCTTATTGCCGGTCGCGATGAAACGGTCGATCGTGCCCTCGAGCGTCGATTCCGCGCCGGCGTTCTCCGTGCTGCCGCCGAGGAAGGCGCGGTACTGCGCGAACGCATCGGCGACCGGCGAGCTTGCCGAGGAGTTGCCGACCACCACGTGGCCGCCCGCCGCTTGCACGAGCGCGAGGGTCTGGAATTTTCCGTTAGCGGCGACGGCGGGCACGACCCAGGTATTCTGCCCAATATTATAGAGAATCGGCTGCGTCGGAATCAGGCGGCCCTGGGTGATGATCGGGTTCGCACTGACCGAACGCTCGGCCGCGACGCTGTTGAACTCGCCGCCGGCGGAGGTGTAGTACACCATCGCGCCCGTGCGGCTGTCCATATACGTGAAGCCGGTCATCGAATCGTCGGTCGCGTTGGGCGACGTGTGATCGGCAAACCACACGAAACGGTTCGCGTCGAGCAAGAGACCGAACACTTCGCCGCGCACCGGCAAATGCGTGTCGCGTTTCGTCACGACGGCATTCCACCAGCCGTGCACGTAGCGGCCGTACCAGTCGTTGTATTC
>PLRU01000020.1:41765-45458 GCA_003164045.1 Candidatus Lustribacter telmatis
AGCAGCAGTTCGGTGCCGTACGACATGTAGACGTGCCGCATCAAGTTCGTGTTCAAGAGCGCGGACGGAATGTAGCGCAGCGGCTGGCGCTGCCGCAGTTCGGCCGGCGCATCGGGATTCTCTGCGCTGACCACGATCACGCCGGGACTCGTGCCGCGCGCGATCCATTGGATCGCCCCCTGAAAATCGAGCGGCGCAACCCACACGAGCTTGCCGTTCTCCGACTGCACGCTGTATTCGCCGACGCGATAATAGGCGCCGAGCTGTCCGAGCACTTTCGAACCCGAGAAAAACGCCGACTCCTCCGGCACCACGCGCACGTGGCGCAGATCGGCGGTCGGCGGTTTGTCCGACGTCGTCGTGGCGCCGGTCACGTCACGCAGCCCGCTCGCATCGACGATCGGTGCGACCGTAAGAATGCCGGAAAACACCAGCACGACGCCCAGCGCGATGGCCGGCGGCAGAATCGGCGTGCGGCGAATGCTCACGATGCGGCGCGACACGACGATCGTGCGGGCCGCCTCCGCAATCGTCAACGCGACGTTCGGCACGAGGCTCAGCAGCAGCAGCGTGATCGCCTGCGGGAACACAAGCGGCGGCATCACGAGGTACGCGTACGCAAGGCAGAGTGGGAGGCCGACGATCAGGCGCAGCCGCTGGCCGCGCCACCAACTCCGCGAAAAGTCGAAGTTGAGCAACCCGAGCGCGAGGAACGCCGCCGCCGCGATGACGACCATGCCTGCTTACGACGGCGTTTGGGCTGGCTAACCCTTTAGCAGCTTGGCCTTTGCCGCCGCAATTGTCGCTTTGAAGCGCGCCGGGCCGAATTGTTCGAAATCCTCAGCAATCTTTTCGTAGCGCGGATCGGCCGTGGAGGTCGACTGCAGGTTCACGAGATCGGGTACCGGCTTGTGCGGGTCGAGGTGGATATGATATTCGCGGCCGGCCTCAGTCGCGATATAGTGCGCGTCGCTGAACTGGAAGCGGTGCGAGCCGCTGCTCTTGTCGGCGACTTGCGAGATCTCGACCACGTGCAGCAATGCCGACGAGCCGCGGAACGGCCGCGTCTCGAGTTCCCAGATGCCGTCTTGCACGAGTTTATCGAAGAGAAACGTCACGTCGTAGCCGGTGATCTGCTCGTCGAAGGTCGCCTTCATATTCTTGCGATCGACCGCCGTGTACGACGCGACGGAGTGGCCGTCGATGTTCCGCATCGCCCACACTTCACGCGCGATCGGCCCGCTGGTATGCTGCAACGTGTAGGAGAGGCGGATCTCCGAGCGCGAGCGGTTAACGCGATCCACCGCGACGTAGCGGTCGTGCTCGCTCTTGGCGAAGAGCATCCAGCCACCCACGGCCGCCACGACGGCCGCGATGAGAATCAGCGTGGTGATGGGAAACCGGCGCATCGGTCAGCCGGAACCGCTAACGGTTAGCATCGAGTACCTGGTTAACGAGCGCATCGGCCGCCGCGTTCTCCTTGCGGCGCACATGCTGCACGTCGACGCGCGCAAACTTCCGCAGCAGCACCTTCGCCTTGGCGTGCAGCGGGATCAGGCCCTCATGCTTGACGCGATAGGCGCCGCTGATCTGCTTGACCACCAGCTCGCTATCGAGCCGCACGGCCAGATCGTCGACGCCCAGCTCGAGCGCCGCCTCGAGGCCGGTCACCAGGCCCGTCCACTCGGCCACGTTGTTGGTCGCTACGCCGAGGTACGTTCCCACTTCGGCCAGCAGCTCGCCGCTTTCGTCGAAGAGCACGGCGCCCGAGGCGGCGGGCCCTGGATTGCCCCGCGAGCCGCCGTCGGCAAACATCGTCGCTTTCACCGGGCCGTCCTTGGCGGGAAAGCCTCGGAGTCATCCCAAACCCCAACGGCTGATCGGGTAGTGGCGCAGCTTGGTAGCGCACTTGACTGGGGGTCAAGGGGTCGCAGGTTCAAATCCTGTCTACCCGACCATATGAAAAAGCACCGCACTGTGAGCATTGCGGTGCTTTTTCGATTCTCGCCCTTCGTTAGCTGCCGACGCGAAAGTTCGTAATGTAACTCCAGAGGCCAAATACCTTAAGTATCCAGATCACAACAGCGATGACGACCACGGCGTTCAGGATCGACTTGATCGATCCGGCCATCGGGATGTACCGGTTTACCAGCCAGAGCAGCACTCCGACAACGATCAGGGCTATGACGACATTTATGAGTGGCATGGCACCCCATGTTTACCCGCCGCGAGCGCGAACCAAGCATCCGTTGGGCAAGCAATACTAACGCTTCGCGACCGCGCCTTTACCTGGGATCATGGGGCGCATCATCTCGTTGTCTTCGTGGTCGATGAGATGACAGTGCCAGACATATCCTGGACCGCCCGGGTACCCGCCCTTGCCGATGTGTTTTGGATCGGCGTCGGTGGGATCGAATGGGAACTCGTTTTTCCCCGCGTAGTTGATCGGTTTGCCGTGCGCCGCTGCCGGTAGGTCCTGCGGGGTGAACCGCACCACGACGCGCGTCACGTGTCCGCACGATGCGATGACGGTGTCTTTCCAGCCGGATTCTTCCTTACGCGCGAGGCCGGTCGTGCCGTCGTACTTGCCGTCGTCCTGACAGTACGGCTGAACGTTCTTCACGAAGAATTTCGTCACGTCGGGGTTGCCGCCGAGCGCGCCGGAGGCGTTGGGGACGTTGTAGTCGCGCGGCGGCCCGTAGCCCGGCCGGCACTGATTGTTGCCCTTGGGAAACGCGCCGTAGTATGCCGCACCGTAGCCTTGCAGATCGTACGGAATGCGCGCGATCACCTGAAACTGCACGAGGTGCATGTGGATCGGATGGTTGTCGTTGCTCATGTCGATCAGATCCCAGACTTCCGTCGAGCCGATCTGCGGCACTTCGGTCTCCCAGATACCGTCGACTTTGATAGCGCCCGCGATCGGCGTGTGGGTGCCGTCGCGCAGGCCGTCCCACTTGCTGTTGTTGAGCAGCAGTTCGTTGACCGGATCTCCCTCGCCCGCGCCGGGCCAATGGCAGCCGCCCGAACCGAACATCGGGTTGAGCGTGAGCTGACGGTACGTTTGCACGATGCTGCCGTCGGGAATTTTCGCCTTGAGCGGCGTGCCGCCCACGGTGCCTGGCAGCCGGACGATCTTGGCGAGACCGGGGGCAACGGTGCTGCCCGCACCGCGTAACGGCTTACCGCTGCTGGGATCGAAGCTCGTGTCGGTCACTGCGGTTTTGCCGACGATGAAGCGCATCACGCGCCCTTGGAGTTGCGGGGTGAACTTCGCGAACGCGCTTGGATACGGCGTCACCGCGTTGTTGCGCACGGTGATCTGTTTGCCGCGGAAGGCCGCGAAGTCGACGACGAGGTCGTAGCGTTCGGCCGGCGAGATCAACAGATGATCGATCTTCACGGGTGCATCGAGCAAGCCGCCGTCGTTGCCGATCGCGTAGAACGGAATCGGATGCTCATCGGCGTTGCAGGTGCTGTGCGGTGAATTCGGCGTCGCGCCGGCGCCTTCGACGCACAGCTGGAGGTTGAAGAAACGCACGTTGGCGCCGTTGAGCAGGCGAAAGCGATAGCGCTTCGGCGCGACGTTGAGTTTCGGCCAGCTCTTGCCGTTTACGACGATGACGTCGCCCAAGAATTCCGGCATCCAAAACGGGTGAACGTTCGCATCTTGCAGCGGACCGTCAATGCCGG
>PLRU01000020.1:45485-46815 GCA_003164045.1 Candidatus Lustribacter telmatis
AAACGATACGTGCTCGACACGAAGTCCGCGCCGCGCGTACCCTTCGCGGTCGGCTTCGCGATCGTACCTTCAGCGCCGGGAACCCACCACTGCGTGGGTCCGCCATCGTAGGCCGATGGGACTTCCGCACCGTGCAAGTGTGAGACGGCGGCGAGCGGACCGAGATACGGCGCTTGCGTGCCGATCATCTTGCCGTCGCGCATCATCATCATCGGTGTGTTCTTCGGATTGGCCCAGTGGATGCTCTGATCTTGGGTCAGCAGGTTCTCGAGGCTCGGCCCTTTGGCGTTCGTGAACGGCGCGGGCGCATTCGGCGCCGGCACGAGATCGTTCTTATATGCGGCGACCGCCAAGTGATAGCGATGTACGACGACGGTGTAGCCCGGGTACAGCCCCTTCTGCGCAGCCGGGTAATGCCGGCCGGCCGAATCGATGCCGTACCCGAACACCATCGTGCCTTTGGTAAACGGCGCGGGTAACGCCGCATAGAACGCAGCCGGGAGAATCCGCTGTTGAAACTCTTCGGAGCGCACGGTGTACCCGGCGTCGCCGTTCACGCGGCCCAGCGTGGAGAAGTCCGGCATGTTCTCGACAAACTGCGGAATCGTCGTCGCGTCGAGCGGTGTCTGCGGAGAAAGCTTCGCGGCGGACACACCCGACCCGAGAACCAGTATCAACACCGCAGCGCCGCAAAGCGCGCGCACACTCCAAAAGCGCGTTTTCACCATCCGCCCTTAGTGACAACGTTCGGAAAGGCCCGCCGCCGCGCACGAAGTGATTATCTCGAGACGTACGGTTTGATCAGCAAGCCGTGACCGGTCCGCAGCGCGAGGATCCGAACGTCATGGGTGCGCGCGAATTCATCGAACGCCGCCCAGCACGCCGTTAAAACGCGCGACTCCCGGTAGGCCTCGACGAACGCCGGATCGTCCATCCACGCGACGCCGTGCGTGGTCATCAGACCATCCGTCGGGCAGCGGAAAGGTGATGTCGCAACGGATCGAGCTGCCGTCCGGAAGCGTTCCGCCTACCGGGGAAAAATGACGAGCGGGGAGATCGCGGCGAAGACCATTTGCGCCATGTTTTCAAACGCCAGCGTGATTGCCTTTACGGCGACGACCCAACCCGAAGCGGCGAAGGCCTTCTATCGCGACCGGCTCGGCTTGACGCTGGTTGAAGAATCGCCGTACGCCCTCGTTTTCCGCTCGGGGGCAACGATGCTGCGCGTGCAGCGTGTGGGCGCCTTCGAACCTCACCCGTTTACCGCGCTCGGATGGGACGTGCCCGACATTCGCGCTACGGCCGCGGCCTTAGCCGAGGCGGGCATCGA
>PLRU01000020.1:46903-89129 GCA_003164045.1 Candidatus Lustribacter telmatis
GCCGAATCCGCTAACGTCAGCGATTCGCCGCTGAGCGCACTGGTGCTCGTATACGTGACCGAACCCGCGAGACTCACGCTGATGGACGGCGACCCACCCGTTACCGACCAGCCGGAAACGCCTTGCGGGACGAGCCCGAGCGAATTGAGCGCGCCCGTGTAACCGGCACCGGTTCCGTTGATGCCGACGGTCGTCGTCGACGCGCCGGTTGTAAGCGCCGCACTCACCGTGGCCGCCGCGGCTTCATCGAGGAGCGCTGTGGCGAGATGATCGACCGCTGCGACCGTACAGCTACTACTATTGGTGGCGATGGTGCAGCCTACACCGAGGTTCACATACGGTGACGCGGTTTGGCTGGTCGCGATGTTGCCGCCGATAGAGACGTAATTCGGTCCGATCGAAATCGTTACGCCGCCGATGTACTCATATACGCTGCCCAATTGCGTGTAGTAGGTATAGCTGCCGACGAGCGTCCCGGTCGTCGACGTCGTCGCGGTGACGACGAACTGACCGACCCACCACAGCTTCGTGCACGCGGTGTCGTAATACGTGTTGAGCGTAAGATCTTCGACGGTCGAGCTGACCACCGTCGTCGACTCGGTTGAGCTGTTCGAACACGCACTCACCGTGGCCGACGAACGGCGTGCGGCGAACGCGCGCCGCGCTGCAGAGAGCGTCGACGACGGCGCTGCATATTGCGCGATCCTTCCCGCCTCGCTCGTCGACGTGTATTACGGCTGGTACTCCCCCGGCCAGCAAGCAAGCCCCTTCTAGCGAAGGGTAGTGCCCCAAGGGCACGTGAAGTAGTCGCGGTGAACGACGAACGGCGCGGCATGAAGAGTACGCCCTCGTTTGCTGCGCCGATCCTGGCGCATGTGTGGCAGTTCCGTTCGTTTTCGCCCGACACGCTCGATGCACTTGCGGCGAACGCGGAGCGCGAAACCGCCGCGCGTGGAGCCGTCGTCATTCGTGAGGGCGAGGCCGGCATCGATGCCTTCGTCGTGATCGAGGGCCGGCTCGAAGTGCAGATCGCGGGGAAAACCGGTCCGCTGCCGATCGCCGTGCTGACCGCCGGCGACCTCTTCGGCGAGGTCGCGATCGTGGCCGGCGCGGAACGCCGCACCGCCAGCGTCGTCGCGCTCACGCCCGTGACGCTGTTGCGCATCGACGGCGCATCTTTCGCGCAGGCCATCGACGACGATCACGCACGGCCCGAACTTGAAGCGGCCGCGAACCGCATGGCCGTCGGCCGCTTCATCAAATCCGCGACGATGCTCGGCGATCTGGCGCCCGCAGCGCTCGCGCAGCTGGCCGAACGCGTGCACATCCGCCACGCGCCCGCCGGGGAAACGGTCATCCGTCAGGGTGACGCCGGCGATGAATGCTATCTCGTGCGACAAGGCGAGCTAGACGTCATCGACAATGTCGGCAGCGGCGAACGGCGCCTGGCAACCCTGCGCACCGGCATGCTCTTCGGCGAAGCCGCGCTGCTGACGGGCGCGCCGCGCAACGCAACGGTGCGCGTCACCGTCGATGCGGAACTGCTCGTGCTGCGCCGCGACGACGTCCTCGCCGCGATGTCGAGCGAACACGAACTCGCCGAACATCTCGCCGCGCTGATGCAGGCGCGCAGCCGCCCGCGGCGCCGCGCCGGTGTCGAGTTGCACGAGCGCATCACCGCCGACGGCACGACGATCGTCACGCTCAAAGACGGCGCGCGCGGCAAGTACTTCCGGCTCTCGCGCGAAGGCGCGTTCGTTTGGAACCGGCTCGACGGCACGCACACGCTGCGCGATCTCACGATGGATCTGTTCCTCGCCTACAAAGTGCTCGCGCCCGACGCGGTGATGGATATCGTGCGGCATCTCGCCTCGGAAGACTTCATCGACCTCGAGAAGCTCGACACGACCGCGACCGTGCGCAGTCGCCGGCAACGTTTCATCGAAGGCCTCTTCCGCGTGATGGAGTGGACGTATTCGCTCAACGGCTGCGATGCGTTTTTCACCACCCTCTACATGCGCATCGGGCGCTACGCGTTCACGCGCACCGGCATCGTGGCGACGCTGGTGTTAGCCGCGGGCGGTTTCGCCGCTTTCCTCGCGATGGCCCAACGATCGGCGGGAACGCTGCTGCACGTGGCGGCCGTCGCGCGCGTCGGCATTGCGCTCGTGCCGCTGATCGTGATCGCCATTATCTTGCACGAGTTCGGTCACGGTGTCGCCGCCAAGGCGGCGGGCGCACGCGTCGATCGGGTGGGATTCGGCTGGTTCTGGTTCCGGCTCATGCTCTTCGTCGATACCTCGGATGCGTGGCTCGCGACGCGCGAGCAGCGCATGCTCGTCGATGCGGGCGGGGTTCTGGTGAACCTCGTCCTGGCCGGCGCTGCCGGCTACGTCGCGTTGCTGGTGCCGAACCTCACGGTGGCAGCCGGAGCCTGGTCGTTCGCGCTCTGGTCGTACATCGCGGTGCTGCGCAACCTCAACCCCCTGCTCGAGTACGACGGCTACTATCTGCTGATGGACGCGATGGAGCGGCCGAATCTGCGCGGGAAGAGCCTGGGCTGGATCGCCACCGGTCTCTGGCCCGCCCTGCGGTCGGGCACGAGCTTGCGCGGTCACCGTTTCGAGCTGCTCTACGCCCTCGGCGCGGTGGTCTACATCGGCCTGATCACGGTCTGGACGCTGTTCATCTACCGCTATACCGCTCAAGGCTGGGTCGCGCGCATCGTCCCGGAGGGCGCCGCGCCGAGCTTCGGGCATCTCTTTGCCTTCGTCATCGGCGGCCTCGCGCTATTCCGCCTGGGTAACGACATTTGGAGCGAGCGGGCGCGACTAAAGGCCCACGCGCGGCACGCATAATACGAAGGCGGCGGGGCGCGGCGCTCGAATTATCAGGTTAGCCGCTATGAGTCACGATGCCGTCGCAGATCTGGTCGAACGCTACCTTACCGACGAGGCGTTTCGGGCTGCGTTCGCGCGCGATCCGGAAGCGGCCGTCGCCGATGCCGGCTTCCAACTCGACGGCGAGGAACTCGCGGCGCTACGCGCGAGCGTGTCTTCGCACGACGACCAGCCGCTGCGTCCGCGCGTCTCGAAATACTCGTTCGGTTCCTGACCGCTTAGCGCGGACTACTTCTTCCGGCTCTTCTTCTTGCTGCCGGCGACGGCGTCGCGCAAACCCTTACCGGCACTAAATGCGGGCACGCGGCGCGCGGGAATTTTGATCTTGGCGCCGGTCTTGGGATTGCGGCCTTCACGCGCTTTGCGATCGCGTACGAGAAAGCTGCCGAACGGAATGAGTTGGACTTTTTCGCCGCTCTGTAGCGCCGCCTTGATCTCTTCCAACACCAGCTCAATGATCTCACCAGATTTGCGCTTTGATAGCTCGAATTCGGTCGCAATCGCTTCAACGAGATCAGCTTTGGTCAAGATACGGCACCTCACGAAATTGGTTGGTCGGGATGCCTATACCGGGGCACGGTTGCCTTCCTCCCGCCGAAGGCACAATTGCAACGCCCCCGGCAGCAACGGGTTTCTCCACCTGCGTATGGATCGCGTCGTCACCGCAAGCGCCGCCAACGGCACCGTTTCGTTCGTCGCGGGAATCACGACGGAATTAGTGCGTGAAACGCAGCGGCGGCATGCCCTCGCGCCGACGGCCTCCGCTGCCGTGGGACGCCTCGTCACGGCCGCCGCACTGCTCGGCGCGAGTCTCAAAGGCCCCGAACGTCTCACCCTGCAGATTGCCGGCGACGGCCCGATCGGAAAGATCGTCGCCGACGCCTGGAGCGGCGGCGAAGGCACGATCGCAGCGCGCGGTTACGCGCGTCATCCGCTGGCCGATCTGCCGCTCAACGCGCGCGGGAAGTTCGACGTCGCAGGCGTCATCGGCAAGGGTCAGCTCCAGGTTACCAAGAGCTACGAGATCGGTCAGCCGTACGTCGGGATCGTACCGCTCGAAACGGGCGAAATCGGCGAAGATATCGCCAGTTACCTTGCCAACTCGCAACAGATCCCGAGCGTCGTCGCGCTGGGCGTCCTCGCCGATCCGGCCGGCATCCGCGCGTCCGGCGGCGTGATCGCACAACTGCTGCCGGGCGCGGCCGACGATACGATCGCACGGCTTGAAGCGAACGCGGCCGCAATGGACGCCGTCACGATGCAAATCGTCAACGGCGCCGACGCGCGCGGGCTCATCGAACGGCTCGCACAAGGACTGGAGGTTCGCGCGCACGAGCACGCGTATTCGGTGCGCTTCGACTGCCTCTGCACGCAAGACAAGGTCGAGCGGGCACTCGTGGGTTTGGGGCGCGACGAACTGATCAAGCTATCCAGCGAGCAGCCCGAGACGGAAGCGACGTGCGAATTCTGCAAGCGCCGCTACGTGCTCACGACGACCGACGTCGAGCGGCTCTTAGGCGGCCTCGACTAGTCGTACTGCGGAGCGTCGGCGTCCGAGCCGCCGATACGGGGCCGGAACTCCTCGACGATCGTGCTGTGGCCGACGTTGGTGTACCACCAGCCGCATTCGCAGCGGATCGGACGGTCGTAGTCGTGCGGGTAGGGGTACGAACGCTGGCACCGCGGACAGGTGAACGTGGGTCCGGGGCTCGCTTCTTGGGGCGTGTAGGTCCTGGGGGCGGCCATCGGGTCAGCCTTTCTCGGGAAGGACGCGAACGAATTTGCGGGAGCCGACCTGCAAAACTGCCGGCTCGGAGGTATCCCATATCGCTTTCGGATCGGTGACGACGCTCCCGTCGATTTTCACCGCGCCTTCGGCGATTAAGCGCTGCGCCGCACGTTTGCTCTCGGCAAAGCTCGCCGCAACGAGCATATCGACGAGGGTGCGCACGCCTTCGAACCGGCGTTCCGGGATCTCGGCGGGGAGTTCCCCGCGCTGGATCGTCCGCTCGAAGTGCTGGCGCGCCGCCCGGGCACCGTCGGCCCCATGATACAACGTCGCGACCGCCTCGGCGATACGCTTTTTCTCGTCCATCGGGCTCAGCGTGCCGGCGGCTAAACCCTCCGCGATCCGGTCGGCCTCGGCCTGCGACCAACCCGCGGCGAGCCGCGCGTAACGCGCGAGTGCCTCGTCCGGAATGCGCATGACCTTGCCGAATTGGTCGTTCGCGCTGTCGGTGAGCGCGATGTGGTTGCCGGTGGACTTGGACATCTTGTGTTTGCCGTCGAGGCCCTCGAGCAACGGCACCGTCATGCAGATCTGCGCGAGCTGGCCCGCGTGCAGTTGATACGGCCGGCCCATCAGCAGGTTGAAGAGTTGATCGGAACCGCCGAGTTCCACGTCGGCTTCGAGCGCGACGGAATCGTACGCTTGCGCGACCGGATAGAGAAACTCGTGCATCGAGATCGGCGTGCCGTCGGCGTAGCGCTGCGCGAAGTCCTTGCGGTCGAGCATGCGCGCAACCGTGGTTTGCGCGAGCAGCTTGATTAACTCCGCGAACGAGAGCTTGCCGAGCCATTCGGAGTTGTAGCGCAGCGTCACGCGATCGAGGTCGAGCACTTTCCCGGCCTGCTTGGCGTACGTTTGCATGTTGGCTTCGATCGCTTCGTCGGTGAGCGGCGGTCGCATCGTGTTGCGGCCGGTCGGGTCGCCGATACGCGTCGTGAAATCGCCGATCAGCAGCGTGACGTTGTGACCCGCATCGACGAACTGCTGCAGCTTGCGCAACACCACCGCGTGCCCGATATGCAGATCGGGAGTCGTCGGATCGAGCCCGAGTTTGACGTTGAGACGTTTGCCGGTGGCGATGCGCGCCGCAAGTTCGTCGAATGTCTCGACGTGCTCGCAGTTGTCTGCGAGCTCTTGCGCGGCTTCGCGCGCCGCAGCGCTCGGAGGTTGGGTCATCGTCACGACAGTTCGAACACGGTCACGCCGCTGCCCCCCTCTTCGGCCGTGCCGAAGCGGACGTCTTTGACGTGCGGATGCGCGCGCAAATATTGCTGCAAGCCGCGTCCGAGTAGGCCCGTGCCCTTACCGTGAATGAGCCGCAGCGGCGATGCCCCGGCCAGCATCGATTCATCGATCCACTGCTCGACGACGGGTTCCGCTTCGACGAACCGTTTGCCGCGCACGTCGAGTTCCGTGCGCGCGCCGGTTGCCGCCGCAAGCTTTGCCGAACCGGATTCCCGGTCGGAGCGCTCGGCGCGGCGCGGTGCAGCCGCTCCACTGCGGAGCAGGTCGCTCTTCGGCACGGTCATACGCAGGGCGCCGAGCTGCAGCATCACGTCGCCCCCGAAATCCTCGACCACGACGCCCTCGGTATCGAGTGAGATCACGCGCACGCGATCGCCCACCGCAATCGGCGCCGGCGCCGGCGCGGAGCGATCCGCAACGACGGGGACGGTGCGCGAAATACCCAGGCCGGCACGCATTTCATCGATTGTTTTCCCGAGCAGTTCGCTCTGCCCGCGGGTAACGCGCCCCACCCGCGAACGGTCGCCGCGATCGGCCGCGCGGCGCTCCAACTCGGCGGAAAATCCGCGCAATGCCGCCGCCAACTGCATCTCTGCCCGCTGCGCGAGTTCGCGGCGTTCGCGTTCGAGCGCCTCGCCGCGTTTGCGCGCCCCGTCTTCGAGCGTGCGCAGCTGCGCGCGTTCGTTCGCCAGTACTTCGCGCTCTTTGGTCGTGCGCGTGCGCTCGAGTGCGAGTTCGGCCAGCGCCCGTTCGTAATCGCGTTCTTGCGCAGATAGGAGCGCTTCGGCGCGCTCGATCACGCGCAGGTCGAGGTGCATCGCGCGCGCGAGCGGGAACGCGAGCGACTGGCCGGGCGAACCGACGTCGAGCTGATAGGTCGGGGCGTAAGTGTGCGGGTCGAAGCGGACGCTGGCGTTTCGCACGTGCGCGTGTTCTGCGCCGAAGAGCTTCAGTTCGGTCGCGTGCGTAGTGACGAGCGCGCACGCGCCGACTTCCAGAAAACGCTCGAGCAGCGCGACGGCTAGCGCCGCACCGGCGTTCGGTTCCGTGCCCGACCCGATTTCGTCGATGAGGATCAGCGAGCGGGCGTCGGCCTGCGAGACGATCTCTGCCAGCCGCCCGAGATGCGCCGAAAACGTCGATGTATTCTGGGCGATCGACTGATCGTCGCCGATGTCGGTGAAGATGCGCGTGAAGCGGCCGATCGTGGCCGTCACTGCCGGGACGTGCATGCCGCAGCCGGCCATCGCCACGAACAGGCCGACCATTTTGAGGGCGACGGTCTTGCCGCCCATGTTCGGTCCGCTGATGATCGTGATGCGCACGTCGTCGTCGAGGGTGATCGACTGCGGCACCGCGCGATCGTCGAGCAACGGATGGCGTCCGTCGTGGACGTCGATCGTCGCCGCATCGACGATGACCGGCGCCACGGCGTTCATGCGGTCGGCGACGGCCGCGCGCGCCAGCGCGAGATCCAGGTCCACATAGATCGCCACGTTGGTGCGGATCTGCGTCGCCTCGGCGCCGGTCAGCGCGCTCAGTTCGGCCAAGATCCGGGCAACTTCGTGCTCTTCTTGCGCACGCAGTGCGCGTACGCGGTTGTTCGTTTCCAGCGTCTCGAGCGGCTCGACGAACAGCGTGGCCCCGGTGGCACTCGTATCGTGCACGATGCCCGGGAACTCGCCGGCGAACTCCGCCTTCACCGGGATCACGTAGCGGCCGTTGCGGACGGTGACGATGGCATCTTGGATCGCGCGCGCGTACTTTGCCGAGCGCGTCAGGGCAGCGGTACGGTCGCGCGCGTCGTCCTGCGCTTGCGCGATCTGACGGCGCACGCGCGCCAGGGCGGGCGAGGCGCGATCGAGCACGCTGCCGCGCTCGTCGATGGCGTCCGTAATGCGCGTAACGATCGACGGCAGCGCGCGAAACGCCGACGTGAGATCGCGCAGGGCCGGAACGCTCTCGGCCTCGCGGATCGCGCGCACCGCCGCGCCGCCCACCGAGAGGGCATCGGCGATTGCGCGGAGTTCGGCCGCCGGCAGCGATGCACCGCGCTGCGCGATCTCGAGGGCTTCATCGACATCGTCGATTTGCGAGAGCGAGAAGTTTTGCGTCCGCACGAGCGTGCGCATCTCCGCCGTTTCCGTGACCAGGCGGCGCACGGTCGTGGCGTCGGAGACCGGTTCCATAGCGAGCGCCAACGCGTGCGCCTGCGCGGCGTGCGTTTGCCCCGCAACGCGCTCGCGCACGCGCGCAAAATCCAGCGCTTCCAGCGACCGCGGATCGGCGAGCATCAGCTAGCCGCGATCTTCTCCCGCAAGAGTGCCTCGACGAGTTCGGGATTCGCCTTCCCGCGGCTCGTTTTCATCACTTGTCCGACGAGAAATTTCAGCACGTTTTCCTTGCCGGCTTTGAACTGCGTGACGCCCTCGGCGTTGGCCGCGAGCACGTCATCGACGAACTGCGCGATCGCACCCGGATCGGAGACCTGCGAGAGGCCCTCCGCCTCTACGATGGCCATTGCCGAGCCGCCGTTTGCCCACAGGCGCGCGATCACGTCTTTGGCGATCTTCGAGTTGATCGTCTTTGCGTCCACGAGCGCAATCAGCTCGGCGAGCGCTTCGGGCGTCACCTTGCCGCCGGCAACCGGCGTGCCGCTTTCGTTCGCCAAGCGCGAGAGATCGCCGAGCACGAAGTTCAGCGCAACGGAGGGCGAGCCCGCGATCGCGACCACGCGATCGAAGTAGCCCGCCAGCGGCGGATTGTCCACCAACTGCGTCGTCTGCTTCACGGAGATGCCGAACGTTTCCGTATAGCGCTCGAAGCGTTCGAACGGCACCGGCGGCATCGTCGCGCGGATGCGCTCGATCACGGCGCGATCGAGTTCGAGCGGCACGAGATCGGGTTCGGGGAAGTAGCGGTAGTCGTGCGCCTGTTCTTTGGAACGCATGGAATGCGTCACGCCGGCCGCTTCATCCCAGCCGCGCGTTTCTTGAACGACGCGGCCGCCGCCCTCGATCACGGCGATCTGGCGGTCGATTTCGCTCTCGATCGCGTCGTGCACGCTGCGGAACGAATTCATGTTCTTGATCTCGGCCTTCGTGCCGTATTCCGGGGCCCCGCGTAAGCGCACCGACACGTTGGCATCGCAGCGCAGCGAGCCTTCTTCCATCTTGACGTCGGAAACGCCGAGCTCGACGAACGTGCGCTTGAGCGCCTCGAGATACCCGACCGCTTCGTCGGCCGAGCGGATATCCGGTTCGCCGACGCATTCCATCAACGGCACGCCGGCCCGGTTGAAATCGACCAGCGAATAGGTCGAACCCGCAATGCGCCCGTCGCCGGACCCCGCGTGCGTCGACTTGCCGGTGTCTTCCTCGAGGTGAATGCGCGTGAGCCGGCACGACTTTTTCTCGCCGTCGGCGAGCCAGTAGTTCACGACGCCGCCCTGCGTGATCGGCATGTCGAACTGCGAGATCTGATAATCTTTGGGCATATCCGGATAGAAGTAGTTCTTCCGGTCGAACTTGGAAAACGCGGGAATTTCCGCATCGAACGCGAGCCCCGCCGCGATCATCAACTCGATGGCCTTGGCGTTGGGCACCGGCAATGCGCCGGGCAATGCGAGGCACACCGGACAGACCTTGGTGTTCGGTGCGCCGCCGAACTCGTTGGGACAACCGCAGAACATCTTGCTCGTCGTCTTCAGCTCAACGTGACACTCGATGCCGATCACGGCTTCATATTTTTCGCGCAGCGATACGGTCGTCGTCATGACGTCACCACTTGCACCGGGGCAAGTTTGGCGGCGTGCTGCGTTGCGCGTTCGTAGGCGTGCGCGTAGCCGAGCAGCGCGCGTTCGCTGAAGAGCGGGCTTGCGAGCTGCAAGCCCAGCGGCATCGGGCGCGAGCCGCCCTCCGGCAGCGCCGAACCGCATGGGATCGAGAGCGACGGCAGGCCGGCCAGCGACACCGGGATCGTGTAGTAGTCCATCAGGTACATGCTGTAGGGATCGCTCTTTGCATTGAAGGCGAACGCCGGTGAGGAGGCGGCCGGTGACGCAATGACGTCGCACTTCGCGAACGCACGCCGGAAATCGTCGGCGATGCGCGTGCGCGCCTTCTGCGCCTTCACGTAATACGCGTCGTAATAGCCGCTCGAGAGCGCGTAGGTGCCGATGAGGATACGGCGCTTGACCTCGGGTCCGAAGCCCGCCGCCCGCGTCTTCTCATACATCTCACCGACGTCGGCGCCATCGACGCGTAAGCCGTAGCGCACGCCGTCGAAGCGGGCGAGGTTCGACGAACACTCCGCCGGCGCGATCAGATAATATGTTGACAAGCCGTACTTTGCGGTCGGCAACTCGACTTCAACGAGTTCCGCGCCGAGCGCCGCCAGATCGGCGTACGCTTTTTCATACGCGGCGGCAACATCGGGCGCGAGATCGGAGGTCGCGAACTCTTTCACGATCCCGACGCGCACGCCGCGCAGGTCTTCACGCAGATGACCGGCGGTCGTCTCGAACGGCATGTCGACGCTCGTCGCATCCATCGGGTCGTGGCCGCCCATCGCGTCGTACGTCATTGCCGCGTCTTCCACCGACCGCGCGAACGGTCCGATCTGATCGAGGCTCGATGCGAAAGCAATCAGGCCATAGCGCGACACGCGCCCGTACGTCGGCTTGAATCCGACGACGTTGCAGAACGCCGCCGGTTCGCGAATCGATCCGCCGGTATCGCTGCCGGTCGAGATCGTGGCCGCAAAGCCGCCCACGGCCGATGCGCTGCCGGCAGACGAGCCGCCGGGCACGCGATCGAGGTCGTACGGATTCTTGGTCTTGCCCAGCGCCGAGTTTTCGCCCGAACTGCCCATCGCGAACTCATCCATGTTCGTCTTGCCGATCGGCAAGGCGCCCGCATCGAGCAGCCGCGCGACGGCCGTGCCCGTGTACGGCGCGATCCAGTGTTCGAGAATCTTCGAGGCGCACGTGGTGCGCGTGCCGAGCAGGCACATGTTATCTTTGATCGCCGCCGGCACGCCGGCGAGCGGCAACGATTCACCGGCCGCAATGCGCGCATCGACGCGGCGCGCATGCTCGCGCATCAGGTCCGGCGTGAGCGTCAGGTACGCACCGAGGTGTTCGTCGACCGATGCGACATGGGGAATCATCGTCTCGGCAATTTCTACCGCCGAAATCTCACGGGCATTGACCGCACGCGCGATGTCGCGGGCGGAAGCGCGAACCGGATCCATCACCCGACCTCGGCGATGATCTTGGGAACGCGGAAAAACCCGTGCTGCGGCTGCGGGGCGCCGGCCATCACCACGTCGTGGTCGAGGCACGGCACCAGCGTATCCGGACGCATGACGTTGCGCGACTCGATGACCTGAGCCGTCGCCGCGACGTCCGAGGTATCGAGTTGCTTCAAATCGTCAACGTGCTTGAGCAGGTCTTCGAGCTGCGAGCCGTAGCGCTCGACCTCTTCATCACTAAGCGCCAATCGCGCCAGCCGCGCGACCCCGCGCACGTCAATTCGTTCCGTGGCCATAACTCAGATTGGTTCGCCTTGACCCATCCTTGCTCCGGCCGGCGGGGGCCGGGGCAAGGCGGGCAAGCCGCGGCGGCGCTATTTCGGCTTGGAGCCGCTGCCGCCGGGCTCGAGGGGCTTCTCGGGGGTTCCGGTCACCGCGAAGTTGATGTCCTCGATGATCGTGGTGTCGTAGATGTGGTGGACGAGGCGGCGCGTGCTCTTCTCGCTATCGATGTTGCGATCGAGGTAGGGCACGATGCCCGCAGGGAGGGTCCGCTCGTCGAGCCGCAGCGCATGCATCCCCGGATGGACGCACGGGTAGTCGTAGCGACCCGTGCTGTCGGTGACCACCGACTCGCCGTTATCGAGGAAGATCTTCACGCTGTGGAGCCCGACGTCGGGATCCTGGAAGTGGCCGCTGCCGTTGACGTCGAGGTACACGCGCCCGGTGATCGGGTAGCACGATCCAAACGTCGAGCCGACCACGAGCACCGAAGCACTCGCCGCGCCGCGGCCGAAGCCCGCGCCGCCCGGCGCGACGGCCGTGACGTTCACGAGGTTCGTCAGCGTGACGTTCGCCTCGCTACCCGGTGCAACGGCGGTCGCGTAGGTGATCGTCAGCGGCGCCGTGAGGGTCGGCACGGTCCACGTAAGGACGTGACCGGCAACGACCGGTTCTTGCGCCTTACCGGCGACACGTGACGTGCCCGGTGCGTAGACTTCGTAGTCCGGCAGCGTATCGACGATAGTCGTGAGACCGTAGCCGACACCGCCGACCGGTGTAGCGGTGATCGTGAAGTTCACGCGATCGCCCGTCGTTACCGTGGTCGACGGCGTGATCTTCGTAACGGCGATGGTCGCCGGCACTTGATGCGCCAGCGCCGCGTTGGAGAGCACCGCGCGCGAGAGACCCGCCGCCATCACCTGGACGGTGTTCGACGAGTTACCCGCAGTCGGACTCACGACGGCCTTGAACGTGACGGTCGTTACCGTGCCCGCGGCGACCGTGCCGATCGGAACGGAGAGCGCTTGACCCGCAAGCGTTGCCGTCGCGGACGGAACCGTGTTCACCACGACCGAGTTCGGCACGACGGTCAGACCCGTCGGCACGATGTCCGTCATGGTCGTATTGACCGCCGGGCCGGAACCGGTGTTCGCAATCGAAATGCCGTAGGTAATGGTCTGTCCGGCCAGCACCGACTCGCTGGTCGTGCCGTCGATTTGCTTCGTGACGGTCAGCACCGGCGGAGCCACCGTGTTGGCCGGTGAGGTTCCGCTGCACGTTCCGCTCGAGCATGGCTGATCGCCCCCGATCGTCGCGGTGTTGGTCACGCTCGCCCCGATCGGCGCGTTGGCGTTCACCGTCGCACTGTACGTGATAACGTCGGTCGCTCCGACGGCTAACGTGCCGAACGGTTGCGATGAAAGCACGACCGCATCGGGTACCGTCACGCCATTGACGGCAACGGTCCCCGGCGTGAGCGTCGCCATCGCGAGCGCGTCGGTAATATGCGTGTTTGTTTCAGGCTGCGTGCCGTTATTCAGCACGGTCACGCGATAGGCGATCGACTGGCCGGGACTCACGGTCGCGGCGCTCGGGATCGATGTTTTCACGACGGCGAGCGACGGCTGTCCGATCGTCAAATTCGACGATGCGGGGGCACCGTTCGTCGCGCCTTGCGTAGACGTGATCGAACCGATCGGAATCGTGTTCGTGTACGTCCCCGGCAGCGTGCCGGTCACGTTGACCGTAATCGTGCACGTGCCGTTGATCAGGATCGATGAGCCCGTGAGCGCGAGAGTCGTGCCGCCGGCCACGGCCGTTGCCGTACCGGCAGTACACGTGGTCGCCGCGTTCGGTGTGGCCGCAATCGTCACGTTGGCCGGCAGCGTATCGATTACGCCCATGTTGGTGAGGTTGACCGCCGTCACGGCGTTGTTGATGATCGTCACGGTCAGGAGCGACGTGGCGCCCGGCGCGATGATCGTCGAGAGGAACGACTTCGAGATGCCGACACCCGACGTGTTGCCGATGTTCAGCGTCGCCTGCGCGGGTGCGGCGTTGCTGGCACCTTGCAGCGACGTGAGCGCGCCGGCCGAGATCGTGTTGACGAAGATACCCGCGAGCGCGCCGGTCACCGTGACGGTGATCGTACACGTCGCACCGGCCGCTACCGTTCCGTTGGCGAGGGAAACCGTACCGGCTCCGGCCACCGCGGTCACGGTACCGCCGGCGCACGTGGTCGATGCCGCCGGCACCGGCCCAACGAAGATGTTCGGCGGTAATGCGTCGCTGAGGGCGATCCCCGAGAGCGGGGCCGCGCCAGCGGCGTTGTTGACGATGCTGATCGTCATGACCGACGTTGCGCCGGCGGTGATCGTCGTCGGCAGAAACGCTTTGGCGATGCTCACGCCGGGCGCTGCGGTATACGTGTCGCCCGCAGACGACCCGTTCTGGTTTTGCAGCGCGCCCGCGTTGAAGCTCACGCCGGCCGGCCCGATCGTATTCGTCACGAGACCCGGAGCGGCACTCGGCGCCGCGCTGATGAGCACGTAGAGCACGCACTGTCCGGGCACACCGAGGACGACGGGCCCGACCGTCAGGTTGGTGACGCTAAGATTGTTGGAGCCGACGGCCGTGCCGATCGTCCCGCCGCAAAGCGGCGGATCGCCGGCTTGAATCGGGCCGGGCGTGGTGCTTGCAACGACCATTTGCGCCGGCATGAGATCCGTCAGCGTTCCGCCGCTGAGAATGCTCGTCGCAGCGCTGTTGGTGAGCAAGAACCGGATGTAGTCGGTGCCGCCGATTTGCATCGTCGAGCTAAGGAACGTCTTCGAGACGGCGATGCCGGACGACACCGTCAGCGATGCGGAAACGGATTGCGAGTTGGTAATGCCGCTGGTCGACGTGACGGCGTGAGCCGCGATGAAGTTGAGCGGCGTACCGATCGTCGTAGATGACACGGCGAACCCGACCGTACACGTGGTGGGGACCGCGCCCACAGTGAGCAGTGATATGTTGCTAAACGTGATCACCGTACCGGCGATGCCCGCGGACGGTACCGGCTGGCCCGCTTGCTGACAACCGGCGCCGAACGTCGGATTAGGCGGCGTCGCGAAAAACACCGTGGCGGGCAAACTGTCGGCAAACGTCACGCCGTTAGCCTGCGTTTGCGCGAAACCGGCGATGCCTTGCACATCCAGCGTAATGCTGGCGACGGCCGTACCGCCGGCTTGAATTTGGTTGGGCGTGAACGACTTGGTGATGTTGATGTTCGAGGATTGGAACGTGGCGGTTCCTTGATGTGCCGCGGTGAACGTCGCCCCGCCGGTGAGCGAACTCGTGTAGGTCGGATTGCCCGGCTGCAAGCCGCCCGTCGTACCGGCCATGTCGATGACGTTATACGTGAACTGACACGTCGCACTAATGGTCGGAATCGAGAGTGTAAACGATTGACCGCCGCCCGCGATAACGACGTTGGCGACCTGGCTCAGCCCCGGCGGGCAGCCCGGACCGAACACGAAATTCGGCGCCGCCGCAAGCTGGACTTGGTTCGGCACGTTGTCGAGCGGGAACGTCCCGACGAAGTTCGTGTCGGTCACGTTATTCGGATCGAGGATTTGCGCCGTTACCGTTTGCGGCTGGTTGAGCAGCCCTTGACCCGACACGAAGTAGTTCTGGAGCGTGAGCGTCGGCAGCGCGGTGACGACGGCGTTTGCCGTATTGTTCGGGCCGGTCGCGATGCCGCCCGGATTCGTGAGGAACGAAACCGCATCACCGGCGTCGCCGATGATGTTCGTGTCGGTTTGACCGTTCACCGCCGGCGGCGCAGTGAACTGAGCGAAGTACGTCACGGTGCACGTGCCGCCCGCCGGAATGCTGAGACCCGAGCCGGTGACGCTAGGCGCACCGGTGACGGCAGTAATCGTCGCCGCGCCGCAGCCGGCTGAAAAGCTGGCGGGGAAGGACGCGTTGTTGACGACGGCCATCGTCGATGCGGTTTGCGGCAGATTGCTCGTGAACGTGCCGCCGTTGAACGCGCCCGACGCTAAGCTGCCGAACGTAATCGTGTACGAGAAGGGCGTGTTGGGGCCGGCGCTGGGGAGACCGTTGACCAAGGGAGCGGAGGTGCTCATCGCGAGCGAATAAGCGCCGCCGCCGGCAGTGACTTGGAGCGGGGTTGCGTTCGACGCCGAACCCGAAGACGTCGCCTCTTCCGTACTGCTGAATTGGCCCGCCAAAATGGTATTCGTCAGCGGTCCCGTGCCCTGGGCCAGCGGAACGGCGACGACCGCCGTGATCGAGCACGTCGCGTTCGCGGAGATTGTTCCAGCGGTCATCGTGAGCGTACCGGTGCCGACGCCGCCGAAGACGGGCGCGCCGCAGTTTGCGTTGCCCACCGCGGACACGAGCGTCAAGCTCGCCGGGAAGTTGTCGGTGATCGCCGCGTTCGTGAGCGGGACCGACGTGAAGAAGTCGCGGATGGCGATCGTGAGCGTGACGTTTTGCCCGGGCTGCACGAAGCCGGTGCTGAAGCCCTTTGACACTAACGGAAGGCCCATCTCATACGTGGCCGTCGTATTGGCCGAGAACGAGTTCGTGATCGCTTGATCGGTCACGAGACTGCCCACCGATGGTGATGCCGGCAGCGTCCAGTTCACGTTGACGTTTGCACCGGCAACGGCCGACGACGTCACGGAATAGGTAACGGTACAACCGCCGACCGGAATCGTCGCACCCGTAATCGGGATCGAGCCGGCGAGCACGCCGGTCGGAAGCGCACCGATGACCGCACCCGGACAGGTTGACGAGGCGCCCGTCACGGTGAAGGCTTGCGTCGAGTTGCCGTTGATCGCGAACGCGGCATTCGTCAGGTTGATCGTCGCCGTCGGGTTGCCGATCGTGTACGTGAACGACGCCGGGCTCCCGAAGGGCTCGACTTGGCTCGCGCTCGCCGACACGACGACGTTTGCCGAGGCGATGCTGAGGGTTTGCGAAACGTCGCCCGGCGGATTGCCGCCCGACGAGGTGACATCGGCTGCAAAGATCGTGTTGACGTGGTTGCCGGCGCTGTTGCCGAACACGTTGAACACGACCGTGCACGTACCCGGGTGCGTGCCGTCGACCGCAATCGGAATCGTGCCGCCGTTCATAACGATCGCCGTGCCGACGATGGCCAGCGCGGCAGTACCGTTGGGGTTACAGGTGGTGACCGGCGGGGTCCCGGCATCGATCACGCCGCCGCCCGACATCGTCGCAACGTCGTCTTTGAACGTAGTGATCGTTACGGCGGAACCCGTGTCGCTGTTCTGCAGCGTTACGGTAACGGTCGAGGACCCGCCGAGCGCGACGGAGGTGGGCGCGAATTGCTTGTTGACCGTAATCGACGCCTCGGCAAACCCGAAGCACGCGAAGACGAGGAAGAGGGCTGCTGCCGCTAAGCGGGTGACGAAATTGCGCGTTCTCATTAGCGGTTATCCTTGCCCCAGCCGAAAATTCGGTCGATGTATGTACTCAATGTAACGTAGAGTCCGCGATGCGTCGGATTGATCGCGGTGTCCGGATCGGCGAACCCGGAGAAGTTGTAACCGCCGGCGAGCCGCAGCGTGCTGCCGAGGCGGTAGCCGGCTTCCACCGCAAACCCGGTGGCGTTCGTGCCGCTCAAGGGGGCGATGTTGCTGAAATGCACCTCGCTGCCGATATCGAAGCGGCCGCCGATGCGCTGATCGCCGCGCAGGCCCCAAATCGTCGTGCGCGGGGCGAAGAAACTATCGCCCGTGATCTTGTAGGCGGCGCTCGCCGCCCACTCCGTGCGCGTGCTCGAACGATACAGCTCTTGCAGCTGGATCACGTTCGTGATGTAGGCATCGTAGTCGGTGAGATTCGTTTTGTAGATGTCGGCCGAGAGCAGCGTGACGTAGCGATCGTTGCGCGAGGGCCGGTAGGCGAGGCCGCCGCGGCCTTCCGTATCGTAGATGCCCTGGGTGAACGAACCGGTGTACGCACCGTAGAGCGAAACGGCGGGCGAAATCGGACCCGTCGCGCCGAACTGATACGTGCTGCCGGAGTCGAAGCCCGTGCGCACTTGGACTTGTCCCGTCGTGTGGAACGTCTTGATCGAATAGTCCATCGACGTGCCGACCGTCATGAAGTACGGTGTCGACGTGGGCGCCGCAAACGTCGAGTAGAGCGACGTGCCGAGCTGGAAGAATCCGTCGGCGTTGAAGCGCGGCGTCGAAATGAACTTCGTGCGCGCGCCGATCGCATCGTAGAGATCGGTGCCGCTCGCCGTATGCTCGACCGCGTAGCCGGTTTGGTAGGTGGTCGGTCCGATGCGGTCTTCGATGCCGATGCTGGTCTGGCTCTCGGCGGTCGAAGCGAACGTTGCGCCGGCCTGAGATCCCGCAAACGACTGGCTCGACGCCTGCTGCCAGAGTTGACGGATGAACGCCTTGGCATGATCGCCGACGTCGAGGGTCGCTTCGGCCTGCGTCTCGGGCGGATCGTACGGATCGGTCGAATTTCCGAATGGCCGGCTACGCGAAACGCCGATCGAGGCATGCGGTGCGAAGCTCCAATCGAATCCGGCATTCGCCGACATCGTGCTGCCCGAACCGGCATTTTCGTAGATCGACGTAAACGCCGGCAAGAAACTGCCGAGCGAACCAAGGTTCCCCGGCGCCGCAGCTGACTGCGACGGATCGCTGCCGAGCACGAGCGGGTTCGTCACGCCGTTGCTTGTGGCCGACGCGCTGGCGATCCCGATGTGGTATTTCAAACGCGCCGACGGTTTGACGCGCAGCGTCAAACCGGCTTCCGAATCGGTGTTGTTCTCGGCTTGGGAGAACAGCGAGAGCGGCAGATCGTTGTGCGCGTACATATAACTGAGGTCGAGTGCGGCCTTCGGGCTCAGCGCAAACGACGCCGTGCCGTTGAACGATACGAGCCCCGGCGCCGTGTAGTTGCCGTACGGGTTGTCGTAGGCCGCGTCGGTGCCTGAAAACGCAAACGCCAGCTTCACGGGACCCGTATGCATGGCGAGCATGGCTTTGTAGGCGTCACCCGTCGTTCCGTACTGCGCGGTCGTAATGGGTAGAAAACCGTTGGAGTGTTCGTGGCTGATCGACCACGTCGCGCCCGGCGTTTTTCCGTCAATCGACTCGCCGAGGAGGGTGAGGTTGCCGCTGCCGATGGCGTTGTTCAGATACCAGGCATCGGCATGCGTGCCCGGTCCGAGTTTGAGATCGGCTTTGCCGCCCATCATCGTCGACGTTGCCCCGGGGCCGCCGTATTCGTACTGCACGACGACGACTTGCGGATCGAACTGATCGTCATACGGCAAAATAATGTTGAGGAACGTGAGCAGTCCGCTCGGATAATCGACGAGGTAGTCGGTTCCGCGGCCGAGGACGCTCTCGGAGACGATCGCGCCGCTGCGGCGGTCGAGATGGACGAGCGTTAGCACGTCGGAGCCGATGACGATGTCGGGGTTGAGCGCTTGGCTCGCAATGGCGAGACCCGTCGGCGTGATGACCGTGCGGGCGAACGCGGTGTTGTTGCGGGCGGTGAAGGCGCCCGCGCTCAGGTTGCTGCTGCCGGCGAGCACTTTCGCGCCGTTCACCAAAATGTTGTAACCGCCGACGGCCGTGCTCGGCGCGGCTTGCGCGTAGAATTGGCCCCACATCGCGCTCGAGCGGCCGTTTTGGACCGCGGCGAAGATGTGGTTGGTCGAGAGCGCGTCGTCGTAGCGGATCGATGCGTCGCCATAGGTCGGGAACGGACGGTCGTTCGGGTTGTCGAGGAACGGATCGGCCGCGATGGTCTGCTCGAGCGTGTTGCTCGAATCGTAGGCGAACGTGCCGCGGGTGTTCTTCGAGATTTCGCCCGTGCCGTAGAGGGTGATCGCGCCGCGGCGGGCGTTCGTGCCGTCGGGGGCGCCGTCTTGCGCTTCGGTCCAGCCCGGAACCGGTCCGATGCCGCCCGTTGCGAACCCGACCACCAGCGGCTTTCGCACATCCGTGGTGAGCGCCAACGTCACATCCGTGCTCGCGTCGCCGGCCGTGAAACGAATGACCAGCGGACCGGCCTGCGTTCCCGGGTAGAGCTGCAGCACGACGTTACTCGTCTCATCGCTGATGAGATCGCTCGAAAGGCCCGAACTCGTCCGCGCATCACCGCGAAGAATAAGTGCACGAATCGGGGTCGCGTTTGCAAACGGCATTCCGTCGGCATCCGTCAGATGAACGCGCACCATGACCGCACCGCGGCCCGACGCATCGATCTCATGAGCTCCGTCGACTTGCGCGTGCAGCACCCGCGATACGGGGTCTGCGTGACCGACCGAGGTCACAAGCGCAAACTCTGCAACGAGGCAGAGCGCCGCTCTCAAGAGCCGATGAGACCACATTCCAGCGCAAATCCTTTGCGTCTGCACAAGCGAATACCGACCCGTCTAAAACGGGTCGGCTCGTCGTGCCCCGACGAGAATAGTCGTAGGCGGAGCCATTCCTTGGCTTCACACCCAATTATGTGATTCGGCTCCGGATGGCCGCTGCATTAGGGAAGCTTGCGCTCGAAGTGTAAAGGCTTTGCGTCACTTTTATTTGCGTTGCTTGCGACACAAAACGGAGCTATTTTTCAGCGCAAAAGCGTTACGAGCGTCTCCACGTGTCCGGTTTGCGGGAACATATCGAACGGTTGGACCGATCCAATTTTATACTCGCGGCCCGCAAGATAGCGCAGATCGCGCGCCAGCGTCGCCGGATTGCACGACAGATACCAAATCGCGGGAACGCGCGCGTCGGCAAGTGCGGCTAGCGTCGCTTCGTCGCTGCCCTTGCGCGGCGGATCGAGGAACACGATCTCCGCCTCGCGCAGCGCTTTGCGCCCTTCTTCATTGGCCAGCGCGCCTTCGACCCGGCCCTGCACGAAACGCACGCGGTCTTCCACTTTATTGAGCCGGGCGTTGCCGCGCGCTTCGGTTACGGCGGACGCATTTTCTTCGATGCCGACGACCGATGCGCCGCGCGAGGCGAAGTAAATTGCAAACGTGCCGGCGCCGCAATAGAGATCGACGATGCGCGGGGTGCCGGCGATGAGCGGCGCGAGCGTGCGGAAAATCGACGCGACCATCGCACCGTTGATTTGAAAGAACGACGCCGGCGAGACGCGGAAGCGCACGTCCTCGATCGTCTCTTCCATCTCGCGCTTGCCCCATACGAAATCCATCCGCCGACCGATCACGGCGTTCGCGTTCGCGGGCTCGTACGAATTGCTGATGCCGCCGACGCCCGGAATGCGTTCCGCGATGTGCGGCGCGGCGCCGGCGATGGCGGACGATTTCGTATCCGTGGTCAGCGAGAGCACGCTGTTGGGCGAGGTGAGGCCCGCGCGCATCACGACGTGATTCACTTCGCGAAAGGCGGCGGCGGTTTCGGGATCGCGCGCCGCTTCGATCAAACCGCCGATCGCCGCATCGAGCGGCTCGAGCACGATCGGACAATGATCGATCGGCACGAGATCGTGCGAACGCGCGCGATAGAAACCGAACACGGGCTCCGGGCCATGTGCGTGCACGACCAGCGCCATCTTGTTGCGGTACCCGCGCGGAACGTCCATGCCGATCGGTTCGCGCACGACGACGTCGCTGAAACCGCCGATGCGCGCGAGCGCGTCGACCACGATGCGGTGCTTCCAGGCGAGTTGCGCCGGGTAAGCCAGATGCTGCACCTGGCAGCCGCCGCACGCACCGAACACCGGGCAGAACGGTTCGGCGCGATCGGGCGATGTCGTCTCACGTTCGAGCAGTTCACCGGTCGCGTACTTCGCCTTGACCTCGGTCAAGCGTATCCGCGCGCGCTCGCCCGGCAGCGGTCCATCGACAAACACGACCATCCCATCGAAGCGCCCGACGGCCTGGCCGTTGGCCAGCAGATCGGAAAACTCGACGACCCCGACGGCGCCCGGCTTGAGGCCGGTCACCATGTTACTTTTTCTCTTCGAGCGTGCGGATCAGGCGGTTCGCTTCGTCGATCAGCGTCTGGATACGCTCGGATGTCTCGTCCGGCGGCCGTTTCTTCCACATCGCGCGAACGATGAAAAACGCGACGGTCGCGGTGGCCGCGGCCCCCAGCGCGACGCCCGTCCAAATCGCGGTCCGCGCTGCAACGTTTGCCCGGCTGCCGGCCGCGGGTTCGGCGGCGGGCGGCGGAGCGCCATTCATCTGCGTCTCGGTCACACCGGCTCTATTCGCCGCGCTCCGCGGCGCCCCCGGTTAACCGAGGCCGCGGTTGCGTAGGTCGACTTGACGACGGTTGATGAAATCGATGATGGCGCGATCGGCTTCCGGCTTGAGCGGATGGAAGGCGAGGCCCACGTTAAACTTCGCGGTGCCCTCGATCTTGTCGACGCGGCGCGCGTCGGCGCGGACGGTCGTCGGCGGCGCATCGCCGGCCAGCGGAATCTTCAGCTCGAGGATGTTCCCGACTTTGATCGTCCGGTCGGTCGTGAGCGACGAGCCGGTGCGGCTGATGTCGCTGAGCACGCCCTTCTGCCATTCGCTCTCGATCTTGCCGGTCGATGAGTAGCGCCACTGCACGGTTACGGTCGTATCGATGCGTACCGTCGTGCGCTTGCGCGTGCCGCCGAATTTCTGAACGGTCTCGATCTTGCCCGGTAACTCGAACGTGGCTTGCTTTGCGTCGACCGCTTTAACGGCGGTACTGAAGCGGTACTTTCCACCCGTGTTCGAGTAGTTGAAACTCACTTGCTGGCCCGCTGACATGCCGGGCAGCACGCTCGTGGCGAACGTCTTCAGCCCGGCGTTTTCGAAGCAAACCGAACCCTTCGGCCCGTTGCGCACGGCGATGTCCACAAAACTGTGCAGCGACGGCATCATCTCCCGCAGCTCTTTGATCGATGGCGCCTTCTTGCCGAAAAAACCGAGGAAACCCATGAGTTTATACTCCGACCGGCTCGATCGAATCATCGGCGGTCGTTGAAATCTGGCCGATCGATTCAACCCGTAGGCCTGGTGCGATCTCGCTGTACGATAGAACGACGAGTGACGGCGCGGCGCGTTCGGTCAGGCGCTTGAGCGCGAGACGCGTTTGCGGGGACGTCAGCACGACCGGCTGAAGACCCGCTTGTTGCGCGTGCTGGATTTGTTTGGTGAGCGAACCGTAAATCTTCGCAACCGTATTTGGATCGAGCAAGGCATAGGCGTCTTCGCCGCGCCGTGCCGCTTCCCCCAATAACGTCTCGAGCCGCGGGTCAACTGTGATGACCGACAACAAGCCGTTTTCGGTGTATTCCGCCGAGATGTGGCGGGCCATCGACGCGCGCACGCGTTCGGTCAGGAAATCCACATCTTTGGATGCGCGAGCGCCGTCGGCGAGGTTTTCGAGGATCAGCAACAAGTTGCGAATCGGAATGCGCTCGCGCAACAGATTCTGCAAGACGCGCTGGATTTCGCCGACCGTGAGCAAGCCCGGTACGAGTTCGTCGACGACGACCGGGTAGTGCTGCTTGACGTTGTCGAGCAGCGCGGAGGTTTCTTGGCGGCCGAGCAGATCCGGCGCGTGCGTCTTGATCAGCTCGGTCAGATGCGTCGCGATGACGCTCGTCGGATCGATGACGGTGTAACCGGCAAGTTCCGCGTCGCCGCGGCCGCTCTCCGGAATCCACAAGGCCGGCAAGTTGAACGCCGGCTCGACGGTCGGAATACCCTCGATGCCGTTGGTCGCCGTCCCGGGATTCATGGCAAGCAAACGGCTCACCATCACTTCGGCGCGCGCAACTTCGAGCCCGTAAATCTTGACGACGTACGTCGACGGCTTGAGCTGCAGGTTGTCGCGCACGCGAATCGGCGGCACGACGATCCCGAGTTCGCGCGCGGCGTGCCGGCGGATCATCGTGATGCGCTCGAGCAGATCGCCGCCCTGGCTGACGTCGACCAGCGGAATGAGGCCGAAGCCGATCTCGAGTTCCATCGGATCGTACGAAAGCAGCGGCACGACCGACTCGGCCGGTTTGACGGCAGGCTGGTTCGTGGCACCGCCGGCGAGCGCGGCGGGCTTCGCGGCGGCCGCGGCGATTTGCCGGCGGCGCCGGAAGAATAGACCCGCGAGGCACGCGGCCATGAAGAACATCGGGATCGGCGGCAGCCCGAACAACCCGAAGAGGACGAGCAAGGCGGCCGCAATGGCGAGCGCGCGGGGTTCTTGCACGAGTTGGCTCGTCAGCTCTTCGCCGAACGACGACTCGGCAGCGGCGCGCGTGACGATGATACCGGTGGCGGTTGAAACCAGCAGCGCCGGAATCTGGGTGACGATACCTTCACCAATCGTCAGCAAGGTGTACGTCTGCAACGCGGCAACGAGCGAGAGCCCTTGCTGCACGATGCCGATGACGAAGCCGCCGATGATGTTGACGAAGACGATGATCAAGGCCGCGATCGCATCGCCGCGCACGAACTTCGATGCACCGTCCATGGCGCCGTAGAAGTCGGCCGAGCGTTGGATGTCTTTGCGCCGCTGGCGCGCTTCGGCTTCGGTGATCAGGCCGGCGTTGAGGTCGGCATCGACGGCCAGCTGCTTACCGGGCATCGCGTCCAAGGTGAAACGAGCCGCGACTTCAGCCACGCGGCCGGCGCCGTTGGTGATGACGACGAACTGAATGACCACGAGGATCGCAAAGATGACGAGACCGACGGCGTAGTTACCGCCGACGACGATGGCGCCGAACTGCTCGATGACTTGGCCCGCATAGCCGTGCAGCAAGATCGAACGCGTCGCGCTGATGTTGAGCGAGAGCCGGAAGAGCGTCACGATCAGGATCAACGTCGGGAAGACGCTGAACGCGAGCGCGTTCTCCGTGTACAGCGAGGTCAGCATGATGACCAGCGCCATCGCGATGTTCAGCGAGAGCAGCACGTCGAGCACCCACGGCGCGACGGGCACGATCATCAGGACAACGAGAATAACCGCCGCACCGGCTACCCAAATCTGGGCGGTCGCGGCGATTCGTTCCCCGATGGTCGGGGTTGGGGCCTTGGGGGCAGGGGACGCTACAGCGGCCATGAGGTCACCGTCACTTCCCTAAAAGTATCGGCAGAACCGCCCTATGCCTATAGCAGGACGTGTCACGCGATCGTGCGGTTTTTGAGCTTGTAGATGAACGCGATGACCTGGGCTACGGCCGCGTAGAGGTTGGGCGGCACCGGCGAGTCGAGCTCGACCTTGTCGTAGAGCGCGCGGGCCAGCGGCGGGTTTTCCATGATCGGCACGTTGTGCTCGCGGGCCAGCTCGCGGATGCGCCGGGCCATCAGGTCGGCGCCCTTGGCCGTAAGGACCGGCGCGTCCATCGTGATCTCGTCCCACTCGAGCGCCACCGCGAAGTGGGTCGGGTTCGTCACGACGACCGTGGCCCGGGGGACGGCCGCCATCATGCGCTTGCGGGCGCTGGCCCGTTGGCGCTGTTTAACCGCCTGCCGCATTTCGGGATTGCCCTCTTGCTGGCGGTGTTCGTCTTTGACCTCGGTCTTGGTCATCTTGAGCGACTGCGCCAGGCGGTAGCGTTCGTAGAAATAGTCGGCCATGCCGACGACGAAGAACAAGACGCCGAAGCGGATCCCGATGCCGTAGGCCATGCCCTCGACGGACATCACGAGGTCGTAGGGCGAGGCGTGCGCGAGCGAATAGAACGTCGGGATCTGGTCGTGCAGCTGCATGAACACGATCACGAAAACGACGGTGATTTTCGCCAGTTGTTTGCCCAGCTGCACCAGCGCCTGCACGGAAAAGAACATGCGCTTGAGGCCCGGTATCGGGTTGAGCACGCCGAACTTCGGCTGGATCTTCTTCGGTGCGAACAGGAAGCCGAACTGGAGTAAGTTCGCGACGATCGCGATCACCACGGCTCCGCCGAACGCGACGCCCATCAGTGCCACGTAGGCGGCAAACGAGCGAGCGAACAGTCCCCAGGTTGAACGGATGTTGACCGGCACGCGGCCGTTTGCGGTCTGGATCGCCACGGCGAACGAGTGCTCGGCCAGCTGGAACGTCGGCACGAACGTGAGATGCAGCGCGATGATGATGGTGAGGAAAATCAGCGAGCCGGCAACGTCGGGCGAGCGCGGAATCTGTCCGCGCTGGCGAGCCTCCCCTTGGCGTTTGGGGGTAGCCTTCTCTGTTTGTTCCGGGCGCGCCATCGTTTAGCCCGGAGTCCGCATCGCACGGAGCACAGCGTCAAGTTCGCGGGGCGTCTCCGAAAATACTTGCGGCAGCACGTTTTCGAGCAGCGGCAGCGAGATGATCATCATGGTCAGGCCGATCATGATCTGCAGCGGAAAACCGACCGCGAACACGTTGAGCTGCGGCGCCACCCGGGCCATCAGGGCCAGGCCCACATTGGTCAGGAACAGGGCGATGCCGATCGGGCCGGCGATCTGAAAGACCATGTAAAATGCATGCGCGAAAAATGTCATGACGTCGGTCTCGAGGAGCGGCTGGATCGTGGCATACGGGAGCGGGACCAGGTTAAACGATCCGGCCAGGCCCTCGAAGAGCATGTGGTGGGCGTTCGAGGCGAGATAGATCAACGAACCGAGCGCCAGCTGAAATTCACCGAGGATGCTGACGTTCTGGCTAGTCAACGGGTTGATCACGTTCACGATCGAGAAGCCGACCTGGAGATCCATCATTTCACCGGCAAACTGAATGCCGACGAACACCAGAAACGCTACGAAGCCGAAGACGAAACCGACCAGAGCCTGCGAAAAAACGGCCGCCGTGAGCGGGCCGAGTCCGTTCAGCGGCGCGATCGGCGGCACGACGTGCCAAACGACGAACGTGATCGCAAGGCCCAGGCCAAAGCGCACGCGCACGTTGACTTCTGCCGACTGGAAGATCGGGATCATGAGCAAGATCACCGACACCCGGACCAGGACGAGCACGAACGTCTCGAATTGCGCCTGGGTCAAACCAAAGAGGTTGACCGCTCCGCTCATTTTACGTAGTCCGGTATATGGCTAAAGACACGTGACATGAAATCCGTGAGCATCGCCAGCATGAACGGTCCGAAGAACAGAATGGCGAGCGCAACGACGACGATTTTCGGAATGAACGTCAGGGTCGGTTCTTGGATCTGCGTGGTCGCCTGAAAGATCGAGATCACGAGACCGGTTACCAGACCCAGAATAAGCGCGGGGCCGCAGACCAGCAGCGCTACGACGATCGCATCGCGTCCGAGCGAAAGCGCTGCTGCGTACGTCACCTTATTTAAAACTCGAGAACAAGGCGCTGACGGTGAGGTTCCAGCCGTCGACGAGTAGGAAGATCAGGATCTTGAACGGCAGCGAGATCAGCACCGGCGGGATCATCATCATGCCCATCGAGAGCAGCACCGAGGCCACGACCATGTCGATGACGATGAACGGAATGTAGATCGCGAAGCCGATCTCGAACGCCGTCTTCAGTTCGCTGATCGTAAAGGCCGGGATCAGCAAGTAGGTCGGAACGTCGTCTTGCTTGGCCGGCCGCGGCTCTTTGGTCATCGCGTAGAACACCGCGATGTCTTTCTCGCGGGTTTGCCGGAACATGAAGGCGCGCAGCGGCTTCTGGGCGCGGTCGATCGCCACCGACTGCGAGATCTTCGCCCCGAGATACGGCTGCAACGCGTTCTTGTTGATGTCCTCGATCACCGGCGACATCACAAAAAACGTCAGAAACATCGCGAGTCCCAACAGCACTTGGTTGGGCGGGTTCGCCTGCGTGCCGAGCGCCGTGCGCACGAACGAGAGCACGACGATGATGCGCGTGAACGACGTCGTGAGCACGAGCAGCGTCGGCGCCAGCGTCAGCACCGTCAGCAGCAAGAGGATCTGTAGCGAGAGCGCGACGTCGGAGGGTTTTGTCGCCGGCGTAATGCCGATATTCACGCGCGGAATCGGAATTGTCGGCGCCGTGGGTCCGGGGATCGTTTGCGCGAGCGCCGGCACGAGCGCCGCGAAGAGCACGAACAGCGCCGCGAGGCCGGCCAGTATCCAGGGTAGATTGCGGCGCGTCATGATTTCCTGAAACGTGAGAACGGCCGCAGCAGCGTCTCGCGCTGCGCGAGTAGCGCGATGCGCTGCGACTCGATGTATGGCTCGATCTCTTCCGCCGCGAGTTCGGAGAGCAGGTTGACGCCGGCCGAACCGCCGCCGACGAGAAAATACTTATCGCCGACGCGCACGACGTGCACCGTGACGTTCTGCGCTAGCGCAGTCGACTCGATCGTCGAAACGAGCCGGCGCCCAAGATTTCCGGAGACGAGGCGGCCGCGCTGCACGGCCCGCCCAACGTAGATCATCCCGACCAGAATCAGCCCGATAAGGGCGAACGCCCAAATGACCTTTAGGACGAACGCGATATCCATCGCGAACGTTTAAATTCGATCGACGACGGGGTTGAGTTCGCTGATCTTCACCGCAAACTTGTCGTCGACTACAACGACTTCACCGCGGGCGATCAAGATGTTATTGACATACAGGTCGATCGGTTCGGTCGAGAGCTTATCGAGCTCGAAAACGCTGCCCGGCACCATCGCGACGACTTCGCGCAGCGAGAGTTCCGTCTGACCGAGCACGGCCGAGATCTCGAGCGGAACGTCGTGAACGAGGTCGAGGTTCGACTGACCGGGCGCCGCGGGGCGAATGCCGGTCGGCTGCATCGGGGCGAACTGCGCTGCTTGGCCCTCAGGCGTCGGGCGCTGACGGTTGGGTGAAACGGTGGCGGACGGCGGTCCGGCCATGGCGGCCGCCATCGCGGCGGCGGCGTCGGCCGAGGCCGACGAACCGGACGACGAGGCCGCGGGGCTCACCTGCGGCTTGATGTCCATCTTAGTGAGCGAGAGCCCGTCGAAATCGATCGTCACCGACGACTGCAGCGAGTCACCGACCGAGATCGGCGCGGTGAACGACGTGAACGGGGGGACCGGGAAACCGGCCGCGTCGTTGACGACTTCGGAATGAACGCCTTCGCTCGATGCGCCGGTCTCGGTAGCCAGCGCCTCACCCATTGCCGTCGCGATCTGGGCCACCGTCTCGGCAACGATCGAGAGCTGCATGGCATCCATCTCGGCGTCGTCGCCGGGAGTGCCGAGCATCATGGCAACGACGTTGCCGATATCGGCCTTGACGAAGCGTGTGACGAAGGACACACCGGTCGAAGGCACGCGCGTGAGCGTGGCCACGACGTCCGGTTCGACCTTGATCGATCCGTCGGCGCTGTCCATCGAAGGGGAACCCGCCGTAGCGGCGATTCCGGCCAGCGTGGAAAACGCACCGGTCGCCGCGGCGAACATCGCCACGGCAAGCGGCTGCAACGAGTCTTTCTGTGCCAAAACTACTCCTCGTCCTCGACGACTGACGCGATCTGCACCGCTACGCGGTCTTTGTTCACGCCCGGATAGACGCGATACTTCTCGCGATCGTTCACGGTCATCAACAACGGCTCGTTCACCGGTTTATCGAAGAGCACCACGTCACCGACCTGAAGCGTAACCAAGTCGCGCAGGGAGACGATGGTCCGTCCCAGCTCGACTTCCATGTTAACGCCCGCGCGCTCGACGTTGCGCGCCAACTGCAGAATATCTTCTTCCGTCATGCCGCGGCCGGCCACCACCGACGGCGACCATTGGTAGTCGGCGAGCTGCGTACCGATCGACTGCAGCACGGAGTAGGGCAGCGCGAAGTTCATGACGCCGGCGATGTCGCCGATCTTCAGCTCGCAGGAGACGAAGGCCACGATCTGATCGAGCGGGATGATGCGCGGGATAAATTGCGGGTTCGAGTCGAGCGCTTCGATCTTCAGCGAGAGCGTCAGCAAGTAGTTCCAGGCTTCGCGGTAGCTATTGAGCATGCGGGCCATGAAGCGCTGCATGAGCGTACGCTCGATGTCGGAGAGGTCGCGCAGCTTGGTCGGATACCAGCCGGGCCCGCCGAGGAGACGATCGAGGATCGAGAACGCGAGGTTGAGGTCGACTTGGACGATGCCCGAGCCGGCCAGCGGATCCATCGAGAAGATCGAGAGGATCGACGGGATGCCGATCGAGGCGATGAAGTCGCCGTAGGAAATCTGCTCGATCGAGACGATCGTGGCCTCGACGCGGGTGCGCAAATACACCGAGAGCGAGTTGTTGAGCAGCCGGGTGAAGTTATCGTGAAGCGTCCGCAGCGTTTGCAGCTGGTTGGACTGGAACTTCTCGAGCCGCTTGTTGAAGCGGAAGTCGAACGACTTGACCTTGCGGCCTTCGAGCGAGGACTGATCGGCGTCCGGCGAAGAGAGCTGATTGACGAGCGCGTCGATCTCTTCTTGGGAGAGCATGGACATCGGTTAGTTTCCCCCGGCCAGGGCTGCGGCTTCGGCAGCGGCTTGCGCGTTGGTGGCTGCATCGGTATCGAGAATCACCACATCGACGCGGCGGTTGGCCGCGCGGTGCGCATCGGTATCGTTCGGAAATTTCGGCCGGTATTCGCCGTAGCCGAGCGCCGAGATGCGGCGCGCGGCCAGGCCGTCGTCTTCGACGAAGTAGCGTGCGACGCCGGTGGCGCGAGCAGCCGAGAGTTCCCAGTTGCTGGGGAATTGGGCGTTCTGGATCGGCACGTTATCGGTGTTTCCCTCGACGCGGACCTCGTTCGGGCGCGTCTTCAACTGCCGGTACACTTCGTTGAGAATTTTCTTGGTGCCGTCTTTAAGATCGGCCTTACCGCTATCGAAGAGCTGCTTGTCGCTCAGGAGCGTGATGACGAGTTCGCGTTTCTTCCCGTCGCGCGTGATCTTCGTCTGAACCTGCTTCTGCAGGTTGTTGCTCTGAACGAACGATTGCAGTTGCGCCTGCATCGCCTGCAGGTCGTCTTTGGTCGCGGACGTCGTCATGCCGTTGGGCGGGTTGTTGATCGCGTCTTGGCTGTTGAAGCCGCCGCCGAGATCGCGCACCAAACGCTGCAGCTTGACTTTGTTGATCGTCGAGATCGAGAACAAGATGATGAACAGCGCGAGCAGCAGCGTGATCATGTCAGCGTAGGTCAGGAGCCAGCGCATCATGCCGGCCGACTCCATGGCCTCCTGTTTACCGCCGCCGAGGCGCCGTGAGAGTGCCAAGGGTTAGGTTCCCGCCATCGAGGGTTCGCCGACCGTGCCGCCCTCTTCGACTTCGGTCTCGCGCTCGTTGGGATCGAGGAAGGCGTGCAGTTTCTCTTCGAGCAGACGCGGGTTGTCGCCGGCCTGAATCGAGAGGATGCCTTCGATCATGATCTCGCGCAGCAGCAAGAGCTGCCCGTTGCGTTCCTTGACTTTCGCACCGAGCGGGAGCCACAGCAAGTTCGCGAGCGAAATGCCGAAGAACGTCGCGACGAACGCTTGCGCCGTTGCGATACCGATCTTACCGGTGACGTTGCCGCCGGCGGTGTCGCCGAGGCCCTTCAACATCGCGATCAGTCCGAGCACGGTTCCGATGATGCCGAGCGTCGGCGAGAAACCGCCCATCGTCATGAGAACCGCTTCCGCTTTCGCGTTACGTTCTTGCACGAAGAGGACTTCGGTTTCCAAAATCTTGCGGATGATGTCAGCGTCGCGGCCGTCGATCACGAGCTGAATGCCCTTGCGCATGAACTCGTCGTCGAGTTCCGCGGCCTCGTTCTCGAGCGCGAGCAAACCCTCGCGGCGCGCCTTCTCAGCGAACGTCACTAAATTTGCGATGATCTCGTGCTCGTGATACTGCGGCTCGGTGAACGCCATCGCGAACCCCGTCCGAAGGCCGCGCACGAACGTCTTCATCGGGAACGAAATCATCGTCGCCGCGATGGTACCGCCGAAGACTAAAATAAACGCTTCATAGCGTTTGAACAGGATCGACACGTCCACGTCCCCGATGTACGCCGAAATGGCAATCGAGAAAAGGGCGAGTACGATACCAATGACGGTCGCTAAATCCAACGGACGGTTCCTCTAACGGGTAACGCGCTACTCACCGTATATCGGCGAACCTAGCCGTCGACATTACGGTAAACAGTGAAGGGCCCGGTTGACTTGTACGCCGTGCTTGTCCTAGACCTCTTTCGGACCATAGATCCGCCGTTTGAAATCGACGATCTTGGCCTGGATTTCTTCCATCGAGTCACGCACCAGCAACTTGTTTCCGGAGGTCAGGGTGACGACTGTGTCCGGGGTCGCTTCCAAACTCTCGATGAGGTCGGCGTTCACCATGATCGCTTGATTGTTAAGACGCCGTAATGAAATCATTCCCACCTCCCGGAGACGGTGATGGTCTGCGGGCCGTCACCGTCGAGCAGTCCGTTCAACTCCGGCATTCCGTATTGCTGCGCGAGCGACGCGACGATCGCTCGGCCCGCTTCCGGCTCGTCGCCCACCGCAACGGCGCGCGCAACAAGCGCCACCGCTTCGTCGCGGCGACCGGCCCGCAGCATTGCCGCGCCGGCTGAGACGAGGAAGGCGCGCGTGTAGTCCGCGCCGAGCACCGGCAGCGCCGTTTCAACCGCGGTCAGGACGATATCCGGCGAGCCGTGCCGGAAGACGAAGTTCACGTATTCGATCGCGGCCGGCTCGTCCCGGAAGCCGTCGAAGACGGCCCGGAAGCCGGCCAGCGCGTCGGCGAGGTCGCCCAGCGACTCGCGGCATTTGGAGCGGTTGAGGATCAAGGTGCGTTCCGCCGGCCGGGTCCGCAGCGCGAGATCGAGCCACTGCTGCGCCTCCGCGAAGCGCCCCTCGCTCATCAGCGTGCCGCCGATCTCGTTGTGAGCCTTCCAGCTGCCGATCTCATCGTCCACGACGAAGTGCTCGAAGGCCGTCTTTGTGCCGAACTCGATCGCTGCGCCCAGGGCTACCCGCGCGTCGTTGTATCGGCCCAAGCCACCCAGCGCGCGGCCGCGCTGAAAGTGGGCATCGGGGAAGGTCGGGACGACCGCGAGGCACTCGTCAGCGACGCGTAGCGCGTCGGCCGGGCGGCCGTCGTCAACGTACACACTCGCCAGCTTGGCCAGCGCCATGGGCCGGAAGCCGCGCGGCGTGCCCTCCGTGAGCACCAAGACGCATTCGAGCTGCTTGCGGGCCACGTCCGTCTGCCCGGCAAGCAGCGCCGACATAGCGTAGTTGTAGACGAGTGCCGGATCGTCCGGCGTCGCCTCATAGGCCGCCCGGCTGACCCGCAGGTTGCGGTCGGCCTTCTTCCGCGCCGTCATCACCTCGTGGGTGTAACCGTGGTGGAAGATCTCGATCGCGGTGCGCTCGGCTTCGAGGCTGCGCTCCGAGTCCACGCGCGCGACGTATTCGTGCAGCGTGCCGCGGTAACGGATTTGCGGATCGTTTGGGAAGATGCGCACGAGCGCGTTCGTCGAGACCACGATCTCGCGCGCGGAATCGCCGTAATTGCGGCAGCGAATCCAGCGCCCCCGGCCGTCGGGCCGTTCGTTGCGCAAGCCGCGGAGCAATTCGCGCGATTCCGGGGCCAGCCGTTCGTCGGCGTCGAGTACGAAAATCCAGGCGCCGGTCGCCATCGCCAGCGCCGCGTTGCGGGCCAGGGCGAAGTCATCGCGCCACGAGACAAAGGTGATGCGGGCACCAAACGATTCGGCGATCGCGACGGTGCCGTCGGTCGAGCCGGTATCGACGATGCAGATTTCATCGACGACGCCCTGCACCGAAGTGAGGGCGTCGCCGAGAAAGCGTTCCTCGTTGCGCACGATCATGCACAGCGAGATCGGATAGACAACGCCGGACGCGCCCTGGGCAGGGTTTGCTTTGCCCGTGGACGCGCGGCGTGTCATCGAGGTCTAGGCTACTGCTTGAGCTGGATCACGGTCTGCAGATTTTGGTCTGCCGTCGTGATGCTCTTCGCGTTGGCTTCGAAGGACCGTTGAGCGAGGATCATTTTGGTGAATTCGCTCGCGATCGAGACGTTGGACTGCTCGAGCGCGCCGGCATCGATGCTTCCCAACTGCCCGTTGTTTGCGAATCCGTACTGGGCGAGTCCCGAGTTCGCCGAAGCGGTGAACTGGTTGCCGCCATCCCGCGTCAGACCGTCTTCGTTCGCGAACGACGCGAGTGCGAGGCGCCCTAACGTGGTGTTCTGACCGTTGGTAAACGCGCCGGTGATCGTACCATCCTGGCCGACCGTAATGTTCGAGAGGATGCCCGATGCATAGCCGTTCTGAGAAACGGTGTTGGCCGTAGCCGCCGTCGCCAGTGAGGTCATGTTCGAGAAATCCAGCCCGATCACGGCGGGATTCGCGGTACCCGTACCGACTTGCGTCGAGTTGTTGGCACCCGCCACCGAGTTCCACTGGGTAACCGTGAAGAGGTCGCCGGTTGTGGTACTCGGAGGTTGGCCTGCAGCATGCAAATCCGCGGGAACGGCATTGGTCGCCGAACTCGTGGTGTTGATGAACTGACCATTTTGATCGAAGAAGATGTATCCGCTGCCGAGCGTGGTGGTTGCCGGCGGATTGGGGCCGAGCGAACCGTCGGTCGATGTCACGGTGTACGCCCATTCCGTTGCGGCCGTTACGGCGGCGCCGGAGGGATTGTTCACGGTGACGGGCGGGCTCAAGGCTGCGCCGTTGATGCCGACCGCGGGTGCCGGAGGGGCCGGCTGATACTGGATCTGGACTTCGTGGGAACCGCCCAGCGAATCATAGATCGTCGTCGTGATCGTCGTCAGCGTGGTGCTGACACCGGCGCTGGAGACGGCCGTGATGTAGTCGGTCTGATTGAGATTTCCGCCGAGCGAGACGTCGAACACCTTGTCGGTCGAAGGACCGCTCTTGGCGCCGAAGCCGGTGCCGACGGCGATCGATTTCAGGCCGAACGGAACTTGGATCGGTTGCGGCGGCGCGACCTGCGAGATCGTGCCGTTCGACTGAACCGGATAGCCCAGCACGGCCTTACCGCTCGTCGGATCGTAGAGATAGCCGCTCTCGTTGAGCGAGAAGTCGCCGTCTCGCGTGTACGAAGCGCTGCCGCTGCCGTCGATGTTGTTGAGCGTGAAGAAGCCGTTGCCGTTGATGGCAAGGTTCGTGTTGATGCCGGTGGTCTGCAGGCCGCCCTGTGTGAAGTCGGTATCGATCGCACCGATCTTGACGCCGTCGCCGACTTGCTGTGCGTTGATGCCGCCCAGCGTTTGAGTCGGAGCCGACGCAAATCCGGTGTTCTGATACAGGAGATCTTGGAACGTGACATCTTGGCCCTTATAGCCAACGGTGCCGACGTTTGCGATGTTGTTCGAAATGACGTCGATCTGGCTTTGGTATGCCGTTAAACCAGAGACGCCGATGAACAACGAATCGAAAGCCATTCGTTACCTCATCTGAGGAGTCGCAGGACGTCAATCTATCGGTCCCGCGTGGAAGCCCCTATCCGTAGGTCCGCTTCCAGAGTGATTTGGGTTAAACTACTACTTAATAATCGCCGCCGAGTCGATGTTGGTGAACACGTTCTCTTTCATCGAGTCGGAATCAACTGCCGTAATCACGACGCGGTTTTTGATGCTGACCACCATCGCGGTATTGCCCATCATGAACAGCGATTGTTTGGACCCTTTAGCAGCGGCTTTATCGGCCATCTGATTCATGCGGTCCAGGTCGTCGGAACTCAGGGTGATGTTGCGCGATTGGAGGCGTTGCGCCGCGTGCGCGGAGATTTTGAGCGGTTGACCGGCTGGCGCAACCTGCTCGCGTAGTACGTCGCGAAACCCCGGACCAACGGTCGGAGGGATTTGTACGGGCGTGCCTTGCGGGCGTACGGGTGCGACCGACGGCGGGATTTGAATGCCGTCGAGTATCGGGTCCACTATTGAATGTTCGTGATCGCGGACGTCGGGAAGAGCAAGGGCGTGCCGTTATTGCTGACGACGTTACCGCTGCTATCTAGAATCGCGATCTCAGGTGCGCCGTTAACAACGGAAACGTACCCGACCGTACCAGTGATGGTCGACGTGTTGCCGGAGCCGTCGGTTGAGTTGACGGTAACGTTCTTACCGACGAGATTGGCCGATTGGAGAACCGCGAAGTTCGACTGGAAGTTGGCAAACGACGTTTGAAGATTGTCGCTGGCCTGCAACGCAGAGAACTGAGCGAGCTGCGATACCGACTGGGTATCGTCCATGGGATTGAGCGGATCCTGATTCGACATCTGCGTTGTAAGCAGTTGAAGAAACGCGCTCGGNNTGATTGGTAGCGAGGATGAAACTCCTGATGTACCCGCCATGGGGTGTACTCCTAAACGAGATAGTTGAGAGCGCTCCAACTCGTGCCCGCCAAAACCGGCGGACCAAAATTGGGAGCGGCAACGAGCGCCTCATCGGACTCGGGCGTATCGACTCCGCCGAGTAAGGTGCGTCCATTGGACTGGCCTTGTTGCGATGTTTGCTGTTGCTGCTGTTGTTGGAAACTAGCGAATCCGCCGGCGAGACTGACGTTGAAGCTGGTGAGCTTCAGGCCATTATCGGCGAGGGAACGCTCGAGCTGGGCTTGTCCCGCGACGAGCGCATCGTGTGCGGCCGGCGTCTGCGCCATAACTTGCGCGGAAACCGAGCTGCCTTCGATGGTGAGCTTGACGCTGACATCGCCGAGTTCTTCCGGAACGAGTCGCAAACGCACGGTTGACGTTGAGCCGACCGTGTTCAGGAACGCGCCGCGGAGGATTTGATCGACGACTTGGTTCGGATCGGCCGTCGTAGGCGACGGCAGTTCGACCGGGGTTTGCGCACCGTTGGACGAGACGGCGTCGTTCTGCACTGCCGCTTGCACGGGCGCGAACGCGCCGATGGTCGGGGCTTGTGCGGACGAGACGTCCGTTTGAAGGAGCGTTCCCGGAACGGCGTCGTTCGCGATCTTGGCGGTCGCCGGTGCGCTCGTGGATGCGAGTGCGTCGGTGAACGATTTGACGAATGCGAGGACGGCCGGATTGAGCGGCGCCGGTTCTTCGGTCGAGAGCGCGGGCGCGGACGAACCGGAGTTCGTTGCGTCAGCGAGCTCGGCGTCGGCGACGACGCGTTGGGCCGCGGCCGATGAGGTCGCGACCGGGGTAGCCTGAGCGCTGCCAAGCGATTCCGCTGCTGCGGCAAGAGCTTGTAGTGCTAGGAGTGACGGTCCCGTTTGGACCGCCTGCGCTTGGGCGGCCGGCGTTTGCTGCGTAGGCGCGGGTTGCGACTGCGCTGCGCGCGCGAGAATACGGCCGAGCAGGGTGTCCCCGTTCGAACCGACTGCCGGTGCGCCGTTGGCTGCGACGGTTTTTCCGTCGCCTTGAGATGCGGTGAGAGATGCGAGTAACGCCGAGGCGTCAGCCGCGATCGAATCGGCCGGGGTCGGGGTGGTTGTCGTGGTTGGGGCCGGTTGCACTCCCGCGGTGGTTGCCGCGTCCGAGATACTTCCTGCGAATAGTCGATTCGATTGCCCCGTCTCACCTAGCACCCCCGCCGCCAGATCGGCAACTTGCCGAAACCGTTGTGCGAGGGCCGATGCAAGATCGGTGTTCGAAAGCGGCGGTCCTGTCCCAGGTGGGGCAAGCGCCGATACGAAGGCCGTTTGCAGTTGGTTTTGGATTTGCGTCGGGTCGCCGCCGAATTGCTGCGCAAGCGATGTTGCGAGCGATGCAGCGAGCTGCTGGACGATCTCCGTAACCGATTCCCCCTGTTGCAACAGGTCGGCGATCTTCTTTTGAAGTGCCTCCGCTAGCGTGTCGGCTAACGCCGCAGATTGCACCGTTGATCCGGCGGTCGTGGCTTGCGCCGCGGTGGTCGTCGTAGCATTGGTACCTTGCGTGCTAGATCCGGCAGCACTCTGAAGCGCCGCGACGGCTTGATCGAACTGCGATTTGAATTGCGCGGCCGATGAAGCATCCGCGGACGACGGCGTCTGCGACTGCGTCGAACTGGTCGACGGAGCCGAGCTTCCGGCGGGGGATGGGGCATTGAGTAGGGCTGCTAAGATTGGATTCATTCTTCACCTCCTTTCGTCTATGGAGAGTCCGGCGTAGGGAACGGCAAAAGGCCGTGCGAGGCCGGCTATCCTGTTTATCGGCCCGGTTGAGCCGAAATCTGAGGGTTCGTGCCGCTTTCGACGATCAGGGCCGCGACCTTCGAGGGCAGGGCGTCCATGATCGGACCGACCGAGTCGGGCGACATCTGGGCGAAAACGGTCGAAACGTAGCCCGTCGGGAGCTTTTGGACGAGCGAGGCGGCCTTTTCGGGGTCCATGGCCGACCATTGCTGGGCCGCGCGATGGATCGCCTCGGAGGCCGGCGCGGGCGCGGGAGCGCCGGCCGTGCCGGCGGCGGCGCCGGGCTGCTGGCCGTTGAGCGGAACGGCCGGGGCCGGAGTGGCGGCCTCGGGTTCGTTGCCGATCGCGGCGATCTGCTTCTGCAGCTGGGTGACCTGCGCGTCCTTGTCGGCCTGGGCCTTGCGGTCGGCCTCGAGCTTATCGTTGAGATCCTTGATCTGCGTGTTACGGTCGGTGATCTGCTGCTGCTGGTAGGCGAAGCTCAGCGGCTTGGATACCGTCCCCCAGATCCCGTCGAACACCGTGGCGACCGGCTTGAGCGGGCCGTTCGTGATGAAGTTCCGGGACGGCGGCCAGGTCAGCGCGATCGCCAGCATGGCGATCGCGGCAATCGGCAGCAGAATCGGCAGCGAGCTTTGTTTTTTCTTTCGCTGGCGTGTGACGATCATGACGAAATCTCCCCGATGGTGGTGACGCGATCGTAGAAGCGCGAGTTGATCTCGTCGCTCTCACGTTGTTCGGTGGCCGCAGCCTCCGATTCGAAGATTTCGCGGCGACGCTCTTTGAGCACCGCGAGAATCTTCTTGTCTTTCGTTTTCACGACGAGCTTGGCCCGTTCTTGGTCGGCCTTCGCGCGCGCCTGATCGACGACGAGCTGCTGGGCCACAATCGAACGATCGAGAAAGTCGCAGTGCGCGTACGTCGCGCGCAGCTCGATGCCGTCCATCTGGTTGTGATGCAAGTGCAGCCGCTCGCGCATGGCCGCGCGTCGCACGATGTAGTCGTCGCGTTGCGCTTCCGCCGAGCGTTGGGCGGAAGCGGCGGCGGCAAAAATGACCTGCTGTTCGTCTTCGAGCCGCTGCCGGTAGTCGAGGACGGGATCGAGGCGAAACGCAAACTTCGGCATCGCTTACATCACCCGAGCGCCAGCACGGCTTTTTGGGCCTCGGCCAGGGTGGATACTTCGTAGATCCCTTGTTTCATAAACGAGCGGATCGTCTCGTTGCGCGCGATCGCGAGGTCGACGCGCGGATTGGAACCCGCCACGTACGCGCCGATGTTGATCAGATCTTCGGCTTCGCGATAGGTGGCCATTAAATCGCGCACTTTTGAGGCCGCAGCGAAGTGCGCTTCGGAGACGACGTCGGGCATCACGCGGCTCACGCTCGCCAGCACGTCAACTGCCGGAAATTGATTCGCCGAGGCGAGTTTGCGCGAGAGCACGATGTGGCCGTCGAGAATCGCGCGGACCGCATCGGCGACGGGTTCGTTCAGATCGTCGCCATCGACGAGCACGGTGTAGAGCGCGGTGATCGTCCCAGTTTCCGACGTGCCGGCGCGTTCCAGCAATTTCGGCAGCGCGGCGAACACCGACGGCGTGTAACCGCGCGTGGTCGTCGGCTCGCCGATCGCAAGGCCGACTTCGCGCTGCGCCATCGCAAAGCGCGTGACGCTGTCCATCATCAGCATCACATCGAGACCGGCGTCGCGGAAAAACTCGGCGATGCGCGTAGCGACGTAGGCCGCCTTGATGCGGACGAGGGCCGGCTGGTCGCTCGTGGCAACGATCACGACCGAGCGCTTCAGGCCGGCTTCGCCGAGGTCGCGCTCGATGAAATCGCGGACTTCCTTGCCGCGTTCGCCGACGAGCGCGATCACGTTAACGTCGGCCGTCGTGTTGCGCGCGATCATCCCGAGCATCGTCGATTTGCCGACGCCGCTGCCGGAGAAAATACCGACGCGCTGGCCCTTGCCGCACGTCAGCAAACCGTCGACGGCGCGGACGCCGAGGCCGAGCGCTTCGGTGACGCGCCGGCGGCGCAAGGCATTGGGCGGTTCGCCCGTGATTTCGGCCGGCGTCGCATCTTCGATCCGGCCGAGTCCGTCGATCGGGCGGCCGAGGCCGTCGAGTACGCGCCCGAGCAGCGCCGACGTCAGCCCGATCTGCAGCGGATGTCCGAGCGCGACGACGTCGGAGCCGGCCGCGATGCCGCCCAGCTCGCCGAGCGGCATCAGCAGCACTTTGGAATCGCGGAAGCCGACGGCTTCGGCCAGTACCGGTTCGGCCGAGCGGCGGTAGATGATCTGCGCCGTCTCACCGATCGACATCGGCGGTCCGTTCGACTCGACGACGGTGCCGATGACTTGGCGCACCTTGCCGTTGGTGCGCAGCAAATCCGCGGCCCGCAGGGTGCTGAGATAACGATCCGCGTCGAACGGCTTGGTGCCGGTAACGACGTCTTCGGTTTGCACGATGGAAGCTACGACGCGCGAGCGGCGCGCAAGCTCGATTCGCGGGCGTCTGCCGGCGAGACGATCACTTCGTCCTCGATGTGCAACACGCGTTTAGCCTCGTTGACCTGCGTCGAGATGCGCGCATCGATCGTGCCGCCGTCGGTTTCGACCACCACGCCGCCGCGGTCGACGCGCTGATCTTCGACCACGCGGAAGTTCTTGATTTCGCCGCTCGCGAGCAACTCGTCGCGGTGCTCGCGCATCCGTTCGAGATCGCCCGGATTGACGCGCACCGTGACCGACTCTTTTTCGACCAGGCGCGCGATCGCGACTTTGGCCATCTCGACGACGACGCCGCGGTCGAGCGCGATCTGCTGGTGCAGCACGCGTTCGGCGATGCCGACCGCGAGACGCACGAGTTCGGGCTCGGCGCTCTCCATGAGTTTGTGGCGTTCGACGCGCGCCATGTCGACGAGATTGCGCATCGTCGCCATCATGTCGCTCATCTCGCGATCGGCCGCGGCGGAGCCTTCGGCGTGACCGGCGGCCTTCGCTTCGGCTTGCACGGTTTCGACCAGCGCGTCGCCGCGTTCGCCGGCTTCGGCCAGCAATTGCGATGCACGCTCGAACGCGTTCTGCAGCAGCGCCTTGGCGTGCTGCTCCGCGCTATCGATCAATTCGCGGGCTTGTTTCGCGATTGCATCGACGTCGATCGGCGGCGATTGCGGGGAGGGCAGCTCCATGAGCTCTTCGGGCGCATGCTGCGGAGCGTAATCGAGTTCGTCGTCGGCGCCGGTCTGCGACCGCTCGACGTGGGGAACGGAAACTTGGTAGCGCTGCGCATTTACGCGCGCGTTCTTGACGACGCGGCCCATGGCTAGACGGTGCTCGCGGTCGCCATGCTAGACGAGTCGCTCTTCTTTGCCGCCGCGCGAGATGATGATCTGTCCGTTCTCTTCGAGCGTGCGGATCACATCGACGATGTTCTGCTGCGCCTTGCCGACTTCGCGCATGCGTACCGGTCCGAGCACTTCGATATCTTCGCGAAGCGTGGAGGCGGCGCGCGTCGACATGTTCTTGTAGACGCGCTGCAGCAGTTCGTCGTTCGCGGTCTTGAGCGCGAGCGCGAGATCTTTGCCTTCGACTTCCTTGAGGATGCGCTGGATGGCGCGATCGTCGAGGTTGATGATGTCTTCGAAAACGAAGAGCAGGTTTTTGACTTCTTCGGCGATTTCGGGATCGCGTTTGGCGAGGCCGTCGAGGATGTTCTTTTCCGTTTCGCGGTCGACGAAGCCCATGAGCTGCGCGAGCGATTGGACGCCGCCGGCTTTGGTGAAGTCGGCACCGGTGACCAGCAGCCGGCGGCCGAGCAACTCGTCGAGCTGTTCGAGCACTTCGGGAGCGGTCTTCTGCAGGATCGCGATGCGCATCGCAACGTCGGCTTGCAGCTCGGGCTCGAGCTGCGAGAGCACGATACCGGCTTGTTCCGGCGCCATGTAGACGAGGATGAGGGCGATGGTCTGCGGATGTTCTTCGCGGATGAACTCGAGCAGCTGTCCCGGCTCGGTCTTCTTGACGAGTTCGAGCGGATTGCCGTGCTTGAGGGCGGCGAAGAGCCGGTTCGTCATGTCGTCGGCTTGGCCGGCGCCGAACGACCGTTCGAGAATTTCCTTGGCGTACTCGATGCCGCCCTCGTTGATGTACTTGAGGGCGATCGCGCGCTGGTAGGCTTCGGTGATGACCGCGTCGCGTTTGTCGATCGGGACGGTCGAGATCTTGGCGATCTCGAGGACGATCGTTTCGACTTCGTCTTGACGCAAGAACTTGAAGATCGTCGATGAGATCTCCAAGCCCAAGGTGATCATGAGGATCGCGGCCTTCTCAGGCCCCGTCATCTCGGGAACAGCCGGATTTTCGAACTGATAGGTCGGTTTCGCGGGGGATGCCCCCGCGCCAACGGCCCCGATAATCGGCTTGTCTGTGATCACAGGCTTATTCCGCCAGCCATAGCTTCACGAGTTTGGCCAGACTGTCGGGGTTTTCTTGCGCGACGGTCGTCACGTATTCGATCATCTGCTCGCGCGTCAGATCGGCTGCGGAACGAATCGGGGCGGCCACGACCGGCGAGCCTTCGAGCATCGGGTGCTCTTCGAAGGACGGCAGTTCGTCGGCGAGCGCCGAGTCGAACGAGGGCAGGTCGACCGTCGTCGCCAGCACCGCGCGGCGGCGGAGCGAGAGGGCGACGGCGCCGGC
>PLRU01000020.1:89203-96793 GCA_003164045.1 Candidatus Lustribacter telmatis
GGGCCACCGGCAACCGGAGCGACCGTGGCCGGATTCGGCACGTTCACCAGAACGGCCACCGACAGACGCGTCACCTTGCCGGGCGCATCGATGTGCTTCGAGGTCGACTTGGTGATCTCGTAGTTCGTCGTCGTCTTCGACTTCGTGTAACGGCTGTTGCCCTGATTTTGGGTCACGCCCTGGTAGGTCGGAACCGTGTTGGTCGTCGTGCCGGGAACGCCGATGGGCGGTTGACGCGCGCCGCCGGTGCCTTGGAACGACTCACGTTCGTTTTGCGACGAACGGACCGTGCCGTTGGGTGAATACGATTCGGTCTCGGTTTGACCGGCGTCGAAATTCATGTCGGTTGCGACGCGCACGGCGGATTTCTTCACGCCGATCGCTGCATCGAGCAACCCTTGAATGTTTTCTTGCAGGTTCGTCTCGTAGCGCTGCTTGGCCACGAGTTGATCCGCCGTCATCTTCAATGCATCGGCGGTCTGCTGGCCGTCGGGACCAACGCCCGACGGTGAGGGAACGAGTACGGTGCCGTCTTGATTGACGATCGTGACGCTATCGGGCTTGAGGCCTTCGACCGCGCCCGAAACGAGCTGCGTGATGCCGCGAACTTCTTGCGGCGAAAGCGTCGCACCGGGTTTCGTGCGGATCGCGACGGATGCCGTCGTGGGTTCTTGCGTCGTCGAGTACAGCGTTGCATCGGGAACCGCGAGGTGAACGCGCGCCGATTCGACCGGCGTTAAGCCCGAAATCGTACGCTGCAGCTCGCCCTCGGTGGCGCGGATCTTGGCGATCTTCTCTTGCGTGTCGGTCATGCCGAGGTTCGTGCGATCGAACAATTCGAAACCGGTGCCGCCGCCCTTGACCGTACCGTCGCCGGCGAGCGCGACGCGTTCGTCGGCGACAACGTCGGCCGGAACGTAGACGGTCGTACCGTCGGAGGAAAGCTTGTGCGGGATCTTTTGCGCGTCGAGTTTGTTTACGACGGCGCTGGCATCGTCGGGAGCGAGATTGGAAAATAGCGTCGCGTATGCAACGGGCCGAAAGCGGGTAAAGCCAAAAAACACGATGCCTAGGACGATCACAACGCCGAGTGCACCGATAATCATCCGGTTCACGGGGCCTTGCGTTGACCAAACGTCGCGAATCCGGCCGTTAAACGAACCGAATGACGAGCCTATACGATCCAATTGCCACCTTCGGGACTCTGCCGAATCTCGTTTGCGTGCCGGCCATGGCAGGTTGAGAGACCAGACATCCATGCCCGGCCGTCGATCCTACGGTTACTATCGGTCTCGATGTGCACGGGCTTTACGTTAAGTGCTCCCCAAGAGAAGCGTGCGCACCCCCGCTCACGCCGCAAATGCGGTGCGCTCAGGTCCTACAGAGACCAAAGCGACCGGTACTCCGGTTACATTTGCCAAGCGGTCCAGGTATGCCCGCGCATCCCTAGGTAAATTTTTGACATGGCGGACCTCCCGGAGACTTTCACTCCACCCGGGATGGTATTCGATCTCGGGCTTCAGCCCCGGCTCGCCCATAGCTTCGACGCCGGCAGGCGATCCGTCGGCCCGGCGATAGCCGGTCACGATCCCCACGCGCTCGAAGCCGCTGAGCACGTCGAGCTTGGTGACGATCAGTCGATCCAGCCCATTGACTCGGTTAGCATACCGGGCGGCCACCGCGTCGAACCAGCCGCAGCGGCGCGGCCGTCCGGTCACGACGCCGAACTCGCGGCCGGCTTCTCGCAAGCGGGCGGCCTCGTCGTCCGGGAGTTCCGAGGGGAATGGCCCGCCGCCCACCCGCGTGCAGTATGCCTTGACGACCCCGGTTACCGAACGCACGGCGCCCGGACCGATCCCGAGGCCAGTGCAGGCGCCGCCCGCAATCGTCGATGAGCTCGTGACGTAGGGATACGATCCGTATGTTACGTCCAGCAAGGTCCCTTGCGCACCTTCGGCAAGGACATCGTCCCCTCGCTCGAGCGCTTCATTGATATAGGCGACTCCATCGACGACGTGCGGCAAGAGCCGCTCGGCGGCGGCGCGGGTTTGCGCGACGACATCGTCTTCGCCCGGCACCTCGCCGGCGGCGGCAAACAGCGGCGCCTTGGCCAGCAGCGAGAGGCGGATCCGCTCGGCCAGGATCGCCGGCGTGCGCAAGTCTCCGAAGGTCACGCCGGCCCGGCCGACCCGGTCGACGTAGGCCGGACCGATGCCGCGGCCGGTGGTGCCGATCGCCGCGCCGCCGCGGGCGCGCTCGGCCGCCTGGTCGAGCGCGGCATGAAACGGAAAGACGATTTGCGCGCGGTCGGAGATCGTGATGCGTGAGATGTCGACCCCGATCGCCGCGAGGGCGTCGAGCTCGGTGATCAGGCCGTTCAGCGAGACGACGGTGCCGGCGCCGATGTGAAGCTTGGTGCTCGGCACGAGGGCGCCGGAGGGGACGATCCGCAAGGCGAGTTTCTGATCCCCCACCTGGATCGAGTGGCCGGCATTGTCGCCGCCGCCGAAGCGCGCGACGATCGCGTAATCGCCGGCCAGCAGATCGATGACGCGGCCTTTGCCCTCGTCGCCCCACTGAATGCCCAGGACGATGTCGACCGAACCGGCCCGCCGGTGCTCGACCGGCGGCAACAGCGCGTTACTGCTCGCCACGGAAATCCAAATCGGCGGTGGAGCCCACCGGCAGCGGCGGCACGCCGTCAAAATTGGTCATCACGTATTCGCTGAAGAGCGCGTTCGGCCAGCCGAAGTCGACGCGCGAGTACTTCGCGGGATCGTCGGGATTGAACGACTCGTGCAAGAGATGATCTCCCGGGTCGGAGTTGAGCAGTTGGTTGAGCACGTCGGTCCGTTCGGCATCGGTCGTTGCGGTGAAGCCTTGCATGAGGATCGCCAGCGGCCACACCCAACCGTCGTTGGTGTGGGGCGAGCCGATCCCGTGCGCGAGCTTTCCGCTATAGTATGTCGGGTTGTCTTTGGAAAGCAAAAACTTCCGCGTGTTGGCGTAGATGAAGCTCGTCGGCTTCGTGTAGCCGATATACGGCGCCGAGAGCAAACTTGGGATGTTGGCGTCGTCCATGAGGTTGGCGTGGTTGAGTCCGTCGACTTCGTAGGCGTATACGTAACCGTAGTTCGGCGTGAAGACGACGCCGTAGGTTTGGATCCCCGTCTGCACTTCGTCGCGCAGCGCGGAGGCCCGGTGCGACTTGAGCAAGTTGTGATACACGTCGCGCTCGATCTCGTCGAGTTCGCCCAGCGCAACGACCGCCATCATCTCCGAGGGGATCAGGTAGTTGTAGGTGCAGGCGTCGTCGGAGGGCCGAAAGCCGCTCCAGATCATGCCTGTATAGTGAACGGGGTTACCCTTGCCGCCTTGCGGAATTTCTTTGTGCGTGTAGGTGGAATTCTTGGCGTGATCTTGCTCGCGTTCCATCGTCTCGAGCGCCTTGTCGAAACCCGCCGACAAGTCGCCGGTGAAGATCGACGCGTCGCCCGTTTCTTTCCAGTACGTCCACGCCAGCGTGATCGGATACGCGAGCGAATCGAGTTCGAACTTCTGCTCCCAGACGCGATAGTCGAGCGTGAACGCGTTGGCGTAGGGGTCGATCTGCAGATACTTGCCCATGCGCGCGATGATCGCGCGCAACAGCTGCGCCACTTGCGGATCGCTCTTGGCATAGAACAAATACGGCCGCACCTGCGCGCTCGCATCGCGCAGCCATTCGGCCGGAATGTCGCCCGTTTTTACGTATGCGGTTCCGTCGCTGGCGATCGTGGCCTGGCGGCTCGTGTTGAGCAGCGCCGCGCGGTACATGGCTTGCAGCTTCGCGTCGGGGTTGGTGAAGCTCGCAGCGGCCTTCGCGATCGAACTGAGTTCCAGCGCCGACGCGCTCTGCGCGATCATCGTTGCGGCAAATATGACGGCCGCAACAAATCGCGCGATTCGAAAACGCATCGAGTTCCCGCCTTTAGCGGGAGACGAAACGACTCCTCGGCCCTAAGCGTCGCTTGACTCGGTACCCGGCCAGGAACCGAGATCGCCGGCAGCGTGCGCACGGAGCACGGCATAGATCAAGCTCGATGGGAAACCGAGCCGCTCGAGCTTGCGAGCAATCGACGGATAACTCAGTTGCGGCCCGATGCGCCGGATCTTCGCATACGCGGCCTCGATGCGCCCATTCTGATCGACCTCGGCATCGGCGACTACGATGAGCGCGGCCTCACGATCGATCCCGCGCTTGACGAGGTCGGCACACAACCGCGCGTCGCCGACCGCCTTGCGCGCGCCCTCAACGTAGAGGGCGGCGTAGAGCCGGTCATCGACGTAGCCGTTGGCTTTGCACGAGGCAATCGCGCCGGCGATCTCCTCGTGCTCGTAGCCGCGGGCCTCGAGCTTCTTCCACAATTGCGACTCGGTGAGGCGACGTCGCGCAAGCATTGCAAGCGCCGCCACCCGAGCCGTTCTGGTGCTAGTCCTCGTCGTCGTTGTCGGCAACGGCCACGGCTCCGACCGGTTTCGCCGAACCATTCGGGGACCCTGAGGCTTTGAGCGCCTCGCGGATCTTCAGTTCGAGTTCGGAGGCCACGTCGGTGTGCTCTTCGAGGTAGGCCTTGGCGTTTTCGCGGCCTTGACCGATGCGCGACTCACCGTAGGTGTACCACGAGCCGCTCTTACCGACGAAGTTGCGTTCGAGTGCAACGTCGAGGATCGAACCCATCTTCGAGATACCGCGACCGTAGGTGATGTCGAACTCGGCTTGCCTGAACGGGGGCGCGACCTTGTTCTTCACCACTTTGGCGCGGGTGCGCGAACCGACCACGTCGGTGCCGATCTTGATCTGTTCGAGCTTGCGGATGTCGATGCGGATCGAGGCATAGAACTTCAGCGCGCGGCCGCCCGAGGTGGTTTCGGGGCTGCCGAACATCACGCCGATCTTCTCGCGCAGCTGGTTGATGAAGATCATCACGCACTTGGAGCGCGAGATCGCCGAGGTCAATTTACGCAGCGCCTGCGACATCAGCCGGGCTTGGAGACCGACGTGCGTATCGCCCATGTCGCCTTCGAGTTCGGCCTTGGTGACGAGCGCGGCGACCGAGTCGAGCACGACNNACGTCGACCGCGTTCGAGCGGACGAGCATCTCGGCGATGTCGAGGGCCTGTTCGCCGGCATCGGGCTGCGAGACGAGCAGGTTATCGAGATCGATGCCCAGGTTCTGAGCGTAGGCCGGATCGAGCGCGTGCTCGACGTCGATGAAAGCCGCCGTGCCGCCGTTCTTCTGCGCTTCGGCGATGACGTGTAAGGCCAGGGTCGTTTTACCACTGGATTCCGGCCCGTAGATTTCGATGATACGGCCGCGGGGAAACCCGCCGACGCCGAGGGCGAGGTCGAGGGCGATCGATCCCGACGAGATAACGTCGAACGCCATCCGCTCTTGGATCTCGCCCATCTTCATGATGGACCCCTTGCCGAATTGCCGCTCGATCTGGGCGAGGGCGTTGCTGAGGGCGACTGCTTTTTCGTCGGCCATGATGCTCCGTTTCAGTTGTGTCGGTATGTAACTATCCGACAGTATCGCGTCTGAGTGCCATCTGCGTGGCACACGGATTTCGGCTTGAACCGTCATCGACGCGTCGTTCATTCACCCCGTTCGCCCTGGCCGGCAATCGAACCTGTGTTCGATTAAGCGTATTCAAAAGACTTTACTTATTTAAGCATCCACTATAACATAGCACAATGGATGCCTTCGCAGCCTTAGCCGATCCAACGCGCCGGCGCATCGTCGAAATGCTGGCCGAGCGAGAACTCGCCGCCGGCGATATCGCGCGCCGTTTCGACATGACGCCGCCGGCCGTGTCGCAGCATCTCAAGATTCTGCGCAATGCCGAACTCGTGCGCGTGCGCAACGACGCGCAGCGGCGCATGTACGCGCTCGAACCGCGCGGCCTCGCCGGCCTCGATGAATGGATCGCGCGTTACCGGCACTTCTGGAATGAACGCCTCTAGCGCGTGTGGTAGAAGATTCCATCATGCTACATCGCCTCGCGGCTCTCGCTTTCGTCCTTGCTCTCGTGCCGCTGCATCCCGCCGGTGCGGACACCTGGCCGACGAGCGCATCGATGGAAGCCGCCGCGCGCGACGCCGACAACTGGATCATGCCCGCGAAAACGCTCGACTATAATCGATTTACCACGTTGCGGAGCATCACGCGCGACAACGTCGCGGGACTCAAGCCGCTGTGGACGTTCAAGATCGAGGACAACGGCGAACAGGAAGCCGCGCCGATCGTTTGGCACGGCATGATGTATATCTCGACGCCGCACGATCACATCATCGCGCTCGATGCGAAGACCGGTGCGAAGAAATGGGAGCTCGAGCATCACGTTTCGCACAGCGTCGGCGTGATCACGAACCGCGGCGTGGCGCTCGTCGACGGGAAGATCATCATGGGCACGATGGAAGGCCACATGATGGCCGTGGACGCCACGAACGGTAACGTCCTGTGGGACGTGAACGGCGTGGACGATCCGTCGAACACCGCCATCTCGATGGCTCCGTACATCTATCGCGGCCTCGCGATCATCGGCACCGCCGGCGGCGACTTCGGCAACATCGGGCAAGTCACGGCGTTCCGCATCGCCGACGGCAGCAAAGCATGGGTGTGGCACACGATTCCCGGACCGGGCGAAGCCGGACACGACACGTGGCCCGGCGATTCGTGGCTTCATGGCGGGGCCGACGTGTGGGGCGGGCTCTCGATCGATCCGGCGACCAGCACGCTGTACGTCGGCGCCGGCAATCCGGGTCCCGATCTCATCGACACGTATCGCAAAGGCAAGAATCTCTACAGCGATTCAGTGGTCGCGCTCGACATCTCCGGCCCGAAGCCGACGGTGAAATGGTATACGCAGCTCGTCGCAGACGATACGCACGACGAGGACATCGCGATGCCGCCCCAGCTCTTCACCGGCACGATCAACGGCAAGCGCATGCCGCTGATCATGGCGACCGATAAGGGTGGCGACTACGCGATCCTCGATCGCGCAACCGGCAACGTTCTCGCCAAAGGCATGCTCGTGCAAAACCAGGGCATGGACACGGCGCCGACGCTCAGCGGGCAAGTCGGTTGTCCCAATCACGGCGGCGGCGTCGAGTGGAACGGCGGCGCATACGATCCCGGCACGAACCTGTTCGTCATTCCGGCGACCGACGAATGCGGCATCTGGACGTCGCTCGGCGACGTGACCTACAGCGCCGGCCACCCGTTCTCCGGCGGCGTCTTGCCGGCGCGCGGCGGCGGTAACGGCGTGATCAGCGCGATCGACGTCTCAACCGGCAAAGTCGCGTGGACGAAAGACGTGCCGTTCGCGGCCGAGGGCGGCGCACTCATGACGATCACCGGCCTCACGTTCACGAGCGCGCTCGACGGACACTTCTACGCACTCGACACGCAGACGGGCAAAGAACTCTGGACCGTATCGACGGGTTCGGCGATCGTTTCTCCGCCGGTGGCCTACACCGCCGGCGGCAAGGAAATCATCGCGGTGATCAGCGGCGAGGGCGGCAATCAGGCCACGCGCGATCTCGCC
>PLRU01000020.1:96882-97576 GCA_003164045.1 Candidatus Lustribacter telmatis
GAACCGGCGTGCATGATCGTGGCTTGGAACGTGCCGACGATGCTGCGCGTCGCGCGCTCGAAGCCGACCCAATTTTCGAACCCGAGCGCTTCCGGCATCTCCGGCGGCGGGGGCGCGAGCCAGCGCGCAAGGCGGGTGCGCACCGCTTCGCGATTTGCCGGGCGCAAGTGGGGCAAATACGTCCACACCCGATCGTCCATGAACGGCTCGACCAGCAGTTCCGCGTGCGCCGAGCGCAGCCGTTCTAAATCGAGCCTGACCGTTGCGAGCGGTTGCGTCAAGCCGCCGGTGCGAATAGGGCTTTGGTGAATTCGTCGGGGTCGAACGGCTGCAGTGCGTCGGCGGATTCGCCGAGACCGATATACTTGATCGGCACGGTCAGCTGATCGACGATGCCGACGAGCACGCCGCCCTTCGAGGTCGAGTCGAGTTTCGTTACGATGACGCCCGTTAGCTGCGTCGCCTCGTTGAAGAGCTTCGCCTGCGAGAGCGCGTTTTGCCCCGTCGTGCCGTCGAGCACCAGCAGCGTTTCGGCCGGCGGCGCACCGGTCTCGCGTTCGATCACGCGGCGCATCTTCTTCAACTCTTCCATCAAGTTCGTTTTAGTTTGCAAGCGGCCGGCCGTATCGACGAGCACGACGTCGGCGCCGCGCGATTTCGCCGCGACCATGCCGTCGAAGACGACCGATGACGG
>PLRU01000020.1:97583-103965 GCA_003164045.1 Candidatus Lustribacter telmatis
CGCGAGCTTGCCGATCGTCGTCGTCTTGCCGCTGCCATTTACACCGACGACGAGAATCACGGCCGGTTTCCGTTCGAGCTGCAAGCCCATGTCGGGCAGCGTGAGGAAATTCTTCACGTCGCGCTTGAATCGCGCGATCACTTGATCGCTCGTTTGATAGCGATCCTGTTTCGCCACGCCGACCAGCGCCGCAACGATCTTCTCCGTTGTCGGAACGCCGAAATCTGCGCCGATGAGGATCTCTTCGAATTCATCCCAAAAATCGCTATCGAGCGGGCGCCGCGCGAGCGCCATCGTTTCCAACCCGAGCAAGGCGTCGCGCGATCGCGTGACGCTTGCTTTAATTTTATCAAACCATGCCATGACTGGAGCGCAAGTTCGCCGTTAGCGGGTTGCGGCCTCGGCGTCGACGGAATAGACGAACGCCAAGACTTCGGCGACGACGGCGTAGAGTTCACGCGGGATCACGGTGCCGATATCGAGCATGGCAAGCGCTTCAACCAGGCCCGGGTCTTGGTGGATCGGTACGCCGTGTTCGAGTGCAACGGCGACGAGTTCTTCGGCCATGAGCCCGCGGCCGGTGGCGACGATCTCCGGCGGTTCGGGTTTGGTCGGATCGTAGATCAGCGCTGCCGCGGCCGGACGATCCGGTGCATTGCGGCGCGAACGGAAATACGCGCTGTTCTCGTTCATGCGCGCACGTTCACGTCGGACGGAATGCCGCCGTCGTCTTCGGGTGCGGCCGCCACGGGCACGGCGGCGCCCGTCAGGGCTTCCGGCGAACCGCGCGGTGCGACGGTTGCTTCAGCGGAGTTGACGCGATAGCGCAGCGTCTGGAGCCGGTCGGTCAGTCGTGAGATCGCCTCGCCGAAGCGCTTTGCCGTGCCTTCGCTTTCGGCTTTAACCGCCAGCGAAAACGCGCGGCCAACGGTTTGCAAATCGACCGTTACGGTGCCGAGGTGTTTCGTGTCGAGTACNNAAACGCCATCGTCTGCGGGGAAATGTTCATCGCTTGCGCGGCATTCACTTGAACGGCGGTAATTGCGGTCAGCGCCGACGATGCCGCCGGCAAGAGCGCCTCGGCGTTCTCTGCGCCGGCCGGCGGCGCGTTGATCAGCGCCAGTAACTGCGTTTTCAGATCGACGCTCATCGCGGCGCCGCGTTCGGCGATCTGCGCGAGCGCAACGACCGCAATGGTCGGCAGGGGCGCGGCCGGCGCAGTACCGGCCGGCGTTTCGCCGGCTTGGCCGGGCACCGCTGCGGCTGCTTGGGCCGGCTCGTCGGCGACGAGTTGCGCGGCCAACAACGCGCTGAGCTTCGGTTCGTTGCCGGTGACGACGTTGTCGACGAAGGCCGAGATTTGCGATGCCAGTTGCGGCGAACTCGGTTCCATCCGCCCGATGAACGCCGTCAGCGTGCGCAGCGTCGCAACGCGCGGATCGTCGAGTTGCGGCAAGGCGCTCTCGAGTGTTGCCAGGGCCGCCGGCAAACGCTGGGGCGTGGCGATCGCGAGCCGCGCGGCCGCAATGTTGGTCGGCGTCACCGGCAAGTTGAGCGCGCGCACCAAAGCCGTGGGATCGCGGTAGGCCGCGAGACCCGTCGGCGCGGGCGCCGCAGTGTCCGAGGCCGGTGCCGCGCCGGCTGCCGGTGCTTCGGCGAATCGGGTCGACGGCGTGATCGTCGGCGCGAGCACGAACCGGCCCGGAGCCATCGCCGGCGGCGCGGCGATGCCGCTCGCCGGAGTCGCGGACGCGGACGGCAGCGCCGGCGCCGTGTTCGGCGTGTTCGGCATGTTCGGCGTCGTGGACGTTACCGGCGGGGGCACGTTGGCGGGGGCGCCCGGTGACGGCGCCGCCGTGGGCACGTTGACGCCGATCGAACCGGCGCGGGCGGCGGCGAGGCGCGCCTCGATATCGGCCAGCACGGTGGGGGGCGCCGCAATTGCTTGCGATGACGGCGTGGAGACGGGCGGCGCGGCCGAACCGCCGGCGCTCGGCGCGGCCGGTCGGACCGAGGCCGCAACGAAGACGGCCGGCGGCGGCGCCAAGCTCGGCGCGACGCCCTCGGGCAGCAGCGGGCGCGTCGCGGCGGCGGCGAGCGCGCTCAGCGGCTCGTCGGGCAACGGCACCGTGCCGGGCGCCGGCGCCTCCACAAGTTGTCCGGGTTCCGGCGTGCCGAGAATCTGCAGCAAAATTTGCGGCCCGTTGAAGCCGGTCACTTGCGCGGTGAACAGATCGCCCACTTGCAACGTCGGCGGCAGCGCTGCGGCGACGCGGTTGCCCAAGATATTGATGAGATCGGTCAGGCCGTTTGAGGGCAGTACTTGCGCCGTGACGACCTGGCCGGTCGTGACTTGCGATGCCAGGGCCTCCGCATCCGCGGTGAGCGCGGCGAGTTCGGCCGCAATGAGCTGCTCGACGGGGACATTCGCGCCGGCGGCGCTAGCGGCGACGACCGGGTTGACGGACATCAGCTCGACACGGGTCGTCTACGCGGAATAGTCGATCAAGTGGGGCGTCCCGTCCGAAAGACCCGCGGCCTCTTCGACGACTTCATCAAATGGATCGCCGGGCTTGCGCTCGCGCTTTTTGCCTTTGCCGCCCGGTTGATCTTGCGGGCGGTCGCCGACTTCGATGCGATTGCCCTTGGCATCGCCGGTTTCGGCAACGCGTTCGTTGCGCTCGTCGGTCTTGGAAATGAATGCTGCCTGCGCGGCTCCCTGCGCCAAACCCGGCGCCGCCTCGGCCCGTTGGGCAGTGGGGGGAGCTTGGGTGGAAACGATAAGCGCGCTTTGCAGATCGGCCGGCCGGATCGCCATGAACCCCTGTCCTTTCGGCTAGGCGGGTTGTGGTTTCCGGGTATACTTCTGCTTCACGTTCGGATCGCCCTCACGATATCCCAGATCCGACGTGAGATTCCGCAGCTTGGAGCGCAGATGGATCACCGCCTGGGCGTGGATCTGCGAGACGCGCGATTCGGACACGTTGAGGACGCCCTTGATCTCTTTGAGCGTCAGACCTTCGAAGTAGTAGAGCGAGATCACCGTGCGCTCTTGCATCGGCAAGGCGTCGACCGCCCGCACGAGGGCCGCCTTGATTTCGCGGGCTTCGACGGCGCTCGAGACTTCGTTGCCGTCGTCCTTGAGCGTGTCGAGCAGCGGGATCTCGTAGCCGCGTTCGTTGGGCAGAAATTCTTCAAGCGAGAGCACCGAGGTGCCGCGGATCTTTTGCATCAGGACGTCGAGCTCTTTAACCGTCATCCCCATGCGCGTCGCGACCTCTTCTTCGGTCGCGGCCCGGCCGAACTCGATCTCCAGTTCCTGGTAGATGCGCTCGAGTTCGCGGGCGCGCTGGCGCACGGCTCGCGGCACCCAATCGAGCGCTCGGAGCGCGTCGAGGATGGCGCCGCTGATGCGCGTGATCGCGTACGTCTCGAACTTCACGCCGCGGGCGTCGTCGTATTTTTCGATCGCATCGATGAGACCCAAAATGCCGTCGTTGATCAAGTCGTTGATCTCGACATTCGGGGGCAAATTGATCGAGATGCGACCGGCCACGTACTTCACAAGATGAAGATACTTGTGGACGATTTCTTCCCGGCTGAGTTCTGCGCCGGCGATAATGTATCGCCGGTTTTCGCGAGTAGCTTTCACACGGGTCTCCGACGACGAGTTCGGACCTGGTGTCCTGCCTTCGTTTTTCCCAGGCAGTTCCCCCGTTCGGGAGACCTTAGATTGTCGTGATATGGTTAACGTTTCTCGCGAATTTGGTTAGAATCGGCGCTCAGCCGGCGTAGCGAATGCGCGGATTGGCCAGGGCGTAGAGCACATCGACGACCGTATTGACCACCACGAAGACGGTCGCGAACAGCAAGACGCAGCCGTTGATCACGGGCATATCGCGATTCGAAATGGCGTCGAACGCCAGGCGCCCGACCCCGGGCCACGCGAAAACGCTCTCGGTTAGTACGGCCCCGCCAAGCAAGAGACCGGTCTGCAACCCAAGCACGGTGATGATCGGCACCAGCGCGTTGCGCAGTGCGTGCCCGACGATCACCCGCCGCTCGCTCAACCCCTTCGCCCGGGCCGTCCGGACATAGTCGCTCGCCAATACGTCGAGCATGGAACCGCGCGTTATCTTGGCGACAATGGCCAGCGGAATCGTTCCCAGCGTTATCGCCGGGAGCACCAAGTGCCAGAGCGCGTCGAGCGCGGCGCGCCCGTTGCCGGCTAAAAGCGCGTCGATCACGATCAGGTGTGTGTGCGGCGGAATCGCGTAGGCTAGCGAAATGCGGCCGGAGATCGGAAACAGATCGAGCCCCGCGCGCGCCGGCAACACGGCCAGCAGATACACCAGCATCCAGCCGAGCCAAAAGACTGGGATCGACACGCCCAGCAGCACTGCGCTCATCGTGAACGCGTCGGCAAACGAGCGCCGGCGTACGGCCGCATACACGCCGACCGGAATGCCGACGACGACGGCGACGAGCATCGCGCCGCACGTCAACTCGACCGTCGCCGGAAAATACGTCGCGAGCTTTTCCGCGACCGGCTGCGTATCGGCGATCGACGTGCCCAGGTCGCCGTGCAGCAGCGCGCCGAGATACTTCACCAGTTGTACCCACCACGGCTGATCGAGACCGTACTCGTGGGTGAGGAAGGCGATCTGCTGCGCGTTCGCATGCTGACCCAAACGGATCGCGATCGGGTCTCCCGGGATCAAGTGCAAAAATAAGAAGCTGACGACGGTGATGGCCAGCAGCACCAGCACGAGCCGCACGCAGCGCTCGATGACGAACGTGATCATCGGGTCAAACGAATGCGGCGCGCAAGCCGAAACGCGCGGCCTGGGCGTAGAGATAGAGCCACTGCGGCGCCGTAAAATCGTTGCGGTCGTGCTGCAAGAGTTCGGCCATGCGCGGCGTGCGTTCGAGTTGACGGAAGAGCACGTCGAAACGGGCGGGCTTGCGCTCGAGGAACGACATCAGCTTCTGGCGGTGGCGCAAGCGCGCATAGAACGCGTGTTTCGTCGAACGATCGTAGGCCGGCGCGGGATCGCGGGCGTCGCGCTTTGCCGCGCTAACGGCGGCGGCCGCGTATCGTCCGGTCATTGCCGCTTCGTAGATGCCCTCGCCGGTCGTCGCATCGACGAGCCCCGCGGCGGTGCCGCCCACCATCACCCGATCGCTCGCAATGCCGGGCCGCGGCTTACCGCCGTAAAGCAAGTTGCCTTCTTCACGAACCGTATACGCGATGCCGGGAAAAAGCCGGGCTTGGACGCGCGGCAGAAACCAATCCAGCTCCGCCCGCAGCGCGGCGCCGTTCACTTTGGGTCCCATGCCGAGGCCAATCGAGAGGTGGTCGCGTTTGGGAAACATCCAGGCGATGATCGTCTCGCCCGAAAGCGGACTGCGATAGTAGTGCATCTCGAGCGTGTCGTACGCGGCGTCGATGGCCGGCCGTACCGGATACACGCGGTATTGTATGCAGGTGATGATGCCGTCGCGCCATTCGGGATAGCGGAACGCCGGATCGACGTCATCGAGCCGCGCGCTCGATCCTTGCGCGAGGAAGACCGATTGCGCGCGGATCTTCTTGCGCGTGCCGGCCTTCGTGTCGGCGTATTCCACCACGACGCCGTCGCGGTCGCGCTCGAGCGAGCGGAACAGCATCCTCGTGCGAATTTCCGCGCCTTCGTCTTGCGCGAGGCCGGCGATGGCGCCATCGAGTTCCTCGCGCGTCGTCGTGTGCGCCGGCCCCAGCGTGAAGGCGTACGTCTTGCGAATTGTCGAGAGCGTCAGCTTCGGCGGATCGAGGTGCACGATCGACCGCGGCAGATCGAAGGTCTCGCAAAAACCGGGCCGCAGCCCGGCCGCGCAGACACGCTTTGCTCCGACCACCGTATCGCGCTCCAGCACGACGGTCGCGACGCCGGAGCGGGCGGCTTCGCGGGCAGCCGTGGCGCCGGCGGGGCCGCATCCGACGACCAGAAACTCCGTCGACTCCATCGCGCGCTGGTTTGGCTCGCCCCGCCCCAGCCTCCTACAGATGAAGGGTCGCCCGAACAGGACCGTGCCGGAAGCGCGCCAAACGCGGCCTCCTAAGTGCTCGACACGATCGAGCCTTTCTTTGTGTAATCGACCGCCCGGCCACCGGCTGGGCCCGTTGTAAAGGACCCGTATGTCAGCAACCTTCGGGATCGAACTCGGCCTCGCGGCCGGGATTCTCGCGATCCTCTACGGCTTGTACTTGATCTCGTGGATACTGCGCCAACCGGCCGGTAACGAGAAAATGCAAGCGATCGCCGCGGCCATCCAAGAGGGCGCCATGGCGTTCCTCAAACGTCAATACATGACGGTGGCCATCGTCGCCGTCGTCCTCTTC
>PLRU01000020.1:103993-125125 GCA_003164045.1 Candidatus Lustribacter telmatis
GGCCTCGGACCAGCGCTCAACCTCGCCTTCAAGGGCGGCGCGATCACCGGTCTGCTCGTGGTCGGCCTCGGACTGCTCGCGGTCAGCGGCTACTACTGGATCATGCTTCAGGTCAACAACGGCGACGAGACGAAGTCGATTGCGGCCCTCATCGGCCTTGCCTTCGGCTGCTCGCTGATCTCCGTGTTTGCCCGTCTGGGCGGCGGTATCTTCACCAAAGCCGCCGACGTCGGCGCCGACCTCGTCGGCAAAGTCGAAGCGGGTATCCCCGAAGACGATCCGCGCAACCCGGCCGTGATCGCGGACAACGTCGGCGACAACGTCGGCGATTGCGCCGGCATGGCGGCCGACTTGTTCGAGACCTATGTCGTCACGACGACCGCGGCGATGCTGCTCGGGCACTTGCTGCTCGGCGCGATCTTGCCCTCGGCAACGACCTTCCCGCTCATCATGGGCGCGCTCTCGATCATCACGTCGATCATCGGAACGATGTTCGTCGGCAGCGGCGCGGTCAAGAAAGAGGGCATCATGAATGCCCTCTACAGCGGCATGATCATTGCCGGCGTGCTCTCCGCGATCGGCTTCTACTTCCTCGCGCAGCAAGAGTTCAGCGCGGGCATAACGGTCGCGACGAAGACGATTTCGGCGCTGGACATCTTCATCTGCTCGCTCGTCGGGCTCTTCGTTACCGGGCTGATCACCTACATCACCGAGTACTATACCGGCACGACGTTCCCGCCGGTGAAGAACATCGCGGCAGCGTCGGTCACCGGTCACGCGACGAACATCATCGCGGGCCTCGCGGTGTCGATGCAAGCAACGGCGCTGCCCGGCATCGTCATCGTGGTCGGCATCTTGGTCGCGAACGGCTTCGCCGGCTTGTACGGCGTGGCGATTGCGGTCATGTCGATGCTCTCGATGGCCGGCATCGTGGTCGCGATCGACTCGTTCGGTCCGATCACCGACAACGCGGGCGGCATCGCCGAAATGGCCGAGATGCCCGAGGACGTGCGTAACGTGACCGATCCGCTCGATGCGGTCGGAAACACCACGAAAGCGGTCACCAAAGGCTACGCGATCGGTTCGGCCGGTCTCGCAGCGGTCGTGCTCTTCGCCTCATTCGTGCAAGAGCTCAGCGACCGGTGCAAGGCCGATACCACGCTCGCATGCTCGACGAACGCGATCACGTTCGGCCTGCAAGATCCGTACGTGCTATGCGGTCTGCTCGTCGGCGGTTTGCTGCCCTACCTGTTCGCTTCGCTCTCGATGGAGTCGGTTGGACGGGCGGCGGGTTCCGTCGTCGAAGAAGTCCGGCGCCAGTTCCGTGAGATGCCCGGCATCATGGACGGAACGCAGAAGCCGGACTACGGCACGACGGTCGACATCGTCACGAAGGCGGCACTCAAAGAGATGGTGCTGCCGGCCCTCATTCCGATCGGCGTGCCGATCATCGTCGTGCTGCTCGGCTTCATTCTGCCGAACAACGGCGGCGCCAAAATGATGGGCGGCCTCCTGCTCGGCGCGATCGTCACCGGCCTGTTCCTCGCCTTGTCGATGACCAGCGGCGGCGGCGCTTGGGACAACGCCAAGAAGTACATCGAAGACGGCCACTACGGCGGTAAGGGTTCGCCCGCGCACGCCGCAGCCGTTACCGGCGACACCGTCGGCGATCCGTACAAAGACACGGCCGGCCCGGCAATCAACCCGATGATCAAGGTCCTCAACATCGTCGCGTTGCTGCTCGTGGGCTACCTGGTCCACTAGAACCGGGGAGGCGGCGACCTTTTCATCTGCCGAAGTATGCGGTAGATGGAGGCCGCCGCCACGCCCGCGTTACTGGTGCTCATCGTCGTCGCTATCGTAGCGGCGGTCGTTTGGACACGGCGTGCGACCGCACCGGCGCTCGCCCCCCAGGCACGTCCCACCGTACCGTTACTGCAGAGCGCGCTCTTACCGTCGCTGCCGCCGGTGGTCGACGGCCTGCGTATCTCCTGGTCGTACGTCGCTGCCTCGGACCCCGACGCCGGCGGCGGCGATTTCTACGATGCCTTCTACTTAGACGATAGCAGCGTGGCCGTCGTCATCGGCGATGCGGACGGTGCGGGTCTCACCTCAATCGTCACGATGAACGTCGTGCGCCAAGCGATTCGCAGCGCGCTGATCGACGGCGCGCGTCCGGCCGACGCTCTGCGCCGTGCGAACCGCGTGCTGTTGCGCAGCGAACACCCCGGGATCGTCACGGCGATCGTCGGCATCATCGATCCCGCGACGCTGCAGTTCCGCTATGCGGTGGCCGGCCATCCGCCGCCGCTCCTGGCCACGGCCGATGAAACGTGCGCGCCGTTACCCGAAGAGGGATCGGGCATCGCACTCGGCGTCGTGCCGCATCACGTGACCTCAGAGCACACCGTTTCGATCCCCGTCGACGGCGTGCTGGCGCTCTACACCGACGGCCTCGCCGTGGCCGGCACGCAGATACTCGCCGAAGCACTCGTCGAAGCGCGGCTGCTCGCGCCAAGCAAACCGGCCATTGCGATCGATCGCGCGATCTTCGGTCAGCGCGAACGCCCCGACGATGCAGCGATCATGACGATTTCGCCCGAGCCGCTGCTCGCGCACCTCGACGTACGCCTGCCGGCCGAATTGACCAGCGCGGCGCTGGCGCGCACCGCCTTGCGCCGTTTTCTGGCTACGACGCCGCTCGGCGAGCGGCGCAGCTTCGATGCCGTCGTCGCTGCCGGCGAAGCGGTTGCCAACGCAATCGAGCACGCCTACGACCGGCGTCCGAACCAAACGTTCGTGCTGCGCGCGGTGTGGGAACACGAGACGTGTACGATTCTGGTCGAAGACGGCGGCGCGTGGAACGATATCCAGCCACCGATGACGCGCGGACGCGGCATCGCGATGATGCGCGAACTCTGCGACACGCTCGAGATCGATCGCACGCCGAACGGTACCAGCGTCGCACTCGGTTTCCAAGTTGCAAAAAACCTCGCGGACGTCTCGCTCGTCCTGACCTAACCCGCCACGGCTTGTCCGTCGAGCAGCCGCGAAATCGCCGCGGCGCTCATCGGCCGGTAGAAGTGGAAACCCTGCGCGTAGCGGCAATCGAGCGCGTGCAGTGCGGCGGCTTGCGCGGCGGTTTCCACGCCTTCGGCCACGACGTCGAGTGCATAGGCTTCACCGAGCTGGATCAGCATTCGCACGATCGGCGCGCTGCCGAGCGAGCCGTCCGCGCTCTCGACAAACGAACGATCGATCTTGATACCGTCGACCGAGAAGTCTCGCACGTAGCGCAGCGACGAGTAACCGGTGCCGAAATCGTCGATGCACAGCGGAATACCGCGCGAGCGCAACTGCGCCAAGCGGCCGAAGGCCAGCGCGTTGCCGCGCATCACCGCGGTCTCGGTCATCTCGATCGTCAGCGCATCGGCCGGCAGTTCGTGGCGCTGCAGCTGACCGAGGATGTATGCCTCGAGATCGGGCTCGAGCAACTCTTGCACCGAGAGGTTCACGTGCATGCGCAAGCCGCGCTGCCCGGTTTGCTTTTGCCACCTGCGCACCGCGCGCGCCGCCTCCGCAATGACGAACCGTCCGATCGGCACGATCAAGCCAACCTCTTCGGCGAGCGGGATGAATTCCGCCGGATACACTTCGCCGCTCGGCTTGCGCCAGCGCACGAGCGCTTCGAACCCGGCGATCGCACCGTCGGCAAGGCGCACGATCGGCTGGTAATCGACGCTGAACTGATCGGTCTCCACCGCCGATCGCAAGTCGCTCGAGAGCGCGAGCCGGCGCGTCGTCTCGTTGAGCATGTACTGCTCGAAGTAGGCGTAGCGCGCGTGACCCAGGCCTTTCGCGTGATACATCGCAGCATCGGCGCGGCTCAGCACGTCCTCGATGCGCTCGTCGCCTTCCTCGAGCAGCGTGATGCCGACGCTGGCGGTAATGTACACGATGCGCCCATCGATCGTTGCGGGCGCCACGAGCGTCTCTTGGATCCGTGCGACCGTCGCGTCGACCGCCGCCGCGTCGGCGCGATCGTTGAGCAGCACCCCGAACTCGTCACCGCCGATGCGGCCGACGACGTCGCTNNTCGAGATCGAAGAACAGGACCGCGCTAGCGCGGTCGGGCGCGGTGCGCGTGTGCTCGAGCGCCAGTTCCAGCTGTTCTTGAAAGAACGAGCGGTTTGCCAAACCGGTGAGCGCATCGTGGGTCGCTTCGTGACGCAGCCGCTCTTGCGCCCGCGCTTTCGCCAGCGCCAGCCCAATCAGGTTGACGAAGAGTTCCATCGCGTGAATCTCACCCGGGTCCGGAATGCAACCGTCGAGCGGCGCATCCGGGCTCAAGTAGCCGATCATCGTGCCGCTCTCGTCGCGCAGCACGAGGCACAGCGAATCCCGCTCGTGCCACGATTCCGGCGTTGCGCGCGGCGCATCGCGCGGCAGCGTGCCGGTATAGATCGAGCGTTCCCAGTCGGCCTCGGCTTCGGCCGGCAAGTAAAAGCAGTTCTCGGCACTCTCGAATCGCTTGTCGAGGAGCGCGAGCATATCGGCCCGCGAGACTTCTTCATTTTTGCGTTCGAAAATCGTCTCGGGCGCGAAGCCGTGCATCACGCGGCGCAGCATCACGTCGCTGTCGTCCTCGGCGATCACGATCGTCACGAACTTGAACCCAAAGACCTCCGCCACGCCGCGCGCGATCGATTCGAGCGCAAAATCCAAATCCGGCGCGCGCAGGATGTCGCGCGTGATTTCAAGGACGCTTTCGAGACGGCGCTCTCCGACGCGACCAGTGCGTACGGCCATTGGCTCCTCGTCTTATGGCAAGCGAGCGGCGCGACCCTTGCCCGATGGCGCGCGCTCCGACGATTTTTCGCAATATCGTCCTCCGCGCGCAGCTGCGCTATCGCGAGCCGCGCACCCGGGTAGACGGGTCGTTGCTGTGAGCCACCCTGCCTGTTTCCGCCGCCGTCTCGCACAGGCGATCGCCCTATCCGCGTTCGGCGTTTCCCTCGCCGGCTGCGCCGCATCGCACCCGGCGGCGGTCGCGCAAGTACCCGTCGTAGAAACGGCAATTGCAGGCAGCGGTGAGATCGTGCCGGGCGAACAACTTGCCGGCGTCATCGCTCCCTACCAGAACGTCGCGATCGCCTCGACGCTCGCCGAGCCGGCTGACGCGGTGAACGTCCACGAGGGCGACGTCGTGCATAGCGGCGAGGTCCTCGCACGGCTCGATACCGCCGACCTCGAAGCCGCGCTGCAGTCGGACGTCGCCCTAGCGCAAAGCGACAAAGCCTCAACGACGCACAACGTCTTTGCCGGAACCCTCTCCATCGCGCAGGGCGTCGACTTGCTGCAGTCCGCTGAGACGGCGGTGCAGCAAGCGCAGGCCAACCTCACGCGCGACCAAACCGACTTGCATCGCTACCAGCAGCTTCTCATAAACGGCTACATCGCAGAACAGCAGGTTGCCCAGCAGCAGACGACCGTCAACGACGACGCGCAGACCCTGCGGGCCGACATCGCCGCCGCCGCGAGCGCGCGTTCGAACGTCAGCGCGAACGGCGCCAACCTGACGGCACCGGGCCTCCAATCGTCCACCGTGCAGGCCTCGCAGGCGACCGAACAAGTCGCGCTCGCAAATGCAAATCAAGAACGCGTGCAAATCGCCAAAGCCACGATCACCTCGCCAATCGATGGCGTGGTCGTCAACCGCAATCTCAATCCGGGCGAGTATCCCGGTACGCGTCAGATCTTCACGCTGCAACAGGTCAATCCGATCTATGCGATCTTGCACGGCTCTGGTACGCAGATCGCGCAAATCGCCAACGGCGCAGCGGCAACAATCGTAAGCACCGACGCGAAACGTTCGCAACGGACCGGGACCGTAACCGGCGTCCTCAACCAAATCGTACCGGGGTCCACCGACTTCCAAGTGAAAGTGGTGCTGCAGAACCCGAACGGGTCGCTGCGTCCGGGCATGGTGGTATCGGGTAGCGTGCGGCTCCCCGGCGTTCACGGGATTCGCGTGCCCGCAACGGCCTTTACCGACGACAACCACGATGCGGTGATGATCGTGCAAAACGGCCTCGTGAAGACGCTCCACGTCGTGGAGGTCGCAACCGACGGCCAGAATTCGATCGTGACCGGCATCGGCGCCGGGACGCGAGTGGTCGAGGACGGCCAAACGAGCGTCGGCGACGGCGAGAAAGTTGCCGTCCGTTGAACCTCACCCGCCTCTTCGTCTCCCGGCCGACCCTCGTTTTCGTTCTCATCGCGATCATGTCGCTGGCCGGCGTAATCTCGCTCGTGACGATCGTCAAACAGCTCTTCCCGAACGTCGATCAGCCGACGGTGACGATCTCCGTGCAATACAACGGCGCATCGGTCACCGAAATGCGCGACAACATCGTCGCACCGATCGAGCAGTATCTGGCCGGAACGACCGACTTGCAGACGTTCAGTTCCGTCGTACAGCAAGGCCAAGCGACGATCACCGCCACCTTCGCGATCACCTCCGACATCGCGACCGACCTCGCACTCGTCGACAAAGACATTCAGTCGGCCGAAAAGGTCTTGCCGACGAACATCACACCGCCGACCGTTTCGATCCGCGATCCCAGCGAATCGACGGTCGTCACGATGGCGCTCTATTCGCAGAAGCTCTCGCCGGGCGACCTCTCGCTCTACGCGCAGAACGTCATCGCCCCAAAGCTCGAGCAACTCCCCGGCATCTCATATGCAAACGTGGGCGGCCTCGTAACGCCCGCCTACGAGATCGACGTCGATCCGGCAAAGCTCGCAGCATCCGGGTTGACGCTCGACGACGTTATCGCGACGGTCGGCGCCGACAACGCGCGCGTTCCCGGCGGCACGGTGTACGAAGCGAACCGGCAGACGACGGTCGACATCCGCGGCGACATCCAGAACATCGGCACCGTCGCGTCGCTGCCGATCCAAACCTCATCCGGCGGATCGGCCGCGTCGACGAGCGGCGCCAGCGGTACGACCGGCGCAACGTCGACCTACGAAGACGGGCTGGCCGGGCTGCCCGGCACGGTCGATACCTGGACGGCGAGCAACGCCGTGCTGCGCATCGAGGACGTCGCGAAGGTGATCGCCGGGTATGAACCGCGTCAGCAATACGCACAGATCTCCGGCAGACCGGGACTCTTCCTCCAGATTCAAAAGGCCTCCAACGCGAGCGAGATCGACGCGTCGAACGCGGTCTTGGCGGCGCTGCCCCAGATCGAGCAGCAGTTCCCCGCCATTGAATTCAAAGTCATCAACATCCAATCGAGGTTCACCGGACAGCAGATCGCTCTGGTAACGCGCACGCTGATGGAAGCGGTATTGCTGACCGCGATTGCGATGGTCTTCTTCCTCCGCTCGTGGCGCAACGCGTTGGTCGTCTGCGTCTCGATCCCGACGTCCCTTGCAATCGCGCTCTCAGCGATGAAGCTGCTGGGCTTTACGCTCGACACGATCTCGCTCTTGGGAATGTCGCTCGTCATCGGCATCCTCGTCGACGACTCCACCGTCGTTCTCGAGAACATCGAACGGCACTTCACGGAGCTCCACCAGACACCGGAGAACGCTGCGGTCGAAGGCCGCGCCGAGATCGGTGCGGCGGCCGTCGTGATCACGTTCGTGGATGTTGTGGTCTTCTTTCCGATCGCGTTCATCGGCGGTCAAGTCGGCCGGCAACTCGTCGAGTTTGCGATCGTCGTCGTGATCTCGACACTGACGTCACTCTTCGTGTCCTTCACCGTCACGCCGACGCTCGCCGGGCTGTGGGCTTTGCACTCGCACTGGAAGCCGCCGATCTTCATCGACTGGTTTTCGAGCGGCTTCGACCGCCTCCGCAATTGGTACGCGCACGGGGTACTGCCTTGGGGCTTGCGCAACGGCGTGCTCGTTGCGGCCGCCTGCGCGGTGATGTTCGGCACGGCCATCGCGATGGTGCCCCTGGGTGTCGTCGGCGAGGAATACATCCCGTCGACCGATCGCGGACAGATCTTCATGCAGCTCACCTATCCGATCGGCTCACCACTGACGCAAGTACGCGACGGTGCGTCCAAGCTCGAGCACGCCGTCGACCAACAGAGCGACGTCGATGCGGAAGCGACGACGGCCGGCGCCTATTCCGCGGCCTTCGGTGGCTACGTTGCGCAAAGCAACGTCGCGCAGCTCACCATATTTCTCAAGGACGACCGCAAGGCCAGTACCGCCGAGTGGGTGCGGCGCTTCGCGCAGCTCGCGCAGCGCACGATCCCAAACGTCACCGCCGTCGTCGTGCCGTCGACCGGACAAACCGGCGGCAACAGGCAACCCATCGATTTCATCGTTTCCGATATCACCGGCGGCGACCCGACGGCGGCGGCCGAACGCGTCCTCGCCCTGCTCAGGAGCATCCCGGGCGCAACCAGCGTGAACAGTTCCGGCACGGCACTCGCGCCCGAGGTTTCGGTCGAATTCAATCGCGCAAAAATGCAAGCGCTCGACGTCAGTCTCGGCAGCGCGGCGCAGGCGGCCGGTGCGGCGTTCGGCGGCGACGTGGCAACCCAGTTCGAAACGCCCGCGGGACTCGAACAGGTTCAGGTGATCTATCCGCTGAGCGACCAGACCGAACTGCAGTCGCTCGGTGCGGTGCCGATCCGCTCGCAGAACGGCTCGATCGTTCATCTCAGCGATTTCGCGATCTTTCGCTCGACTCCGACATCACCGCTGATCACGCGCACGGACCGGCTCAACGTCATCCATGTGGACGCGAACTTCGCCGCGAGTTCGTCCCTCTCGAACGTCCAGAGTGCGTTCGTGCGCGCGCTGCCCTCGTTGCATCTGCCGCCGAACATCACGGTAACCCCGGCGCCGCTCGGACAGCAAGATTTCATGAACCAGACGCTCCGCGGACTCGGCTCGTCGCTCGTCCTCTCGGTCCTGCTCGTGTTCTTGCTGATGGTCGCGCTCTACAACAGCTATCGCGACCCGTTCATCATCATCTTGTCGGTTCCGGTCGCAGCCGTCGGCGCGATCACGGCACTCATCCTCACGCATCAGACACTCAACCTCTTCTCGCTCATCGGAACCATTCTGCTCGTCGGCATCGCGGCCAAGAACGGCATCCTGATCGTCGACTACGCGAACACGCTGCGCGGTCGCGGACTGGACAAACTCGAGGCCATAAAGCAAAGTGCCTTCACGCGTTTCCGTCCGATCGTGATGACGAGCTTCTCGGTCATCTTCGGCAACGTGCCGCTCGCGCTCGCCCTCGATCCCGGCTCCGGCTCGCGTTCGAGTCTCGGCATCGTGATCATCGGCGGCGTCCTGAGTTCGCTCGTGCTGACGCTCGTGCTCATTCCGAACATGTACATGTGGCTCGCACCGAAAGAGCTCCCGGTCTCGCACCTGAAGCCCGAAGCGCATCGGAACGGCAAAACGCCCCAGACGGCCGAACTGCCACAGCCCGCGGGCTAAGCAGCCAGAATCTCACTCAGCGGGGCGGAAAGCGCGCGATCAGGTCTGCCCCGCCGTTCACCGACCGCAATCCGCGAATGCCGAGGCCGCCGTCGGCGTTAATAACCGCACCCGTGATCATCGACGCGTCCGCGGCGGACGCGAGCAAGACGTACGCTCCGGTGTAGTCTTCGGTCCTCGGCACCACGCCCAACGGGCTTCCGATGGGTGCTCCGGCCGGCGGAAAGAGCGACGCTACCGACGACTGCTCCTGGTCAAGTGCACGCGGGCCGCGCAAATCCGTTGGAATGATGCCGGGCGCCACCGCGTTGACGCGAACGCGCGGCGCCAGCTCGAAGGCGAGTTGGCGCACGAGCCCGTGCGCGGCGTGCTTCGCGGCCGTGTAGATCGGGCCGCCGCCGCCGGGATAGAACGCCGCGTTCGAGAGCGTGAACACGATAGAGCCGCCGGATCGAACCAACTCCGGCGCCGCGGCTTTCGCGCCCAGCAGATAGCCTTTCACATTGATACTGAAGACTTCTTCGAAGGCGGCGTCGACGCGATCGTCGGGCAGATCCAATAGCGACGCGTTGAAATCCCAGATTCCGGCGTTACCGATAAACGAATGCAACGCGCCGAAGCGCGCGACCGCCGCAGCGACGGCTCGCCGGTTATCGGCGAGGCTGCGCACGTCGCCGGCGACCGTCTCGACGCGCTCACCGAAACGCTCCTCGAGCGCGCCCAGCCGATGCTCGTTGCGATCCAGCACCGTAACCAACGCACCTTCGGCGAGAAAGCGCTCCGCGATGGCGAGGCCAAGACCCGACGCGCCGCCGGTTACGAGCGAGCTTTGTCCGTTCAGCTGCATGCGGTGATCCGTCCGCCTTCCTACTCCGGTTGCCGGTCGGCCGTCGTCAAACCGTGTCGAGCGAGGATGCGCGCCGTGCGCCGCACGTGTTCGGAGATCAGTAGTGCGGCACGGTCGGCGTCCCGATCCAACGCCGCATTCATCAACTCGCGATGCTCGCCGTCGATGTCGCGACCGTCGTCGTTGTGGTTCGTGGCTAAGCGCCGGTACCGGTCGGAGTGCTCCTGCAAGGTCTTGCGGAAGCGCTTCATCCATTCCGAGCGGCACGGCTCGACGAGCAAGTCGTGGAACGCTTGATGCTCGGAGGCGTACGCGGCGCTCCGCTTCGGCAGCCGCACCAACTTGTGGAACGCCGCAAGCAACCGCGATTCCCACTCCACGTCACCGTTGGCGATGGCATCCCGAATCGTGAACTCTTCGAGCTCGGCGCGGCTACGCGTGACGTCCTCGAGATCGACCGCCGAAACCGGAGCGACGCGAAAGCCTCGCTGCTCTTCAGCGAGCACGAGTCCACGGGATGCGAGTTGGCAGAGCGCTTCCCGGACTACGCTCGCGCTCACGCCGAAGCGCGACTGCAGGTCCTTGATCCTCAGCAGGTTGCCCGGCTCGAGGCGCCCCTCGAGAATCTCAATCCGCAGTGCGTCATGGATGGCAGCGCGCAGCGAGGGGTGCCCGGTCCTATCCAAACCACTCGGCGAGGGCACAACGCTCATCCCCGCACGGTTCTCACGCGTCCTTGACATTCCTGTACAATATCGATTAGCGTTATCAAAATCGTTTTTCGGAGAAAAGCCGTGTCAATCCGAGCTCTGGGCTACATCGGCCTCGGCGTCAGTGACCTCGAGCGTTGGGAACGGTTCGCGACTCACATTTTGGGCCTGGTGGTTGAGCCGCACGCCCCCGGTGACACGCTGTTCTGCCGCGTCGACGAGCGCCACCATCGCATCGCCGTTCATCCGGACGGACGCGACGATCTGCTCTATGCCGGTTGGGAAGTCGCCGACGCCACGGAACTCGCCGGCGTTGCCGAGCGCCTGCGCGTTGCCGGAATCCCGCACTCGGTAGCGGAGCCGCAGTTGCTGCGCGACCGGCGCGTCAGCGGTTTGGTGCAGTGTTCCGATCCCGACGGGATCGCGACCGAGATTTTTTGGGGCCCGCTCGTAGAAGAGCGCGCACCGTTTGTGTCGCCACGAGCCCTCAGCGGATTCGTCACCGGCGACGGCGGCCTCGGCCACATCGTCCTAACCGTGGCCGATGCCGACGCATCGATGCACTTCTACCGCGATGTCCTGGGCCTGCGCATCAGCGATTTCATCGAATTCGAGCGCCTGCCCGGCACGCTCGTCAACATGGCATTTCTGCATTGCAACAGCCGCCACCACAGCTTGGCATTCATGCAGCTGCAGGCCCCGAAGCGTCTCTCGCACCTCATGCTCGAAGCACGTGAGATCGACGACGTCGGGCGCACCTATTCACTGTGCGAGGCCGAGCACATCCCGATCACGATGACGCTCGGCCGGCACACGAACGACGAGATGCTCTCGTTTTACATGGCCACGCCGTCCGGATTCAATCTCGAATTCGGGTGGGGCGGAAAAACCGTCGACGATGCCGTCTGGCAAGTCGAACGCTACCACGCGGTGAGCGTCTGGGGCCACCGCCGCCAACCCGTTGTCCAACCGCTCCCTATCATTCAAACCGAAAGGGTTCCTCGATGAATTCGATCTTGCTCGATCTGCTCGGCGCTCAGGTCCGCTACCGTGGCCGCGAGTTCCGGACACGGACCATCGAGGTCGGCGAGCAGAATGCATCCAAGCTGATTCTCATTCACGGCGTCGGCGGTCACGCCGAAGCATACTCGCGCAACGTTCAAACGCTCGGGCAGAGCTATCACGCCATCGCGATCGATCTGCTGTGGCACGGCCTTTCCTCGAAACCCGACTTCACGCCCGACATGGTGCCGACGTACGCCCGCCAGATCATCGACATCCTCGACGACCTCGGCGTGCAGAAGGCGTCGATTGAAGGCGAATCGCTCGGCGGCTGGGTCGCTATGTTCATGGCGTTGAACCATCCCGATCGCGTCGACAAGATCATTCTAAACACCACGGCCGGCGTGAGCTGGAATCGCGACGCGGTGAACATCGACGATGCCGCCGGTGCCAATCTGTTGCGCGAACGGTCGGTTGCCGCCATCGCGAATCCCACGCGCGAAACGATTCAAAAGCGTCTAGAGTGGCTGATGGCCTACCCCGACCGCGTGACCGAGGAACTCATCGATCTGCGCTACGCGATCTATACGATGCCCGACACCAATGCGGCGTTGGCAAAGGTCTTCGCGAACAGCTTCCGGCGGGGCGCCGACGTGCGGAGCGGCATCAACGAGAGCGATCTCGCGCGTATTTCCGTGCCGACACTCGCACTCTGGTCCGACAAGAATCCCGGCGCCGGAGCCGACGTCGGCGAACGGCTTGCCGCGCTCGTGCCGGGCGCGCGCCACTACTGCATCAACGACGCCGGTCACTGGCCGCAATGGGAAAAGCCGAAGGAGCACGACCGGGTCGTCTTGGCGTTTCTCGACGGCAGGCCGCTGCCGGAGATGGCGATCGCGATTGGAAGCGCGTCATGACCGGCGCTCCGAACAATGCGGCGGACGAAGCCGCGGCCGGGCTCGATCTTCGTCGGGGTCTCGTTCCGCGCTCGATCTTCGCAGATCCGAGCGTCTACGACCTCGAACAGCAGCAGATCTTTCGGCGCTGCTGGCTCTTTCTCGGCCACGAGGGACAGATACCGAACACCGGCGACTACCTCACGACGCGCATGGCCGATACCAACATCATCGTTTGCCGCGACGTCGACGGGCACGTCCGCGCGCTGGTGAACAGTTGTCGCCACCGGGGCAACGCCGTTTGCCGGACCGACGGCGGCAATTCCCGCACGTTCACGTGTCCATACCATGGCTGGGCGTACGATCTCCAGGGTAAACGCGTCGAGAGCGGCGGACTCATCAACGTTCCCGGCATGAAGCCGTACTACAACGATAAACTCGATCTGAACGAATGGGGCCTCGTTCCGGTGGCTAAGGTCGAATCGTATCGGGGCCTTATCTTCGGAACGTTCGACCCCGAAGCGCCGACGCTCGAGGAATTCCTCGGCGAGATGCGTTGGGCGATCGACATGATTTTGGATCGCGGCGATCTGCGGCCCACGCCGGGCGTCGTGCGCTGGCGCTCGGATGCGAACTGGAAATTCGCCGCGGACAACGGCGGCGACAACGCGCACGTACAGATCACGCACCGCTCGGCGTTCCTCGCATTCAGTAAGCTCAACGGTGCGCCCGTTCCAAAAGTCGGCACGGCCAATCCCGGCTTCACGATCCTCACCAAGTACGGCCACATGGGGAACTTTCAAACCGGCCTCGGCAATCACAAGCCGGACTTGTCGAAGGGCTTTCAATTCGCGAGCAACACCGGCATGGAATACTGGCGGAACCGGCCGGAAACGATCGCCAAGCTGGGACCGCTGAAAACGTCGGTGATGCGCTACAACATCAACATTTTCCCGAACCTCTTCATCATAGACCGCCTGTTCATCGTACGTCATCCGGTGGCGCCGTCCGAAATGGAACAACGCTTCACCGCGCTCTACGATGCGAGCACGCCCGAACACGTCCAAGCCGAAGAGCTGCGCACGACGTACCGGCGACTCGGTCCGACTGGATTTCTCGAACAGGAAGACGGCGAGAATTTCATCGAGTCGACGCGGGGGACTTCCTACTCGACCGTCATGGATCGCGACCTCAACTACGCGATGGGCATCGACGAGCAAGAAATCGTCGACGACGGACAGAGCCCGCCGCGCATCACCACGATGCTCAACGAACACGGTCAGCTATGGTTCTACCGCAATTGGGCCGCGGCGGTGTCGGGACGCCCGTGGCCGCTACCCCATCCTGAGGCCAAGGTTGAGGCCGTCCGATGACGCAAACGACAGCCGTTTCCGCTGCCGACGCGGTGGCCGCGTATCTGCGCTTGAACGAGATCCAGGAAATGCTGATCGCGGAAGCTGCGATCTTGGACCAGCGCGAGTATCGGCAGTGGCTCGCGTTTCTCACCGCGGACGTTCGGTATTGGATGCCGATCCGCAGCACCCGCGCGGCGAACGATGTCCAGCACGAGTTCACGAAGCTCGGCGAGCCGGCATTTTACGACGAGACCTATCGTGATTTGGAATCACGCGTAGTCAAACTGGAGTCCGGATGGTCGTGGGCCGAAGATCCGCCGTCGCGAACGCGCCATTTCGTGACGAACGTCCGCATCTTGGAAACGCGTTCCGAGACCGATGTAACGGTTGAATCCAACATCTTGTTGTACCGCGCGCGGCTCGACAATGCCGGGGACGTCTGGTCGGCGCGGCGGGTCGACGAGTTGCGCCGCGTCGAGGGCGGCTGGAAGATCGCCGGGCGCTCCATCTACCTCGATCACACGGTCTTCAACACGAATAACCTCGGCGTTTTTTTCTAGTTTTCGCCCTTTCTTCGAAAGAGAGTCTTTGATGATTTCACTGATTCGACGCGTCGTCGCGGCCGTCGGCGTGTTCGCACTCGCCACCGGGGCCGTCAGCGCAGATACCGCGAACGGATCGCCGATTGAGGTCTATGCGATCCTCTCGACGACTGGTGCTGCCGCCTTCATCGGGAACATCGAGGCCCGCGCGCTCCAAGTGATCGAGAGCGAGACGAACGCGAACGGCGGCATTCACGGCCGGCCGGTGCATTTCACCGTGCTCGACGACGAGTCGAATCCGCAAACCGATGTCGAACACGCCAACGAGTTGGTCGCGAAAGGTGTGGCGCTGTTCCTAGGTCCGAACACGCCGGCCGGTTGTGCCGCGGTCGGGCCGATCATCGAAAAAACCGGGCCGTTGAGCCTGTGTCTGAATCCGTTCGTGCATCCCATGCCGGGCGGCTACCAGTTCGCGCCGTTTCCCGACAGCTTCGACATCGCGGCGGCCAACGTGCGCTTCTTTCGCGAGCGCGGCCTCACGCGAATCGCAATGATCAACGCCACCGACGGCGGCGGTCGCGATTCCGATCTCGCCTTTGCTGCGGCGTTCAAGTTACCCGAAAACCGCAAGGTCACGCTGGTCGCGCAGGAACACTACGGCGCGGCCGACGTCAGCGTTGCGGCGCAACTCGCGCGCATTAAAGCCGCAAACCCGCAAGCCATCATCTCATACAGTACCGGCACGCCGTTCGGAACCGTGCTGCATGGCTTGTTCGACACCGGATTAAACCTGCCGGTGGCGACGAGCGGCGGCAACTCGAATCTCCGTCAGATCAACGAATATACGCGCTTCCTGCCGAGCGAGTTGGACTTCGGTGCGATCGTCGCGTTCGCGCCGGGAGATTCCGATGTTCCGGCGATACGCGCGCAACAACTGCACATGGTCGATGCGCTCAAGAAGAACGGGCTACGCCCCGAAGCCGGCTATGCGAGCATCTGGGACTCGGCATTGCTAGCGGTCGAGACGCTCCGGCACATCCCGCTCGGCGGCACTCGCGAGAACGCGATTGCCTACCTTTCCACCTTGAAGGGCTGGAGCGGAACCGACGGGAGCTACGACTTCGTCCGCCATCCGCAGCGCGGCGTCGGCACCGACTCGGTGTTGATGGTGCGTTGGGATGCCGCCAGCGGCAGCCTCGTGCCCGCAAGTCGCGGTGGCGGAGCCAAGCGTTAGACAAACGCCGAGCTGAGCAAAGCCCCGGTATGCCACACAGTTGGCACTCCGGGGCCGCATGATGCGACCATGGAAGATACGTACCTGTGCCCCGACTGCCGGGCCGAACACGCCGATCCGCAGGACGCGGTCCTCGGCCACATCGCCCGCTGCCTCACGTGCGTGCTGCTGCTCGAGGCGCTCACCGAGGAACAGGCCCTCCACGCTGAGATCCTCGAGATCCGCGTAGCGGCCTGATCCGGGTTCAGGGCTCCAACAGCTCGAGCACGCTGCCGGCAATCTGCAATTGCTCGACCGTGCATTGGCTGGCCGGCTTGTCCGTGCGCCAGCGTAAGGGTGTCGTTCCGTGACGGATGCGGCCTCCCGTTACCTGATCGAAGGCGACTTCCAGCACGAGATCCGGCCGCAGGGCAACGTATGAGCGGTCGCGATCCGCGCCGCGACTCCAGCGCGAAGGCGCCTCGGCCGGCGCCCCGCCGGTGAAGCCGGATCCGCCGGCGTACGGACGAAGGCGCTCGACGAGCGACCGCCGCTCGCCCGTGGGAAACGCGCTGCAGAAGCCAATGTAGTCGAGCAGCCCGGCGTCATCGTAGAGACCGAGCAGCAAACTGCCGACGCGATCCTTACTTGCGGCCGCGTAGCGGAACCCGCCGATCACGCAATCCGCGGTCCGCATTTTCTTGATCTTGACGGCCGCATCGGTTTTACCGCTCGCGTACGCCCGATCGGCGCGTTTGACGATGACGCCGTCGAGCGCGCCGCCGACGCTGGCGAACCAAGCATCGACCACGACGCGATCCGTCGTCACCGGGCTCAACCGCAACGTTTCGCCGGCCGGAAACGCGCGCGCAAAGCGTTCCAGATGCACGCGCCGTTCGCGCAGCATGTGACCGACGATGTCGATGCCGCTCTCACGCAGCATATCGAAGACGAGATAGAATGCCGGCGTCGAGCGCGCGAGCGTCGCCACGCGGCTGGCCGCCGGATGAATTCGCTGTTGCAGCGCATCGAACGACAACACGCCGGCGAACGGAACGACCAATTCACCGTCGAGCGAAAAATGTTCGGCCGGCAATGCGGCGAGCGCCGCGACGATCTCCGGAAAATAGCGCCCCAGCGGCTGACCGTTCTTCGACATCAGCACGATGTCGTCACCGTCGCGATGCGCGATCGCGCGAAAGCCGTCCCACAACTCCGGAGTATTTATTTCTCTCAATAGTTACAGGCCGCCGCGCCGATGTGATCGTACGCATGGCTGAGAGAGAGCATAGCATAGCGCCGCTCCTACGGCGCGGCTGGATCGCGTACGTGCGCCGCGATGCCAACATAGTATGTGTTCGCCTTGTCAATCGAGGCGTACAACGTGAGGACAGCGTCCCAACGCGCACCGCTGGAATCGGCGATCGTGAAGGTTTCAATCGCTCCGCGTTTTCCGACCGTCTTGTCCACCGTTCTCCACTTTGCCGCCAGAAGCTGAGCTTCGAAGGCATCAACGATTGCAGAAAGCGATACGCTCCCGAACAAGGTCGCGCCAGTCTCAGTGGAGCGCTGGGCGAAAGCAATGGTCATATCCGTACCTGAGGGCGCGGTAAGTCGTGGCACCGGATTCGGGGGTTGTGCGGCGAGATCGACGACGTTTCCGCATTGCCCAACGGCGCTCGTTCGCTGTATCGTGATATCCAAGTTGTCGCCACTACCGGAAATAAGACGGCTGACGTTGATCGACGGTCGGCCTGTCGCGCAGAACGTCTTGCCGTAATCGCCGACGAAACCAGTCGTCGGTCGTCCCAGAAGACGTTGCTCGTTCCAGCCGGCATCAAGAAGCCGCTTCTCGTAGGCATCGACCGCATGTACGACATTCGCCTCTTTGATCTCATAGAAGAGCCAGAATGATTGGCCGAACGTGTAGGTTCTTTGTATGCTTCCTAGCAGCGAAGTTCCAAGCGGTAGCGGAACCTCGGTAGGCAAGCCATCGGGCAATTTCGCGAAGTATAGTCGGCCGCCGAATCCTTGCCCAGTCGAAGTAGCGCGTTCGATGAAACGCATGACCTCGGGGCTCGTACCGGGGAGTGGCGGTTGCCCTACGATCGTGCTCTGCTCAGCGGATACGGGCCAGCTTGCGCCGACGAGAAGCGCGCCGACTGTAGTGATTACGGCTGCAATGTAGCGACGAATCGCACGCTCGATCATCACGATTTTCCTTACTGATTCCGACATTCCGACATTAGCCCGCGCTTTCGGAGTCTTCGAAAGTGGCGATCAAACAATGAAGACATTCGCCCACTCGACAATTAGCCGGTCCCGTTCATCGAGGACTTCGAGAATTTGCTTTTGTTCATCGGGCGTAAAGAATCGCGGCAGGCGGCGGTCCGTAGGTACAGTTGGGAGCAGAACGGGCCTGCTGGTCAGCGTTTTCTCACCGCCGCGTGCAGACAACCGTTGCCGTTCAGACATCACGGTCCTTGAGCTGAAGGGCAGAGTTTGAATGTGGCCGCGCTGATGAGCCCACTCCAGGAAGCGGCAAATGAAGGCCATCACGCGTCGGATCCGGGGCCGGCCGAGCTTGCGTTTTTCGAGAGCATTGCGGTAATGCGTCAACTGTTCTTCAGTCACACGCCGCCAGTCAACGTTCTTGTCAGCCAACGAGTCGAGGAACGGTAAAACGATGTGGGCCTGCGCGTACCGAGTGTGTGCGGACCGTGCCTTTCCAACGACCGCTGCCTGGTAGATCAAAAATTCGGTCGGCACGTACTCTATCCGCATCGTCTCGGAGTCGACGATCAGAGGTAGGCCAGGCCAGGAGTCTCCGTCTATCGTGAACTCACACGGAGTCCAGTATAGCGAGAGGTCGCTCATTGCTCGCAATTTTAAGCGAGTAAGCGAGATATCGCAAGGGAGTCGCGAGATTATGCGAGGGCTATTGCCTTAATCCGGAGTTTCCCACTTCGGCTCGTACATCCATTCGGGTCCGCTCGGAATCGACTCGATGGACCGCATCTCCATCGGCGCAAAATCAGGCGTCATCGCTCGGCGTTCTTCGGCGTAGGANNCCGGCTTCGACTTCTTCCCACGTCACCGGCGTTGAGACGGTCGCCTGCGGTTTCGCACGCACGGAGTAGACGGACGCAAGCGTTTTCCCCCAGGCGTTCTGATTGTAGTCCACCAGCACGCGCCCGGCTGGGCGTTTCGCGATGCGGTATTCGGCCGTAATGATCTCGGGGAACATCCGTTCGAGCGTTTGTGCGAACGCTTTCGCGAACGTCCAGACTTCTTTTTGCAGCGGGTCGCGCGCAATTGCCACGTAGACGTGCATACCCGAGGAGCCGGTCGTTTTCACGAGCGGCTTCATTCCCAAGCCCTCGAGGCCGTCGCGCACGCGCAACGCAACTTCGCGCACGGTCGCGAACGTCGAGCCCTCGACCGGGTCGAGGTCGAAGTGCAGATAGTCCGGCCGGTTGGTGTCGTCGCAGCGCGAGTACCACTCGTTGAGATCGATGCAGCCGAGGTTGATCACCCAGAGCAAACCGGCCACGTCGTCGACGATCGGAAAATCGATCACGCTGCCGGAGCCGTGCTCGATCGAGCATTTGCGCAACCACTCCGGCGCGTTGTTCGGCGTGCGCTTCATGTAAAAGAAGTCCTCGGCGATGCCACCCGGATAACGCTTGAGCACCAGTGCCCGGCCGGTGAGATACGGTACCAGCAACGGCGCGACGTCGGCATAATACTGTAAGAGGTCGCCCTTGGTGATCCCGGCCTCGGGAAAGTACACCTTACCGAAGTTCGTGAGCTGCACGCTGTGGCCGGGCACCGGCGTCACGACGGCGTTCGGCGCGTCACGCGGAATGAGAAACCGTTTCACCGGGAAAGCTCTTTAGCGTGTTCCGCATCATCACAGCAAATCTCAACGGTATCCGCGCGGCCGCCCGCAAGGGCTTCTTCCGCTGGATGCACGAGCAGCAGCCCGACATCGTCTGCCTGCAAGAAACCAAGGCGCAAGAGCATCAACTCCCTCCCGAGGCGCTCGATTGCCCCGAGTTCAGTACCGCCTTCGTCGATGCGGAGAAAAAAGGCTACAGCGGCGTCGCGATCTATTCGCGACGCAAGCCGGACCGCATCGTGCGCGGCCTCGGCATGCCCGAGTACGACGTCGAGGGGCGCTTCGTGCGCATGGACTTCGGCGACGACTTCTCGGTCGCGTCGCTCTACGTTCCGTCGGGCACGAGCGGGCCCGCGCGCCAAGCCGTCAAGGAAGCGTTCCTCGATCGTTTCATCGCACAGCTCGTCCAGTTGAAGAACGAAGGCCGGAGGTTCGTCATCTGCGGCGACTACAATATCGCGCACCGCGACATCGACGTGTTCGACCCGAAGGGCTGTTCCCGCACGACCGGTTTCTTGCCGCAGGAGCGGGCATGGTTCGACGACGTGACCGACCGCGTGGGTTGGGTCGACGCGTTTCGCGTCGTCAACAAAGAGCCGCGGCAATACTCGTGGTGGTCGAACTTTCCCGCGGCTTGGACGCGCAATCTGGGCTGGCGCATCGACTATCAGCTCATCACCCCCGATCTCGCGCCCGCCGTACGCGCCGCGTCGATCTACAAAGAGGAGCGGTTCTCCGACCACTCGCCGGTGACGATCGACTACGACCTCTAGTCTGCGGTCTTCTTCTTGGGCTTGGGCACTTTCTTTCCGGCGCGGCGCGCCTCCGAGAGTCCGATTGCAATCGCCTGTTTGCGGCTGGTGACTTTCTTGCCCGAACCTCCGGAACGCAGCTTGCCGGCCTTCATCGCGTCCATTTCTTTGCGCACGCTCTCGCCCGCCGCTTTGCTGTACTTGCGGGTCGACTTTTTCTTCGCGGTTGCTTTCTTCTTCGCGGTCGTCTTCTTCTTCGCGGTCGTCTTCTTCGCNNCGGTCGTCTTCTTCGCGGTCGTCTTTTTACGGGTAGCGGCCATGAAAGGCTCCTTTCCGGGCTGGGGACGTTACCCGGGTTTTGCCCAGGTTCGGCCCGAATAATGCATGATGACCGAACGCCCGTCCGACGACCCGCATTCGCATACCCACACCCA
>PLRU01000020.1:125201-144757 GCA_003164045.1 Candidatus Lustribacter telmatis
TCGCGCTCGACGAATGGCTCGAGGCCCGCATGCAGGCGCATCCGCATCGCTCCGCCAGCGACTTGCTCGTCGAGCTGGTCCACGGCGGCCTGCGCTTGCGCGACGGCTATATGTCGATCCACCGCTACGCGCTCGAAGCCCGCGTCGCGAATGCCCCAGCCTACGCCGAATACCGCGCCTGCTTGAGCGACACGTTCGGCGCCGAGTACGTCGAGCATCTCGAACGCTGGCTCGAAGCCGACGGCATCAGCGTTAGGGTGTCTGTCTAACCGGTTCCAGTTCGTCGTAGCGGCGCAGCTTGTAGACGGCGGTCGAAACGCACCAGCTCAAGACGAAGATTGCCACGATCCCGGCGCCGATCCAACCGAAGTTATCGCTCATCTGAGCGACGGTGTTCCACAGCGCACCTTTATAGCCGAGCTGCGGACCGATGATGCTCAAGGCTTCGATCGTGCCGACGAGCAGGGCGACGAGGACCGACACCAGCGTAATGTTGAGGTTGTAGTACAGCTTGCGGATCGGTTTCACGAACGCCCAGCCGTAGCAGCCCAGCATCAAGACGCCGTCGGTCGTATCGAGCAGACACATGCCGACCGTAAATAAGAGCGGGAACACCATGATGGTGTAGACCGGCAAACCTTTGCCCGCTTCGAGCGCCGCGATGCCGAGGATGCCGACCTCCGTTGCGGTGTCGAAGCCGAGACCGAACAGCACGCCGAGCGGATACATGTGCCAGCTCGATCCGATCAGCCGCATGAACGGGGCGAAGAGCCGGCACCATAGGCCGCCGCCGTTCGGACTCGCATCGACGGCGGCAGCGGAATACGATTCGCCGCGCCGGACGCGCCGGAACGTGCGATACACTTCGATCAGCACGACGACGTTAATCGCGGCGATGGCGTAGAGAAAGAGGGCTGAGATCGACGCGCCGATCACGCCCCCGAGACTCTCGAGACCCGGCAGCGACGCGTGGACGATCGTCGCCGCGAAGGCGATTGCCGCCGTGAGGGCGATGACGATCGTCGAGTGTCCGAGCGAGAAAAAGAAGCCGACCGACACCGGCTGCTTCCCGGCTTGCATCAGCTTGCGCGTGACGTTGTCGATCGCGGAAATGTGGTCGGCGTCTACCGCGTGCCGCAGCCCGAACGTGTAGGCCAAGAGCGCGGTGCCGAGGAGCAGCGGACGGTTCGCGAAGGCGGCAAACGCCAGTACCCACGCGCCGATGTTGGCCGCCACGAGCAGCGCATAGATCGCGACGATCTTCGAGCGCGTCTCGCCCGGGCTATCGTCGAAAACGCGCCCCAGCGCGCGTGGACCGAAGCCGCCTACCACGTTCTAACACATACGACGGGAGCAGCGGCGGAACTCGTATACACCGTAGTTTTTACTTCCATGGCGATCACAGCGCGGCCAGCCGCGCCCGCGCGTCGTCCGCGAAGACCGGATGGAAGGTGGAGTTGAGGGCCAGCGCGCGCTCGAAATCGGCCTTTGCGGCCGTCCGGTCACCGAAATGCGCGGCGATCACGCCGGCGTGGTAGTCGATGAGAGAGTTCTGCGTTCCGTATTTGGCGGCTTTGGCAACCCGCATGCGCGCCTCGTCCCAACGGCCGTCCATCGCCGCGGCCCAGGCCAGCGTGTCGTCGGTGAAGATATCGTCGCGCGACTTCAGCTCGTTCTTGGCGATTGCGTACGCATCGTGCGGGTAGAGATGATGGTCGGCGTAATAGATCGCGAGCAAACGGTCTGTAATGTGCTGCTGGTCGCCGAGCGCACCCACCGTATGGATGAGGTCGTTCGTCTGCGCCGCGCCGGCCGCATCGCCGAGGGCCCGTTGCGCGTCGGCCTTGTAACCGAGCGTTTCCGGATACGGCACGATGTTCGACGAGGCGACGGCGTCGGTGAGGCACTGCTGCCAATCGTGCTGCGCGCACTCGATGCGGGCCAGCGTGCGCAGGGCGTCGGCATAATTCGGAAACACCGTGACGGCTTCGCGCTCGTCGCCGAGCGCCGTGTCGTTGTCGCCGGCCTCGAACGCCATCTCACCTTGCCGGAAGAAATACCAGGCCCGCTGTTGGGCGGGTGAGTCGAAGGCGGCATTCTGATAGGCGGAGGCGGTTGCCAGCAGCGAGCGTGCCTCGGCCAGATGACCGGTGAGTTCGAGATAGCGCGATTCGATGACGCGCCAACCATCGTCGCGCGATTTTTCCGGGACGGCATCGAGCCGCTGCTTCGCCCGCGCGTAGTCGCCGACTTCCATCGCGAGACTGGCATCGCGAGGATACATCGCCGGATCGCCGGTATCGTAGGATTCGACGTGGTCGGTGATCGCGATCGCTTGATAGAAGCGGTGCAGCGTCAGCTCGATCGATGCCAGTTCGAGCTCGCCCGGCATGTTGCCGACCGGCTGCGCGACGAGGGACTGCTTGGCGGCGCGCTCGGCGCGCAGGACGTCGTCGATGTCCATACGCTCGCGATACCGTTGCAAATATTGTTCGGCGAGATGATCCGGACTGATCATGTCGCCGCGGTGATGTGCCTTCTCCGCCTTCTCCCAGAACGCGACGAGCTTGTCGCGGTTCTGGTAGTCGGCGACGANNGGCCAAGCCGCAACGGCGACGATCGCGCACAGCACGATCGTCACCGCTACGAGTCCGGAAGGTCCGCTTTTTCGCACAGCTCTTAGTGCGGGGTGTGCAAGTAGGGGAACGTAGCGGTCGGTACTTGCGTCGGATCCTGCGCGACGTTCTCCGCCGAGAGGCAGTTGTTCTCTTCGTTGTCCTCCGGCTGGAGGTGCAACGCCGGGAGCGTGCCGCCGAACACGGCGCCGAGCGAGATGCCGATCACGTCGTCGGTGACCGCACGCCCGCCGAAGGTGCTGTGCGTGGCCGAGGTCGCACCGCCGGTCTCGTTACCGAGATAGGCCGCGCCACCGGTTTGCGAGATGTCGGCGGTGATCCAGTTCGGATACAGCACGCCTGCAAGGGCCTTGCCGTAGTCGGAACCGACCGTCGCGTTCGGAGCGCGCAGCGCATCGGTGAACGTCTGAATTTCACCTTGCAGCGTCGTATCTGCGTACGGCTCCGCGGCGTTCGTGATTTGGTGATCGACGAATTTCTCGAAAAGCTCCTTCACGGCAGGCCGTGAGAGCAGTTCGATTTGGATGTATTTTCCCGGGGCCGGCGGTACCGGAACCGTGTTCACGGAATTTCCGCCGCCGCAGGCGGCAAGCCCGAAGCCGAGCGCGCCGATGGCTAGAACGTAGATGCTGAATTTCATCGTAGCGCTCCTATGAACCGGTCGACGAGTTGACCGTCGCCCATATGTGAAGAACCGGACTCGAGTAACCGGTCGTGAGCAGAGCACGCGGAACTTCAACGACGTACGAGAGCACGTTGAAGCCGCCCGCGGCAAGCGCGTTTTGCGGTGCGTCCGTGCGGCAGGCGTATGAACCCGGCGCACTCGTGTTCCGCGTGCCCGCCGCGAAACCGGCGAACGACGGCATGGCCGGATTGGCACCCTTGCTGCCGGCCGTCGCATAGGTGGCGCCCGCTCCGGCGGACGCGCCGTTGGTCAGCGTATTACCGGTGCCGGGATCGCCTTGCGAGGTATGCGTCGAGAAATTCCGATCGCCGAGGAACGAGAAGAACGCGAACAAGTCAAAGAAGAACGGATCGGATCGCGGTCCGGCAAAGACTTGCACGCCGTTGGACAGCGTGGTCGAGGTGTTGTAGCTCACGTTGCCCGACGTCGGCACGAACGTGTTCGTGGTGCCGACTTCGTTCGGTTTCGCCGGACCGTACAGCGTAATGACCTGGTTTTGGTCGGTACCGGTCACGCCGAGCTGGATGACTTGGTCTTCCATGCCGCTGGTGCCGTGTGAAATCTTGAATTGCCACATCAGCGTCGGATCGAAGAACTTGGTGGGGCCCATGCCGGTGGGAATCAGCGGCGATACGTCCATCGCGAGGACCACGTTGGCGGGGTTCGTCGGCGACGGGAAGACGTACACGTCGGTGATATCCGCCGACGTGTTCGAGCGGGTCGCGAGGTTGTAGGTGTCTTGATGATCGGAACTGCGCGCCACGTGCGCGCTATAACCGATCACCACGATGACGAGCGCGGCAACGGCTAGTAGCCCGCCGATCACCCGGTGGATCGTTTTCATGGTCTTGCTCTCCTTAGGATTGGTGGATTGGCGGTGAACACGATGATGGACGCGCCGATGGTCGCAAGGACCATGAGCGCAACGAAGACCGGCGTCGCAACGACGCCTTGGGCCACCGCCCCCTCGCCGATCATCCACGCGCCGATCACCGAGATGGCGGCGGCGGTAACGAGCGGCGCGTAACGGGCGAGGCGGTCGAATTGCGGACGCTGCGTCAGCCACGCCGCGCCGCGCACGACGGCGACACCCAGCAGCGTGAGCGTGAGGGCGAGCCCGATGCTGAAGGCCACGATCAGCACGAGCCCCCAGCCGATCCGATGCGTCGCGATCGCCGCTAGCAACACCACGAGCGCGGCCGGACAGGGAGCGACGTTGCCGGTACTCGCGGCAATGATGGCGCTGCGGAAACTGATCGGCGCCGAGCCCGGGATCAGGTGCGAGTGCGCGTGTACGGCATCGGAGAATCCGTCGTCGTCGTGATGATGGTGGTCGGCGTGAGCGTGATCGTGGGCGTGATCGGCATGCGGCGCGCGGCGGCGGCGGATCTCACGCGCGAGCGCCCGGCCTCCGAGAAACGCGACGAAGACGCCGGAGAGCAGCGCGATCCACGGATAAAGCGTCTCCGGCACGATGTACTTCGCGAGCGTCAGCACGACGACGCCGAAAATCAGCACGCCGATCGTATGTGCGACCGTTAGCGCCGTGGCAAGAATGAAGGCTTGCGGAACCGTCGCGCGCGCGCCGACAAGTGAGATCGCCAGCAGCGTCTTGCCGTGACCGGGTTCGAGCGCGTGCAACGCGCCGAGCCCGACGGCCAGCAGCAGCGCGCCGAAGAGGATGAGCGGATCCGAGAGATTGCGGGCCAGCACATCGGAGAGATCGTTCATGCGCGCCGTCGATGCAACGCCGAAGATCGGCGCGGAGCCGACGTCCGCCACGGCGACAGAACCGTCGGGCGCGACGGTCATCGTGACCGCGGTGCGGTCGCGCGGCGAACCGTTGAGCGCGTTCGGATAAACGCGAAGTTCTTGCGTCGGCTCGTGCTGCGGCAACACGACGACGTCTTTCCAACCGATGCGTCCGAGCAACGTGGTGTCGCTGAACTCGATCCGTGCGGCGCCCGGCGCGCGCTGGGCGCGAAAGTCGGCGGTGAAATATAACGTTGAAAGACCGGCGGCACCGGGGCGGAGCCCGATGTGCGTGCCGGCCAGTACGAGCGCCGCCGGTTTTCCACCGACGGTGAGAACTAATTGCGGTGCGATCTCGTTAGCGTGAATAGCCGCCCACGCATTCAGTTCGGCTGCCGAAGGTTTGCCGTGCGCGTCGAGCGAGCGCAGCAACGAAAACGTCGGGATCTCCGCATCGTCGAGAACGTAGTGCAGATCGATCGACGACGCCCCGACGCGAATGCGCGTGAGGTGATTGCTGGTGAAGTTGCCCAGCGGATGCGCGTCCGCCACAGGGGGCACGACGAAACAAGCGACGATCGCCATCGCCACGACTCGGAACAACCGCACGAGGGCTCCTTCGGCGAGCGGTAGACGGGGTAGACACCTGTGTAACGGACCAAACCGCCGCTTGGATTGGAACTCGCCGCCGTTCGCGCACGTTTAGGGAGGCATGAAAGCACGCGCAATCGCGACGCTGTCGGTTCTGGCTCTAGCCGCTGCGATCGCTCCCCTACCCGGCCACGCCGCGAGCGGCACCGTTGTGAACTACGATCTAAAGACCCGCGAGGTCGATTTGATGTCGGCCGGTGAGTACGACGGCCGGCTGCGTCTGCGGATCGCGCCGGACGGCATCGTCGGCGGAACCTTTATGAATACTGAAGGCCGGACGTCGTTCATCACCGGCGGACTCGACGGCACGAAAATCTGGCTCGACCTCGGCAACTCTAGCGCGATCGGCCATCGCACGTATAATGGAACGCTCATCGACGGAAAGCTCGAGGCGACGGCGCCGGGACGCGGGCTCCATACCTGGACGCTCGAAGGAACCCCCGCCAAGACCTAGCAACGAGAACAGCAATGCGCCGGCGCCTAGCTGTTCTCGTTAGTCTCTTGCTCGTCGGGTTACCGGCGCTGCCGGGCGCTAGCGCGCCGCTGGTGCCGGTGCGCGTGGCGATCACCAACCATTTGATCTTCCGCACGCCGCTCTACGTGGCGAGCAAAATGGGCTTCTTCCGCGCCGAAGGCCTCGACGTCGAGCTCGAAAACATGCAGGTCGGCTCGGATGCGATGAAGCTGCTGGCGAGCGGCGGCGTGGAGTTCGATTCGGGCCCGCCGATCGACGGTATTCACGCGATCGAACAAGGCATCGGCGTGTCCGGCGTGGCGCTCATGAACGCTACGTTTCAGAATTCCGTGATCGTCACGAAGTCGCAAGCCGGCACGATCAAGCGTTTCGCCGACCTCAAGGGTCACACGATGGGCGTCACCGGCATTGGCTCGGCGACTTGGCAATTCGCGATGCTGCTCACGGCAAAGTCCGGCCTCAAACCGGAGGACATCCAGTTCGTGTCGCTCGGTACCAACGCGCAGATCGCCGAAGTACAAGCCGGCCGGGTCGACGCGATGGCGGCGACCGATCCGGAACCCTACGAACTCGTGCAAGCCGGGAGCGCCGTCTATCTCGTCGACATGCTCGATCCCGCGACGCATCAACGCTACGTGCCGAAGCCCGCGCTCTTCGCCGACGTGATGGCCAACGACGACTACATCAAATCGCACCCGGCGCAAGTCCAGGCGTTCGTCAACGGCATGCAGCGCGCGTTCAACTGGTGCAACACGCACAGCCCCGAAGAAGCCGCCGCGGTGCTCAAGAGCTTTCCGTCCTTCGATGCCTATAGTCTAAAGGATCTCGTCGCGATGGAGAAACGCCTCAGGCCTACGCTGCCGAAGTCGGTCGCGATCACGCGCGAAGAGTATGCCAACGCGATGGGCGTCGTGCGCACCATCGGTCAGCTCAAAACCGAGATCCCATTCGATCAGGCAATCAAACCCAGCTTCGGCGAGCACGCCGCGAAGGCGTATCCCCCGCCTAAGTAGTTAGCCGTCGGTCCGCGGACGCCAGCGCAGGACGTAGTTCTCCACGCGCTGCAAAACCGTAAAGAGCAATACACCGAGCAGTCCCAAGACGATCATCACCGAGAACAGGCGCGTCGTGTCGAGCGAGCCGCTGGCTTGCAGCATCAAGAAACCGAGGCCCGCTTGCGAGCCGACGAACTCGCCGACGACCGCGCCGATCAACGCCAGCGAGATGCAGGTCTTGAGCGCCGTGAACACCCACGCCATCGTGAACGGCATACTGACGATGCGCAGCACCTCGAACCGCGAGGCGCCCATCACGCGAACGCTCTGCAGCAACACGGGGTCGACCGAACGCATGCCCCCGAGCGTGCTGAAAAAGACCGTGAAGTACACGACCACGGCCACGAGCGTGATCTTCGACCAGGGGCCGAAGCCGAACCAGACGATGAACATCGGCGCGATCGCGACGCGCGGCATCGAGTTGAGCAGCGCGATCACCGGATCGAGTGCGTCGGCGAGTCGCGTCCACAGCGCGGCGATGAAGCCGGAGCCGATGCCGAAGAGCACGCCGAGCGCGAGCCCCGCGAACGCTTCGTACACGGTGATCGCAAGGTGCGGAAAAATCGCGCCCGTCGCAACGAGCCGGTAGAGATCGCCGCCGATGCGCGAGGGACTGCTGAAGAAAAACGGACGAATCCAGCCCAAGTCAACGGCAGCTTCCCAAACGCCGAGTACGACGGCGTAGAAGACGACGCGATCGGCAAAGCGCCGCACGGCGTTCAGGCGCCGGGCGCGAGCGGCTTCGGCCAGGACGTCGGCGTCGGTCACGTCAGATACGCGCGCTGATCAGCATTTGGCGCGTGATCTCCGACTCGATGTCGGCGGAAATCTGCTTGTGCAGTACGTCGAAACGCGGATCGTAGCGCGCGTCGCCGGCCTGACGCGGGCGCGCCAGGCCGACCTCGTACTCTGCCTTGATCTGCGCGGGGCGGGCCGTCATCACGATGATCCGGTCGGCGAGGGCGATTGCCTCGCCGATGTCGTGGGTCACGAACAGCACGGTGCGCTGGTGCGCGTTCCAGATGCGCAGCAGTTCATCTTGCAGCACCACGCGCGTCTGGGCATCGAGCGCGCCGAACGGCTCGTCCATCAGCAGCAAGTGCGGATCGTACGCCAGCGTCGCCGCCAGCGCGACGCGCTTGCGCATGCCGCCCGAGAGTTCGGCCGGGAACGCATCAGCGAAATCTTCGAGATTCATCGTACGCAGCAGTTCGAGGCTACGCGCCCGGCATGTGGCGGGCGGCACTTTGCGCAGCTTCAGGCCGACCTCGATGTTGTCGATCACGCGCAGCCACGGTAGGATCGAGTCTTGCTGGAACACGTAGCCGATGTCGAGCTTGGCTTCGCCCGGCGGCTTACCCTGAACGAGGGCGCGGCCGCTGGTGAGCGTCGTGAGACCCGCGATGATGTTGAGCGCGGTGCTCTTGCCGCAGCCGCTCGGCCCGACGATCGCCACGAATTCGCGCTCGCGCACCGCAAACGTCACGTCTTGCAGCGCAGTGAGCACGTCGTTCTTCTTCGTCACGAAACTCTTCGTGACACCCGCGAACTCGATCACGCGATCGAGTAGTTCTTCTTTGCAACTTCCTCGCGCAGCCGCCGCAGCGTGCCGCCCTTCATCACCGAGCCGGGCAGCGGATGTCCGACAATCTCCTCGGCCAGCAGCGCGCACTCGATCAAGCGGTCGAGGTCGACGCCGGTACCGATGCCCAGCTCCTCGCACAGAAACACGAGATCTTCCGTGCACACGTTGCCGCTCGCGCCGCGATGGCCGGCGAACGGACACCCGCCCAGCCCGGCAACCGACGAATCGTAGCTCTCCACGCCCATTTCCAACCCGGCGAAGAAGTTCGCCACGCCGAGGCCGCGCGTATTATGAAAGTGCAGGTTGATGCGCAACGACGGCCAGCGGTCGCGTACCGCAGCGACCATCCGCTTCACGGTGAGCGGCGTCGCCCACGCCATCGTGTCGTTGAGCGAGATGCGCTTGAGCGTGAAGTGGTGGGCGGCGGCGAGTTCAAAGGCTTGCTCGATCGTCGCGAGCACGTTCGCGATCGGAATGTCGCCGGCAAAATTGCAGCCGAAGGCGGCGGTGATGAGCGCGCTCTCCATATGGATGTGATTGCGTTCGAGAATGTCGAGGTGGCTGTTTTGCATCGCGATGTTCGCGACGGTATCGCGGTTTTGGTTGCGCAGCGAGAACGGCTCGGACGCTCCCAGCGAAAACGCTTCGCGGAATTCGATCCGGTCGCGGTACTTGAGCGCCCGCTCGAGGCCCACGTCGTTGAGCCACAGGACGCTGTAGTTCACGCCCGGGCGCGGCGTGATGCCTGCGATCACGGCGTCGGCGTCGGCCATCGACGGCACGCGCTTCGGGTTGACAAACGACACCGTCTGAATGTGCTGCAGTCCCGTATCGGAGAGCGCGTCGATGAGTTCGATCTTGCGCGCGGTTGAGATCGGGCCTTTCTCGATCTGCATGCCCTCGCGCGGGCCCTTTTCGCAGATCTCGATCGCCTTCGGTAAATCGCTCACGTCGTGTGCCTCCCGATTGAGTTTTCCGTCAAGACTACCAGCGCGTCGACGGCCATGCAGCCGCGGCTGCCGATCAACAGCGGGTTGATGTCGATCGACTCGATGCGCTCACCATATTCGACCACCAGCGATTGCAACGCTTCCAGAACGCCGATCACCTGATCCCAAAGCACATCCGGTTCGGCCGGCGCCGCAATGCTCGCGATTAGCTTACCGACGCGGGACGCCTCGATCACCACGCGGATCGCGGCCGGACTCGACGGGATCGGGATCAGCTCGACGAGATCGAAGACCTCGGTGTAGATACCGCCGATCCCCACCACCAGGAAGTGTCCGAGCGCCTCCTGACGCGACACCCCCACGATCAGTTCGGTTTTAGCGGCAAACATCGGCTGCACGATAAACGCGACATTCGCCCGAGCGTAACCGGCCGCGGCAGCACGCGCTTCCAGAGCGTCCCATTCGCGCCGTAGCCCTTCTGCGTTCGCGATGCCGGTGACGACGAAGCCGAGCTGGTTCTTGTGCGCGACGTCGGGCGCGAGCGCCTTGAGCACGACCGGAAAGCCGGCGCTCTCCGCGGCAGCGACCGCGTCGGCGGCCGATCGCGCGACCGTACTGGCGACGAACGGCACGCCCGCGCTGCGCAAGATCTCGCTACTCTCGAGTTCCGAGAGCAGCGTCTGCCTGCGCGCGGCTGCGGCCTCAAGTAATTCGCCGGCGCGTGCAAGTCCGACACGCGGCCCGGCACCATTCGCCGCGGACAGGACGTTTTTGGGCGATCGCGTTGCGTAATAGCATTGAAGGCTATCGAAGAGCGTGACCGTGTCGCGAAAGACCGGGATGCCGCTGCGCGTGTAGAGCTCCATCACGGCTTCGTCCAAGCCGCCCGGCGTCACGACGAGCGTCGGGGCCGACGTCCGCTCTTTGTGCGCGATAAGGGCTTTGGCTTCGTTGGCGACCTTGTTGTTGCTGAGGACCGTATGCAGAAACGCGATTGTGGGACCGGTAACGCCGCCGCGCTCGAGCGCGCCGAACACATCGTCGAGGCGATTCTTCCCGCCGAACGTGCCGGTGTCGATCGGATTGCGCACCGGCGCGAGCGTCGGGATTTCAGCCAAGGCCGCAGCCACCGGCGGATCCCATTCGGAATGTTCGTCGACGGCGAGCGGAATGGCGTATTCTTCCGCGAGGTCCGCGAGCATCGCGCACGCCGCGCCCGAATTGGCGATGCACAGCAGCCGCGAATCCGCGAGCGGCGCGCGGGGTAAAGCAGCGAGGATCGCGCAGCCGCCGGCCAACGCCTCGACCGTCGGAACGCGCGCGACCGAACAGGCACGGAACAACGCATCGTACGCGCGTGCATCGCCGGCTAACCGGCTTGAGTGCGCGAGCGATGATTTCGCACCCGACCGCGAACGTCCGAGCTTCAACACCGCAATCGGCTTGCCGGCATCGCGCGCGCGCTCAGCCAACGTGCGGAAGCGTGCGCCGTCATGGATGCCCTCGACGATCATTCCGATCACGCGGGTCGCCTCGTCTTCGATGAGATACTCGAGCACGTCGAGCATGTCGACGTCGGCCTCGTTGCCCATCGGCACAAACTTAGAAAGGCCCGCACCGTATTGTCGAAGGCGGCGCGCAAAATGGTTGAACAACGCTCCGCTGTGCGACACCACGGAAATCGAACCGCTCTCCATCGGCTCGCTATGCGAGGTGTTCGACCCCATCGAGAAATGGTGCGAGGCGTTGAAAATGCCGTTGGTATTGGGCCCGAGCATCCGAATGCCGTGGGCGCGCGCGATGGCGGTGATCTCGTCTTGACGAGCGCGCCCTTCGTCCGTACCGAGTTCGGCGAAGCCGACGATTGCGACGACCAGCGAGCGCACGCCGGCGGCGGCACACTCACGGATCGCCTCCACGGCACCCTCGGCGGGAATGATCACGATCGCGCAATCGACGCGCCCCGGTGCATCCGCGATCGACGGCAGACACGGCATGCCGGCCACCTCGCCGCCCGACGGATTGATCAGCGAGATGCGGCCCTGGAAACCGTGCGCGAGCAAACTCGTCACGGCGCGGTGCCCGTGCTTCGTCGTGTTGCGCGAAGCACCGATCACGGCGACATGTTCCGGTTCGAATAGCGGCCGCAGCGACGCGACGCCGCCGAGCGTTAGCGTCCCGTCCAAACCGGTGCACGCTTGTCGAGGAACGCGCGCGCGCCTTCGATCTGATCTTCGGAGCTATACGGGTTCGGCCCGACGTCCATGCGCAAACCGGCGTGCAACGGCGTGCCGGCCGTTTTACGCGCGGTCACCTTCATCTTCTGCAGCGAGAGCGGAGCCGATGAGATCACGTCGTTCGCAAGCTGCAGCGCGACTTCCATGAGTTTCTCCGGCGCGGCAACGCGATTCACCAGTCCCCAACGCTCCGCTTCCGCAACCGAAACGCGCCGGCCGGTAAATAGCCACTCGAGCGCGATGGCCGTCGGAATCATTTGCGGCAGCACGACCGACGCGAAGTGCGCGCCGCGGCCGCGCTTCGCTTCGGGCACTTGAAAGAACGCCGTCTCGGATGCCACGCGCAGATCGCACGCAAGCGCGAGCTCAAAGCCGCCCGCAACGGCCGGCCCGTTCACGATCGCCATCACCGGCTTTTGCGCATCAAGAATGACTTCTTGGATCGTTCGATCCGGTCGATACAACGGTCCCCGATAACGCTTCCCCGTCGTGTCGTTCAGATCGCGCGCGGCTTTGAGATCCGCACCGGCACTGAACGTGGTGCCGGCCCCCGTGACCGCGATCAGGAAGATCGACGGGTCCGAATCGGCCTCGAGCACGGCTTCCATCATCCGGTAATTCACCTCCGGCGTACGCGCGTTCCGGCGTTCCGGGCGATTGATCGTTATGAGACAAACGTGGTTATCGACGCTGACCAGAACCTCGTTGTCCACACTCGCCATGCAGGTCTCCTATCGGATCGTCGGGTTGCAGGCCGCTTGCCTGGAACCATAACAAGATTGACGACGATCTTTCCGGAGCTGGGGAGCGCGGCCTGGTCCTGGGCGCTTTGAAGGGCGGAGAACCCGGCCGGTGAAGCAATCGTGTCGGCCGTCGCAAGGCGACCGCGCCGAGATAGCTCAGCTGGTAGAGCACAGGTCTGAAAAACCTGGTGTCCGGAGTTCGACTCTCCGTCTCGGCACCACTGTGAACGCCCGACCCGTAAGGGATCGGGCGTTCTCTTATATACGGCGCAAGGGGGCATCGCCGCGTGCCCTTCGCGCCGGACGGCAAGCGGTATCGAGCGCCTTGACCCGCCGCGGACTGCATGCTCGGCACCTAGTCGGCTAGGCAACTTACCGTCCGGGCCGGCCCAGTAACTTGGCGCGCTGCAGCGCTTGGAATCGCCGACCTCACCTCGCGAGCCGGAGTCTGGAACCGCCTTCTCCGGATCGTGGAGCCTTCACAACCGATGCGTGCATACGCTCCAGGCGATCAACTACTATTTTCAGTGGCCCGGGCTTCACCCACGGCATAAGCGCGCACCACGTACAGAGCTTACGGCAATTGAACTGCCATACTGGTGTCACTCATCCCTGATATTCTTCGCAGATGAGAGGATCATGGAACTGCGGCATTTGTGGCGCTCCTAAAATCGTGATCGGCAACGGTTCTCGACGATGCAATCCGTGCCAACGCAAACGCGGAAGAGAATATTACAACACTTCTCGTCTTAGTCGCGATAACAAGCGTCGTTTTTGCAGTATCTTTGTGTCGATCACGACCACGTTCGAGGTCGTGTTCGCGGTCTTCTATGCAATGCGTGTAACACGGCAATCGGGCTCTTCGAGGAAGACATTGGGCGCTTTACGTCTGCGATCACCTATCTTCGGCGAAACGCCTGTGACGGTGACCATGTCATCCCGGGCAACGTCGAGGGACCGTCTTCAAGTGCCATTGTGGCCTCCTTCGACGGGCTCGGGATGACAAGGGGACAACGGGATGGCACACTTCGTCATTTCCCATCGCCGTGACGATATCGCTGCGATGACGATCGTGAATTCCGATTGTGAATGAAGCAAGCCCCGAGGCCTTGGCTTCGTGGCTTTCTGGTTCAACTGCTCGGGGTGCTTATGATTGGCGGTAGAGCTGTCCGCAGGCCACTGAACGCGATGTCGGACCGTTGTTGTGCACGACGACGACGTAGTTGCCCGAGAGCAGACGATCGTTCGATATCGGGGCGCTCGCAGAGAGCTTGCCGTTGGAGAGCATTCCGAGGTTCGCAACGATCGCGCCGGGCCGATCGGAGCACTGGAAGCTGCGGTTGACCGTCACGGCTTCCGGCTTGCCGCCGGTGCCTTTGATGTCGACGGACAAGCTGCGCGCGTGGAAGAGCACCTCGCCGACTTGGCCTGAGGAGTTCTGGGATTCGAGCCCGCGCACGACGCCGTTGAGGTTCTGGTCGAGTGACGTTTGCGCGAGAGCCGGGGCCGTGACGCCGGCGAGTAACGCGGCAATGAGTACAGATTTCAGCATGCCGGTTCCATACCCACCGGTCGGAACGGCGCTCGCTTGCTTCATTTCGGCCGCGGAGCGGATTTTCGCTTGACTTTGCCCGGCGGCGAAACTATTCTCGCTCCGTGAGCATGCTCAAAGCGGCCCCGCATTTTGCTGCGCAATCCGGGCCGAGCGACGCCATCGTCATGAATGCATGGTACGTCGCCGCGTGGAGCGGTGAGCTAGGCACCGATGTGCTGGCGCGCCGGATCGCCGGCCGGGCGATGGTGCTGCGCCGGACCAAACAAGGCGTCGAGATCGTCGAAGACCGTCCGCCGCAGGCGGGCGCCGCGGAAACGTATCCGGCGGTCGAGCGTGACGGCATCATTTGGGTGTTTCCGGGCGACCCGGCCCGCGCGGCCGGGGTGACGATTCCCGAGCACCCGTGGATTACGCAGTGGTGGAGCGCGGTCGGCTACGAGCGGATCGCTGCACGGGCGAGCCTGCTGATCGACAATTTGCTCGACCTCTCACACGAGTCGTATCTGCACGCGCGCGGCATCGGCACCGCTGAAGTGGCTGAGACCCCGATTGAGGTCGAGCGCCGCGACGACGTGCTGCACGTGAACCGCCGGATGTACGGCGTCGCGTGCCCGCCGGCGTTTCAGGCTAGCACCGGACTCCCGGGTCCGATCGACCGCTTTCAGGAAATCGCCTTCCATCCGCCGGGGTTCTACGTCTTACATGCGCGCGTAGCGGCCGCCGGCGATACCGGGCACGGCTTGCTCAACAAAGTCGTCTACGGGATCACCCCTGAGACCGCGCGCACGACGCATCTCTTCTACGGGATTGCGCGCGAACTCGACGGCCGCGGCGACGTTCCCGAAGCCGCCCGCAAGAGCACGCAGAGCCGCACGGTCGGTGAGGACAAACGCGCGCTCGAGTTGCTCGAAACCGTAATCGCATCCGAACCCGACGCCGCACCGGAAGTCTCGATCGGGATCGACCGCGGCGGATTACTCGGCCGGCGCATGATCGCCGAGCTCGTCGCTCGTGAAACGGTGACCGCATGAACCATCGCATCCTGGCCGGACTCGGCGCCGCGCTTCTTCTCACGAGCAGCACCGCGTTTGGAGCCGACGCGCCGCCGCTGAAGATCGGCATCGTCTACTCGTACACGGGCACGTCGCCCGACAACGGGATCGTGATGGACTCGGCGCTCAACGCCTACCTGCTGCAGCACAACGGCACGATCGCCGGCCGCAAGGTGCAGTTGATCCGGCGCGACGATACGGGCGTTGCGCCCGACGTGGCCAAACGCATGTCGCAAGAATTGATCGTGCAAGAAAACGTCGACTTCTTGATCGGCGCCACGTTCACGCCGAACGGCATCGCGATGGAGAGCGTCTCAACGCAGGCGAAAAAGCCGTTCTGCATCATCAACGCGGCCGGCACGAACATCCTCATGAAGGCACCGTACACGATTCGCTTGGGCGTCACGATGCCGCAGATCGCGGTACCGCTCGCGCGCTGGGCTGCGAAGAACGGGATCAAGAGCGTGTACACGGTCGTTGCCGACTACGCTCCCGGCATCGATGGGGCGAACGCGTTCGCGCAAGCGTTTACGAGCAGCGGCGGCAAGATGCTGGGCGAAGTTCGCGTGCCGGTCGAGACGACCGAGTTCAGCGCCTACGTCCAGCGCGTGAAGGACGCGAAACCGGACGCGGTCTTCGTGTTCGTCGGCGCGGGGCCGTCGCCGCCGGCCTTCTTCAAGCAATTCCGTGAAGCCGGACTCGAAAAGCTCGGGATTCGCGTGATCGCGTCGGGCGATGCGCTCCAAGAAGATGCGCTACCGTCGATGGGCGACGAACCCAACGGCGTCATCAGCTCGCTCAACTATTCCGCCGTGCACGATTCGAAGATGAATCGCGCCTTCGTCAGCGCATTTCACGCCTCCGATACCAACCCCGCACATCTGCCGAATTTCCAGGCTGTCGCCGGCTACGATTGCCTTGCGGCAATCGATCGGGCGATGACGAAGGTCAACGGCAGCACCGACCCCGACAAGATCATGGATGCCTGGAAAGGCATGAAGTTCGAAAGCCCTCGCGGACCGATCGAAATCGACGCGCAGACGCGCGACATCGTTCAAAACATATACATGCGCCGTACCGAAAAGCATGGCCCGATCTACGTGGACGCCGAGTTCGCTACGATTCCCGCCGTGAAGTTCGATGCGGCCGGACTTTAGGAGACTCTTGATGATCAGCCTCGCCCTGCGCCGCGTCGCGCTCGCCCTGGCCGGAATCGCCGCGCTCGCCGCACCGGTTCAACCGCTCCCGGCACGCGCGGCGGAACCGTACGAAATCAACGTCATCGTTTCGCTCACCGGCCCGTTCGCGTTCATCGGCTCGGCCGAAGCGAAGTCCGTTCAAGCGATCGAAACGATCGTCAACAAAGAAGGCGGCATCAAGGGTCAGCCGGTCAAGATGATCATTCAAGACGATCAGTCGAACGCTGCGACCGCGGTTCAGCTGGCCAGTGCGATCATCGCCAAGAAGCCGAGCGTCATGCTCGGGCCGACGTATCTCGCGTCGTGTCTTGCCGTGCAGCCGCTGGTCGTTGCCAACAACGGGCCGGTAACCTATTGCTTTGCGCCGACGCTGCATCCGGCGGCCGGAAGCTTCCTCTTCTCCGGCGGTTCGTCGAGCGGCGATCAAGCCAAAGCGCAAATGCGCTTTATGGAAGCCAAGGGTTGGAAGAAAGCCGTACTCATCGCGACGACCGATGCGACGGGTCAGGACACCGAGGGCCGTTTCGCCGACGAGTTCGCCTCGGGCAAGTATCCCGGCATGCAGTTGCTTACGCGCGAGCACTTCGCCCAGAACGACCCGACTGTCGCGGCGCAAATCGCAAAGATGAAGGGCTTCAACCCCGATGTCATCATCGATGCCACGACCGGAACGGCGACCGGCACGGTCTTGCGCGCGATCAAGGATGAAGGCCTCGATCGCACGCCGGTAATGTCGAGCCTCGGCAACGTCATCAACGCGCAGATTGCGCAATACAGCTCGATCTTGCCGCGCGAGATCTACTTCGACGGTCCCGGCTTCATCTCGCGCGACGTGACGCCGAAGGGCCCCGTTCGCGATGCACAGCAAGCATTTTATAAAGCGCTCACGAGCCAAGGCCTCAATCCCGATGTCGGCTTCAGCCAGTCGTGGGACCCGACGCTCGTGATCATCGACGCGCTGCGGCACGTCGGCACGACGGCGAGCGCGAAACAGGTCCTCGATTATATCGAAAGCCTGAAGCACTTCCCGGCCTCCGACGGCTACTACGACTACACCGACGGCAGCCAGCGCGGCATCGGCATCGACTCGATCGTTATCTGTCAGTGGGATCCGCTCAAGAAAACCTGGGTCGCGGCAAGCGAGCCGGGCGGTAAACCGCTGCCGAGGCGCTAAGAACGTGCGCATGAGCAATCGTTCGATTCAGCGTGCCGCGTGCGCCATTGCCGCGGTCATCGCGCTGGTTCTTCCCCTGCAAGCCACGCCGAGCCGCGCGGCCGAGCCGTTTGAAATCAACGTCATCGTATCGCTCACCGGACCGTTCGCGTTCATCGGCACGGCCGAAGCCGCGTCGGTCCGCAATATCGAGACGATCGTCAACAAGACCGGCGGTATCAAAGGCCAGCCGATCAAGATGGTGATCGTGGACGATGCGTCCAATCCGGCGACGGCCGTTCAGCTCGCTAGCGGCATCATCGCGAAGAAGCCGAGCGTGCTGCTCGGGCCGACGTACCTCGCCTCGTGCCTCGCCGTCGCGCCGCTCGTTACGGCGAACAACGGTCCGGTGATGTACTGCTTCGCACCGACGCTGCATCCGCCGTCGGGCAGCTACCTCTTCTCCGGCGGCCCGTCCAGCAACGATCAGGCCAAAGCGCAGATGCGCTTCGTTGAAGCCAAGGGCTGGAAGAAAGCCGTTCTGATCGCGTCGACCGATGCGACCGGCCAAGATACCGAAGCGCGCTGGGTCGACGAGTATAACTCCGGCAAATATCCCGGCTTGCAGTTGCTCGATCGCGAGCACTTCGCGCCGAACGATCCGAGTGTCGCCGCGCAAATCGCGAAGATGAAGTCGTTTAATCCCGACGTGATCATCGATGCGACCGTCGGCACATCGACCGCTACGGTCCTGCGCGCCGTCAAGGACGGCGGACTCGACAACCTGCCGATGATGTCGAGCCTCGGCAACGTCATCCATGCGCAGATGGATCAGTACACCACCATTCTGCCAAAGGAAATCTACTTCGACGGCCCGGGCTTCCTCTCGCGCGACATCACGCCGAAGGGCGCCGTGCGCGACGCGCAGCAAGCATTCTACAAAGCCTTCAATGCGCAAGGCATCGATCCCGACGTCGGCAACAGCCAGTCGTGGGATCCGACGCTCATCATCGTCGACGCACTCCGTCACGTCGGCACGAGCGCCAGCCCGAAACAAGTGTTGGAGTACATCCTCAGCCTAAAGCAATTCCCCGGTTCGGACGGCTACTACAACTTCACCGACGGCAGCCAGCGCGGCATCGGCCAAGAAGCGCTCGTGATCTGCCGCTGGGACGCGGGGAAAAAGACCTGGGTCGCCGCGAGCGAGCCGGGCGGCAAACCGCTGAAGTAGCGTGCGTGATTTCGATCTGATCGTCGTTGGCGCCGGCGTTGCCGGCGCGACGGCTGCGATGTTCGCGGGCCGGCTCGGTCTGCGCGTTGCGGTTGTGGAAACGATGGGGCCCGGCGGTCAGATCATCAACGCCTCGCACATCGAAAACATGCCCGGGTTTCCGCAAGGCTTGGCCGGCGTCGAACTGGGGCCGCTCGTGCACGAACAGGCGGATACGGCGGGCGCGGAGTTCATCCTCGATACGGTCGAGTCGTTCGCGCTCGATGGACCGCAGCGCGTGCTCACCTGCAGCAGCGAGACGCTACGCGCGCCGGCCGTCATCGTTGCGGCCGGCTCGACGCTGCGGAATCTCGGCGTGCCCGGTGAAGCCGCGCTCGCCGGGCGCGGCGTATCGCATTGTGCTTCCTGCGATGGACCGTTCTTTCGCGGCAAGCGCGTGTGCGTGATCGGCGGCGGCGACGCCGCGATCGACGAGGCGCTCGTGCTGGCCGAATTCGCCTCGCAAGTCGTGGTCATTCACCGCGGACCGGAGATCACCGCGCAGAAAGCGCTGCTCGACCGCGCGAACGCCATCGACACGATCGAGATCGTGCTCTC
>PLRU01000020.1:144789-145472 GCA_003164045.1 Candidatus Lustribacter telmatis
ATCGTAACCGACCTCATGATGCGCACGTCGCTCGACGGCGTGTTTGCCGCCGGCGATATTCGCGCACAGTCCGTGCGCCTACTCGCAGCGTCAGCAGGTGACGGCGCGACGGCAGCCGTTGCCGCGCACCGTTACCTGCAAAGTCTGGGTTAGCGCCAGTCGTCGATGTTGATCGACTTGCGGTAGTTCGCGCCCATGATGCGCCAGTAGCCGTTGGCTTCGCCGCCGACGACCACCACGTTGATGGCGCTCTCTTGGAAAATGCGGATCTCTTCGTCGTCCGCCGCCTTGAGCATCGTCGCTTCGGGTTCGCGCCCGAACGTCGCCCACGGATAGACGTAGTTTTGCACGAGTTGCAGATCCCAATAGCGGCCCGCCGGCATCGTGGCGTTTTCGTGCACCCAGCGAATCAGGTCGGCCTTCTTCACGAAGCCGCCGCGATCGATGAACTGCCGCGCCGTGATCGGGTCGAGCAAGAGCGTCGGGGCGGTGTTCGAATCGACGCCCGCGAGCATATCCTTGACGTGTTCGCGCCAATATTTTTCGCGTAACCCAAGGCAGAACGTCGTCGAGCGGCAGCCGTAAAAAATGCTCACGACGGAATCGCTCGCTTTGAAGCCCTTCTGCACGTGCAGCGGCTCCCACGGACTGCGTTCTTCGTTCTCCGCAAACGTGATGTTGTT
>PLRU01000043.1 GCA_003164045.1 Candidatus Lustribacter telmatis
GCCGGGCGCTTTCCGGATGTCGACAAGATCATCGAGCGGACGTTCAAGGCGATGGAACGCGCGATCGTTCAGTGCGTTCGCCAAGCGCAGAGCGCGGGCGACATTACCGCCGATCGCGATGCGCGAACGATCGGCGTAACGTTGCTGGCCGTCGTTCGCGGAATGGGGTCGCTGGCGCAAGCGGGCACGTCTTCGGCTTCCCTTTCGCTGGCTGCCCAGGGCGCGCTGGGCTTGCTGTAACTGCCGCTACTCGTTCTTTTTACCGAGGAGATTGGCCAAGAGCGAGCCGTCGACCACGACGAGCACGGCGATGATGACGGCGAACACGAGCGTTACCGCCTTGAAGAAGGCCCAAAGAAATCCCATGCGGGCCTTCTCCCCCGATTTCGCCAGAATGTTACGGCCCGGACGGCCGCCGGCGCTCAAGCCGTCGAGTCGCCGAAGAGCAGCCGCTGCGGAGTAAGCAGTCGTGCTTCACTTGACTCGCCCGCGTTACCCCGTCATCCGAACTCCAACGCGTCCCGCGTCGAGCGAGAACAACGGGGACACCGTGCAAACGGGCCGCAGCCATCGCATCGCGGTATGCGCGTCCGGCATATGATTGTCCCGAATCGAAAATCATCCCCACCGGCAACGCCTCGATTATTGGCGCACAGCCACCGATATGATCGCAGTAGGCGTTTCATGTGCAGGACGATGTGCCCGTGCTTTAGCCGGAGCATGATCTCCTGGTGCTGAATAGCCGGCGATGGTCGATACGCACCGGCACGGCGACGCTGTCGCAGATGCCCGGCAAACCATTGTGAGCGCGGTGCTGCGTGTTATCGTGGGTGCGGTCGCGATTGCCGGGCTCGTACTTGCGGGGCTCGCGTTCGCCGGCCAACTGCACGGTCCGGGTGTGATCCCGCGGATGACGCTCGTCGGTGGTTTGCTGCTCGGCACCGGTTCGCTGATGAGTCTGCTTTCGTTGGTGCTGGTCGTGCGCGGCTGGCGAGATTCGCAGGCGCGATGGCTGGCCTTGGGATGCCTTTGGTTCGTGCTTGGCGATGCGGTACCGGTGGCGGTGCGCGACGGCTGGCCGTACGCCGGCGCCGTCGGAACGGTTACGGACGCCCTCGCACCGATCGGCATGGCTGCCCTCGTCATGTTCTCGGTGGGGTGGCATGCGACGCCCCCGAAATTCGCGCGCGGGGCGCGCGGCCTCGCGTTGTTGCTGGCGGGGCTCGGGGTTGTCGGATCCGTCGTCGCCGACCAGGTCGCCACGGCTCCGCGGGCCTTTGAAGCCGTCGGGTTGCTGGCATTCAGCGTGATGGTGTGCGCTTCGATTGCCGGACTTGCGGTGAGCGCCTTCAACGCGCGCGGACTCGAACGGCGACGGATCGGCTGGATCTGCGTCACGTCTGCCGTGGGGTACGCTCCGCTCTTTCTCTTCATCTTCTGGCCGGTGAGCGGCCATCACACCCTAACGGTGTTGTCGGCACTGACGTGCTATGTGGTGCCGTTCGGTTACGGTTACGCCATCTTGCGCGATCGCGTGATCGATCTCGGATTTGCCCTCAACCGTGCCGCTGTCTTTGCGGCCACGACGGTGCTGCTCGTCGGGCTCTTCGGCGCGCTGCAGTGGGGAGCGGATCAGCTGCTCGTGCGGGCGACCGGCGCTCAAAACTTCGCCGTCCAGATGGCGATCGCCGTGTTCGTACTCTATGTCGTGCGGATGCTTCGGGTGCGGACCGACAGTCTGGTGACGCGCCTCTTCTTCGCCGCGCGACTCCGGCGAATCGATGCGATCCGCGGAATCGCACGGGAGGTCGATGCGGTCGAGCACGCGGAGACGATCGCGGGTTTCGTGATCGATCGGCTGCAGGTCGTCGCTTCTATCGATGCATCACTCTACATCGAATCGGGTGAGGACTTCGTGCGCGAGGCCGGCTCGATCGGCCCCGTTCGCCTCTCCGTCGACGCCCCGGTCATGATCGCGCAGCGAGCGGCGCTTGCACCGCTCTCAACCGCCGGGTACGACGAACCCGACGATGCGATGATCTTCCCGCTCGTTGTTCGTGGCCAGTTGCGCGGCGGACTCGTGTGTGCGCTTCCCACCGCCGATGGCGCATTTGCACCCGACGAGTCAGACGCACTCGTCGCACTCGCCACGCGCACGGCGATTGCCCGCGACGACCTGCTCGCCCAATCACTGCGTGCCGAAAACAGAAACCTTGTTGCTCGCGTCCACGCGCTTGAGCGAGAGACTCAGGTGTTGGCGCGTCTCGTGGGCTTACCGGAGGCTACGTCGGCCGAGTAGCGCATCGAAGCATGGTGGTTGGCAGTGCCCGCTCGGTGAGCGAAATTGCTCCACAGTCGTCTGTTCGGAGGATGTGAGCACCGGCGTTTTGCCATGCGTCAATGGTGGTCGTCGCCGGGTGACCGAACGTGTTGTGCCGGCCAACGGAAATCACCGCTATCCGCGAATGAACGGCGGCGACGAATGCCGCGGTTGATGCATAACGCGATCCGTGATGACCGACTTTCACGACGTCCGCGTGAAGATCGTCGTCGTGACCTGGGGCGTAGGTGGCGAGGAGGCGGGATTCGCTGGCTTCGCCGGCGTCGCCCATGAAGAGTTCGCGGAATGCGCCTGCGTGGAGCATGACGACGATGCTGTTTTCGTTTACGTCGTCGCCTGTGTCGGCGAGGAATGGCAGCGATGGAGCCAGCACGTCGAGCGTCACGCCGTCGCCCGATGTCCATCGCATCCCGCGTCGTGCGAGAATGATCGGCACCGCATGCGAATGCGCCGCCGCCATCGCATCGCGATAGGCTCGTCCGGTATAAGCCTGTCCCGAATCGAAAATCATCCCGACCGGCATTGCGTTGATGATGGGCGCCGCTGAACCGACATGATCGC
>PLRU01000055.1 GCA_003164045.1 Candidatus Lustribacter telmatis
CCCTTGGCAATTCGCAACGATCCGTCAAGGAAGACATGCACCGGAGCCGCCACGTTCTTCAAGCTAAACGGGACGTTGGCCGCGGTGGCGGCGCTAAGGAGCAGCGTATTCGGATAAGGCGGAAACTCTTCGTTCGTAGCTTGTGCATCTACCGCAATTGCGTTGCTGGTGGCCAGCAGCGTGACGAGGAGGAAGCCGGCCAGGCGGAGCGTTGCAAACGTGCGCATCTTAAATCGCGGCGAGCGTTTCCTTGGCGTCGCGGGTGGTCAACTCGACGTTGTAGATCTTGCTGCCCGGTTGCTGTTTGCGGCCACCCTCGGCGAGCGAACCGGTATCGATCGCATCGAAGCCGATCTCATCGATCAGTTTCGCGACGACCGACTTTGCGTGTGCGTCGTCGCCCGCCATGAAGATCGCCAGGCGGTCCTTCGCACCGGCCGGTTTGCCTTCGCTCGCGAGCCGTTTGTAGAAGAGCGTGTTAAAGGCTTTGACGAGCGAGGCGCCCGGCACGAGCGTCTTGATGATCTCGCTCGACGTGCGGTTACCGAGATCTTCGAGTTCGAAGTCTTCATCGTACGGGTTCATCGCATCGATGACGATCTTGTCGTCATAGGGGCCGGCATCGGGGATGGCGTCTTCTTTGCGCGGCCACGGCACGGCGATCAGCACGACGTCGCCGAACGCAACGGCGTCCTCGGGCGTTGCTGCGCGCACGTTCGCGCCGAGATCGCGCACCAGCGCTTCGAGCGATTGCGGACCGCGCGAGTTTGCGATGCGTACGTCATGTCCGGCGGCCGCGAAGAGCTTCGCTGCGCTTGCGCCGATATTACCGGCGCCGAGAATCCCGATGTTCAATCCAGCCTGCCTCCCGAGTGGACACCGTGTTCTGCACCGTGCTCCAGAAGTCCCAACCGTAGNNATGCGCGCCGCCCAAGCCCAACTCGAAACCGCGACGCACAACCTGGCCAATGCCGCAACCGACGGCTTCCGGCGGGTTCAGTCCTCGGTGGTGCTGACCGGCCGGGGCCTCGTGGCGAGCGAGTCGCCGGGTACCGGCCAGGGCGGTATCCGCGAAACGGGCCGGGCTTTGGATCTTGCGCTCCTTGGTCCGGGTACGTTTCGTGTCGGGGGGACGGAAACGCGAGACGGCGGCTTCGTGCGTGACCGCGACGGCTTTCTGGCCGACCGGCAAGGGCGCCGGGTGCACGGACTGACCGGGGCGATCCGGTTCCCGGAGGGCGCCGTGATTGGGGCCGATGGCACGATTCGCGACTCCGGCCGGACGATCGGGCAGTTGCCGCTCCCGGCCGGCACGACGGTTCGCAGTGGAGCCCTCGAGTCGAGCAGCGTCGATTCGATCGGCGAGACGCTGGCGATCCTCACCGCTCAGCGCGCGTTCGAGACGGCGCAGAAGACGCTCGTCGCCATCGATCAGACGCGCGAGAAGGCCGTCAACGACGTGGTGCGGCTGAAGTGAACCGCGCGATGTATGCCGCGGCATCGGGCATGGCCGCGCAGCAAACCAATCTCGAAGTGATAGCCGACAACCTCGCCAACGCCGATGTCGCGGGGTTCAAGCTCGTCGCCGCAAGTTTCACCGACGTGAATGCGGGCGGAACGCTCGGCCTCGGCACGGCGACGGCCGGCAAACATGCGATCTTCTCGCAGGGCAAACTGATGCACAGCGGCGGCCCCTTCGACGTCGCGATCGACGGCAGCGGTTTCTTTCGCGTCGAGCGCGACGGCAGGCAGGCATTTACACGCAACGGCGAATTCACGCGCGCCGCCGACGGCTCGCTGCGCAACGCCGACGGCTGGGCACTACGCGATGTGCGAATTCCCGCGGACGCGATCGCCGTGTACGTTGCGAAAGACGGCGGCATAACGATCGATAGCGCCGCTCGCCCTACTCGCAGTATCGGAAGCATCCGGCTCGCAACGTTCGCCGCACCCGAAGGCTTGCGCTCACTCGGCGGAACCGTCTTCGCCGCAACGCCCGAATCCGGCCCCGAACGCCGCATCCCCGCCGGCCGCGACGGCGGCCCAACGATCGCCTTCGGCATGCTCGAACGCTCCAACGTCTCGATCATCGAATCGATGATGCAAATCCTCACCGCCCAACGCGCCTACGAAGCCAACGCCAAAGGCGTCCAAGCCGCCGACGAAATGCAGCGGATAGCCAACAACCTGCACCGAGGCTAAGTCCATAAATAGGCAAACTCCTCGCGCCGGAACCTGTGCTGAGCGAAGTCGAAGTGCGCTCGGCTTCTCAAGACAGCGTTCGCAGCGCCCATCTGTCATCCCGAGCATCGTCGAGGGACAGCCGCAATCATAAGTGTTCGCCAGATCGACTTGGTTCCGAGCCAAGCCGAACGGGCCGCAAGAACGCACATTGGCAGCCGCGGACCGGGTGCAGAGAGCGCCCCACTTGACCAAATATAACGGTAGGCGTTATAAATAAATGTCGGATTTTAGGAACACGGGCACTGAAGACATCTACAATGGCGACGATACTAAAGCCGCGCGAAGAATTCTGCCGGTCCGACTTCACAACGTTGCCCGTCGGAAGATGACCATTATCCGCCGGGCCACTGATATCGATCAACTCAGGGATCCACCGAGCAATCACCTCGAGGCACTCTCCGGCGATCGAGCCGGGGAATTTAGCGTCCGAATCAATCGACAATACCGCGTCTGCTTTACTTGGAATGAGGATGCAGCCGCCAAGTTCGAAATCACCGACTACCACTAACTGTTGCCCACTCGTATGTAAGGGGTCACCGTGCCGAAGATTCCACTGCCGACGCACCGGCGGCCGAACACGCCTGGTGAAATCCTCGTCGAGGAGTTCCTTAAACCGCTTTCGATCTCGCAAACGAAATTCGCCAAGCACATCGGTATCTCGTACGTGCGGCTCAACGAGATCGTGAACGGTCGTCGTGCAGTTACACCGGACACCGCAATGCGATTTGCGAGGGCCCTCGGCATGTCCGACGAGTTCTGGCTCGGTCTACAGCAAGATGTCGAACTTTGGGACGCGCATCACTCTCCGGCAGCAAAAGCCATCGCGAAGATCAGACCGCTTGCCGAGCTTGCGGCCGCGAGCTAATCATTTTGGAGGACGTCAAGCGCAAGTGGATCGTCACGACCCACCCCGTTTCGTTATCTGGCACAACTATCGTCCATGGTTATCCAGGGGCGCGCTTCGTTGGTTTTGACGTTGATTCCGAGGGACCCATGCCGCCTTATCGACACACACAGTTCGGCTCCGGCATCCTGATCTTCACGATTGCGGTCTAGCTCATCGAGTTGACGGTAAGCTGGGGCAAAGCATTGGCTTTGCCGATCGATCTCGCCGTTTCGTTCCTGCTGTTCGTCCTCGGCTTCGTCTTTGCCACGATGACGATAACTGTGACGAGCGATCGCGTGGAGTGGTGCCTAAACATGGGTCTTTTTCGGCAAACGATCTTGCGCCCATCGATCAAGAACGTGAGCGTCATTAATATCTCGCTCTGGAATGGGCTCGGGATTCGCACCAATAACTTTCGCGATTACCTCTGGAGCATCGGTGGCTCGTCCGCGATCCGCCTTGAGCTCGACAACGGCCGCAAGCTTGCGCTGAGTTTCTCGGTATTCGCTCCGAGCGAATGCGACCGTAGACGACACGTAAAGTCTAGCGACTCCAGCGCCTGCCATCCGAACGGGAATTTCCCAAGAAGAATGGGCGCGTCCTCCGGGCTACCCTCGATCATAGCACCGCTCATCAAAACGGTAGCGAAATTGCCAGCAACATTTACTCGAACGACCCGAATGGCCGTCGAGGCTTCGTAAACGGCGGCTCTGGCAGCGCCCTCGGGTGTAGGCGCATGACTGGGCGCGTCGCCCCTTGCGAGCGTCAGCGCAATGAGCGCCACGACCACGTACACGTCCATGGGCTATCGACTGCGCCTGGTGTCTTGTTTCACCTTGACTAGAAAGATTTGAGTCGGAGGCCGACCTTCACCTTAGCAAACGTTACGCGTTGCATTTTGGTAGCTACTACCAAAGGCGTCCAAGCGGCGGATGAGATGCAACGCATAGCCAACAACCTGCACCGAAGCTGATGTGTCGTCCCCAGCGGAGGGGAGGGGCCGCCACCGTCTTGCCCGATTACGCCTACCCCTCGACTCCACTCGGCATGTCAAATGACGGCGGATGAAAAAGGCAAACTCCATGCGAATCGTGCTCTCGCTCTTGCTGTTGCTACTCACGTCAGCGAGCGCTTACGCCCAAACGCTGCAGATCGAACGGATCGACGTTCTGGAACACGGCATCTACACTGCGGATGAGTCAAACTGCAG
>PLRU01000007.1:0-4603 GCA_003164045.1 Candidatus Lustribacter telmatis
GCGATCTCGACGTCATCAGCGTCGAGCGGCGTGGCTACGGCGTCGGGCGACACGTCGTGGAGCGTCGGGCCATCACCGCAGAGTGGGCAAGCCGGATCACGGGCGATGCGCACTTCGCGCACGCGGGCGTCGAGCGCATCCACCAGCATCAGGCGGCCGATGAGCGGCGTGCCGATGCCGAGCACGAGCTTGAGCGCTTCCGAGGCTTGCCACGTGCCGATCATGCCGGCGAGCACGCCGAGCACGCCGCCTTCGGCGCAGTTCGGCACGAGTTCCGGCGGCGGCGGTTCGGGATAGAGGCAGCGGTAGCACGGGCCGCCGGGCGCGCCGAAGACCGAAACCTGGCCATCGAACCGGAAGATCGACCCGTACACGTCGGGTTTGCCCTCGAGCACGCACGCATCGTTGATCAAGTAGCGCGCGCCGAACGTATCGGTGCCGTCCACCACCACGTCGTAGAGCCGCACGATCTCGCGCGCGTTGGCGGCGTTCAACCGCAGCGGCAGCACATCGAGCGCGATCTGCGGGTTGAGCGCGTGCAGACGTTCAGCGGCGGTCGCGGCCTTCGATTTACCGACGTCTTCGGTATCGTAGAGAATCTGCCGCTGCAAGTTCGTGACGTCGACTTCATCGTCATCGACGATGCCGATACGACCGACGCCGGCCGCCGCTAGATACGCGAGCACGGGCGAGCCGAGACCGCCGGCGCCCACGACGAGCACGCGCGCCGCGGCGAGCTTTTCCTGGCCCGCCAGTCCGACTTCGGGAATGAGCAAGTGACGGCTATACCGCCGCAAATCGACCTTGCCGGCGAGCGAGGGCATCAGACCGCGACCGACGGTATCGCGATGCGCGGATGGCGTTCGTTGAGCCAGCCCAACACGGCCGCGCGCGAGTTGTCGCCGGCGAACGTGTGGTCGCTCGCNNACCATACCGTCGCGTTCGGCGGCGATGAAGAGCGTCGGCCGTCCGGCGAGCTTCGGCAGCGCGGCATCGAGCAGCGGCTGCCACTGCATCGCCAGTTCGGGCAACGCCAGACCATCGACATACGACGAACGCAAATCGACGACGCCGCCCCGCGAGAGCGCCTCGATTGCTTGGGGCCGCCCGTAACCGGTGGCAATGGAAATGGCGCCGTCGATCGTCGCATCGTCGGCCGCCGTGCAGAGCGCCGTTGTCGCGCCCATGCTGTGGCCCATCACGTACAGCGTTGTCGCGCCGCGCGAGCGCGCCGTCGCTACGACCGCGTGCATCGCATCGGTGAGATCGGTAACGGTGTTGAGACGGCCCCCGCTCGAGCCGAGTTTATGCCCCGGAAAGTCGAGCGAATAGATCGCGAAGCCGTGGCTCGCGAGGAAGGCGCACAGCATGTCGAGGTTTTGCTTGGAGCTCGAGTAGCCGTGACCGACGACCAGCGTCACGTCGCGCGGCCGCCGCGCCTCATATCCGAGCACGGCGACCGTGTTCGAGCCGGCATCGACGCGAAACAGCTCGACGTTCATGACGGCGTGTTGGCGATCCAGGCGGTATCGCCGTCGCGATACGTCTCGCGCTTCCAGATCGGCGCGCGCGCCTTGAGCGTGTTGATCGCGAACTCGCAGGCGTCGAACGCCGCACCGCGATGCGGCGAACCGACCGCAATCGCAACGCTCGCCTCACCCAACCCAACGCGTCCGGTGCGGTGGACGATCGCGATGCGCAGCGGCCCCCAGCGTTCGCGCGCTTCGGCGGCGATCGCCTCGAAGTCGGCGCGCGCCAAGTCGAGATAGGCTTCGTAATCGAGCGCTTCGACGGCGCGGTCGTCGCCGGGCGACGTTTCGCGCGTGGTGCCCAGAAACGTGCAGATCGCGCCGTGCGCCGGACTTCCGACCTCAGCGATCATCGCGGCCAGGTCGATCGGCTCCGGACCGATCGCGATCATCCGCCACCCACCGGCGGCAGCAGCGCGATTTCGTCGCCGTCGGCAACCCGCGTCGCGCCGTCAACCACCACGCCGTTACGCGCAAAGCGGGTTGAAGCGCGCATGCGTCCTGCTTCGGGCGAAGCGGCCGTCAGCGACAGCCATACATCCTCGAGCGTTGCGGACGAACCGACGTCCAGCGAGCGCTCACCGAAGCCGAGCAGTTCGCGCAGCCGCGCAAACGCCAGCACGCGCAGCGCCATCAGAAGCCGCCGAGGTCGGTGGTGTAGCCGTTCTTTTCGAGCCAGGCGCGACTCTCGTCGTGCTTGCCGAGCAGGTCGATGCGGCTACAGGTCAGCTTGTGCAAGAGCACTTCCCAGAAGTGCTGATCCATGTTGTAGACGTCGTCGGGAATCTGGTTGTGCGTGCGCGAGTGTTCGCGCAGGGCTTCCCAATCGCGCCGCGCGAGCAGGTCGCGGAGCGCGTCTTCGTATTCGGGCGTGGGAGCGGCGGGCTGCATTACGCGCTCTTCTTCTCCGCGGCGAAGCAAAAACGCTCGATCGCCTGCGCCACGCCGTCGCTCTCGTTGCTGCCGGTCACGTAGTGGATGGCTTGGCGCACTTCGGGCAGAGCGTTCGCCATCGCCACGCCGATGCCCGACCATTGCAGCATCGGCACGTCGTTGCGCGAGTCGCCGATCGCCAGCACGTGTTCGCTCGGGATCTGGAAATCCGCACACAACCGCGCGAGCGCGTTTTTCTTGTTCGCATCGCGGCTGAGCACGACGCATTCGATGAAATCGTTCCACGTCTCGGTGAGATAGGCCAGCGGCAGATCCCCGAACTCGCGCTGCATCGCCGTCACGGCCGGCGTGCCGAGAAAACGGATAAACGTCGGCGCGCCGAATTTCAGCGCCTCGAGCAGCGACGGCACTTCACGCCAGCCGGGGCCGGTCATATCTTGCATGTAGACGTGCGAGCCGGTGACGCGCCAGAACATCTCCTCCGCGTACACGGCCACGTGCACGCCGGTGCGTTCCGCAAACTCCAGCATCGGCTTCGCGTACTCGAGCGGCACCGGCACGTGGTTGAGCACCTTATTTGCGGAGAAGTCTTTGGTCAGTGCGCCGTGGCAGCAGATCACCGGGAGGTTGAGCCCGAGTTCGCGCGAGACGCGGATCGGCGTATCGGCGCCGCGGCCGGTGACGAGCACGACGCGAATGCCGCTCTTGAGGGCGCGCGTGATCGCCGCGCGATTGACGGCGGAGACCGATTCGTCGGCCGCGAGGAGCGTGCCGTCGAGGTCGAGGGCGATGAGGTCGATAGGCTGCGTCAAAGGGAGAGGTCGTCTTTCATCGATGGGGTGAGCCGGCGTTCCATGCGCACGATGCGCGCCCGGTAGCGTCCGTCGGACTCGAGGCGCACGTTCGGCGACACGGATTCGGCGGCCGGGCCGTCGAGCAACGCCCCGACGTCGATCCCCGGTTCCGGATCGGCCCAGTATTCGTCACAGACGGCAAAGCCGCTGGCCCGGTACGCGGCGATCGCTCGCCCGTTGTACCCCGCCACCTCCAGCCGGAGACAGCGGAATCCTTCGTTAGCAAGAACCTCCACAAAGGCCCCTAAGATGCGCCGCCCCAGGCCCCGCCCGAGATACGCCGGGTCGAGCATGATGCCCAATTCGCCCGTGGCGGTGGCCGGCTCCATGTTACGCACGATCAGCGTCGCGACGATCCGCTCGTCGGCGAGTCCCACGTAGGGACGGCGCGCGGCCGGACTGCCCGAGAGCATCGCCCACAGCTCGTCGGCGTCGGCGGCCGTGAGCGCGGGCAGATTGTAGTGCCGGAAGAGCGGATCGCGGTGCTGCGCCCAGCCGGCGAAGGCATCGACGTCTTCGCGCCGCATCAGGCGGATCGCAACGTTCACACCACCGGGGGCGTTGTTCGGGATATGCGTCTCCTCGCTCGGTCCCTCGCGGGAACGACCGTCGCTTTCCTCGCGGCCGGCGCGACCGCCCTTGCGCAAGGGGAGAACTGCACGCACGACACGCTGGCAGCCGATGCCACGCCGATCCTCGCGACGTTCTGCGTGTCGGGCCCGCCGGCGGCGCGCGTAACGGTCACCGAGACGTTCGTGCGCGGGACCGAACGGATTTCACGGCCGCTGGTGATCGACGTGGTGAGCGGCGCGACCGTGACCCGCGTTGTCGACGACGTGCCNNCTGCTGCCCGGGGCGATCGTCCTCAAATAATCCCGGTAATCCGGTCGCAACCTCTGGTTCCCGGGCCTGGTTACTACGTCGCGACATGGCCTGTACGGCGGTAGCCCCCGGTTTGACGCCCGCGGAGCGGAGCCGATACGTTATCGAGCATCTGCCCCCCGGGCTTTTTCGTGTCCCGGAGGGTGAAGACGGTGCCGTCGCTTGGCGCATCGCCTCGGAGCCGTTCCGGCTCGCGCCCGCGACGTTAGCGAAGATCGAGGCCCTCGGGCCGGATCTGGTGGCCTTCTATCGGGCGCTCAACGGGCTCTACACGCGCAGCGCGCGCGGCACGATCCCGACGTTCCTGGCCGAGTATCTCGATCAAGGGAAACCCGAGAGCATCGTTAAGCTCGCGCGCCAGAATCGCTTCAAGGCCGACATTCCGCAAGTGATCCGGCCCGACTTGATCCTCACCGACGGCGGCTTCATCGCAAGCGAACTCGA
>PLRU01000007.1:4629-90583 GCA_003164045.1 Candidatus Lustribacter telmatis
GCTGGCTCGCCGAACGCATCCGCACGCTCGGCCTCGGCGATGTGTACGTGTGCGCGCCGCAAGACATCGTGTTCACCGAAGAGGCGCTCTTCGTCCGTCATGCCGACGGCAAAGAAGATCGCATCGACGTGCTCTATCGCAATTTCGAGCTGTTCGATCTGCTCAACGTGCCCAAGCAAGAGCTGATGCTTTACGCCGCGCGGCATAACCGCGTAAAGCTGACGCCGCCGCCGAAGCCGCAGTTCGAAGAGAAATCGTCGTTCGCGCTGCTGCACCATCCGCTGCTCGAAGCGCTCTGGCGCAAAGAACTCACCGACGACGTGTTCGCGCGGTTGCGCGCGCTCTTTCCGCAAACGTGGATCCTCGATCCGCGTCCGCTGCCGCCGCAAGCGGCGATCATGGGCCTGACCGCAAGCGGTCTGCCGGTGTCGGACTGGATGCAGTTGGAGACGCTCGGCAAAGGCGAACGCGACTACGTGGTCAAGCCGTCGGGCTTCAGCGAACTCGCCTGGGGTTCGCGCGGCGTCCAAATCGCGAACGATCTGACGCGCGAAGATTGGAAAGCGGCGCTGGTAAACGGACTCGCGGCGTATGAGAAGTCGCCGCATATCTTGCAGCGCTTCCACAAAGGCCGTCGCGTGCGCGTGGAATATTTCGATCCGGCCGGCGAAGCGATGAAAACGATGGACGGCCGCGTTCGGCTGACGCCGTATTATTTTGTCATCGGCGAAACGGTGAAACTCGGCGGCATTCTCGCCACCGTGGCGCCCGCCGACAAGCGCCTCATCCACGGCATGAGCGATGCGATCATGGCGCCCTGCGCGATCGCGGAGGACGGCGCCTGACTTCCGCTCCAGCGGCACCGGCGTGGTTCACGCTCCGCTGGATTGGGATCGGTACGTCCGCCGTCGCGGCGGTTCTGGTAAGCCTCCTCGCTCCCGCCTGGCTGCACGGCACGGTCCGCGCGGTAGCGTCCTACGATGTTGCGGCTGCCATCATTCTCATTTACGACTGGACCATCGGTTTACGCAACGACGCGAAGCATACGATGCGCCGCGCGGAGTTCGAAGATCCGGGCCGGCACGTGCTGCTGCTCATCATCGTGATCAGTGCCATTGCCGGACTGGCCTCGGCGGTCGTCATTCTCGGCAAGGGTGCGAACGTGCCGGCGCTCGATCGCAACATGGCGTTGGCATTCGGCATTTCCGCCGTGGTGCTCGGGTGGTTCTTGATCCACACCACNNGCGTACTTCGCGTTCGTGATCGGTATGACGTTTCAGGTGTCGGACGTGCAGATCACCGATCCCGGCGTGCGCAGTCTCGCGCTCTTTCACGCCCTGCTCTCGTTCGGCTACAACACCGCAATCCTCGCGCTCGGCGTAAACCTCGCCTCGAGTCTGCTCAACTCACACTAGAGCGTTAGGCGCCGACGACGTCTTTCGTTTTCCAGGCGATGTTCTGCGCGCGGTCGCCGACGCGTTCGATCGTCGCGAGCACGAAGAGCAAGATCGTGCCGGCGGGCACCACGCCCGAATCGGCTTGCATCTCGGTTTGTAGCGCTTCGATGCCGCTGCGATAGAGCATATCGACTTCGTCGTCGCGCTCGATGACAGAGTCGGCGACGGCGGCATCTCCTTCGCGGTAGGCGCGCATGGCATCCGCCAGCATCGTTTGCGCGACGGCGGCAATCTGCCCGATTTCGACCGAGGCGGGGCGCACCGGCACGTCGATCAGCTTGATCCCGTTCTTCGAGATGTCCACCGCGTAGTCGCCGATCCGCTCGAGGTCGGTGACGATCTGAAGCGCGCCGGCGATCGCGCGCAGTTCGCTTGCGACGGGCTGCTGTTTCCAAATCAGTTCGATGCAGGCTGCCTCAACCCGCCGGCGGGTATCGTCGATCTCGTCGTCACTTGCGATGACGCGGGCGGCAAGGGCACCGTCGCGGCGTTCGAGGGCATGCGTCGCGGAACGAATCGCGTCGAGGGTAAGCGCGCCGAGACGAACGACGTCGAGACGCGCGTTGTCCAGGGCTTGATGATAGGCGGTGCGCATTTTGCCACTATATCACGGCCGGGCGTGCGGCGGGACACCCTTAATCTCATCTTACGAAAGGGTGCCCTTCTCTACCCCGCAAAGCGCGAGCGCTATGGACGACATCCTCACGATGGAGCTCGACGGCTCCATTGCCATCCTCACCCTCAACCGGCCTGCGGTGCTCAACGCGCTCAACGCCGATCTGCTCACGCTGCTGGAAGAGACGCTGGATGCGTTCACCGGTGATCCCTCGCTGCGCGCCGTGATCCTCACCGGCGCCGGCGAACGCGCCTTCGCCGCCGGCGCCGACATCGCGGAACTCGCTGCGCTCGAGAACGCGGTTGCGGGCGAACATAAGGCGCGCACGGGACAACGCGTAACGCAATTGATCGAAGCGCTGCCGGTGCCGGTGATCGCCGCGGTCAACGGCTTTGCGCTCGGCGGCGGCTGCGAACTCGCCATGGCCTGCGACTTCCGCATCGCAAGCGAGAACGCGAAGTTCGGCCAGCCGGAAGTGAACCTCGGTGTGCCTCCCGGCTACGGCGGCACGCAACGCACGACACGGTTGCTCGGCAGCGGCATGGCGCTCTACATGTGTCTCACCGGCGAGATGATCGACGCCGCGGAAGCGTTGCGCGTCGGCCTGGTTCAGCGCGTCGTGCCGATTGCCGATTTGCTGCCCGAGGCGTTGAAGATCGCAAAGGGCATCGCCGCCAAAGCGCCGCTGGCGATCACGGCGACGAAGCGCGCAATCCGCGAGGGCGCGTCGCTGCCGCTAACGCAAGGTCTCGCACTGGAAGCGCTGCACTTCGGCGCGATGGTCACGACGAGCGATTTCCGCGAAGGCACGCGCGCCTTTCTCGACAAGCGCAAACCCGTCTTCGAGGGCCGCTAATCAGCGAAGCGGCATGCGTCGTCATCTACGACGGCAACTGCGGTATCTGCGCCGCCTCGGTGATTTGGATTCGCCGGCGCCTGAGGACCGCCGCACAGTTCCTCGCCTATCAAGACCTCGACGAACCCGCGCTGCACGCATTGGGCGTGTCACGCGAGCAGTGCGTTCGCCGAGTCCAACTAGTCATCAATGGTACGACCGCATTGAGTGGCGGCGATGCGTGCGTCGAATTGCTGCGCCGGTGCCGGTGGCCGTGGCCGGGCATTGCCGCAGTGGGCGGACTGAAGCTGATCCGGCCGCTCGTGCGTTTGTCGTACGACGCCTTCGCCCGTCTTCGGCACTGAGGTCGAGCAGGGACATGAGCAGGGCATCGCCGATACCGCGCGATGAGCGAGCAAGAGATGTCCGCCGACGAGGACGTGGCGCCCGTTTCGGAAGCGCCCGCGCCGCCCGAACCCGAGGCGTCGCCGGCCGCGGCTGCTTCCCCGGCTCCCCAAGCAACCGCTCCCGCAGCACCGCCGCATCCCGGCGGAGCCGTCATTCCCGACTTTGCCGAAGACGCGCGCACGATTGCGGCGTTCGAGACGGCGCGGGAACGTTTCGAGCGCGCGGAGTCGCAGTCGGCCGAGGACGTGATCCGGCTCGACTTCAAGCGACGCCGCGAAGCGCTCCAAGTCGAGGTCGCCACGTCGGAAGCGCTCATCGTCGAACGTGAGACGAAGTGGCAGACGGCGCTCCAAACCTATGGCAAGCGCTACCCCAAGTCGTTCGAAAAGGGCAAGGCGCGCAAACCCGGGTTCCTCGCGAATCTCTTCAGCTTCGGCGGCGCCAACAAGATGTATCAAGCAACGCTCGACGCGTCGGCCGATCTCAACGAAGCGCGCTCGCTGCGCCGCCGCAAAGAACACGAGGACGAAGAGCTCGACAACCTGCAACGTCGCGCGCTCTCCAAACTCGAAGAGACGCTCAAAGACCACGCGAAGAAAAACGAGCATCAGGAGAAGTTTCTCTCGCGCCCCGGCAACGCCGCGCTGGCCAAAAAAGTGCAAGAGATCCGGGCCGAGCGCGCCGCGTATGCCGCGCGGCTCGAAGCGGGCAAAGTGCCGGCACTCGAACATCGCGATCGTCAATTCGCGCAGCTCAACGCCGTGCCGCTCGAGGCACCGTGCGCCGGCATCGCGATCGTGGGCGTGGAGACGTACGGCGATCTGTGCTATCTGATTTTCCGCGATCGCGAACGCAACCACTTTTACCGGCCGTTCGATCCGCGCCTCGAGGGGCTATCCGATTCCGTGTTCGACGTGTACCGGATCGCCGACCGCTTCGAGGCGAAGCTGCATCGGCGCGAAGGCAAGCCGATGAACCTCGCCGATCACCTCACCGAGTATTTGCGCGACGACGAGCGCGCGAAATCGGATGCCCGCCGCATTCGCGCGCAACTCCGCGAACCGCGCAACGCGAAGCCGGCCGAGGGCGATAAAACGTTGATGGATCTGCTCGCCGAGCTAGCAAAAACCGCGAGCCGTTTTTCCGGAACCTAGCGTCTCCGTCAACCAGCGGCTGCAAGAATGAGCTTGGTCACCTCCGTCGGGTGACTGACGAGCGAGAGATGCCCAGCATCGATCTCGATCGTCGTCGCCTTCATGCGAGCCGCCATGAATCGTTCGAGATCCGGATCGATCGTACGATCCAGCTTCGAGACGGCATACCAGCTCGGTCTCGAGCGCCATGCCGCATGCGTCGTCCGAGCACGCGGCGACAATGTGGCCGCATTCGGCTGTTGCACGGCGAAGAGTTCTTGAGCTCGCACCGGGTCGACGCCGTTCGCGAAGTCGTTGAGGAAGGCGGCCTCGTTCAACTGCAGGTAGTTTCCGTTTTTCACCAGCCCCGCGCTTGCCGGCGGCGCCGGAAACTTCATAGCGAGGGCGCCGTAGTCTTCGCCCGCATCCGGAGCGCGAGCGGCAACGTACACGAGCGCCGTCACGTTCGGGTGAACGCCGGCTTCGGTGGCGACCATCCCACCATACGAGTGGGCCGCGAGCACCGTCGGACCGACCTGCATGTCGAGCGCACGGCGCGTAGCCGCGACGTCCTCGGCAAACGACGTCAGGGAGTTCTGTACGGCCGTAACACGCATCCCCAGAGCCTGCAAGCGAGGGATGACCGCCGACCAACTCGAGCCGTCAGCGTAGAGACCATGCACGAGAACAATGTTACGAACCGCGGCCGCTTGCGCCGGGCGGGCAGCCGTCAAGAGCGATGCAGCGGCACCAGCGGCGAGCGCGGCAGAAAATGCGTGGCGTGTAATCATGACGTGCGGAATCGTAGCAGGCACGTTCGGCCTAACATAGAGCTATTTTTTTGGTATTGCAAAGCGATTTTTTTTGGTGTGCCGCGCACCTGAGAGTAGCTCGAGTGTGCGGCCTATTGTACGTACTGTCCGTGGAGGCGGTCGCGCCGGAGGGCTATCCTACGGGCATGAGACACCAGATCGACACGCGCGCGGCGGGCGAACCCGTCTCGTGCGGGGATTTCGCCGAGCACCTATATTTGGATTCGCATCGATCGGCGATATTCGTGGGCGACGTTGCCGGTCGCGGACACTCCGTCGGACTGGCAGCCGACGCACTGCGTGCTTACGCGCGATCCGTCATCTTGAGTGGGACGTCGCTGTCGCACACGCTCGACGCCGTCGACGAGTTTTTTGCACGCACGGTGCAGAGCGAAGCCGTCCCGTTTGCGAGCCTGTTTATTGCGGTGTCCGACGGCTGGAAAACCCAACTCCGTTACGCTTCAGCCGGTCACGAACCCGGCCTGCTCTTCGATGACGCGGGACGGCATCGGCACCTCGATCCGACCGGGCCGATCCTGGGGCTCCGGGCGCTGCGAGCGCACCCAACGTACGGTGAGCGAACCGTCGCGCTGGGCAAGCTGCTCGTTGTTGTTACCGACGGGATTACCGAAGCGCGGCGCTTCAATGGCGACGCGCTTGCGTTTTTCGGCAGCACCGGTGTGGTGCGCGCGGTTCAAAACGCAGAGCTGAGCCTACACGATACGGCCGATGCGATCCACCAAGCTGCGGTGGAGCACGCACGGGGTGCGTTGGCCGACGACGCTAGCGTTGTCGTTTCCGCCTTCGGCGTCCATCGCAACGCGCCCACACCGTCGTTGCTCGCTCGTCCGCTCGGTGGCTGGGCGACCCTGACCAAGGCCGAGCATGAGCGCGGCACCTACTGTGCCTAAAGACGCAAGTCCGATCGTACGCGACGTTATCGAATACATTGAAAAGCACTACGCTGCTCCGATAAGCCTACGCGACGTCGCAATGTCCCTCGGATATTCTCCCGCGTATCTAACCGAGACGTTTGCTCGATGCACCGGCAAACCCATAACAGCCTGGATCATTCAAAGACGCATTCGTGCAGCGAAAAAGCTTTTCCGCAACAGCGAGACTCGCGTTGCCAGCGTCTGTTACTCCGTCGGCTTCAACGATGCGTGCTATTTTAGACGTCAATTTATCCGCCACGTCGGAGTTACGCCCGGCCGCTACCGCAGCTTGGTGACCAAAAGCTGGCCTCAAGGAGGCCGTGCTCCGATGTGATGACGACCGTTAGCGGAAGACTATCGCCTACCAATGCGGGCGGCTGCGCGATGCACGGCCGCCCGCATTTGAGGGTCTCAGTGTCGTTAGCTACCGGCGCCGTTGCCGACCGGGAGCATCTCCAACATCTGAAGCCAGATGGGTTGGCCGTTGGGCATCGCGTCGAGCATCTTCTTGATATGCATGATTTTATTCTTGTCGAGCGTTTTGCAAACCAGCGTTTCCGACCCCATCGTTGCCATCGGCTTTTCGGTGGAAGTTGCCTGGCGGCAAAGCAACGTCGCCATATTGCCGGGCATACCGGCCTGAGCGATGCGATCTTGGGCAAACGACGGACTGCGTACGACACCGCTGACGAAAAGCATGATCAGGGCGACGCTAGTGATGAGTACCTTCATGTTGAGCACGTCTTCCTAAAGCAAGTTGCGATGCGCCGATTATATCGGCCGTCGAGCCTGCCGGACAGAGACGATTTCCCGGACAATCAGTACTCCGTTACCGGTTATTTGGGATGCAAGATCAGCTTTTGTACGCGCCAGTTCAGCAGTTCGCCGACGTAGAGCACGTTTTCGGACGGGCACGCCATGCCGTGGATCCAACCGAATTGTTTGAGCTGTTTGCCGGCCGAGCCGAGCATGCCGACAAGCTTGCCGTCGAGGGTGAGTTTGTAGATGCGGCCCGGATAGGCGTCGGCGGTGTAGAGAAATTGATGCGGCGGCGGACTGATGCAGACGACCCACGGCGCGCCCGGCTTGAGCAGCGATGGGAGGTTGTCGCCGTCGGGATCGTCGCCTTTGGGTTTGTCACCATAGATCATTTGCGCGTCCGGCGGCACCTGAACGTCGATCGTGATCTGCCGGATGAAGTTGCCGTTGCCATCGAATACTTGGATGCGACGATTGCCGCGATCGGCAACGTACACGAGTCCGGCAGCGTCCACCGCAATGCTGTGCGGCGTGTTGAACTGTCCCGGTCCGCTCCCCGGCGTGCCCCACGTCGTCAGCCAGCGCCCGTCTTTGGCGACCTTCACGACGCGTGAGTTGATGTACCCGTCGCTGATGTAGCCGTTGCGCGCTTTATCGAACGCGATGTCGGTGACTTGCCGGAAGAGGCCGTTGACCGGCGGCAGCGGAGGCTTCGGATGCTTCAGCGGGCCGGTGCCCTCATCGGACGCCTCTTGTTTGCGGCCGAACACCATCGCAACGCGGTTGTTCGGCGTGAACTTGATGACCATATCCGAGCCCTTGTCGGCGGCCCAGATGTTGTCGTCGGGATCGATGGCGACCGCGTGCGCGAACGACCACGCGTACAGATTTTTTCCGATTTCGCGAANNTTGGTGTTGCCGCGCGAGAACACGAACACGTGCCCCTTGGAGTTGACGGCCACGCCCGCCGCCTCGCCCAAGAACATCCCCTCGGGAAGCTTGAGCGCGTCGGGAACGGAGGTGAATGGGATGATGGGCGGCGTCGTTTGTTGTGCGAATGCCGGGCCGTTCATGAGGGCCAGCATAAGAACGCCGATGAGTAAACGCTTCACGTGGAATCTCCCGTCGCAAAAGAATTCTTCTGCAATCGGGGTTTACTCATGTGGCAGAAATGAACCCGCTCATTCGTCGCTGCTCGGCTACGAACTAAGAACGGGCAAAGAGCAGTAGCGGCCCGATATCGTGATTGTCGGCGCCCCGTAGCGCCTCGACGTATCGCGCGCGGGTCTGGCCGGCGTCGATCAGGTTTTTTCGTCCCCACGTGAAGGGCGGCTTCCCAAGGTGCCCCGCGAGAAGATCGCCGACAAGGCGCGAAAAGCGTCCGTTCCCATTTGGAAATGGATGAATAGCAACGAGGCGATGGCTGAACCGCACGGCAATTTCGTCCGGCGGATAGGTGTCGTTCTCAACCCAGTAGCGCGCGTCGTCGATGGCTTGCTGTACGTCCATGGAGATCCGGTACGCATCGACGCCGATATTGCGGGCAGTCGCACGATACTGCCCCGCCCAACGCCATACGTCGCCGAACATCTGCCGGTGCAATTCGCTCAGAACCTCCCGATCGAGAATATCGCGGCTGCGCGCCCCGCTCCAGCGTAGAGCCGCGCCAATATTGCTCTGTTCGGCTTCATTCAGTTCGTGTCGCAGCGTGATGTAGGACGGGATGAGCCCTTCGCGTTTCTCAGCGGTAAGGGGTGTGTTCGCCTCATCATCAGGATCGAACAGAGGATCAGACACGACGATCCCCGTCGTTGTCCCACAGGCCCCGCAGCGAACCGGATAAGGTAAGATCAACCGTGCGCTGCTGTTCGGCATCGAGATCGGATTTGAGCACTGCCTGATTCTCAAGGCGCATCGTGTGGTCGAGGCGCGAGATGTGCTTCCGTGCCTTTTGCATCGCGCGTTCACGCACGATGTCGTCAAGTGGCTCGAGCGGCACAAAGGCATAAACGAAAGCACAGTTCATCCCCGCAGCAGCCTGCCGCAGCGACCTCACCGTTATTCCGCCGGTAACTTCCGCTTTCTCGATGGCTACGATGCGCGAGGGCACAACGTCGATTCGCGCGGCAAGTTGCCGGGCAGTCATGCCCAGGGACTCCCGAATAGCTCTGATCCAGCCTCTGGGGGGAGCGAGCAACGTCATCTGCCGGAGCGGCTCAAGGCGCCGCTCCAATTGCTTCCTGGCAAGGGCGGCCTGCTTATTATTCATATAAAAGTGTCCTTATTTCTATAAAATAATACGTTTATATGAACAATTCAACGATAAAGCGACACTTATATATGAACGTTTCGCCGAAAGGGCACCTTGGCGATTTCCGCGCCCAGCCGAATGGAATACTAAGCGCTCCCTTGTAAGCAAGTGCAAGCGAGAGCGGCGTCCAGGCAGCGCGTTAGACCCCGGCGGATGACCGCTCGCCGCCGCCGGCCAGCCGCGGGCGCCGAACGATCGGCATCAGCAGATGCGAATCAAATGCTGCGCCCGTAGAGATTGTATGCCAGCCCGCATTCACGGTCGGCTGATGGCGAAATGCCGGGTACTTGTCGGCATCGTGGCCGAAGACGTCGACCCGCAACGTCGATCCCGTTTCGAAGACGGTGCTCGAGGCGAGGATCTCGATGTCGACCGGTACGATTTCGTTCGGCTGTACCGGATCGGCTCTGAGGTGCGAATGCCATGGCATGCCGGGCCGGCTGCGTCGTGGATCGACCGCCCGATGCGAAACGCGCAGCCAACCTTTGGCGACGCCGTCTTTATCGAAGCCGTTGTACCCGTAGAAAAAGACCTCTTGCCCGGATGCGTCGAACTTGCGCAGCTTCGCGAAGAGATCCAGATCGGTGCCTTGGCTCGTCGCGACCCACAACCGCAACGTCATGGTTCCGGTGAGCTCCGTCTCTGTCGAAAAGCGATAGCTGAAACTGGCGCGATCGGGGGACTCCCTCGCACCAGTTGCATAACGCACCTGCTGCATCTCCTTCAGCGGTTGCGTCTCGAGCGTACCGGCTCCGGCATCGAGGTACATCGGCGTATATGCGACGCCGGCGAGCGGCCATTCGCTCTCGCCACGAACGGTCCAGCGCTTGAGCGACTGCCGCACTTCGAGCCGCACGCGTGGCGTCTCATCCCAGCCGTTAGCTTCGCCTTTAAGGAAGCGATCAAGAAAGCGGCGCTGCGTGGTACGCGCTTCCTCGCCGTAATAGGTTTCCCACTTGCGGCGACCGTGCGTGAACAACCATTTTTGCCGGGACCCGATGCCTTCGAAGCCGAGCAGCGAACCACGAGTATGAAGGCCGTGATCCGACCAGCTCGCACACACCAGCGCCGGCACGTCGATCAGCTCGAAGGCCGGGCGTTTGCTCGCCCACCAATCGTCGTCCAGCGGTCGCGCGTCGCGCTCTTGGAGAAAATCTTCGACCATCGCGAAACGTTTGTTATGCCCGCGTTTCATGCGGTTGTTCCACCAGACCGTGACAAAACCAGATTCACGCACACCATCTTGATACGCAAGCTCGCGGAGCAAATCGGTCGCGCCTTCCCACGGAATGATCGCCTTGAGCGCCGGCGGACGCAGCTCCGCAGCCTTCCACTGCGACATCGCCAGATAAGAAACACCGCATAATCCAATAGCGCCGCTCGACCACGGCTGACGTGCACACCATTCGATGAGCTCAGCATAATCTTGCGCGTCTGTCGGTGTCCATGCGCCCGCGCACCCTTCGGATTTATGCATGCCCCGTACATCGGCTTGGACGACGCAGTATCCGGCGTCAACCCAAAAGAGCGGGTCCGGTGACTCAAAACCCGCCCACCGCGAGCAGGTCATTGTCCCAAAGCGCACGCCGGCGAGGCGCATGAACAACATGCCGAGTCGATCCGGTGTGTTGTCTTTGCCGTAGGGCGTTACCGACAATACGACAGGATACGGTGCCGCGTCGTCGGGCCGGTAGACATTTGAGAATAGGCGCACGCCGTCTCGCATGGGTACGGCGACGTCACGCTCGATCTTCACGGTTCGTCCGGATCGCCAGACCCTGCATAATTGCATATTACCCAAGAACCGGATTCTCGATCACGGCAGCGACCCTAGCCGCTCTTAGCCGAACCTTAGCTTTTGAGGAATAGAGTCGGTTCGAAGCAGCCAATGCAGCATAAACGTCTAATCGTGGCCGATCGGTCAGCACCGGGCGCTGACTTTGCGGTCTGCCGCCTCGGGGTCATCATGAGCCCGCAACGCGGTGCACCGCATGAGGCTTGGGGTGTGTTCAACCCCGCCGGAGTTCGCTCAGCGGACGGCACGATGCATCTCTTTCCGCGGCTCGTCGATAAAGACAACGTTTCGCGGATCGGGCATGCGCGGGTGCTTTACCATGGCGACTGCCCCAGCGGCGCTGAACGCCTTGGCCTCGTGCTCGGCGCACAGGCGTCTGACGACGGTAGTTCGAGTGACAGCGTTCTCGAAGATCCGCGCGTCGTCTACGTACCTCTGCTAAGGCGTTACATCATGACGTACACGGCCTTCGTACCGAGTGGACCGCGGGTAGCCGTCGCGATGTCCAAAGACCTCCGCATATGGAAACAGCTTGGTTTCCTGAAGTATGAGGTCGTCGCTGACGAGCCTGACATCAACCTATGCAGCAACAAGGATGCGGCATTCTTTTCCGACGTGATCTTAGATCCGCTTGGGAAGCCCTCGTTTGGTGTCTTGCATCGGCCGACGCTGCAGTTGGGTGACGATCACTGCGGAATGAACGTGCGCGAGCATATCTGGATATCCTACATTCCCGTTGACGCCGTTCTCTCCGACATCGGTCAATTGACATCGGTCGGGAGACACGAACGTGTCATGGCGCCGGAGCAGCCATGGGAGTCTGAGAAAATCGGTCCCGGGCCGCCGCCCGTACGTCTCCCTTATGGTTGGGTCTTGCCGTATCACGCGGTCGCGACTCAGAACGCGCGCCGGCGCTATTGCATGGGCCTGGCAATTCTTGATCCCGAGCGTCCCTCGCATGTTCTTTACCGGACGCCGTCGCCGATTCTGGAACCGCTTGCCGAATATGAGCTTGGCAAAGGACATTCCGATATTATCTTTCCTAGCGCAACGGATCTGCGCTCCGACGGGCAACTCGATATCTTTTACGGTGCTGCGGACCGCGTAATCGCCGCCGCACGCGTACGCCTGCCAGACAGACTGCCCCGGCGTGACGATGTCCTTAATCGATGCGCCAGCGCCTAGGTACCGCGTCCCCCGGACGACGCGAACGCTTAGACGGTATGGTTGCCATCGCACAGCAGACGGGTTATAAAGCACCGGGATCGCCAACATAGTTCGACGATCTGCCTCCCGCTTGGAGATAGCCATGCCGAACAACACATACGCCGCTTACGAGGGCGCCGGACCGTACTTCGATCTCGTGCGAGGCGCGCTCGGAAACCTCGTCGACGGCGAGCACTTCTTCGATGTTGTCGCCGGCGATGTCGTCTACGAGATCCTCTATAACATCCCCGGCTGGCCTCGGGTCATCAAGGGGCGGGCTGACCTAATGGCCGCGTTCAGGGACTATGTCGACAACATCGCGCTGCAGTCCGCCGATGAGTTGATCGTCCACAAGACGGACGGCGGCCGTGTCGTCGTCATCGAGTACGAGGTCCATGGAACGATTCTCGAAACGGCTGTGAAGTATAACAATCGGTTCTGCTCGATCATTACGATCGAACACCGGAAAATCGCGCACTGGAGAGACTACATGGACTCTCTCGCCGCTTGGAACGCGCTGACCGCGGATGCGGCAGAATAACAGCGACGCGTGCGGCCGAGGTAGCGGCGCCGTGACCACCAAAAGGATCGCAATGACGAAACCTGCCGTTCTGGCTCTTGCCTTTCTGCTGCTCGTCGCGGTCGTTCCGCCGGGCGGAGCGTCGGCCGCCGGCTCGCCGCCGCCCGGCGGATACCTGGAGCACGTTCGTTATCACGTGAAGGTGCTCAACGATTCCGACAAGTGCTTATGGCTAACGCCCTATTGGTCGACCCCGGCCGGAAGCTTCTCGATCATGAGCGGCGGCCCGCGCGTGCTGGAGGCCCATCATTCGACACAGGTCGACTATAAGACGCCGGTCTTGGCCCGCACGGACATCCAGATGGAAGTGCGCGTCCGCGCCGAGTTCTTCACCAACGGCTGCAGCAGCGCTATCGGCGGATTACGTTTTCCGTTTCGGCGGCATGATGTCGTGGCACGATCACGGTCCTGAAGATGAGGCCGCGCGACGCCAAGACGGTGAGGTGTGCATTGCGCTGGACGTTGCAATTCATCACAGCCTCCTCGCCGCCGTCAACGAGCGCGCGAATCCACAAATCCGGCCGGCCCTCGTGGGGACCACCTAAATGCGGCTCATGCGGTTAGCCGAGGGTGGTTGGTGCACCCTGCGAGCATGAAGCTCCGAGTGTCGTGGTGTATGCTCGTCGCGCTCCTTCCACTGTGCGCAGTGCCAGGCGTGGCTCAAGTGCCGCCGCCCGTGATCATCGTAGGCCCTGCCCCCGATTTCTCCGCGACGGCGTGCCCGGGGGAAAAGCCCGGTGTTCTCAAGGCACGCGTCTTTCCGCGGATACCGATCTCATCGGCATCCGAAGCGAACTTTCACGCCCACAATCCCTCATCATTAGGGTCTTTCATCGAGATCATCCGTCACGATGGTCGCGGCGCATCGCTGATTCCACCGACGTTGGATATTGATTCGGAGATGCATGGAGCTCTTGTTCAACTTGGCTCGTTGGTTACGATCAACGACCCGATTGCGGGCTGCGGGACCGCAGCGGCCGTTTTCCTCGTGTCCTTCCACGTCCAGAACGGCAGCGTCGAGATGGGTGTCGCGGCCGTAGCAACTCCACCTCCGAGCGCATCGTTGCCGGCCGCGCAGTCCGTGTTCGTCGGCCCGACACCTGATCCGTCCGCGACGCGATGCCCCGGAGAAAGTGACCCAAGGCGCCAATTCAGTGGCCCGCACAGTATCATCGTTACTTCCACGTCGGCGATGGACTTCTTTATACACAATCCGCAAAATCCGCAACATACAAACACACCCGAAGTGTTGTTTATCATCGAGCTACGTCTGGATGGTGGTGCTGCTATTCGGATCCCGGGGGACGTGATTCTCGACGACGGGCTGCACAGCGAGATGTTGGCATACACACGGGCACTCAGCATACATCCGGCGATTCCTGGCTGCGCTCGACCGGCGGCCGTCTTCGTAGGAAGTGTGTCGCTTCGTGATGGTGCGATCGTGGTCGCTCCGATCGCAACTGGAAGCGCCCCTGAATCGGCTATGCCATCCGGTAGGCCCTAGCGCCGTCTGGGACATATTCCGAACTGGGGGAACGCATCGCAGATGTCACCTCTGAGGCGCTTTGGCACGCGCAGGCGCTAAGCGATAGATCGAGGGGGCGCCGAGGAAGTACCACGCGGCGAGCACCAGATCGCAAATGGCGCAACCCGTGGACGACGTCTGGACGAACGGGATGATCGGATTCGCGTAGAGGTCGTGTAGCACGTCCCAGCACGTATGCAAGACCCACGCCGTGCCGATGTACCGATAGTCACTGAGCCCGCGATAGGCCATAAACGTCAGCAGGACGCAGAACACGATCTCCCAGCCGCCGAGTCCGCCGCCCAAATATGCAGCACCCGCGCCGGCGATCATAAGCGCGCTAAAGCTGCGCCGATTGGGCTCGTGAAAGAGGGAGCAGGCTGCGATGAAGGCGAGCGCGATGACGATCGGCATAACGTAGGGCAAAATCAGCATCGCGGTTTGCATCTGGCTTATCATGGAACCAATCCTAGCCTGGCAGGGCCGTTTTCGCGAGTGGCATAAATGCCATCTATCGATGGATTTTGGCCAACTTGGGAGCGATGCATAAGATAGCGATTCTCGCGATGCACGGCGTGCTGCCGTTCGACTTGGCAACGCCCTGCGAGGTTTTGTCGCGCGTCCGCACGCCATCCGGCGACCTGGCCTATGACATCCGCGTGTGCGGCGAAGCACGGGTCGTCAAAACCACATTCCTCGACCTGCGCGTGCGCTGGGACTTGAGCGAGATGCTCGATGCACGGACGATCATCGTTCCGGGCATCGCCGACATCTCGCAACGCGTCCCCGCAGCCGTAATCGCCGTCATCCGTGAAGCTGCTGCCGGAGGCATTCGCATCGCATCAATTTGCACCGGAGCGTTCGTGCTCGCTGCGGCGGGAGTGCTCGACCATCTTCGCGCGACAACCCACTGGCTCGCGGCATCGCAACTCGCCGCGTCCTACCCCGCGATCGAGGTCGATCCAAACGTACTCTATGTCGACAACGGCCAGTTGCTGACGTCGGCCGGGGCCGCGAGCGGCATCGACTTGTGCCTGCATCTCGTGCGCCGTGATTTCGGGGCCGATGCCGCCGCCAACGCGGCGCGCGCCGCGGTGATGCCCCTGGAACGTTCCGGCGGCCAAGCGCAGTTCATCCTTCACGAACCGCCGGAGTCGTCGTCGACGCTGCAGCCGCTCCTTCGCTGGATCGAGGAACACGTAACGGCACCGCTGACGCTACCTGAACTCGCGCTTAAGGCCGGGTCGAGTACGAGAACCTTGAGCCGCCGCTTCCGCGAGCAGACGGGCCGCACACCGGGACAGTGGGTTATCGGAGCGCGTGTGCGCCGCGCCCAGCAGCTTCTCGAAACGACGGACCTGCCCGTCGAGCGCATCGCATCGGCCGTCGGCTTCGATTCGGTGTCGACGCTGCGCGAGCGCTTTCACGGAGTCGTCCGCGCCAGTCCAACCGCATATCGTCGCGCATTCCGCGTCGGACCGGCCGTCTTCGAGCCGAGCGCATAGTCCCAGGGGCGATAGGTGCTTATCCAATAGCAATGACCGGTGACCGAACGTTGTCAACGATCGCTCGGCCATCGCCTCCGGAATCGTAGGAAGTTGCCGAGCGCGCTCGTCGGCAGCGCGGCGGCAGCCAAGATAACGTCCTCATCGTTGGTCGTGTTAGACTCGCGGAGATGCATCTCATCGGCCAGCTTTTGCCCCTGCTTGTTGTCGCGCTCATCCTCTGGCTGATCGTTGCCCGCACGTTCGGCGGCCGGCTGCCACACTTCACCATGCCCACCCCGCGCCCACGCCCCAAACGCTCGCACCTGCGAATGGTAAAAACGTCCACCATGGACACCGAGCTCNNGGCGCGCTGCAAGTGTCGCGAATGGGCCAGCTGCTTCCGCGCCGCGCCCGGTGCTTTGCGCAACGGTGTAGTGGCCATCGACCGCCAGGAAAAGTGCGGCCGCATCGGTGCGGAGACGGAAACGAAGTTCGTCGAGTCGGGCAACCCGCCCACGATGGCGGTTTATGTGGCAAGCAAAAGCGCAGCCGCAAACCGTCGGCGACGAGGGTGCGAAAACGCCCGTATCCGCAATGACGTCCTTCGACGGGCTCAGACTGACAACGAAATGATGCGTTCCCGATCAGCCTCCGTCGCCGGATTGAAGACGACCATCTGCAGATCCGATCGGCCGACAACCGCTAGGGTGGAATACTCGAGTGCCAGCATACCGGCCGCATGGTGATGGAGATGCTTGATGCCGTTGCCGGTGGTCGCGACGTCGTTGGCGTGCCAGAGCTCGGCAAACTCCGGACTCGAGCGGGACAGCTCGTCGACGAGCGGCTGAACTTCCGCGGACGCGCCGGCGCGCGCAGCATCGATGCGAAACGAACTCACGACGGAGCGGGCGATGGCGTCCCACTCGCCCTGGGCTCGCACCTGCGGATTGCAGAAGATCATCCGCAGCACGTTGCGCTCCCGCGCCGGAACTGCGGCGAAGTCCGTCAGCGCGACGCTGGCGGCACGATTCCACGCGAGCACATCCCAGGTTGAGGTGCGCAAGAATGCCGGGCTGAATGACAGCGCGTCCAGCAAACGCTGGAGCCGCGGCGTGATTTCGTCGGCGCCGTGAAAGCGCGTCCCGGGCGGCCGCCCGAGCCCGAGCAGATAGAGATGCTCGCGCTCGACTTCCGTGAGCAGAAGCGCCTCGGCGATGCGATCCAGGACACCGGCGGATGGACTGCCGCCGCGGCCCTGTTCGAGCCACGTGTACCAAGTTGGACTGATGTTCGCGCGCTGCGCGACTTCCTCGCGACGCAGACCCGCCGTGCGGCGGCGCCCACTTGCGATGCCGAGCGACGCTGGGTCGAGCCTCGCGCGCCGATTACGCAGGTAGTCGCCGAGGCGGTTATGGGGTATACCATGATAAGCTGTCGTCTTTACCGGCATATGCGTTGATGATAGCGTATGTTGCCATGACACTCAAGAACAAACGCGTCGTCGTCATCGGCGGCGCAAAGGGAATCGGCTTCGCAATCGCGGAGCTCGCTGCGGCGGACGGCGCGGATGTCGTCGTCGCGTCGAGCAGCGAGGCGAACGTCAACGCGGCCGTCGGACGTCTACCGAATCTGACCGGACTCCAGGTCGACTTGCGCGATGAAGCCGGCGTCGCTGCGTTTTTTGAACGCCTCGGCCCCTTCGATCACCTGGCGATCACGTCGGGCGACTGGGGCGGGACGATGTACGCGTCGGTGCGCGAACTCGATTTTGATCAAGCGCGTGACGGATTGACGGTGCGCTTCTGGGGATCGATCGCCGCAGTCAAATATGGTGCGCGCACAATAGCAGCTGACGGGTCGATCACGCTGACAAGCGGGATGCTCGCGCACCGTCCGGTGCGCTCTGCGCCAATGACGACCGCGATCGCCGGCGCGATGGAACATCTCGCTCGGGGTCTCGCGATGGATCTCGCGCCGGTGCGCGTCAACGCCGTCTGTCCGGGCATTGTGCTGACGGAGCACGTAAAAGCGCAGATGCCGCCGGGACGTCTGCAAGCGTATACGGCGGCGCTCCCGATTGCGCGCAGTGCAGAGCCCGCGGAAGCGGCAGCCGCGTACGTCTACTTAATGCAGAGCACGTATGCGACGGGACAGATCCTACCGGTCGACGGCGGCGGGCTACTGGTCTAAAGCGAGCCGCGCGGGCGGTACTCTGAAGCCCAGAATCCCAATCCGAGGCCCGTCTGAGAGTGACCGGTATCGACTCACCTTTTTCCGACGCAGAAACGTAGATAGCGCTCGCGGACAGTAGGCGAACATCCCGGAACGGCCCAGAACGCCTCCTAGGGCTCCGACCTCATTTTATTGCGAACCTCTTAATGCAAACCTCGCCGCTGCCGAAAGTCGCCAGCGCTACGATGATCGGGAGCGCTGTACCGGTGACGCCAAGCGTAGGCCAAAATAGCACGGCCTCGCGTAATGTTCTCCGTGTGACGCGTTCGTAGGGTGTTGCCGTAGCCGTCGAAATTAGTGATGTCAGCCGTGTGCTTGACGAACTCGTTTGTCAGCAGACGGGTTCGCAAAGCACCTGATCGCGACACACAATTCGCGAGAAATGCACGGACGTCCCTGGCGGTCTATTGAAGGCGAGTAGCTGCCGTTGCCTTGTCGCCTACCGTGTAGCTTGCGTTCTGAATTTGGTCAGGCTGATAGCCTAGCAGCGTCAATCCCATCGTGATATACGTCGCGCACGTAACGCCGTTGAGGGGATTTACCGAATAGCGCGTCGCCGCTCATTATGATCGCGGAGTGTTCGAACAGCCGCACTTTTGTATACTCGTTCTGCGCGGCCTCATTCTACTTTGCGCGAGCAGGGGTTGAACTAAATAGGCAGGTCAGAGGTCACGACTAGCTCTGGTCTCTGCTGCTTTAGACTGATTAGCGCCTGACTTGTCACACCTGAAAGCCATCTGAATGAAAGCTCTTCGAGCGTTTCGATTCTTCCAATCGCCTCAATAGCGGCGTCCGTAATGCATTCTAAGTGTTCCATCCATAACCGCTTTAATGGAATTGGTCCACTAGAAAGCTGCCGTAATCCCTCATCAGTAATCTCGCCTGATTCGGGAAGCTCTAAGTTGGTTATGGTCGTATTCTGCGCCAAACTCGATACCCCGGCGTCGGTAATTCCTTCGCACCCGACAAGACTAAGTGTTCTTAGTTTCATTTTGGTCAGATATCCGCATGAAACGTCCGTCAGATCATAACACCATCGCACCGTCAACACTTCAAGGTCTTCTGCAATCAGAAGCGCGCCTATGGCCGCATCGGAAATGGCATTGCAATTATCCAATGCGAGTGATCTCAAACGAGGAAGTTTAGCAACAATCTTAACTGCATCATCGTCGACGCCTACGCAAGCTGACAAATCGAGTTCGGCAATCTTTGTTGACACCAGAACTTCAAGACCTGCTGCAGAAATATAGGGCCCTCCCCCCATATCGAGCGATTCAACCCCTGCGAAGTTCGTGCTTGAGAGCATTTTATTGGTCGCATTTACTGGTTTCATGGTTTCGAACCTAAGAGCCACGCGTTAGACATGGAGAAGTTCCCATTCCTAACAGAGCTAACACTTCGAGTTTTCAGGGTGGCAGGCATAGGCGTTAATTGTATGAGCTTGTGGAGTGCCGACACAAAGATAGGCAGTGCCGGTTTGGCCATCAGCTAGCCACCAGATGTAACCACCAACGCTATCCTGATCAAAGTGGTTGACGCCCGCGCCAGACGCATCGAGAACCATTCCCGATGGCATGGCATCGAGTCCGCCAAAGGCAAAGTTCTTGCCGGTTGGGGTCGCGATGAGCGACTTGACCGCTCCGCAACCTACGTTCCCGGTAGTGGTGGTTGGGCTTTCGAGAATCACAGCGCTGCATGATTTGAGCGCGCCCGTTGTCTCGTTGAGTTCTAGGGCCAAGAACTCATAGTCGGCGGTTGAGCCCTGTGACGCTTTGGTATGCACGATGAACATTTGCGTACTTGAATGCACGCAGAGTTGGAGCCTGCGATCCACCCGGTTCGGCCAGTGAGCGCCCCATCGAGAAGCTGCACCTGATTTCACTGGGCACGCTGGGAAATCACGCTCAAGCGCCCCCGTCTTCTAGAACTGCGAAGTACGATTCACCGTAGTCCGGCGGTAGGATAGAGCAGAGCGTTGTAGCGGATCTCTTTAGGTTAATGGCCGCTTAAGGCGTGTGTGTTAAAACTGCGGCACACCAAGAGAAACGGACGCATATGAATCTTTCTCGCGCGAGCGCTGTTCGTGCTGCCTTGGCAGCCGCAACATTCTTGCCCACAGCAGCGCTGGCCGCATCGGGAGACGATTTCCGATCCGATGTCACGCCCAACGGCGGCCATCCTTGGACGACGCCACCCGATGCCGCCGGACGGCCACTCGGCTTCACGTTAATCGGCGACAACACGGCCTACGCGAGACCCGGCGTGTTCGACCAGGCGATGACCCAGGTTAGCTGGTTGCGGCCAGACTTCGCGCTGTCGGTCGGTGACGTGATCGAAGGTTACAGCGACGATCGCGCCCTCATCGAGAAGCAGTGGAACGACGCTGAGCGTTCGATTGCGAAACTGAATTGCCCGTTTGTCTACTGCGTAGGGAATCACGACCTCAACAATCCCGCTACCGTCGACGCGTGGCTCGCACGGCGCGGTCCGACCTACTACAGCTTCACATTTAAGCGCGCCCTTTTCCTGATCCTGAACACCGAGGATCCGCCGATCGCTCTCGATGCCGGCACGATCCCGGCGTATTACTCGATGGTCCAGATCATGAACGCTGATCCGGATCGGGCGATGCGGGAGATGAACAGCTTTGTTGCGACCCCCGAGATCGCCCACGCGATCGGACTGACCAATCCAGTCAAGATCAGTGATAAGCAGGTGAACTGGGTCCGTGATACGCTCGCGCGCAATCCGAAGCCGCAGTGGACGTTCGTCGTCATGCACAAGCCCGCATGGAAGTCCCAAGACCCGCAGTTCGCCAAGATTCAAGAGATGTTGGCCAGCCGGCCGCACACCGTCATCGGTGGGCACACGCATTACTTCACGCATGAGATCGTCGATGGTCACGACTACATCAATATGGCGACGTGCGGCGGCATCCGCGCACGTCCCGGACCGGGGAACATCGACCACATAATCAACGTTACGCTGACGCCAAACGGACCGCTCTACGCCAATATTCGTTTGGTCGGGCTGATGGACGTCGCGGGAGAAACCGGCCAGGTACGAGCCTATCCAATCAGTTTGCGAGAAGGCGCCGCGGAAGCGTGATTCGCTGATCCGGCTCGCCGGCCCGTTCGCATGAAAGCAGTAACACTTGCAAGATTAACTGCTTATTTGAGGGAACACTCGTGGCATGCCGCGCAAGAGCATCGATGCCTCCGTAACCGATCTCGCCCATGCCGTCGGCCTGATCATGCGTCGCGTTCGAGCGACGGCCACCGCCGAGGGACTCTCGATGACGGAATCCATCGTTATCTCGCGTCTTGCCAAAGATGGACCGACGACGACCGCTGAGCTTGCGCGACTCGAGGGAATGCGACCACAGTCCATGCGCACGACGGTCAGCGCGCTCGACAAGATGGGCATCGTCGAGCGTAAGGCCCACCCCACAGACGGGCGCCAGGTGTTGATCGCGCTCACGCGCCACGGCGCCGAGCTTCTCAAAACGGCGAAAGACACGAAGCGATCCTGGCTCGCGCAAGCCGTCGCTCAGCTTCCCACGGCCGACCGCGAAACGCTCTTCGCGGCTGGCGACATCATGCTTCGGCTGGCCGAATTATAAAGGCCGTCACCGATCGCTTCGAGGAGATTTGGCCATGACATGGCTTACCTACGTGTCGTATTTCTTCGGCGGGATATTTCTCGGCAACGCGATCCCGCATTTCGTCTCCGGGACGATGGGCCGTGCGTTTCAGAGCCCGTTCGCGCACCCGCCCGGTAAGGGGCTCTCCTCCGCACTCGTCAACGTCGGGTGGGGAGCGTTCAACATCGTGGTCGGTTACGTGCTCGTGCTTCGCGTCGGGACGTTCGATCTTCGCGATACGTGGGACGCCGTCGCCTTCGGTGCCGGCTTCTTCTTGATCGGGACAATGTCGGCTCGTTTGTTCGGGCCGTTCCATGGCGGCGACATGAAGGATGGGTCAAGACAGGAGGGTGCATAATGCAACGGATAGTCGCCAGCGCACGGCAAACGGGTTCGTAAAGCACCGGGCTCTTATCGATACTCGAGATCGTAACGGTAGGTCCCGTAGAACGGGTTTGGCGCGCGGATTGGCATGAATGAGCCGTATGAATCCGACGCTCGAAAGTGGGAGTGGCCTCGCTGTACCGGCCAGAACGGTGAAACTGCAAAGCAACGGCGTGGGGCGACGTTGCTTTCGCAGAACCTTCTGGGCCGCGTTCCCACCACCCCCATATTCGTGCTGCGCAACGTCGTCTCAGGCGATTTGCAGTTGCGGCTCCGCCGCGCCGCCGTCGAGCGTCTTGACGGCAGCGCAGATTGCACCGATCCTTTGGGGTTTCCGATCGAGCACGTCCATCGCTGCGGCCGGCGCGCATTCGCCATGCCCGGCATCCCGTAGTGAGTAAATCACCTCTTGAAGAACGAAAGAGCCGCCATGGCAAAGGCAAAGCCACTCATCGACATCAAGTTGTCGCGCTTTCCAAGAAGATTATAAGGGCTCGACAGAAGCGCTTCCGCCGATGCGCACGGCTCCGGCTGCTTCGGTTGTAGTGAAAGTTCGCCCGACGGCGCCTGCCAACACGAACCAAACGCAAACCACTGTGGCCTTGAGATCGGCCACCTTCCGTTTGAACGAGACGGGCAATCTAGGCATAGGGATGGTTCGCGGGACAAGGGTGCTTAGCGCAACGGTGTAGTCGACGTCGCACAGCAATCCGCTACGCTTGGCTTCTAGAACGCGCCAAGTTCCCGCGGCAGGGTTTGAACGGAGCTGGCGAGCGGATTGAAGCCGCTGCCCCGAGTCCCTCGTTTAGGCCGAGCGCAGACTCCGCGAACGGTAGCCCATCATCTTCACGAACGCGTCGACGTACTCGGGTTCGAACTGGGTGCCGCTGCAGTTCATCAGTTCCGCGAGGGCCATTGCCGGCGTGCGGACCCGGGAATACGGGCGCGAGACCGTCATGGCGTGGAAGGCGTCGGCGACGGCGATGATGCGCGACTCATAGGGAATCTCGCTGCCGAGCAGGCCGTCGGGATAGCCGCGGCCGTCAACGCGCTCGTGGTGCGAGCGCACGATGGCGCGGTACTTCTCGAGCTGCGGAAAGCCGGCGACGATCGTGGCGCCGTGGTCGGGATGACGGCGAATCTGGCTCCATTCGGCCTCGTCGAGCGCGCCCGGTTTATCGAGCACGCGCATCGGGATGGTCGTCTTGCCGATGTCGTGCAGGCGGGCTGCCGCGGTGACGCGGGCGATGGTCACGGTCTCGAGATCGAGCGCCATGGCCAGGCGCCGGGCGAGAAGCCCGACGGCGTCGAGGTGCGAGGCCGTAATCGGGTCGCGCACGCGCACCATTTGCACCAGACCGTCGACGATCGACGTGTCACCATCGACTAGCGCGGACGCTAGCCAGATTTCCGTTGCCTTGTCCATGGCTGGTAGCTGTCTCTAGGCCGACTGTGCGATGCGGCCGCGATAGCCGAGCATGGCGGTGAACGCGGTGACGAGTTCGGGGTCGAACTGCGTGCCGCTGCCGGCGAGGAGTTCGGCCATGGCCTCGTTGGTCGAGTAGGCCTTGCGGTACGGGCGGGCCAGCGTCATCGTGTGGAAGGCGTCGGCGATGGCGACGATCCGGCTTTCGAGCGGGATCTCTTCGTGGGCCGTGCCGGCGGGGTAACCGCGACCATCGAACCATTCGCGTTGGGCACGGACGAGCGGGGCGATTTCGGCCAAGGCCGGCATCGCAGCCAGCGTCTCGGCGCCGATCGTGGGATAGCTCTGAACTTCGTCGCGCTCGGCGGCAGTGAGCGGCATCGGCTTATTCATGATCGAGCGCGAGATGCGCATCTTGCCGAGGTCGTGGAGCCGCGCGGTGAGCGTGACGCGAGCGACGGTGGCATCATCGAGACCCATGGTCACGGCGAGGCGAGTCGCGAATTCGGCGGTGAGTTCGCTGTGGTCGGCAAGGAACGGATCGTGCAGGCGCAGGGCCGCAACGAGACCGTCGGCGAGCGACGAAGCATGTGGATCGAGCGTGCTCTGAGCGGAAGCCATGGCACCGGAGGTGCGCAGATAATCGAGGGCTTCTTGACGGAGCTTGTTGGCGAACTTGACGCGGTCGGCAAACGCATCGCCGGGGAGCGTCATCTGATGGAGCACGTTGTCGAGCGTGCCAAGGATTTCTTCACCGCTCGGCATTCCGCGTTCAAAGTCGATCCAGGCGCGAACCCGGCGCGGATTGTTCGTGCGTTGAGCCTCAGCAACGATTTTCACACAAGAATCGATCGTGTGAGCGGCCCAGGGCAGCGAACGGTACAACGACTGCGGTAGTGATTCGAGAACGTCGCGTGAGACGGTCATCTCATCTTCTTCCATTGAAGCGAAAGCAGTGTGAAACATTTTCTTAGCCGATGGGGGGGATGAGCGTGATCGAGATTGTGATGAAGAGAGCGGCAAGAGCGCTAACTTTAGCGAGCAATTTCACAGCGGAACCTCATAAAGCAGAGTGGTCCACCAGATCGTAATCGCGATTCGAAGAAGCTCATCTCCCAAGAAGTGGGGAGATCGTGACAAGGCCTACTCGAGCCAGCCCATATCCTGAGCGTAGGCAACGGCGGCCGCGCGCCCCGAACAGCCGATCTTTGAACAGGCCGACTTAAGGTGGCTCAAGACGGTGTGGCTCGACCTCCCAAGCCGATCGGCAACGTCAGCTGTCGTACCGCCTTTGCGCAAGGCACGGAGGACCTCCAACTCAGTGCGGGTGAGCTGTGTAATTGTCGCCGGCGCGAGCACCTGTCTCAAGAAACGGGCGTGCCCATCTAGTTGGAGCGCGACTAGGGGTTCTGTCAGTTGCGTAAGTTGGCGAGCCGTCGTGGTCTGCCGCGAAGTAGAACAGATCGTAGTGATCACGGTGAGAAGACTAGCATCGCGAGATGTGACCACGGAAAAATCGGGTGTCGGAGCGCGGCGAGCGACCCGGCCACGACCAATTAACCACTGCCCAAGGGCATGGTAAACTTGAGCATATGCGAGCAACCGACGACTCTCGAAGTCGCTGTCGGCTGTGACTAAAATTGGTCGTCCAAGCAAGGATGCCGCCTCGTCCCGTTTCGTCGTGGCCAGCATCAGCCCAAGCAAAGACTCTTTGAAAACCCGTTCCGATTGCGATAGCCGATCGGGGTCAAGCGACGACAACATACTGATGGCAAGTGAGTCATTCCCTCGCCCCACCGCCCGAATTACCTTCGCAAATTGTAGCCACATGACATTGCGCGAGCTTCGTTCTGCCCCAAGTTCAATAAGTTGCCTCTCGCTCGTCTCGTAGAGCTCGTCATCCCCTTGATCGGCAGCAATTGCAAGTTGGCACTCGAGTCCGTGCACTTGCATTGATCGATCACCGGCGGCAATCGCATAACGGGTGCATGCTTCCGCGTACCTTCGCATCAATAACGTGTCGGGATAGAGAGCCGACGCAACTGCTTGCAACACACTGTAGCCACGGGCCGCAATGACATCCAGACCGACGGAGTGCGCAAGCTGAACGCTTTCGGTCGCGTATCCTTCGGCGATCATAGGCTCGCCAAGACACCAATGAGCATACGCAAGTCGATGACTTGTGACTGCCCGAACCTCTACGGATCCTGCATCCAATGCATTTGAGCAGAAGCCTATCGCGTCGCGCGCTATCAGGGTTTCGCCAGCCATGGCTCCAGCGGCAGCGAGTAAGGCCGCCGAACTCAAACGCACCGACGGCTGCATGTGCTCGTCGATCATCAGATTCCGAAGCATCTCAATCGCATCCTTTGGACGCGAAACGTTAATTGCCAACGTCGCGGATTGCAATACCAGCGCACCACGCATTTCGTGACTAAGATCGCCATCGAGCGCCTTCTCGATTTCTCTTTTTGCTACTGCGTACGCACCATCGATAGATAGCGCAAATCCTCGGAGCCCAGTAACAACGGGATGGTCTCGATAGGGACGTGGAAAACGACTCAGTACCGCAAGGATGTCAGAGCGGCGCCCGTTTTCAAGTCGATCTATGCCGTGGCGCGTAAGTAGCGATATCGCCGATTCCCATGCTTCAGCACGCATATGCATGGCTATCGCACCGTCAACGTCTCCGAACCGCTCCAAGGCTCGAGCAAGTCGGCCGACCAACGCTAAATGTCGTTCATGGTCCGCCTGACTTCGCTCCAGAATAAATTCGCGAAAAAGCTCGTGCAGCCTAAAAAGACCGTTACCGAGTCGCGATAACAACGGCAGTCGTAAGTGAAGGCGCTCGAGGGTTAAGCGCGACTCGGGAAAGCCCGCAGCACCTAAAATTCGCGGGCGCAGTTCGCTCAAATGAGCGGCGGCCTCAAAGAAGTGCTGATCGTCGGATGTTAGCTGTGACCAGACCTGTTCTTCTATGAACTCGAAAAGTACAACTCGCGTGCGTATGCGTAGCGACGGCAACGCACGCGTCCGTTCCCAAGCACCAAGCGAAAGACGCACCGCGAGAGGCCAACCACCAACATCGGTGACGAGCTCCTGAATGGAACCGTCGTCAATGATGACATTTAAAGCACGCGCAATCGCCGCGCCTTCAGCGACTTCAAACGAAAGATCTTCGGCCGTTACTGGCAACGTCATGTAATCGCGCGCCAGCCATGTGCCGACGGGCAGCTCCGGCGTTTCACGAGAAATAATCACCCATCGCACGCTCGGCACCGTGGCTTCGATCACATGACGCACAAAACGAAGAGCGGATGGGTCCGTACAAACTCGCTGAAAATCCTCAAAAACGATTGGCAGTTCGACGCCGCGCAATCTGCCCGAACACCAGTTGGCTAAATGCTCGCGGTTCTCGTCAGTTTGCGGCCGCGCGAGATATGCACTAAGCGCCCGCATCGATCGCGGGGATATCTTTTCTATAAGGAGACGCGCAAGCGTCTCAGTTGTTGCACCATCCTCCGGAAGATCGATCCAGTGCGCCGAGCTACCAAAGGCGTCTGAGGCGGCTTCACTCTTCCCAAAGCCCGCCGGCGCGATCAGCATCGCAACTCCGCGGTTGGCGGAGTTTTGAAGCGTTTCACTTATCCGTTCGCGCGGATAAATTGACATACTAGGCTACCATCGACGTTCTGTCAGGGCGCGGCCAACTAACAACCGACAGAAAAGCTCGCCAGTCGTCCGTTCGCTCAGCCGTGAGTGTGTCCCACAACACAAGGAAGCAGGCTTTGCCGTCATACATTTGCGGTCCCTTTACGCTGCCCTGACAAATCCCTGACGCCGGACCAAGACAATGTTCGATGGACCTTGACGCGCCAATGCTGGTAGAGCTATAGCTTGCCTAGGCCACCTTCGCTACAAGGGGAAACCGGCTTGACCCAACGCGATTTAGAGGAGGGTCCTTCAGTCTATTCCGGGACGTCAGATGGCCAGCCCGGAACTTGCCACGCGCAGTTTGTCGACTCGGACAACAGATGATCTATTCTCGCCAATCAACAGCAGCGAGACCACGCGTAACTGACCGCCTTCTCTCCGCGGCAACTTACCCGATCTCGGTGCTTATCGCCCCAGCAGGCTTTGGAAAAACCACTGCGGTTCGCGGACTTCTGGAACAGTTCGAAGAGACTATCTATGTCGTGACGCCGCAAGCAGCGACGCTCGATCAATTCATGCGGGTTTTTGCGCGCGCATGCGCGTTTCATTTTCCAGAAATGGAATCGCCACCACACGACTCAATTTCCGAAACGCAAAGCGTCGACGGTACGATCGAGCTATATTTGGCGTGGGCGCAATTCCATTTACGCCAGGCAAAATGCACAATTGCAATCGATGACCTGCAGTTTGCTGATGGCGACTGCTCTGTTGCAACCTTCCTCAGTCGGCTTGCCGATTCCCTAAAAAGTCAAATTAAATGGGTATTTTGCTCACGCACCCGAGGAACTCTGCCGCTAACACGATGGCAAGCATACGGCGATTCCGATGCGCCCGTTACTGCCGACGACCTTCGCATGACTCTTGAAGAGGCAAGGGCTCTCGCAAAGTCGTTAGAGAGCCCTGCCGACGCAGAGCAAATCAAAACTTGGGTAGAACAAACTCACGGCTTTCCTGTGCCCCTCGCTTACGCCATTCGACTTTCAGCGCGCCGCGGGACCGTAGAAAACATTATGGACGGCGCTCGAGCCGTCACCTTTAGTTTTCTCGCCGAACAGCTCTGGACATCTCTTCCCGTGAAAGAACGGTACCTTCTTGAAGTCGCAGCCTTCTTGCCACCGACTCATATGCACGCAATTGAGAGAAGCGGGATCGCAGACGCTGCGCCGATCATTTCAAAGCTATGTGCTGATATTGCGTTCCTTGACCTTAGCTCGAGTGGCACTTTTACAATTCACGATCTCTTCCGCGACTTCATTCGCCAACACCTCACTCTTAAAGGCGCTACTGTTTATCAGGACCGCATCAAAACTGCGGCAAGCATACTTCTTAGCTCGGGGTCTTACAACGAAGGATTCGAATTGCTACTCGAGTCTGGCAACGTCGACGATCTCGTCGACTCGATCGAACGATACCCGCCGACCACTTGCGACTTGACGGTCACGCGAAGCATCGTTGCGGCCACCGCCCATCTCAAGCCCGCGCAACTTGGACTAGAGCTATTGTTCCTACAAACTGAACATTGGTCATGGCTAGGCGAGGCGCACAAATCCTACGAGCGCGCGCTAGCGATCATTGATCGCCCAAGTGCATCTTCGGCCCTATTGTTATGCGCCACTCGTTCGACATTTAAGATTGTCAACTTTGAAGGAGCGGAGGAGCATAAGCGATGGCTAAAGTTGATGCCTCCGCTTTTTCCCCGCCTAGATGAAGCAGACCGCGCGCAAGCCCGCGCTTACCAGGCGTCTCTCTTAGCCCGGTATCCCGAAACTCTTGACGATGCTCGCGACCTTATTCGACAAGTTCAGGCGGAGCTCTATTTACTTAGTCCGATCGCTCGTGTACATGCATTAATTGCAATTGGGTCAGCCTTATACTACCTCGGGGAGAGCGATGCCGCACTTCGCGCCGCTCGCGAAGCCGCAACTGTAGCGTCGTCGACCAACGACACAAGAGAAGCTGCGCGGGCGCTAAACAATTACGGCCTGATGTTGTATCACGCTTATGATCCTGAGGTAGAGACCCTATTCACGCCGCTCGCAGATGCCGTCGAACGCACCGGCTCTTGGAGATTTGCTTTGGTAAGCCATTGGCTACCGCCGCACTACTACGCGCTACAGGGCGATATTTTGAAGTCAACCGCTGCGCAGGAGCGGCAGCAGGCAATAGTTGTCAGCGAGCAGCCACTAAAGCACCAGTTGCTATCTGCCCGACGCCAGTCTGCGAACATGTGCAAGCTCATTGCCGAAGATTACGCCGCAATTATTGCGGATTTTAACTTGCTCGGAATACCACAAGAAAATGACGCCGCCTATGAGGCATTAGCGATTCTGGCAAGCGTCCACGCGTTCACGTCAAATTTTGAAGAATGCAGCGAGGCCTTGCGGCGACTAAAGCAACTTCGGCTCTCACTTCCAACTTTTCAGCTGCACGGTGTTCGAGAGTCGCTATTCATCGAAGTCATTGCAACGTGTGCTATTGGTCGTTGGGCTCAGGGCAAGCGCTTAAATGAGCAATATCGTGGACACATACACGGCCTCGCGCCGCTAGAAGCTACCCTATCACTGTTTTGCCAAGGCCCACCGTTCGTTAACGTCAAGGGCCCGGTCGAGGCACTCATTGGCAAGCCTTTCTTTGGCCTACCTACGTTGCTCATGACACGGGTGATGGAACGAGAGCTAGAATATCACTCAGATCCCCTAACGCCGGCGGAAAAAGATGTATTACGTTTACTTGGGCTCGGAAACTCCAATAAAGAAATCGCAAGCCTCCGCAAACGCAGCGAACAGACGATCAAACGTCAAGTAGCTTATGTCTATAGGAAGCTAGGAGTTGAGAACCGGACGAGAGCGGTGGCGGTCGCGCGCGAACGCGGCTTGCTATAAGGTCACGGCCGACTAAATTGCCAGGCGTTCCAATAATCGCGGCCTAGCGGATTGGGCTGAAACCCCGACAAGCGCGATACGACGTATGCGCGGCGCTCGAAACCGAGCGGGACGATCGGCATTTCGGAGACGAGGCGGCTGCCGGCGTCACGGTAATAGGCAGCGCGGCGTGAGGGATCATATTCGCGCGCACCGGCGGACTCATCTAGATCATAGGCGCGATCGCAAAAGAACATGGAGTTCCCGCCGCCCGGCGGCGTTGCAGCGCAGCCGAACAGGTACGAGCGGTCGGGGTCGAGTGCCGGCGACCATGACGTCAGCGCCAAGTCGTAGCGCGCGCTCTCGAGGATGCCGCCGCGATCCTTCGGGCCCCAAAACTCCGCTTCGGTATACGAATGGATGTGGACCGTCACGCCCGCCGCTTCCAGTTGCGATGCGATCTGCACGGCAACGTTCGCGCTGTTCCGCCACCCGCCGGCAATTGCAAGGTCCACACTGATCCCCCGATCACGCAAAAAGCTCGCGGCCTCGCGTGGATTGTATCCCGCGAGCCGACTCACGGTTCGGTAGCGCGGATCGAGCTGCACCGTGTCCGTCGGAACCAGCGTCCCGCGATACACCGCCGAGGCGAGCTTCGTTCGATTGATGGCCATGGCGATCGCCCGGCGCACGTGGACGTCGCGCAGCGCGGGCGTGTGCAAGTTGTACTGCAGGTAGTCCACCACGTTCGTCGTGCGATCGACCACCCGCGCATTCCGTATCGTGCGCGCGACATCGACGCCGAAGCCGGTCACTTCCGTCACGTCGATCGCACCCGTGCGAACCAAGAGCAGCCGAGTCTGCGCATCGGGCACGATCGCGACGTCGATGCGCGCACTCGCCGCCGGTCCACGCCAGTAGTACGGATTGCGCACGAACGACAGCCGCTGCCCGCGATCCCAACGCAACAACCGGAATGGTCCGAGCCCCACGGGATCCGTATCGAGCGAGCTCCGGTCAAGCGAGGCGTACTTCGCGGCGATGTGGCGCGGCAGAATCGCAAACGGATCGTTCGCCCCGAGCGTGAGAAACGACGCGATAAACGGCGCCGAGGGCTCCTTCAGCCGCACGACGAGCGTGTCGGACCGCGGCACGGACCAGCCGGCAACATCCGCCACGGCCGACGTGTCGGGCACGGCGGTGCGTGGATTGCGCAAGGCGTCGATCGTGAACCCCACGTCGCGTGCATCGAACGGCGCGCCGTCGCTCCAGCGGCCGGTCCGGATCCGGTACGTGATCCGCCGACCATCGGGCGAGATGCCGCCGTTGGCCCGCGTTGGCAGCGCCAGCGCCCGGTCGGGCACGAGCGCACCGTGGTCGTCCACGAGGAACAGATAGCCCTGAGTGATCGGTCCGAGCAGCCAACCAAACGGGGTGTTGCGGATCGTGTTGAGCGAGTTGGGCTCATCCTCGAGCACGAGGGTCGGTGGCCGGGCGACCTCAGCCGCGGCGGCCGGCGCGATCCACGAGGTTCGCTTCGGCGCCAGATAGCGCGCCTCGGCCGCGGCCATCTGGGCTTCGATCTCGGGGTTGTAGCCGAGCCACTTCGCCCGCTCGTTCCCCTGGCCGTCGATCACCACCATCGTCGGGAAGTCCGCGACGCCGAACGCACGCGCGGCGGTTTGGTCGGGATCGAGCGCCACGCGCTCCATCGCATGGTGCTTCACGAACCCGCTCACCACGCCCGGCGGTTCGCCCACGTCCACGGAGATCACGTCCACCTCGGGATGCCGGCGCGCGAAGCGCTGGATGAGGGGGATCGACTGCTGGCACGGCTCGCACCAGGTTGCCCAGAAGTCCAGGTACGTCAGGCGACCCTTTTGCCGGTCGATGGCAAACCGGCCGCCGTCGAGCGTGGCGAGCGCCACCGGGGGCGCCGGAACGACGGCATTTTCCGCGAGGCGGGGCGCGACGAAGAACTCGAAGAGCGCGAAAAGGACGATCAGGACGGCGAGGGCATCGAGCCCACGCGCCGCCCACCGGCGAGCCGAAGACATGTTTCCCGGAGGTTCGCACCTATCGCAACGCGCATCCTACTCCTCGATGCCTAGCAACCGTGCGGCGTCGGTGACTCTCGACGCGCGTGCATTGCCCGCGACGAATCGGACGATGCGCATTTTCGATGCGTTCGACAAGTTGCCGGTCGGTGCAATTCTCGAATTGAATGAAGAGAGCGATCCGCGCTCGCTGCGAAATGAATTTCAGCAGTACCGTGCGGGGCGTTTCTCATGGGACGCGCGCAACCACGGCTCCGGCCGCTGGACGATTCGCCTCGAGCGGATCGACGAACGCGCCGATACGCCCACCTTCCTCTCGCACTGTCCGCCGTTTGCCTCGGCTAAACAGTCGACCATCGCCGAACTCGCCGCGCTCGCCACCGAGCGCAGCTATCGCTCGGGCGAGACGATTTTCGACGAGGGCGAGCTCTGGCCGTACCTGGCCTTCGTGCGTAGCGGCAAGGTCGTCTACACGCTGCTCTCCCCCGACGGCAAGACGCACGCCCTCGGCGAGCGGCTGACCCACGACTCGATCAACGAATCCGGCACGTTCGACCAAGGCGGCGCCACCACGCGTGCCGAGGCGCTCACGGATTGTTCGCTCGTGCTCTTGCCGGGCGAAGCCGTGCTGCACGCGGTGCGCAACGACTCCGAACTCGGCCTTGGGTTTCTCGCCGCCTCCTCGCAGGCGCGCCGCCGCTCGATCGACACGATTGCCGATCTTGCGTTCGCGCACGTGCTCCAGCGCGTCGCGAAGTTTCTCATGTCGTATGCGCCGGCCACCACCGGTATGGCGCCGGGCTTGCCGGGCGTGGAGAATCTCTCACAGGCACAAATTGCTGCGGCCGCCGGAACCGTGCGCGACATGGCCGCGCGGGCGCTCATTCGTTTGAAGAACGCGAACGCGGTGGAACTCGATCGCGGACGCGTGCGCTCGATCGATCGCGCGCGGCTCGAAGCGTTTGCTCACGGAGTGCAAGCGCCGCCGGTTTAGGTATCCCGCACCGCTCAAGGCAAAGGGTGTGTCGCCATGCGCACGTTACCACGGACAACGCGTCATCTGATTCGCCTCCTTGCGTTCGTGTTCGCGTTTGCAGCGTTTGGCGCCGCGCCGCCTCCAGCCGCTGCACCGTGGCTGTTCGTCAGCGATATCCATTTGAATCCCATCGCCGATTCATCGCTCGTCGATCAGCTCGCGAAGACGGCTGTCGAGGACTGGGACGTCAACGTCTTCGACAAGGCAGGCTCACCGGCGGATCTTTCGCCGCGCGGTCAGGATACGAATCCGGCATTGTTCCGCTTGACCCTGCTCAACATGTCTGCGCAAGCACCGGAGCCGGCGGTCGTCATCATCCCGGGAGATTTTCTCGTCCACCAGTTCCGCGATAAGTGGGACGCGGCGAAGCCGAGTCCGGCCGCGGGAACGTTCGCCGACTTTGCTCTCAAGACGATTCGCTACATGAAGTACGAATTCGCCAAAACATTTCCGAAGGCACAATTCGTTATCGCGCTCGGAAATAATGATTCCGTGGCCGGCGACTATAACTTCGCGCGTAACAGCCAATTCCGTAAGGATTTCGCACGCATCTGGGAGCCGCTGGTCAATCCACATGGACAAGCGCCCGACTTCGCGAGCGGCTTTTATGAACTTGGCGATTACCGTGCAACGCTTCCCAATGGGACCGTCGTCATCGTCGTCAACAGCAACGTCTGGTCGCCGTGCACGCCGGAAAATCTCGCAAACCCGTCAGGCGGGCCTCTGGCTCAGGACGTGATGACGTCCTATACAAACAGTGTTGCGGGCTCGTCAACCGGAGCAACGACCTGGGTGCTCCTCCATATCCCACCCGGCATCGACGCGTACGCGGCCCAGCACGCTCCGGGCGAAACCGGCTGCAATTACGGCTATGGTACGGCGGTGCCGTTCTATGCGGGAAATCTTGCGACGCGTTTCGGCGCTGTCCGCGCAAAGGATGGGCAGCCGCCGGCTTTGATCATCGCCGGCCATCTCCATAACGATACCTATCGCGTTGTCGGCGCGACGCCGCTCATGGTCGTTCCCTCGATAAGCCCGATCCATTACAACAATCCGGCCTTCTTCATCGTTCAGATCGATCCCAACCGTGGGAATATCGCCGACTACACGGCGTATTCTTTCAACTATCCATCGGCGACGAGCGCGAATTCATTCGCCCTCGAATACGACTTCGATCGAACGTTCATGCTCGACGACTTTTCTCAACCTTCCCTTAGTAAGCTCCATGACGATAAGGATCGCAGTGCGAGCGAGATGAAGTTCTACGACTCAGGTGCACCCAATCCGTCGATCACGGATCGTAACCGGCGCGTGTACTGGTGTGCGAACGATCATTTAGATCCTACATCGTTCACTGACTGCCGGAACCGGCACTAACGCGCGTTGGTAGCGCTCGGGTGATGAGGCCATTCTCGACGGATTCGGATCGGCTTGAGGCGTTCAGCGACGGCGTGATCGCCGTGATCATCACGATCATGGTCCTCGAGCTGAAGCCGCCGCACGGCACCGACCTCCAATCGTTGCAGTCGATTCTGCCCACCTTTGCCGCATACGTGCTGAGCTTCGTCTTCGTCGGCATCTACTGGAATAATCATCACCACATGCTGCGCGCAACGAGCGGCATCGACGGCCGTTCCATGTGGGCGAATTTGCATCTGCTCTTCTGGCTCTCGCTCGCGCCGTTCACCACGAACTGGCTCGGTGAGAATCCGACCGCGGCCGTCCCCACGGCGCTCTATGGCGTGGGTCTCCTGATGGATGCGGTGGCGTATACGCTGCTGCAAACGGCGCTCGTTGCGGTCAACGGCGCCGACTCGACCTTTGCAAAAGCTGTTTCGAGCGATCTGAAGGGCAAGATTTCGCCCGTCCTGTACGTGTGCGCAATCGGCTTTGCCTTCGTATCGCCGATCATCTCCGACGTGCTCTACGTCATCGTTGCTATCATCTGGTTCGTTCCCGACACTCGGTTCGAACCGATCATCGCTAGCCGCCAGTAGACCACCGGTTTAGCGGAACACGACCGTGCGCGGGCCGTTCGGTAACACGCGCTGCGAGACGTGGAACTTCACCGCCCGGGCCAGCACCCGGCTCTCGATGTCGCGGCCGATCGCGACGAAGTCTGCCACCGACGAGGCGTGGTCGACGCGTTCGACGTCCTGTTCGATGATCGGGCCCTCGTCGAGGTCGCTCGTTACGTAATGCGCGGTCGCGCCGATCAGCTTCACGCCGCGCGCATAGGCCTGCGCGTAGGGGTTCGCGCCCTTGAAACTCGGCAAGAACGAATGGTGGATGTTGATCACGCGCCCGCTCAGCCGGCGCGTCGTCGCCTCGGAGAGAATGCGCATGTAGCGCGCGAGCACGACCAGATCGATCCGCTCGCGCTCCACGATCTCGAGCATCCGCGCTTCCGCTTCTTCCGCCGTTGCCGGCGTCACCGGAATGTGATGGAACGGGATGTTATAGGACGCGGCGACGCCGGCGAAGTCGGGATGGTTCGAGATGATCGCCGGGATCTCGATCCGTAAGTCGGCCGTTCCGTAGCGGTAGAGCAGATCGTTGAGACAGTGCCCGTGGCGCGAAACCATGATCGCAACGCGCGGCTTCACCGTGAGATCGCGCATCTCGAACGTCATTCCGAAACGCTCGGCGACCGGGCCGAAGGCGGTGCGCAGGTCGTCCACGTGCGGCGTTGCGCCCTCGGACGGCGGCGCCTCAAAGGCAACGCGCATGAAGAACCGGCGCGTATCGGGGTCACCGAACTGGGCGCTGTCGACGATGTTCACGCCGCGCTCGAACAGGAAGCCTGTGACGGCATGCACGATCCCGATCGTGTCCTCACACGACAGGGTAAGCACGAAATCGGGGCCGTGCGGAGCGGGACGTGAACTCATCCGCACATCATACAACATCCGGCCAAATCGCTGAAGCCTGTGGTTCGAGAGCCAGTTGCGCTAGCGGTGGAAGTGGTGGTGGCTTGCGTAGCCTTCGGCCGGGGCAATGATATGCCGTTCGACGTACGTTGATATGGCATTGCCGCCAAACGCCAGCAGCGTGCAAAAGGGTATCGTGACGATGCAAAACGTCACGACGTGGCGCAGCAACGGGATGTGCAGCGCGGCGGCGATTTGCGTGGCGAGCGTGCCGCCCACGCCGGGAATGATGCGCACGAGGATAAGGAACATGGGCGAGCCGACGCGGAAGCGCTGCACCCACGGCGGCAGATGACTGATCCGCGAATCGATGTCGAGCAATCTCGACGTATGGCCCGCTACGTAGTAGCTCAGCAGCGCGCCAAACACGAGTCCCACCGCGTTAACGAGGGAGCCCACGATCGGGCCGAAGAGCACGCCGTTTGAAACGGCCAGCGCGTCGGTGATGGAAAACGGCGCCGCTGCGACGACTGCAAAGACCACGACAGCGATCGGATACGCGCCGATCCCGGCACCGGCTAGCAACTCGTCGATTGCATGCTTGTTCGCGATCACGCCGGCGGCCAAGGCGAACGAAAACACGAACAGCGCGACGCCGAACACGCGCGCCAACAGCTGCGCGGCGGGCGGGCGAACCTGAGGCGGATTCGCGAGGGCGACGTTCACATAACGCTTATGCCCAATCGGCTAGATGCCTATCGGTGCAGCGGTTCTCCGCCATCGGCGTCCTGCTCACCGTCGAGATCTTCATCCGACTCGAGACCCGGATCGTCGGCGTCGCCGAACTGCCCCGTCTCTTCGTCCGGCGCGGGATCGCCGAGCTTCGGCCGTTCGCCGCCGCGCTCATGTTGGTTTGACATTCCGAGCCGTTTCCGTGCGGAGTGGCCGGGACCCTAGGAGGCTACGGCTTCCGAGAGCGGCTTATCGGCAACGGTGAGGGCCGAATCGAAGACGTTTCTGGTAACCTCATAACATTCGCAACACGCGCTTGCAAGTTTGCGAACGCTCAGAACTTTGACGCTTCCCCGCCGATAGGTAATGATGCCGGCGTCCTGCAACTTCATCGCTGCTCTGCTAACCGTCGCGCGCCGAACGCCGAGCATGACCGATAAGAATTCGTGCGTGACCGAAAACTCAGCCCGACGAACGCGTTGGTGAATCATCATGATCCAGCGCGCGCACCGTTCGTCCACGGAGTGGACGGCGTTACAGGCACATTGTTGCTCGACAAAAAAACGCTGCGCTTGCGCAACTCGTCCGATCAGCCGTTCGAATTGACGATTTGCGTCGATGGCCGCAAGGAAGTGGACGCGATCGAGGCGAGCGACGTCTCCTTCTACCTGACAGATCGTGGTGCGTAACAGGGTCGCGCCGAATGCAACTTCCACTCCGGATGCACCCTCGTTGCCGATCGTCCCGACTTCGCAGGTAGTGCCGTCGAGCATTGTCGTGACGATTGAGAGTACGGCATCGATGGGGAAGTCGATAAATGTGTTCGCGCCTTCCGGCTGTTGAGCGATGTCACCCGAGCGGAAGCGAACGACGCGAATGTGTCGCTCGATTTTGGCGCGATCGACCGGCGGCAAGGCATCCAGTACCCGATTGCCGCCCGCATAAGTCAGCATACTTGGCCACTACCCGTACAGACGGGATACCTATCTTTCGGTAACATTAACTTCTGATCGGCACTTAGAAAGCCCTCGCTTGCTTGATCAGACGGAAGAGACCGCAATGCAAGAGCCCCTAAACTGGCAGCTCAGCGTGAGCCTGCAGCATGGTACGTACACTCAAATCGCCACGATGGACTTCGTGCGTCGCGAGACGATCGAATTGCAACTCGTTCAATTTCTATTCAAACAGCGCGGCGGCAACTCGAGAACGCTCTACGAATTCACGAATGAATTAGGAGAGCTGTTCGCTTTTCGGGCGAGTGCATACGTTTCGCACTCCGTGACCCCCATCAGCGGCCACGGCGCCGTCCGCGCCGCATAATCGGCGCGCCCGGCGTCCAAGCGGTCAGGATCGCGGCATCGTCGTGGTTCGATCCCGTAAGTGCCATCCGATGTTCGATAACGGCAGCCGACGCCATATGCGAGGCGTTGTAGGCGAACATGGCCGCCTCGCGCAACTGCGCTTCTCCCAATAGAGGCCAGCGATCGCGCTCGCTCACCCCGTCGGTATACAAGACCAACAGCGTTGCCGCCGGCACGCTGACCTCGTGCGACGCCGGGGCGATCTCCGCTTCAATACCGAGTGGTATATCGGCATTGGGATATTCAATAAATAACGCGCCGAACGGGCCGGCCATCAGCGGCGGCGGATGCCCGGCGTTCGCAAAGACGAGCGATCGTTGGCGCACATTAAAGAAGGCAATGATCGCCGTTGCATTCTCTTCCGGGTCATACCGGCGCAGAAAACGGTTCGCATCCGCCAGCGTCCGTCCAGGGTCCAGTCCGCTGCCGGCGGCGTCGCGGATGGCTTGCCGCACTTCACTCATCGCCGCAGATTTCTCGGCCCCGTGACCGCAAACGTCGCCGATCGATAGGGCGACAACGTCCTCGGAAACGGCGAACGCTTCGCACCAATCGCCCCCACGCGAGGCCAGCGCCGCCGGCATAACGCGCGTGTTCAGGCGGACGCCCCCAAACATCGAGCTCGCGGCTGCCGTCTCGGACGCCTCACCCGCGTCGACGGGCTCCAACATGGCCATACTTCAGCGTACACGGGCTTGCCGGCCCGCGTCTGTATCAAATGCCGCAGAGAATCAAGTCCCATTGCGGGTTTGACTGCTTGCGCGGTGGGCAATTGACTCTTGGAGGCGACGCGTCACCATGGGGAGATTCCGAATCGGCGCCAAGGCCGTCCGCATCGCGGCTGCCGTAGCTGTCGTCGCGGCAATCGCGGCCCTGGTCGTGCCGTTTCTCATCCCGATCGACAGCTACCGGCCGCTACTCGTGTGGGCCGTGGAGTCCGCCACCGGCCGCAACGTCCAGATCGACTCGCTGAAGCTCTTCTTTGTGCCCACGCTGCACATCCGGGTCGCCAATTTCCGATTGATGAATCCGGCTGGGTTTCCGGCGGGTGACGCCATCTTCGCGAGTTCCATCGACCTTGGTATCGCGCCGCAGGCACTCCTGTCGCGCCGTCTCGACGTAACGTACATCGCGCCTTCGGGCGTGAAAGTGAACGTGTTGCGCGACGCTAAAGGACGCTCGAACTTCGCCGTACCGATTACCTCGCACCCCGCCGCGGCGCCGGCAGCCGTCTTCACCCTCGAGCCGCTCGGAGCGGTAACGGTAACGGACGCGGAGATCACGTTCGCCGACGCACTGACCAGCGCGCTCCCCGCGTCGGACTTCTCCTTGCGCGGGGTGAGCGGCACCATCGGCTCGATCGACACCCAAGCACCGGATTGGGCAAGAAAGCTGCAAATCGACGCCGATTTGCGCGGTGCGCAACTGACCTTATCGAATCTCACCAAACCGATCGACTTTCATACCGGGCAGCTTACGATCAAGGGCGGCGCCGCGCGAAGCACGTTTTCGTTGTCGGTGGGCAACGTTGACCTTGCGGGAGAGGCGGCATTCGCGCGGCTCGATCCGTTGTTGATCTCGTTCGCTGTAACCGGTCCGGAGCTTGATTTCAAGTCGCTCGCGACGTTTCTCGCGGGTGCGCACGGAAGTGCGGCTGCATCGACAGCGAAACGCCGGCTCCTCGCACACGGAACGGTCAAGATCGGCAAAGTGCTCTTTGCGCCGCTCGCTGCATCGCAATTGACCGGAGGGCTGGATATTTACACGAGTGCGGTGCGCCTGAACGCTTGGACCGTCTCCGCCTACGGCGGCACCGTGCGCGGAAATGCCGAGCTCAACGGTTCGGCCGGTGGCCCCATCGCGGTCACCGCCCAGGCGCACGGCCTCAACGTAACGCAGTTGCTCGCCGCCATCGGCTCGCAGAGCGAGAACGTTACGGGCACGCTCGACGCGAACTTCCGGCTCACCACGTTGCTCGCGAACAATCCGGAGCAATCGCTACAAACGACCGGCGCGTTCGCCGTGCGCAACGGTTCGTTTCCGAGCATTGCGTTCAAGGGCATGACGCTCCCATCCGGCGACTCACACTTCAGCTCTTTCGGCGGCGATCTTCGCATCGCACGCGAACGCGGTTACAGCAGCAAACTCACGATGGTCGCAAGCGAGATGCAGGCGACAATCAGCGGCAGCTTCGGGTTCGATCGCTCCTTGCAATACAGCGGACACGCCGTGGTCGATCCGGCAACGCAAGGCACGTCGCTCACCAGCTCGCCGCTGCTAGCGTCACTGCAACCGATCCTCGCCGGCGTCTTGCAGAAGAACGTCGGCCTGGCGCGCGTGAGCGTGCCGTTCACGCTAAGCGGCACGCTCGATAATCCGCAGTTCGCCATGGCGGGCACGCCACAACTCATCGGGGGGCCAAGTTCGGGTCAAGCGGCGCAGCTGCTACCCACGACGACGCCTACCGTTCAAGACCTGATGAAACTCATTCCGGGGCTCTAGCACAGGCGCGTTAGATATCCATGTCCATGGCGTCGTCGAAGACGCTCACTTGATTCGGGCGGAAGTTCTTCAGGTCGGAGTTGTACGCGAACACGTCTTCGCGCGAGTCGAGCACGATGCTCGGAACGTCGCGGGCAAGAATCGCCTGGATTTCTTGCAGCGATTTCTTCTGCACCGCCTCATCGTTGTTGGTTTGGAACGTCTTCACGAGCCGGTCGACGACCGGGTTACAATAGTGCACGATGTTCTGGCCGTTCGGCGGTTGATGATCGCAGGTGAAGATCGACTCCTGGTCACCGGTCGGCGTACCGCCCCAGGAGAATCCCGTAATGTCAAACTTTCCGGCATACAAGATGCCGCCTTGCGACATCGGCGCGAAAAAGATCGACGAGAGGTAGCGCTGCACGTCGAAATCGACGCCGATATCCTTCCACCACACGCGCAGCAATTCGATCATCTGGTCGGTGTCGGGAAGTCCGACCCCGGTCGCGTACGTGAACGAAAGCCGCAGGCCGTCTTTCGTGCGGACGCCGTCGGCGCCCCGTTTCCAGCCATCCGCGTCCAACAGCGCGTTGGCTTTGGCGGGATCGTAGGGAACGCGCGCGATCGCGGGATTGAAGAACGGATGCGCCGGCGCGATCACGCTCTCTTCCAGCATGCCGACACCGTGGCGAATTTTTTCCAAAATGGCGGCGCGATTCGTCGCGTACCGCAAGGCCTGACGCACGACCGGGTCGCTGAGCGCTGGATTCTTCAGGTTGAAATCGACGTGGTTGTACCCGTATCCCGGAATCTTCTTCACCTCGACTCCCGACATCCCGCGGAGGCGATCGTAGTAGGCCGCCGGGGTAGGCATCCAGAGGTCGAGTTCGTGCGTCGTCATTTGGGTGAGCACGGTGTTGCGGTCTGGGATGATCTTGTAGATTACTTTATCGAGCTTCGGCCGGCCGCGAAAATACAGCGGATCCGCAACGAGCTCAACGGATTGACCCCGGTGCCAACTGGAAAATTTGAATGGCCCGATTCCGACCGGCAGCGAATTGTATGGCGCGGTGACGATGTTGTCGAGGCCGCCGAGGATGTGCTTGGGCAGCAAGGATGGCCCCGCGCCGCCGGTCCCAAACGTCGTGTAGAACTGCGCGTCCGGCCGGGTGAGGTGAAACACCGCCGTGTACGGACCCGGCGTGTCGACGCGGGTGATGCGCAGGAAGTCGTCGATCGCGATCTCGTTATTCTTCGGGTTCTTGACGACGTCGACGGAGAACGCGACATCGGCCGACGTGAACGGCTGGCCATCCGACCACTTGGCATCGTGTCGCAGGTGATAGGTGATCGTCAGGCCGTCGGCCGAGATGCCGCCGTTCTTCCGCGTCGGCACCTCGGTTGCCAATTCGGGAATCGGGCGATTGGCGGCATCGAAGCGCACGAGATACGCCATCGTGAGCCGATCGAGATATCCCGTAACCGTCTGCTGCGTGAAGTGCGGATTGAGGCCGACGATGTCTTCGGCACCCGAAAACCGCAGCACGTGCGGGATCGTGTACAGATGCCGCTCCGCTCCCGCTTGCGTATTGCCGGCCAGCGGCATCGCGACGATGCCGAGCGCCATCGCGAGTGCCGTTACTGCGCTGCCCGGTCTCGTCACGTGAGGATTACACCGATTCGAGTTGCGCGGTTTCGCCTTGTACTGGTTCGGCTTGCGCGTCGAAGGCGGCGCGTTTCGACTTTGCGGCGGCTTCGGCGAGCGGCTGTGATGCGGGCGCCGGCGCTGCGGCAACTGCGGCGGCCGTGCGGGCGAGCGTGAGCTGGTCGATGCCCTTCTTCACGGAGCCGAGCGCCGTCGAGAGACGGTTGTCGAGGTCGAAGAGCACCTGCGCCGCGTAGGCATCGGCGCCCTCGCGAATCTTTTGGGCGCGCATTTCCGCTTCGCGCAGGACCGTTTCGGCTGTCGTGCGCGCGCGGGTGACGATCTCGTGATCGTCGACCATTGCGGCGTGTGCGTCCGAGGCGTCGCTGACGATGGCTTGGGCGCGTTCTTGCGCCTCGCGCAGCACACGGTCTTTGTCGCGTGCGATCATCTTCGCTTGGCCCACTTCGGCGGGCAGCGTCGAGCGGATCTTCTCGATGAATTCAAAGAGGCGTTCTTCGCTGAGTACGCGGCGCTTGAGCGGCAGCACCGTTCCCTGCCGCACGTAGGCTTCGAGTTTGTCCAACACGCGATAGATGCTCACGATTTCTCCTCGGATGGTTCGGTGGGACGCAGATTGGCGCGCTTTGCGCGCATGACGTGAAGCACGGCTTCGGGGACATAGGCATCGATCTCGCCGCCTAGGAAAAAGACTTCCTTGACCAGGCTCGATGAGACGAACGAATACTTCGGATCGCTCGGAACGAACACCGTGTCGATGCCGCTCAGCGAACGGTTCATGAGCGCGGTCGACATTTCGTTCTCGAAATCCGAAACCACGCGCAGACCCTTGACGATCACGCCGGCGCCTGCGCTCTTCGCGAAGTCGGCAAGCAAGCCGCGGAAATCCGCGACATCGACGTTACCGATATGCTTCGTCGCGGAGAGGATCATTTGCTTCCGCTCTTCGAGGGTAAAGAGCGGTTCGCGCTTCTGCGGGTTGACGACCACCGCCACGAGTACACGCGGGAACACTGCCGCGGCGCGTTCGATCACGTCGAGGTGGCCGAGCGTGAGCGGATCGAACGATCCCGGATAGATCGCGCTCGGCGAGACGTGCGCTTTGCCGTTCATACGGGCTCCGGCTGCAAGAATGCGAGGGCCACTTCGCCATATGCGGCGGCGCGCTGCAAGGCAAAGCCGGGATCCACCGGGGCGGCCAAGCGCGAGCTGTGCTCGTACACGACGAGAGAGCGTTCGTCGATCGCACCGCGTTCGCGCAGCGTGGCAAACGTCGCCGCCGGGTAGGGCTGCGCATACGGCGGGTCGGCGAACACGAGATCGAAGCGGCCGGCCACCATCCGCGCGGCGCGTTCGGTGGAGAGCGCGAGAACCGTCGTGCGCTCGGTGAGGCCGAGCGCCGCTGCCGTGCCGCGCAGCGCGGCGGCGGTCGGGCGATGCTGCTCCACAAACGTCGCGTGCGCGGCGCCGCGTGAGAGTGCCTCGAAACCGAGTGCGCCGGTGCCGGCGAAGAGGTCGAGAACGTTGGCGTCGTCGAGTCGATCGGCGAGGATCGAGAACAACGCCTCTTTGACGCGGGCGGGAGTGGGGCGGACCGCGCGTCCGGATGGTGTTCTCACGCTTCTGCTACGAAGCGTCCCTCCGGTGAGTCTCAACGTACCCATTTGGATGGACCGTTATCTTCGCCGAAAGCCGTCACGCACCTCGAACGATGGCCGGCAATTCGTCGAGCCGTTCGATCACCGCGGTCGGCATCGCCAGGCCGTCGGGATACGCTTGGCCTTCGCGATTGAGCCATACCGCGCGCAATCCGTACGCGCGCGCACCGGCGATGTCGGCGACCGGATTGTCGCCCACGTACCAAAGCCCTTCGGGCCCAACGCCGAGCGCCGTTTCGAGCTCGCGGAATGCTTGCGCCGACGGCTTATATGCGCCGAGCGAATCGCTCACCAAGATCGGTCCGGGAAAGTTGCCGAGTGCACGCGCGACCTTCCGCTCTTGGAGTTCCGACCAGCCGTTGGTGAGAATGCCGACCGGAATGCCGTGCGCGACGAGCGCCGCAATACACTCCCGCGCGCCTTCGATCGGCTTCACCAACTGGTCGACGAGGTCGTAGCAAATCTGCCGGTAGCGGCCGGCCAACCCGGCGGGCGTGAGGTTACGCGTTTGCGCGTTCGGCGGCAGTGTGGCGACGAAGCGCATCAGCATCGCGGGCATCGTTTCTTCCGCCGCGCGGAACGGTGCGAGCATCTGCTCGATCGTGTCGGCCGTGCGCTCCTCACCGATGTCGATCGACACGCCGAATTGTTCGGCCAGATCGCCGAACGCGTGGCGCTCGAGACTGTGGTCGAGCCCGAGCGTCCGATCGAAGTCGAAGCCGACGGCCACGTTCATCACGCCGTCACCAGCAGGGCGCGAGCCGCGGCCACGTCGTCGATGAGCGCCCGCAGCGAGAGGTGCTCCGGCGCGGCCAGTTCGGGATCGGCGGAGACGATCGCTTCGGCCGACCCCTTCGCTTCCATATAGAGCTTGAAGTCATCGACGATGTTGCCGATCGTGTCGTTCGCGCCGGCCTGGGTCGTGCCGGCCAGCACGCCGGCTTTGCGCAGCCGCAGATCTTCTTCGGCGACCTTGAAGCCGTCGTTCGTTTCGACCAGGACGTCGAGCCGTTCGATCACCTCTGCGTCGTTTGGGGCCACGAGAATGCAGAATGATTCGGCGGCGCCGCGTCCGACGCGGCCGCGCAGCTGGTGGAGCGTGGCGAGTCCGAAACGCTCGGCATCGAGGATCATCATTACGCTCGCGTTCGGGACGTCGACGCCGACTTCAACCACGGTCGTCGCAACGAGTATGTCAACCTCGCCGCGTTTGAAGCTAGCCATGACCGCGTCCTTCTCCTTCGACGGCAACCGTCCGTGCAACACGGCAACGCGCAAATCGGGAAACACCTCACGCGCGATATACTCGGCTTCCTTCAGCGCACTGCTGAGCGCGGTCTCCCCAACGTCGATCGCGGGTGCAACGACGTACGCTTGATGGCCGGCCTCCACGTTCTTACGCAGAAACTCATACGCCAACGGCTTGCGGTTCTCGCGAACTACAAAGGTCGCAACCGGCGTCCGGCCGGGGGGCAGCTCGTCGATGATCGAGACGTCGAGGTCGGCGTACTTCGTCTGCGCGAGCGTGCGCGGAATCGGCGTCGCCGTCATGTAGAGCGTGTGCGGGGCCGCGCTCTTGGCGCGGAGCCGAGCCCGCTGTTCGACGCCGAAACGGTGCTGCTCATCGATGATCACAAGGCCCAGACGCGCGAAGTCCGTGCTCTCGGTGAGCAGCGCGTGCGTGCCGACGGCGAGCGACGCCGCGCCCGATGCGATGCGCTCGTTCGCGGTGCGCCGTTCACGCGTGCCGAGCGAGCTGAATACCGCCTCGACCGCGATGCCGAACGGCAATAGCAGCGGCGCGAGCTTCTGCGCGTGCTGCGCTGCGAGGATCTCGGTCGGCGCCATCAGCGCGCTCTGCAAGCCGCCCAAGTGCGCGAGCACGATCGCCGCCGCGGCCACGAGCGTCTTGCCGCTGCCGACATCGCCTTGCAAGAGCCGGTTCATCGGCGCCGTGCGGCGCATGTCGCGCGCAATCTGCTCGATCACCCGCGTTTGCGCGCCGGTCGGCGCGAACGGAAGTTCCGCGACGAAACGCTCGTACCAATCCGGCGGCGGTTCGATCGGCGTCGCGCCGCCGGCGGCTTCGCGACGCGCGCGCTTGAGCGCGGCCGCAAGCGCGATGCCGAAAAATTCCTCGAAGACGATCCGGCCGCGGCCCCGCTCGACGTCGGCGGGGTCGCGCGGCGCGTGCACCCCGAACCACGCTTCGCGCAGCGGCGGGAAACCGTGTTGCTTCACCAGCGCCGGCGGCAGTGCATCGACGCGCGCGCTCACGAGGCGGTCGAGGTTCTTCGCGATCGTGGTGCGGATCGTGCGCGTCGGCAGATCTTTGGATGCGCCATACACCGGCACGATCTCACCGACATAGGGTTCGTCGCCGCGCAGTTCGCGATGTGCGGTGACGTTGATCTCGGGCAACAATCCTGCCCGCGTCACGCGCCCACTGACGAACAGCCGGTCACCGGGCGCGAAGCGCCCGAAGAGATGCCGCCGCCCGAAGAACTTCGCCGCGATCATGCCGGTATCGTCGGCGAGGTTTACCGTGACGAGCGGAAAGCGGCCCGCGCGCTCCTTGACGCTCTGTACGCGTCCGACGAGGATGGCTTCACCTTCGGTAAGCGTGCCGATCGCTTGCGGCACGCGCCAATCGCGGTATGCGCGCGGCAGGTGCGCCAGCATCTGCTCGGGCGTCTCGATGCCGAGTTCGGCAAACTTTGCCGCCGTCGCCGGACCAACGCCCGTTAGACCTGCGAGCGAGTGCTTGTCGACGGGTCAGCCCGCAGCGCGGCGCGCGAGTTCGTCGCCGATTTCATCGAGCGTCACCTTGCGTTCGGCGAGCATCACCATCGTGTGATAGAGCAAGTCGCTCGTCTCCCAGATCAGTTCGCCGCGATCTTCGTTTTTGGCCGCAATCACGACCTCGGTCGCTTCTTCGCCGATCTTCTTGGCGATGCGGTCGATGCCACCCGCAAAGAGCTGTGCTGTGTAGCTGCCCTCGGGCGGGTTTTCGTGCCGGTCGGCGATGGTGCTCGCGAGCGCGAGCATCGCTTCGGCGAAGCGCGCGCCGCTGGGCGCCGCCTCCGCTCCGGGGAGCGCGACAACTTCGCCAAAACACGTCGGCGCGCCGGTATGACAGGCCGGACCATCGGGAATCACGCGATAGAGCAGCGCATCGTTATCGCAGTCGATCGCGATCGCCACCACGCGCTGCGTGTTGCCCGACGTCGCGCCCTTGTTCCAGAGCTCCGCGCGCGAACGGCTGTAGAGCCAGGTCGACTTTGTCGCGACGGTTTTTTCAAGTGCCTCGCGATTGGCGTATGCCAGCGTCAGGACGGCGCCCGTGCGCGCATCGGCGATCACCACCGGCACGAGTCCGTCGGCGTTCCACTTGACGGCGGCGAGTAACGCGGCGGCTTCCATCAGACGGCCACCGTTTCCAAGCGCACCGGAATATCGTGCGCGGCGAGTTCGCGTTTCACATCGACGATCGCGAGTTCGCCATAATGAAAGAGGCTCGCGGCCAGCGCCGCGTCGCTCCCGGCCTGTTCGAACACATCGACGAAATCGGCCAACTCGCCGGCCCCGCCCGACGCAATGATCGGCAGGTTGACGGCTTCGCGCATCGCGCGCAGCAGCGGCAGATCGAAGCCCGCCCGCGTGCCGTCGCGATCGATGCTCGTCACGAGCAGTTCGCCCGCGCCGCGCCGTTCCGCTTCGCGCGCCCACTCGATCGCATCGCGGCCGGTCGGCGTGCGTCCGCCATCGACGACCACTTCGAAACGCCCATCGACGGTGCGCACGTCGATCGCGACGACAACGCATTGCGCGCCGAAGCGCCGCGCGGCCTCATCGATCAAATCGGGATTGCGCAGCGCCGCAGAGTTGACACTTACCTTGTCGCAGCCCGCGCGCAGCAAATCGTTCATGTCCTCAACCGTCTTCACGCCGCCGCCCACGGCGAAAGGGATGGTCAGTTCCGCGGCCACGGCGCGCACCACGTTCAGGGTCGCCTTGCGGCCTTCAACCGTCGCGGTGATATCCAGGAACACGAGTTCGTCGGCGCCTTCGTTCTCGTACCGGCGCGCCAATTCGACCGGATCGCCGGCATCCATGAGCTCGACGAAGCGCACGCCCTTTACGACGCGGCCTTCTTTGATATCCAAACAGGGGACGATCCGGCGGACGAGCATGGCCCTTTCTTTAGCGGCGCGGGGCCGCTTCCATGGTAGAGAACCCGGTATCGGTGCCGTCCTCATGCGCGAGGACCGTCATCGCCAGGATCGCGAGGTCATCTGTAATCGACCCGTTATAACGCCGTTCGGCTTCACCTAGGAGCAAATCGCAGATCCCTTGCGCGTCCAGCGGCGCCGCGGCAAGCATCGCGGCCACGCCGTCGTCGCCGAAAAATGTCCCGTCCGCGTCTCGTGCCTCGGTAAGTCCGTCGGTGGCCAGGAGCACCGTTGCGCCCACCGGCAGATCGACCGTGCCGACGCCGAACGTACTGTCGGGCTCGAGCCCCACGATCGGTCCGGTCGGCGGCAGCTGCTCCACCACCGTACCGCGCCGCACGAACGCCGTCGAATGTCCCGCGCCGACGTAGCGCAGCATATGCGTACGGCTGTCGAAGCGGCCCAAAAACAGCACGACGAAAATGCCCGGATCCTCGAACGTATCGATGAAAAGCCGGTTGAAGCGCGCGACGACGATGCCCGGATCGTCGCACTCGGCGGCCAGTGCGCGAATCGCATATTGCACGAACGCGGCATGACGCGCGGCCTGGATACCCTTACCGCTCGCATCGGCGATCAGGAACCAGCCCGTTTCCTCGCCGTCGCGCCACGAATCGAGCAGATCGCCGCCGACCAGCGCTTCCGCCGTGGCGGAGGCATAGGCGAAGCCGGTTTCCGTGCGCGGCAGCTTCGTGCCGCCAACGCGCAGCGTTTGCTGCAGCGCATCGACGAGCGAACGTTCGCGTTCCAAATGCTGTTCGGCCGTTGCGCGTGCGAGCCCAAGAATCACGGCCGCAACGGCAAACACCGTCACGATGACGGCGCTGATTGCCACCGTCAGGTTGATCGTGCGCCGCAGCCCCGCTTCAACGCGCTGGCTGGCGTTTTCCAGAGCGGTGCGTAAATCGCCCGAAGCTTGACGCATCTCGTCGGTAAGCAGTTTCCCGTAGGTTTGGATAGGCAGCGAGTCGGGGCGCCCCGGCTCTTTGAGCAGCGGCAGCGCGACCTTCTGCTCCCACGCGTCGTGCAGCGTGCGAATCTGCAGCACCATCGGCACCGCGTCGCTGACGCCGGCGGCCTCGACGACCTTCGCGAGATCGGTGACGCGTTGATCGAACTGCGGATTCGGCGGACCATCGGGATCGAGAAAATACCGGTCGCGAGTCGCCACGAACCCGCGTAGTCCGGTCTCTTCGGAGAGCTGCTCGCGGAAGATCGCATCGACGCCTTCGCGCGCCTGGCTCAACCGCACTTGCGCGCTCGATTCCGCATCGAGCTGGTGCACGCCCCAAATCGGCCCGACGATCGCCACGGCCAAGAAGGCCGCTACGAGGAGCAGGATTGGAGGCGACACCCAGATTCGAACTGGGGATGGAGCTTTTGCAGAGCTCTGCCTTACCACTTGGCTATGTCGCCGATCCGTGAGACTGTCCTGGAGCGGGTGGCGAGAATCGAACTCGCGCGTCAACCTTGGGAAGGTCGCAGGCTGCCATTACATCACACCCGCGTTCCTGGACCAAAGACGAGCGGTTCGCGCGTGAGACGAACGGTCCTTTGCTCGCGCGAGCCCGCTCGTCAGCGTCGCGCCGCCACGAGCAGCTGCTCCAGCGTAGCGCGCAACTCGGCCAGTTTCTTGGGCTTCAGCACGCTGAGAAACGCGGCCTCAGCGAGGTCCACGGCCTTGTCACAGGAGGTCAGCAGGCGCCGTCCCTCACGCGTCAAGCCGACCTGGAGAATCCGCCGGTTGTCGGGGTTTTCCGTACGCCGGATGTAGCCCTTATATTCGAGCGCGGCGATCACTTCGTTCATCGATTGCGGCGTGATGTACGCACGGCGCGCAAGTTCCGCAGACGAGCGACCGCCCTCTCGCGAGACGAGGCTCAGAATCAGGTACTGACCGCCGGTCACGTCGTGGTCCTCGAGCGCCCGATCGAGCGCCATGCCGGCCTCGGTTTCGAGCCGTTTGACCAGATAAAATGTGCGCTTATATCCCCCATCCGAGAGAAGTCGCAGCTTCGGTGAACTCGCGCCGGCCATTTGGTGCAGATTTGCCGATGCGCGAGCCCCGGCCTCCGGCCCGATGCAGTGGAAACGGTCAAGTCCTCGAACAAAATCGCCCGTGATACGCGCGGTGGTTGCACTTGCAGCCGCGATCCTCATTGCATTTATCGTCGTTCCGCTGGCCGGTTTGTTCTTCCATCTGGACCCGGCCGACGTGATCGCCGCGTTGCGCACAACCGCCGCGCAAGAAGCGCTGCGGCTGAGCATCGTCACGACCTTCAGTTCGCTCGCGATCACGCTGCTGCTCGGCACGCCGCTCGCGTACATCCTCGCCCGCGCCACCTTTCCCGGGCGCTATCTGGTCGATGCGGTCGTCGATTTGCCGATCGTCATCCCCCCCGCCGTCGCCGGTCTCGCGCTGCTGCTCGCCTTCGGCCGCAACGGCACGTTCGGTCCGTTGCTCGCGGCGCTCGGCATTCAGCTTTCGTTCAGCACGGTCGCCGTGATCATGGCGCAAACATTCGTCGCATCGCCGTTCTACGTGCGCGCCGCACGCGCCGGCTTCGCCGGTGTCGACCGCACGCTCGAGGCCGCATCGCTGACGCTCGGCATGGGTCCCCTGCGCACGTTCGCGTACATCACGGTACCGCTCGCGGCCCCGGCGCTCATCGGCGGCGCGGTGCTGTGCTGGGCGCGCGCGCTCGGCGAGTTCGGCGCCACCATCATGTTCGCGGGAAACCTCGCCGGCGTATCGCAAACGTTGCCGCTGGCCGTCTACCTCAACTTGGAAAGCGGCAACTTACCCGTCGCTGTGGTACTTTCGGTGATCTTGATTCTCTTCAGTCTTATCGTCGTCGTGACCGTTCACGCTACGGCGGATCGCCGGTCGATCTGATGCTGCGTTTCGATCTGCGGTTCGAGCTGCGCGAATTTCCGTTCATCGCTGCGGGCGAGGCGCCAAACGGCGTCACCGTCGTCGAGGGCCCGAGCGGCGCGGGAAAGACAACGCTGCTGCGCCTCATTGCCGGTCTTATCCGCCCCGAAGAAGGCAGCGTATCGTTGAACGGACGCGCGCTCACCGACACCACGGCCGGCGTGTTCGTTCCGCCCGATCAGCGCAACATCGCCATCCTGTTTCAAGAATACGCGCTCTTTCCGCACTACGACGTATCGGGGAACATCGGCTACGGCTTGCGCGCGCGCAATCTTCCGCGAGCAGAACTCGACGCGCGCGTCGAGCGCGAGCTCGAACGGTTCGACATCGTCTCGCTCGCGCACGCGCGCGTCACCGAACTCTCCGGCGGACAACGCCAGCGCGTTGCGCTCGCCCGCGCGCTCGTGGTAGAACCGGCCGCCCTGCTGCTCGACGAACCGCTGGCGGCGCTCGACCCGGCAACGCGCGACCGGGTGCGCAGCGAACTCGCGGCCGTGCTACGCCAAGTCGACGTGCCGACGCTCTACGTCAGCCACGATCCAGCCGACCGCGAACTCTTTCCCGGCAAGGCGTTCCACATCGATCGCGGCACGCTGACGCAACTTTTATAAGCGTGTAGCGGTAGCTAGGGACGTGAAGCTGCTGCTCGAGATTTTGCTCTCAGTGTTCCTGCACCCGATTGCCGCGGTGCTGATGTGGATCAACCTCTTCGGCCGCACCGATCTCAACGACGTCCAGAAGATCATTTGGGCGATTACCGGGTTGCTGTGGGGACTCGGCCCGATTCTCTATTTCCTGGTCGGCGGCGGCGAACTCTGGTAGTGACCGCTTAGGCCGGACGCGCCGGGACGATGAGGTTCGCGATCATCTCCTGAACCGCGGTGCCGTCTTCGCGCAGCGCGTGAACGCGTGCGCGAACGATACCGATCTCCGGCCGCGACTTCGAGGCGCGCGATTCGATGATCTCGACGCGCACGTGGATCGTGTCGCCGGGAACGAGCGGCGTCGGCCAACGCAACTCTTCCATGCCTGCGCCGATGATGCCGCCGGCGAGATCCATCTCGGCTTCGGTGAGCATCCGCATCGTAAGCGCCGCCGTGTGCCAACCGCTAGCGATCAGCTTGCCGAAAAACGACGCCTTCGCCGCATCCGCATCGACGTGGAACGGCTGCGGATCGTACTCGCGCGCAAACGCGACGATCGCTTCAGTAGTGATCGTGTGCCGCTTTGATTCGAAGGCTTGACCGGCTCTGAGGTCCTCGAGATAGCGCGCCATGGCCCTTCTTACGGCGCCGACGTGCTCCGTGCCCGCGGCATCAACGAGCGCATTTGTTCGCGGGACATCGAGACCATCAGCAAATAGCGTCCGGCCGACGGCGGCCCAAAACGTCCGCCACCGGGCGGAGGCGGACCGGCTCCCGGCGGCGGTCCACCCGGACCGGGGGGCGGCGGCGGACCGGCGTCCGGCGGCCGCCCGCCGGCGGCCATCATCGCCGCGCGCATGGCGGCGCGCGATTTGTCGCTCGCGGCCAGCACCGCTTTTTGTTCGACGGGCGTCAGCAGCGCATCGATCTGGGCGCCCGCGGCGCGCCGGTCGAGCGATCCGGCGACAACCTGCGCGACGATCGCGGTGACAGCGGCGGCGTGCGCGGGCGTCAACGCATTGTAGGCGGTCGCCTTCGAATCGATACGGGCCTTGTCCATCATTGCGCGCTGTTCAGGCGTCGGGGCGCCCTGCATCCCCGGACCGGCTTGGGCCGAGGCAGCGATGGGAACGCCGACGGCGGCGCAGAGAGCAACGAGTAGCAGCATACGCTTCATGTCAGGGAGCCTACCACGAAAACGTATGGGCTGCCCTGAGAAACTCAGGTTAGTCGGGTAAGTTGTCCAGGGCGGTCGTAGCTTGTTCCCACGCCTCGAAAGCCCGCTCGCTTTCCATGCGCACGCGGTCGAGTTCGAGCTGGAGCGTGATGACGGCGGTCGGGTCGGCGTACAGATCCGCCTTGGCGAAGCGCGCTTCGATCTTCGCTTTCTCGGCGTCGAGATCGGCAACGCGCTTTTCGGCATCGGCGACGGCGCGCTTGCGGCGGCCTGCGTCGAGCTTCGCTTCGTGCGCCGCCCGTTTTTCGCTCTGCACGTTCTTGCCGTTCGGGCGGGTTTCGCTCGCGGACGACGGCAGCGTGTGCTGGCGCTGCTCGTAGGTATCGTAGTCGCCATCGACAATCGTTGCGTGACCGTCGCGAATGGCGATCACGCGTTGCGCGAGGCGCTTGAGCAAATAGCGATCGTGCGAAACGACGAAGAGCGCGCCGTCGTAGGATGCCAGCACGTCCTCGAGCGCTTCGCGGCTGGGAATATCGAGATCGTTCGTCGGTTCGTCGAGAAAGAGGCAGTCCGCGCGCTGCGCCATCAAACGCGCGAGCATGATGCGCCGGCGTTCGCCGCCGCTGAATGCCTCAACCGGTTTGTCGACCGCGTCGCCGCCAAGGTTCAAGCGGCCGAGCAGCGAGCGGGCTTCTTCTCCGGTAACGCCCATCTGCTGCACGGCATCCGCCGCCGATAGCCCAGCGGGTAGATCGTCGACCGAACTCTGCGAGTAACTTGCCGTCGTCAGGCCGACACCGTAACGCACGTTGCCGTGGTCGGGCGCCATCTCACCCGCGATGATGCGCAGCAGGGTCGTTTTGCCGGCCCCGTTCGGGCCGACGATCGCGACCGTTTCGCCGCGCGCAAACTTCGCGTTCACGCCGGAGAATAGCGGTTCGTTGTACGCTTTCGCGACATTGACCAGCTCGATTGCGATGCCGGTAGTCGCCTTGCGGGCCGCCGTTAGAGCGACCGAAATCTGGCGGCGATCTTTGCGCGGCGCGGCGAGAATGTCGACCCGGTCGAGTGCCTTTTCGCGGCTGCGCACGTGCGAGTAGTTGTGCGAACCATGCGTGCGCAACTCGGCGATCACCGCGCGCTGACGGTCGCGCTCGGACATCGCGGCGTCGTACTCACGCTGCTGCTGCGCGCGGCGTTCGGCGCGCAACTCGAGAAATTGGCTGTAGGCCTTGCCAGGCGTCACTGCATATTCGACGAGTTCGCCGTCGGACAATTCCCAGATCGACGATGCGACGGTCTCGAGAAAATAGCGGTCGTGCGAGACGATTACGTACGTGCGGTTGTCGCGGGCCACAAACGTCTCGAGCCAGCGCACGGTATCGAGGTCGAGATGGTTGGTCGGTTCGTCGAGGATCAGCCAGTCAGGCTCCTCGAGCAGCGTGCGCGCCAGCAAGGCGCGCGTGCGTTGGCCCCCGGAGAACTCATTCATCGGGCGGTCGAGATCGCTCTCGGCGAAGGCAAAGCGGTTGAGCGTCGCGCGCATCTCCCACTCGTGCGCGGAGCCGCGTTCGAGCGCTTCCTCGAAGGCCGCCCGCAGCGTGGACGGTCCGCCCTCGGCCGCATCTTGCGCGAGATAGCCGAAGCGCGTCTCGCGTGCGCGAGCAATCGTTCCGTCGTCTTGCTTATCGATGCCCGCGAGCAACCGGACTAAAGTCGACTTGCCGGCGCCGTTTGGGCCAACGAGTCCGATCTTTTCGTTATCGCGGATGACGCCGGAGAGATTGTGAAAGACCTCCTTCGCGCCGAAATGCCGCTCGAGGCCGGTAAAGCGAAGTAGTTCCATCGATGCTCTTATGAAGGTTGGCGCGCGAGCAGTATTTCGCCTTTGCGCGGGCGCATAGCCGGACTATGGACGACGCGCTGCGCGATCTGGTGATCGCCAATAGAATCCTTGCCGCTCACAACGTGGTCGATGCGTTCGGCCACGTTTCAATCCGGCATCCGGAACGTCCGGACCGCTACTTTCTCGCTTGCTCGAAAGGCCCGGCCGGCGTAACGCGCGCCGACTTGATCGAATTTACGCTGGAGAACGAACCGATCGACCAAAACGGGCGAGCGATGTATGCCGAGCGGGCGATTCATGGCGGTATCTATCAGGCGCGCCCCGACGTGATGGCGGTATGCCACAATCATTCCGCCGCAACGATCCCGTTCGGCGTGACCAGCGTTCCCATGCGCCCGATCTTCCACATGGGCAGCGTGATCGGCGCACACGTGCCGACGTGGGACATCGCCGATGAGTTCGGCGACACGAACCTGCTCGTCACGACGCACGACCAAGGCGCGAGCCTGGCCAAGACGCTGGCGAGCGGACGCGTCGTGCTGATGCGCGGCCACGGCACCGCCGTTGCCGGCCGCACGCTCAAAGAAGTCGTCTTCACCTGCGTGTACTTGCAGAAGAACGCCGAGCTGGTGACGACGGCGCGCACCTTCGGCGACGTGCGTTATCTCAGCGACGGTGAAGTGGAACGTGCGGCCCAGCTGCTCTCCGAGCCGCTCTCGCAAAATCGTGCATGGGAAGCGTGGTCGGACGCGATCGATACCAGCAAGCTCTAGTGTTCGGGCGGCAACTGGCGACCCGCGAGGTCGTCTTTATCGCGATGATCCTCGCGATTTTCATGGTGTCCGTCGAGGCGACGATCGTCGCGACGGCCATGCCGACGATCGTCGGCGACCTCGGCGGCCTGCGCTACTTCAGCTGGGTCTTCGGCGCCTATCTGCTCACGCAAGCGGTAACGATACCGATATACGGCCGCTTAGCCGATTTCTTCGGTCGCAAAGCGCTGCTCATCGTCGCGATCGTGGTCTTCCTCGCCGGTTCGATCCTCAGCGGTTTCGCGCACGACATGCTCACGCTCATACTCTTCCGCGCGCTGCAGGGCATCGGCGCCGGCGGCGTGCAGCCCATCGCGATCACGATCGTCGGCGACATGTATCAGGGACGCGAGCGCGCGCGCGTGCAAGGCTTCCTCTCCTCGACGTGGGCGTTCTCTGCCGTGATCGGTCCGTTGCTCGGCGCATTCTTGATCCAGCACTTCGGCTGGCCGATCATCTTCTGGCTCAACGTCCCGGTCGGCATCGCGTGCATCGCGGTGGTCGTGCGCGTGTACCACGAACACATCGAACGGGTCGCGCACCGCATCGACTATGCCGGCTCGATACTGCTCGCGATCGGCGTGGGCACGTTGATGTACGTGCTCGTGATGGCCGGGAACATGCCGCTCCGGCCGGCGCTCACGCTCGCCGGCATCGCGATCGCCGTGCTCGCCGTTCTGATTTGGCACGAGCTTCGCGCGCCGGAACCGATGATGCCGCTCTTTCTCTATCGCATCCGCATCATTCTGGTCGCCAATTCGGGCAATTTTTTCCTCGGCGCGATGATGATGGGCATTACGGCGTTCATGCCGACGTTCGTGCAAGGTGCGATGGGTCGCCCGGCCGTTATCGCCGGCTCCGTGCTCGGTTCGATCTTCGTCGGCTGGACCTGCGGCTCGCTTAGCGGCGCCCGGCTCCAACTGCGCTTCAGCTATCGCACGACCGCGCTCTGTGGAACCGTTCCGATGCTCATCGGCAGCTGCGTGCTCACGACCTTGAACGCCGGTTCGAACATAGCACTCGCGTACGCCGGTATCATGCTGCTGGGTCTCGGCTTCGGCATGATCAACAGCGTGTTCGTGATCTCGACCCAAGGTTCGGTGAAGTGGGAATTGCGCGGCGCGGCGACATCGTCGAACATCTTCTTGCGCCAAGTCGGCCAATCGATCGGGTCGGCGGTCTTCGGCGCCGTCTTTAACATCGGCGTCTATTCGCGCATTCCCAACGCCGGCAAGGTGGTGGGCCAGCTCATGGATCCGCAGCGGCGCGCGCTCATTCCGGCCTTCGATCTCGCGCGTGATGCGAACGCCATTGCGCTCTCGCTCCACGAAGTGTATCTCATTCTGCTTTGTCTGGCCGTCGTGGCGGCGGGACTCGTGTTGGCGCTGCCCGCGAACCTGCGGCCCGAACACGCAACGGCGCCGCTCGCCGCAGCCGCCAAATGACGCGCGCCAGGCGTGCAGGCCGCTCGAACGGAACGCGTTCCGGATGAAACGAGATAGGGCAATCCGGCTGCTCGGAGCGGCCGGCGTGGCACCGCTGCTCCCGGTCAGCGCCGCATCCGCGGCCGATCCGATTCGCGTAATCGGATTGCCGATCGACACCGGCCTCGAAGTGCAGTACGCGCAAGCAGCCGGCATCGTCGACCAAAGCGGACTCAGCCTTCATGCGGAGACGATGTACGCGGGTGCCGCCGTGCAAGCCGCAATTGCCGGCGGAGCCGCCGATATCGGACTCACCAACGTGAGCTCGCTCGCGACGGCGCGCGAAAAGGGTCTGCCGCTGGTGATGGTTGCTCCGGCCGGTCTCTATACCAGTAAAGAACCGACATCGGTGTTGATGGTCGCGCGTGATTCGACCTTACGCACGGCTCGCGACCTCAACGGGAAGATCATCGCCGTCAACGGGCTCAAGAGCATCTCGCAGCTCGGACCGGAGATATGGATTGATAAAAACGGCGGCGACTCGACGACCGTGCACTTCATCGACATGCCGTTTGCCGAGATGCCGCAAGCGCTCGCGACGCACCGCATCGATGCGGCGCTAGTCGCCGAGCCGCAAGCGACGAGCGCCAAGAAAGACGCGCGCGTCTTCGCCGCCGTCTACGACGCCATCGGCTCCCGCTTTCTGATCACGGCTTGGTTTTCAACCGCCGCGTGGGTGTCGGCGAATCCTGACCTCGCGCGCAAGTTCGCGGCGATGATCTACCGTGCGGCGGCATGGTCGAACACGCATCGCGCGCAGACGGCCGAGGTGCTGATCGGTCTCACCAAGCTCGACCCGGCGATCGTACGCGCGATGCCGCGGGTCGTTTTCGATGAGTCGCCCGACCCGGCAGCGCTCAAGCCGCACCTCGATGCCGCTCTCAAGTACGGCCTCATCACGAAGCCGGTCGCGCCCGAGGACCTCTTCGCCCCCGAACTGCGCAAGTGAGGGCCAAGCTCACGTTCGCGTGCGGCGTGTACGATCGCACGCTGCCGCTGCTCACCGGTGAAGTGCGCGTGGCGGACGTCGATCTGACGTACGTGCCGATCGACGATCCGCGCCAAATTTTCGACCGCCTGGCGGGCGGCGACGAGTTCGATCTCGCGGAAATGTCGCTCTCGGAATACATCTGCCGCTACACTGCCGGCGAGTGCCCGTTCGTCGCGCTGCCGGTCTTCCCGTCGCGCGTCTTCCGCCATAGCATGATCGCCGTGAACCGGCGCACGGTCACGGCACCGAACGACTTGGCCGGCAAACGCATCGGCGTGCCGCTCTACACGATGACCGCGGCCGTCTATATGCGCGGGCTGCTCGAGCACGACTACGGCGTCGATCTTTCCGGCGTGCGCTGGACGCAAGGCTCGATCAACCACGCGACGAGCCACGGCAACCCCGCCGCGATGCCGTTATTGCGTCCGGCGGACATCACACAGAACCGCAGCGGCAAGTCGCTGAGCGATCTCTTCGATGCGGGCGAGCTCGACGCCGTCATGGGCACGGACATGCCGGACGCTATGCGCACCAATCCCGACCTCGTCCGGCTGTTCCCGGATTTTCGGACCGTCGAACAAGACTACTACCAGCGCACACACATCTTCCCGATCATGCACACCGTCGTCGTGCGCCGTTCGGTATACGAGAGCGATCCTTCGCTCGGAGTGCGTCTCTATGCGGCGTTCGACGCGGCGAAAGCCCGCGCGTGGGAACGCATCCGCCGAGTCGGAACGCTCGCGTACATGCTGCCGTGGATGATCGACGACGTCGACGAGATCGACCGCGTCTTCGGCGGAGATCCGTGGCCGTACGGCGTCGAACCGAACCGCCCAACGTTGGACGCCCTGATGACGTACCTCGTCGAACAAGGTCTCATCGCGCATCCCGTTCCCGTTGACGAGATCTTCGCGCCCGTCTGAGGCTGGTGCGCAAGCAAGCATTCGTGCTACAGTCGTACGCACGACGCAGTTCTTTGAGAGGTGTGCAAATGTTCCGGAGCTTAGCAGCCGTTGTTCTTTTCGTTTTTAGCTCGACCGCACTCGGTCTCGCGCAAGACAGCGGGACGTACCCGAACAAGACGAAGACGCCGGGCGCCACATTTGCCGTAAGCAAAGACGACATCTGTGTCTCCGGCTATTCAAAAAAAGTCCGCAACGTGCCGGTCGCCATCCACAACCAAGCCTTCCAAGACTACGGCATTACTCCCGACGGCAAGAAGTACGAGGTCGATCACCTCATCTCACTCGAGCTCGGCGGTTCAAATGCAATCGAAAATCTTTGGCCCGAGCCGTACGGAATTACCTGGGGCGCGCGGGTCAAGGACAAGCTCGAGGACGCCCTGCACAAGCGGGTGTGCGCCGGGACGATGGATTTGCTCGACGCGCAAGATGCCATCAAGACCGATTGGGTCAAAGCCTATCACAGCGTCTTCGGCGCAAACGCCGGACCGGTTGAAGCCAAAGACGAGAACGACTGGCTCTGCACGACCGGGGAACCGGACTGCGTAAAGCGATAACCCTTCGGCGTGCCGGCACGGAACCAAAAACTCACGCACCTCATCGCTGGACGACGCGTCGCCTCGTCGCAACAAGACGGCGACGGGCTCATCGTTGCCTTCGAAGACGCATCCAAGCTGACGATCCGCACCAAAGTGGCTATTCCGACGCTCCCGATCGGGGGCACGGTTCACGCCGTTCAAGAGGACGGGCCGTTGCTGCTGCTGGGTTTTGAGGGCGGCGAATCGGCGTCGATCACCGTCGCGTCTCCCGGCGGAAGCGTCATCCTCCGGGACGGCCACGACGTGCTGGAGTACGCGGGCTAGAAGCATTCGCGCGCGGCGCACGAGAAGAGCCCGCTATGCATTCCATCCCCCGCTCCATTGCACTCGGACTTGTCGCCGGCGGCATCGTCGCCATGACGCGACCCGCCGGCGCGCAAGCGGCGCCCGCAACCGTGCGCATCGGGACGATGTCGATCGATCCGTTTGGCGAGACGTACTTCGGCGTCGACCAGGGGATCTATCGCAACAACGGCATCGATGCGCAGCTCTCGACGCTTCCCAACGGCTCGACCATCGTGCAGTCTGTGCTCGGCGGCGACCTCGATGTCGGCTTGGCCAACATCGTGACCGTTGCGGCTGCGGTTGCGAAGGGCATTCCGCTCTTGATGATCGCACCGGCGGCGCTGTATTCGGCGAAGCACTCGTATTCACGCCTATGCGTGGCGAAGAACTCGCCGTTCAAGACGGCCAAAGACCTCGACGGCGGGACGATCGCGGTCTCGTCACTCAACGACTTCAACCAGCTCGGCGTCGCCGCATGGCTCGAGCACAACGGCGTCCCGCCGGCCCGCGTGCATTTCATCGAGCTGAAATTCCCCGAGATGGGTCCGGCGCTGCAACGCGGCACCGTACAAGCTGCAACGATCGCCGAACCCGCCCTCAGCAGCGCGATTCACTTGAACGAAGCGCGCGCGTTCGCCGACGTGTACGAAGTGATCGCGCCGGAGTTTGCCAACATCGTGTGGTTCACGAGCAAGAGCTGGCTGCAGAAAAACCCCGACACCGCGAAGCGGCTCGTCAGCGGCATCTATGCGACGGCGCGCTGGTCGAACGACCACCAGCCGCAATCGGCCGATATCCTCGCAAAGGTATCGAAGATGGACCCGACGGTCGTCGCCGCGATGACGCGCGCCTACTTCGCCACGTCGAGCAATCCGAAGTACGTGCAGGCGCCGCTCGATTTCGCGCTACGTTACGGCCTCATCTCGCGGCCCGTGACGACCGCGGAGTTCATCGCACCCTAAGTACGTTCGCGCGGCGGATCGCCCGCCGCTTCGGCCGCGATGCGATTGAGCGCTTTCGTTCGATAGAGTAACCACGGACGGCTGAACTCCTGGCGTTTTTGCACCGCCGCGACTTCGGAGTCATCAAGCGCGATCACGCGGCCGCCCGGTCCGGCCATCTGCATCGCTTGCAGCAACTGCTGTGCCGCAAGTTCGAGGTAGATGCAGCGCGCGACCACCGTCGCGATGTCCGGTGCAACCACGACCGCGCCGTGGCCGCGCATGAGCGCCGCCGGCTTGTCGGCAACGATGCCGGCCAAGTTGCGGCCCATGTCGTTCGTCAGGATGCGCATGTCGCTGCCCATTTGGAAGTCGCGGATCTCGAACGTCGGAACGCCGAGACCAATGAACGACGTCACGGCCGACAACGGCTTGAGCTTCACGTCGGGCGTGATGCTGAACGGCACGATCGTGGGCGAATGATTGTGCACGACGGCATGCACGTCGGGGCGGCTGCGGTACATTTCGCCGTGAATGAAGCGCTCGGAGTAGAGCTCGCGGCCCCGTGGATCCACCGCTTCGCTATCGAGCGTGAACTCCATGATATCGTCGAACGTGACGAGTTCCGGCGCCAGCGCTCGCGAGAGAAAGAACCGGTCGGGCCGCGACGGTGAACGCACGCTCACGTGACCGTACGCATCGAGAATGCCGTGTTCCGCGAGGGTGCGGTAGGCTACCACCAGATCGAGGCCGAGATCGCTATGGGAATCCATGGCGCGAGGGTTTCCCCGGCGCACCGGCCCACCTTCGTACGGCTTGGGGGTTGCCATAATGACTTTCATTAATTAGACTCATTACATGGCTACCGCGCCGGAATCGGCGGATCTGACCAAGGCGCGGCTGATGACGGCCGCCGAGGGGCTCTTCGCCGAATACGGCATCGAGGCGGTCTCGGCGCGCCAGATCGCCCTGGCCGCGGGTCAGCGAAACCAGTCCGCCATCCGCTACCATTTCGGCTCGAAGGACGATCTGATCGTCGCGCTCCACGCACAGCGCATTGGGGAGATCAACGAGCGCCGGGCGCACATGTTCGAGGTTCCCGGCGTCGCCGGCGACATGCGCGCGCTCATCGGGGCCATTGCGACGCCGCTGGCCGAGCGGGTCGAACGCGATGCCAGCGGCAGCGCCTACGTCCGCTTCCTGGCCCATCTCTTCTCCGATCGCCAGCGGCGCGATCTCTTGATCGAGCACGGCGAATCGGCGGCACTGCTGCGGCGGATCTATGCCGCGCTACGCGGCTTGCCCGGCGCGATTCCCGAGCCGCTCTTCTCCGAACGGCTGCGGCTGATGGTCGGTGGGATCATCCACGCTCTCGCCGATCGCGAACGCCTGCGCACCAAGGGCGGCGCCGGCCCGTTCGTATTGGCGCAAGACGCCTTTCTCAACAACCTCATCGATGCCAGCATCGGCATCCTCACCGCGCCGCCGTCGCCGGCGACGCTCGCGCACCTCACCCTCCCGGCTAAGGAGCACGCTCGTGGCACAAACGGCTGATCGGATCGATCGCACGGAAGTCATTCCCTATGGCCCGACGTTCGTGGCAGAAATCCGCGGCGTCGATTTCACGCAGCCCGTGGGCGACGCCGTCGCGCGCACGATCCATCGCGCGCTGATGAACTACAAGGTGCTCTTCTTCCGCGACGCTGCGATGACGCCGGCGCAGCACGTCGCGTTCGGCAAACTCTTCGGCGAACTGACCGTGCACCCGTTCGTACCGCACCTCGATGATTTCCCCGAAGTCACGGTGCTCGACAACCACAAAGACAATCCGGTATTTTCAACCGACGTCTGGCACTCCGACGAAACGTTTCGCCTCGATCCGCCGATGGGCTCGATCTTGCGCTGCATTCGGATGCCCGAACGCGGCGGCGATACGCTGTGGGCCGACATGGCCGCGGCGTACGCCGGCCTCAGCGATAAGATGCAGAAGTTTCTCTCCGGCCTCGAAGCCGTGCACGATTTCGCAAACTTCCGCCACAAGTTCGACCATTTACCGATTCGCGAACGTCACGAACGCCTCGCGCAAATGGAAGAGGAATTGCCCAACCCGACGCACCCCGTCGTCACGACGCATCCGGCAACCGGGCAAAAGATACTCTTCGTCAACCCGCAGTTCACGCTGGCGATCAAAGACATGCGCGAAGACGAAAGCCGCGCGCTACTCGACTTCCTCTACGTTCAGGCCGCAACGCCCGAATACCAATTCCGCTTCCACTGGCAACCCAACTCGATGGTCTTCTGGGACAACCGCGGCACCCAACACTACGCAGCCAACGACTACTACCCAAGCCACCGCACGATGCAGCGCGTAACGATCAAGCAAGAACGGGCGTTTAGCTAGCCCACCCCAAAATATTTGTCATCCTGAGCGCAGCGCACGAAGTGCGCGTAGTCGAAGGACCATGGTCTTCTAGAATACGCGTGGAACGCAGCGTTATGAATGTCGCTATCCTCGACGACTACTTCGATACGCTGCGCACGCTGCGTTGCTTCGACATGCTGGCGAACGACGACGTCACGATCTGGAACGATCACACGCAAGACGTAGACGCGCTCGCAGACCGGTTGCGCGATACCGAAGTGCTGGTGCTCATTCGAGAACGCACCCAGATCCGCGCCCCGCTCTTAGAACGCCTGCCCAAACTGCGGTTGATCAGTCAACGCAGCGTCTATCCGCATATCGATATCGATGCCTGCACGCGACTCGGCGTGATCGTCTCTTCAGGTCAGCATGCGGGAACGCCGTCGTACGCGGCCGCCGAGTTGACGTGGGGATTGATCCTCGCCGCCGTACGTCAGATACCGCAGCAAATGGCGGCGTTACGCCGGGGTACGTGGCAGATCGGCGTAGGCAGCAGCCTGCGTGGAAAGACCCTGGGAATCTACGGTTACGGCAGAATCGGCGCCGCCGTCGCAGGCTACGGCCGCGCGTTCGGCATGAACGTGCTGGTGTGGGCGCGCGAAGCAGCCCGGGCTCAGGCGCACGACGACGGCTACGATGCCGCGCCAAGCAAAGCGGCATTTTTCAAGGCGTGCGACGTGCTCTCGCTTCACATGCGCTTGGTCGACGCCACCCGCGGCATCGTCACGGCCGCGGATCTGGCGCGCATGAAGACCGATGCGCTCTTCGTCAATACCAGCCGGGCGCAGCTGGTCGAACCCGGTGCGTTGGTGAATGCGTTGCGTGCGGGACGGCCCGGGATGGCGGCGATCGACGTCTACGAAGATGAGCCTCTGACCGACACCGCGCATCCGCTGCTTACGATGGACAACGTCGTCTGCACGCCGCACATCGGCTACGTTTCTCGAGACGAGTATGAAATCCAATTTAGCGACATCTTCGAACAAGTCGTCGCCTACGCTGCCGGCCGGCCGACGAACGTCGTGAATCCCGCAGTGCTGCCATAATGTCGACGCTCCGATGCGTCCGAGCGATCGCCTTCGCAGATTCCCCGCGCCGAACAATCGCGAGCGGCGCCGACAACCGTTCGCGACGAGATCGTCGACCCGGCCGGCACCGGTCAAACGCGATTCCTCGACATGCGCGGCGTGAAGCGCCCGGCGGGCCGCCGCGCGGGCACGTCGTCTACGATCCGCCCGGCGAGCAGATCCTGACCTACACGCGCACGTTAAACAATCCGGCGCCGAACTCGCCGTGCACCGCGTACACCACATTTCTGTTCTTCAGCGGACGGTTAACGGCGATGGGCTTCGATGAGGCCTGTTGATGGATCGGGGTCGTCGATGCTCTGCCAAGGCGCATCGACCGGAATGAGCCGTTCGCGCGCGTGAATGAGCGCGTAGTCGATCGGCTCTGCCAGGCCCAACGGCGGCGTACCGTCGGCAGTGAAGCGCCGCACCGAATCGAGCATTAGGCGACGCATGCGAATCAGCGCGGCGTCGCTCGCGCCGAGGTGCTCCTTCGTACGGTCGTAGATCGGGCCCATGCTCTCTTGCATCACGACATCTTGCGTCGTTACGCCATTGATGCCCGTAATTGAGGCGCCGCTCTCCATCGCCGCGCGGTCTTGAAGCCACAGGTTCTCGCTGTTTCGCAGCATGTTATAGTCTTCATCGATCTCGAGCCCCATGCGCGTCCCGGCCCGTTTCATGTGAATCTCACGTTGCCGGTCGTCGATCGGATCGCCGAGGCTGAGCTTCACGAAGTAATGCATCGTGTTCTCGTCATCCAAAGGCACGAACATCTGCATGTTCACGAGGCCGGCCGCGGCCGGAAAGATCGCGAAAATCGGCGCGATGAAGTGCGTGATGCGCACGTACTTCTTGGTGTCGGCATCGACCATAGGCCGCCGGATCGCTGCGTACTTGAACCCGTACGGCGTATCCTCGACCTCGATCTTCGGCCGCCCATCGTTCGACGGCCGTGCAAACGCCCCATCATCCTTGAGATGCGTCGTGCTCACGCCGGCGGTGCCGACCAGCAAGTCCGCGTGCAAGAAGTTGCTGTGCGCGGAGTCGATGACGCCCTCGAGCGTCTGCAGCCAGTTGCACGCCGCGCGCACTTTGATGATCACCCGATGCGTATCGGGGCCAGCCGTCCACTCGAAGTCGAGCGGCGGCGGCATCGTTCCGGCCGGCCCCATGTACGCCCACACAAAGCCACCGCGCTCTTCTACCGGATACGACGTGGTACGAATGCGCGCGCCGAAGGAACTGTCTTCCGGTTCCGGCGGAGTTTCGGTTACGTTTCCGCCAGTGTCGATCTTCCAACCGTGATAGAGGCAGCGAATCCCGCACTCTTCATTACGCCCGAGCACGAGCGAGGCGCCGCGGTGCGGACAACTCTCATCAAGCAATCCAACGACGCCACGCGAATCCCGAAACGCAACGAGCTTTTCGCCCAACAACGACACGCGCTTCGGTGCGCCATCGGCAGCCAGCTCCGAGCTCACGATCGCCGGCAGCCAATAGCGCCGCAGCATCCCACCCATCGGCGCGTCCGGCCCAACCCGGCAGAGCAGCTCGTTTTCCTCACGCGTCAGCATGGTCGTCCTTTTCGTCGCCGGCGAAGACTTGGGCGTAGGTCTTGCCGTACGGGTAGAACTTGTCTTTTTCGCCGGCTTGCCAGGCGGCGCGCACGTCGGGGCGCGAGAGGTCCCAATCCCAGCGGCATTCTTGGAGCACGGCGCGCAGATCGAGGCGGAGTTCTTCGATTGTTGGCCGGCCGAAGAACCAGTAGCCGTTGTAGATCTTATGGATTTTCAGGTTCGGCGCGCAGACGATCGTGTGCGGCACCATCGGGTTGTGATCGGGATCGGTATACTCCGCGATGTCGAGATCTTTTTGGATCGTGCGGCGCGGATCGGAGAGAAACGGCCAGCCGGCGGCGACGGCGCTGCGAAACTCGTTGGTTGCGAGCAAGTTGTCGGTGCTGATCGTAACCATGCGGCAATACCCGACACCGGGCATCATCTCGCGCCAGAGCGTCGCGAGACCCTCATGTTGACGGCGATCCTTCGGACAATAGCCGCCGCGCGCGAGCACGACGATCATCGGATCTTGGCCCTGCAGCTGGGAAAGCTTCACGTGCTTGCCCGTGTTGTCGCTGAGTTGATAATCCGGCAGCGTGCTGCCGGGCTTGATGTCGGCGCGCATGTCTAACCAGCCTTTGCCGTGGCGCGGGCGCGGATCGTGGTGAGCGAGGCGTCCGGAGTGATCGCATCGGGATCGAGACGGAGCACCAGCACTGAGGGCGTCGTGGCGGCAAGTGCCCGCTCGAACGCTCCGCCGAACGCATCCGCCGTCTCCACGAGTTCGCTGTGCGCACCGAACGCTTTGGCATAGGCGACAAAATCCGGATTGACGATGTCCGTCGCGATGACGCGGCCGGGGAAGTTCCGCTCCTGGTGGACGCGGATGCTGCCGTGGATGCCGTTTTCGACCAAGATCACGACGATCGGCAGGTCGTATTGACGCGCCGTCCCGAGTTCGTGGCCGCACATTTGGAAATCGCCGTCGCCCGCGAACGCGACGACCGTCCGTCCCGGATAGACGAGCTGCGCGGCAATTGCTGCCGGAATGCCGTACCCCATCGAGCCGCTGACCGGCGCCAACTGCGTGCCGGGTTGCGTGTAGTGCAAGAACCGATGCGACCACGCCGCGTAATTGCCCGCGCCCGTCGTGATAACGGCGTCGCGCGGAAGCAACTCGCGCATCGTGGCCATCACGGCAACCATATCGAGCTTCCCCGGCGACGGCGCTGCCGCTTCGCGCTTCACGTAGTCGGCGTGCGCGTCCCCGGCCCAAGCTTTCCACGCGCGCGCATTGACCGGGTTCATTCCGGCAACCGCCGCCGTGAACTCATTCGGCCCGGCTTCGATGGCGAGTTCGGGGCAGAACACGCGTCCGAGTTCGTCCGCGCCCGGATAGACGTGAATCAAGCGCTGGTGCGGACGCGGCGCTTCAATGATCGTGTACGCACTCGTCGTCACGTCATCGAGGCGCGTACCGACCGCCAGGATTACATCGGCTTCGCGCACGCGTTTGGCAAGCGCGGGATCGATGCCGATGCCGGCGGTTCCGGCGTAGAGCGGATGCTCGTTGTCGAAGAGCGCTTGCCGGCGAAATGTCGTCGCGACCGGCAAGCTGTTGCGTTCCGCAAACGCCTGTAAGTCCGCGCGCGCTCGCGCATCCCAACCGCTGCCGCCCACGAGCACGAGCGGCCGCGCCGCTTCGGCCAGCAGCGCTCGCAGGCGCTCGAGATCGGCCGGCGCCGGATAGGCGCGAGCGCGCTCATAGGCCGGCAGATCTTCAGCCTCAGCCACCTCGTCGAGCACGTCTTCGGGAATCGCCAACACGACCGGTCCCGGACGCCCCGACACGGCCGTGACGTACGCACGGCGAACGAATTCGGGAATGCGCGAAGCATCGTCGATTTGGAGCGCGAACTTCGCCATGCCGCCGAACATTTGCGCCACGTCGATCTCTTGCCAACCTTCGCGGTGCATGTTGCGCCGCACGATCTGCCCGACGAGCAAAATCATCGGCGTGTCGTCTTGCCGCGCCGTATGCACGCCGACCGCCGCATGCGAGGCGCCCGGTCCGCGCGTCACATAGCACAACCCAGGTTTTCCGGTCGCCTTGCCGTAGGCTTCGGCGGCATGCGCCGCGGCCGACTCGTGCCGGCAGAGAATAAAGCGCGGCGAATCTTTTTCATAGAGCGCGTCGAGTGCCGAGACGAAACTCTCACCAGGAACGCCGAAGATGAACTCCGCGCCGTTGGCACGCAGTGCATCGACAAGCAGGTGCGCGCCGGAGCGCGGCTTAGCGGGCTGGTGCGTAGATCAACTCCTGCGCCGGGAACGACGCGAAATGCAGGTAGTGGGCGGCAACGTCGATGACGGGCTGCATCAATGCGGCGGTGAGCGCTTCGCCATAGCGGGCGCGCGTCATCGTGGCGATCACCGGAATCGGGATTTTGGTGTATTGCGAGAGAATCGCACCGCTGCGCACCTGGTTGGCCGGCGTGTTGGCCCAGACGGCCGTGTTGTGGATGGCACCGGCAAAGCGCGCTACGAGGTCGGCGTGCGCCTTAACCCACGCCATGCCGCCGAACCATACGCCGAACATAAACTCGCTAGCGACGGCATTCATCGGATAGGCCAGCAGATGGTTCTTGGCCGTTGCGACCGCGAGCGCCGGTTCGCCGATCTCGGCGGCATCGACGCGCCCCGCAACGAGCGAATCCACCATCGCCGAAAACGGCAGTTCGAGAAAGCGCACCTGCGTCGAGTCGCCGCCGTTGCGGTCGATCCACGCGCGCGGGCCATACTCGGTCATCGTTCCCAAGCCGTTGGCACCGATGACTTTGCCGCGCAGATCGCTCGCCGTGCGGATCGGCGAACCTTGCGCGACGAAGAGCGCCGTGAACGGCGCCGCCGAGGTGTAGAGCACCGCCGGGGCGATGGTGAGAAACGGAATGCCCTTCTGCCGCGCGATCGCCAGCGACACGGGCGTCGTCCAGCCGACGTCGACGGCGTTCGATGCAACCGCCGCCGCCACTGCGGCACCGTTCTGCATGATTTGAATGTCGACGTCGATGCCGGCGTTCGCGAAAAAGCCCATCTCTTGCGCATAGAAGACCTCCGCCGCCGCTTCGCTCGGCAACGTCGCTACCCGGATCACCGGCCGCGACTGCGCGGAAGCCCGCGCCCCGAGTGCTGAAAACGCTGCCGCGGCGAACGTCAGTGAACGGAGCGCGCGTGCGCGGTTGGGCAAACAGGGCTGCTGCATCACAACGTCGATTCGCCATAGAGAGCCTTGCTGCCCCGCGCCAACGGGAGACCGCGAATGATCGAGTCCAAACCGGCCCAGGCCACGCGCTCCGCGTATAACCGCGCGGAACCGTCCTTTGAGCGCGACCTCGTCGAAGTCACGCGCGGGACCCGGGCCGGCGAATATCTGCGCCGCTTCTGGCAAGTCGTCGCACCGTCGGTCGACGCGACGCGCACCCCGCAGATGGTACGCGTCTTAGGCGAAGACCTCGTTCTCTATCGCGATGGATCCGGCACCGCCGGCCTGCTCTATCCGCGTTGCGCGCATCGCGGCACGAGCCTCTACTACGGGCGCACGGAAGAGCACGGCATCCGTTGCTGCTACCACGGCTGGGTCTTCGATGCCGACGGCACGTGCCTCGACCAGCCGCTCGAACCCGATGGCGGACGCGCGCGCGACAATTACTTCCAACCCTATTATCCGGTCGAAGAACGCTACGGCTTGATCTTCGCCTACATGGGGCCGCCGGAAAAGCAGCCCGTGCTGCCGCGCTACGACTGCTTGGAACACCTCGCCGCGGACGAAACGATCCTCGTCGATGCGACAAGCCGCGGCACCGGCGGCCCGGCGATCTGCGACTTCAACTGGTTCCAGCACTACGAAAACGTCATGGACCCATTTCACGTGGTCGTGCTGCACGACAGCTTTTCGGGGACGCAATTCGTACCCGACATGGGTACGATGCCGGAAGTCACCTACGCGTACACGCCGCGCGGCATCAAGTCGCAGCAAGTGCGCACGATGAGCGACGGCCGCACGCTGCGCCGCGTCACCGAACTCGCGCTGCCGACGGGCCGCATCGTTCCCTCGCCGACGCTCTCGATCTTCGGTCCGGTGACGGGCCTCGGCTTCATGATGCCGATCGACGACACGCACTTCCGCATCTACAACCTCAACGTGGCCAAGAACGGCGACACGGGCGACCGGCGCGGCTCGCTGCTCGGCGGCAAAGCGTGGCGCGAACTGACGCCCGCCGAACATCGGCAGTTTCCCGGCGACTACGAAGCGCAGTCGGGTCAAGGCGAGATCACGCTGCACAGCGAGGACCGGCTGGCGTCGACCGATCGCGGCGTCTCCATGCTGCGCAAACTCTTCCGAGCGGAAGTCGACCTCGTCGCTAGCGGCCGCGATCCGATCGGCGTTGCGTTCAACGAAGCCGACGCCCTGATCCGGCTCGATGCCGGCAACTACGTGGCGGAGTAACCGGTGCGTAACCGCACCATCTCCGCGGCGCTGCTGGCGACCGCCGTCGCCGTCACGGCGCTCGTGCCGCACGGCGCCGGCGCGGATTCACCGCCGCTGCGCGTCGGATGGATCGCGACGTTCTCGGGCGGCTACACCACCGGCGCGAAGGTCGCCGATGCGGCGGTCGCCGCGTTCATGAAAGAGCACGGCGATTCGATCGCCGGCCGCAAACTCGAGATCATCAAACGCGACGACGGCGGCCTCGCGCCCGATACGGCGAAGCGCCTCGCGCAAGAACTGATCATCAGCGACAAAGTCGACTTTCTCATGGGCATCACGTATTCACCGAACGCCATGGCGATCGGACCGATCTCGACGAGCGTGAAGAAACCGCTGCTCATCACCAATGGTGCGGCCAACGGACTGCTCGGCCCCAACCCCTACTTCTCGCGCTTCAGTTATACCGAAGGCCAGCTCACCCACTCGCTCGCGCAGTGGGCGCTCAAGAACAACATCAAAACCGCGTACATGGCGTATCTTGATTTCGCCACCGGGATCGATGCGGCCGACGGTTTTCAAACAGCCTACACGGCCGGCGGCGGCAAGATTCTCGGCGAGGTTCGCATCCCGGTCAACGCGACCGACTTCTCCGCGTACGTCCAGCGGATCAAGGACGCCAAGCCTCAGGCCGTGTTCGTTTTCCTGACGGTTTCCGGCGGTCCGTTCCTCAAGGCGTGGGTCAGCGCCGGCGGTCCGCAATCGGGGATGAAGATTCTCGGCACCGGCGACATGACGAACGAGGCGAACCTCCCGGGCCTCGGAGACGGCGCGCTCGGCGTCATCACGTCGATGAACTATTCCGCCTCGCACAGTTCGCCGCTCAACGCGCAGCTCACGCGCGACATGCACGCCGCCGACCCCTCGGTCGAAGTTCCCGACTTCGGTGCGGTTGCAACGTATGACGCCTTGCAGGCAATCTACAAAGTCGTCGCCGCGCAAAACGGCGGATCCGACCCCGACAAAGCCATGGCGACGCTCAAGGGCATGAAATTCGAGAGCCCGCGCGGCCCGATCCAGATCGACCCGCAAACCCGCGACATCATCGAGAACATCTACATCCGGCGCGTCGACAAAGTCGGCGACCGCTACCAAAACACCGAGATCGCCACGTTCCCGAACGTTAAAGATCCACTGGAGAAATAACCGCCAATGACCGTACGAACGCTGCTACTCGCACTGAGCCTCGCCGTGCTTCCCGCTCTCGCCGGCCTGGCGCCGCTGCCCGCCGGGGCATCGATGGAGCAGATGGCAACGCTCAAAGGCCGCCTCGTGGGTATTTCGGCCACGAGCATCGCGGTGATCGACGAGAACAGCGGCAAAGTCGTGCACTTCATGCTGGAGGCGCCGTTTGAAGATGCCTTTGCCGCCAACGAGAAAGTCCAGATCCCGATGAACGAGTTGCGCACGAATTCCACGGTCCGCGTCGACTACGATCAGAACCGCGGTGGCCCGCGCCGCGCCGAACGCATCATCGTCCTAAAACGCCCATAGCCCTGCCAGGATGACGTAAGAAGCAACGTCGTGCCATCTCCGTCATCCCGAGCGTCGTCGAGGGACAGCCACTGAACACGCTCTTCGAGACCATCTGGGACCGACACGTCGTCGCCGACTACGGCGAAGGCTTCCAGCTTCTTCACATCGATCGCCACGTCGTGCCCGACTTCAACGGCCACGCGTTCACCACGCTCGCGAAGCGCGGCCTCAAGGTCGCACATCCGGAGCTGACCTTTGCCACCGCCGATCACTCGGTCTCGACCGACCCGCGCGACGCGGATCCAAAGCAGCTGCAGAACCCGTTCGTCATCGCACTGCGCGAAGGCACGGCGCAGCACGGCATTACCATGTTCGATATCGGCGAGATCGGCCACGGCATCGTGCACATCATCACACCCGAACTCGGCATCGCATTGCCGGGACTCACCGTCGCAATCGGCGATAGCCACACCACGACCAACGGTGCGCTCGGAGCGCTGGCCTGGGGCGTGGGGCAAGGCGAGATCGCGCACATCCTCGCGACGCAAACGTGCGTCGTGCGCAAGCCGCGCTCAATGCGCGTGACGCTCGACGGACCGCTGCCGGCCGGCACGTCGAGCAAAGACCTCATCCTGCACGTGATCCGAACGGCCGGCGTGAGTGCCGGCAACGGCCATGCCGTCGAGTATGCAGGCTCCGCAATTCGTGCACTACCGATGGAAGCGCGGTTCACGGTCTGCAACATGTCGGCCGAGTGGGGCGCGCGCTACGGGTTGATCGCGCCCGACGATGAGACGTTCGAATGGCTGGCGGGGCGCCGGTACGCGCCCAAAGGCGCGATGTGGGATGCCGCCGTTGCCGACTGGCGTACGCTGCCGTCGCCGGACGATGCGACGTTCGACACGGATATCCGGATCGACGTGCGCGCACTCGGGCCGCAAGTGACGTGGGGTAACAGTCTCGACGCGGTGCTCGCTATCGACGAACGCGTTCCCGATCCCGATCGAGAGCCCGATGCCGCACGGCGCACGGCGATGCGAGCCGCGCTCGACTACATGGACCTCACGCCGGGCGTACCGATCGAAGGCCTGCCGATCGATCGCGTGTTCATCGGCTCGTGCACCAACAGCCGGCTCGACGATCTGCGCGCCGCGGCAAACGTAATACGCGGCCAAAAGGTGCACGAGCGCGTACGCGCCTGGGTCGTGCCCGGCTCGGAACAAGTCAAACGCGATGCCGAGGCCGAGGGCTTGCACGAGATCTTCCGCAACGCCGGCTTCGAATGGCGCGCGCCCGGATGCTCGATGTGTCTCGGCGCGAACGGCGATACCGTCGCTACCGGCCAGCGCGCAATCTCCACGGCCAACCGCAATTTCGTCGGGCGCCAGGGACCCGGCAGCCGCACGCACATCGCAAGCCCGGAACTCGCCGCTGCCTCGGCGATCGCGGGCGCCATCGCCGATCCGCGCAAACGCGGAGCGCTGGTATGAACGCGCTCGTCACGCTCGACGGGTCCGCGGCCCCGCTGTTCGAGGCAGACGTCAACACCGATACGATCGCGCCGCTCTACCGTGAATCGAAGGGCGGCGCGGCTAAGGCCGGTGAGCGAACGCAAGACGAACTCGCGCACAATCTCTTCCGCAACCGCCGCTTCGACGATGCAGGCAACGAGCTGCCGTTCATCCTGAACCAGCGGCCATTTCGCAACGCGCAATTTCTGATCGGCGGCCCGAACTTCGCCTGCGGCAGCTCGCGCGAAACGGCCGCCACGATGCTCGCCGCCTTCGGCATCCGCTGCGTGATCGCGCCGTCAATCGCGGGCATCTTCTTCGACAACTGCTTCCGCAACGGAATGCTGCCGCTGACGCTCGAGCAGGGCGTCGTCGAAGACCTCGCACGCCAAGCCGCGAGCGGAGCAGCGTTCAAGCTCGACATCGCGAGCGGCATCCTCACGCCGCCGCAAAGCGCGCCGATCGCGTTTACCCTGCCGGCCTTCCGCCGCGAGGCGCTTCTCACCGGCGCCGATGAAATCGCCGTGACGCTGACGCGATCTGCCGATATCGCCGCCTACCGAACGCACGTGCGTTGCGAACGCCCGTGGGAAGTCTCGCTCTGAGCGGCATCAACATCGCCGAAGCCGCGCAACGGCTCGACAACGCTCGCCGGACGCGAACGCCGATCGAGTGCCTCACCGCAGGCGTCCCCGACCTCACCGAAGGGGAAGCCTACGCGATCGCGGCCGCCGGCGCGGCGCTGGTCGCCCAACCGGTCACCGGCTACAAACTCGGCTACACGAGCGAAGCCATGCGTCGCCAAATGAACGTCGACCGGCCGAACTTCGGCCGCCTCTACGCCGGCACGCGCATCTCGAACGCAAGCGCGCTCGACATGACAGTCCTCATTCACCCGCTGGTGGAACCCGAAATCGCGCTGCGCATCGGCGACGATCTCGAAGTGGAGTCCGTCATGCCCGCGCTCGAGCTCGTCGACACGCGCTACGACACCTACACGTTCGCCGCCGTCGACAACATCGCCGACAATAGCTCAGCCGCGCGATACGTGCTCGGCGCCGAACGCTCGCTGCGCGCACTCGGCGATCTGCGCAGCATCCCCGCTACGCTCTTCATTGACGGCGAGCCCGTCGCGACCGGCAAAGGCAGCGACGCGCTAGGCGATCCGCTACGGGCATTAGCGTGGCTCATCAACCGCCTCGCCCGCGACGACATCACACTCGCCCCAGGAACGATCGTCCTAACCGGTGGGCTAACGCGCGCCTACGCCGTCGAACACGCCACAAGCGTCAAGGCATCGTTTGGCGCGCTTGGCGACGTCGCAATAGTGTGTTCAACGATTAGGAGCGAGCCGTATGTTGATTGCTAGGCTCATCTGCAGCGCTGTTTTTCTGGCCTTACTCTCGTCAAGCGTGGTCGACGCGCAAACCGCCGGTCGCATCACGGGTGTCGGCGGCATATTTGTCACCAGCAAGGATCCAAAGAAATTAGCCGCATGGTATCGCGACGTGCTCGGCATCTCGATCGAGAGATGGGGCGGTGCCGTGCTCCGCTACGATGCACCGAATCATCCGCCGGTGCTGGTCTGGAATGCCTTCCCTGAGCGCTCGAACTATGCGGCGCCTTCTACGCGAGATTTCATGATCGATTTCGCAGTTGACGATCTCGACGCATTCGTCGCCCGCTTGCAAAGCAAGGGCGTCAGCATTATAAAGCGTGACGATTCCGACCCGAGCGGCAAGTTTGCATGGATCCTCGATCCCGATGGAACCAAGATCGAGCTTTGGCAGCCGAGGCTAAAATAGTGCTAACGCGGATCTAACGCAGAACCGCTAATGAGTTCTTTCGCCCCAATCGCTCGCGGAATGGCATGGTATTTTGCAGCCGCGTCGAGCACCGGCTGCATCTGCGCCGGATCGAGCACTTCACCGTAATGACTCGGCGTCACGCCCCGGAGCATTTCCGCCGTCTGCCCCGAGTGCTTCTGAAAAATCACAACTGCTTCACGCGGATGAGCATTAGCCCACCGCTGCGCATTCCGAATCGCCACTGCGAACCGCCGCACCGTTCGCGGATTGCGCGCCATCCAATCATCCGCCCCAAACCAGGCCGTCTGCACGAACGTCCGCGCAATCGCATCATACGGCGACGCGAAGATCCGATTCTCCGCCAGTGACAGCGATAGCGTCGGCTCGGTAATCAACGCCGCATCGATCGTCCCATGCGCCACCGCCTGCGGCACGCTTGCCGACGGAATCTCAACATACTTCACGCTTGCCCGATTCAGTCCAAGTCCGTCAAGCCAGACATCCGTCGCGATCCGGCTGAGCCCGGCGATCGACGGCACGCCGATCGTCTTGCCTTCCAGATCGCGCGGTACGCGCATCGCCGAGGTCTTGCTCACGATGATCGCGCCGGTCGGCTTCGCCCCATACCACAACACGCCAGGCGCGATGCAGCTCACCAGCACGCCGTGTTCGCGCGCTGCCGAAATAGAGATCAGATCGGCATTGCCGANNGCCGAGATCGTCGGCGAAATACACGCCGGCGTTGCCTTGCTGTCCCGGCGTTCCGATACGGATCGGCACGGCATCGCCCGATTGTCCGGACGCTGCGCCGGCGCGCAACGCGAGGGCACCAGCCGTACTCGCAGCCAGAAACCTCGAGCGGTTCATCGGACGATCGGCACCGGCGCGTGCCGCGTGGCGATGATCGAGCGATCGCCGATCCAAAGCGCCGGCGGAATGCGCCACCACCGCGCCATGCCGTTGAGCGGCAACGCGTAACTACCGCGCAGCGCTGCGAACTCGATCCAGGCCGTCTCGCGTTCTCGCATGCGAAGGCCTTTCGCTAGTAAACGCTCGTAAACCGCATCGAACTCGGAGCGGTCGATGCCCGAAGCTCCGGTCATGTTCTGATCGAACCCGTAGTAATACGAATAGTCGTTGACCAAATGCCGCCCGAGGCGGCTCAGCATCTTCGCCGGCCCAACGGAGCCGATGTCGACCGTCGTGATGACGAGCGTCGACGCATCGAGCAACGCGCCGATCGTCCCCACCCACGACTGGTGATCGTGCGTCGAACGGAAGTACGACAACGCGGGATACGCCAGGTGCGTTTCCATGATGTCGGCGATCCATTCCTCGGCTCGGCGAAACGTCGAGCCAAGATCGTCGAGCATTTCGAGATCGACATGCCGTTCAAGAAAGTCGACGCCCGATGGCGGCGCGCCCGTACGCTCGCGCATAGTGACGATGAACGCCTCCCGGCGTTGGAACGCGGCGAAGAGCGAGAACAAAAATGCCGTCACGATCGCGAACGTGCCCAGACCCAGTGCCGCCGCGGCAAGCGAGAACGCGCGGGCGATGCCGTGTTGCGCCGTGATATCGCCATAGCCGAGCGTAAGGAGCGACGTGCCCGCATAGTAGACCGCCTGCCAGTACGTAGCGGGCGCCGGCTTGAGCTCACCGCGGAGCGCAAAGAAGATCAGACCGAACCCAAGCGTCAGCGCGACGATCCAGAACGCCATGAGCGATACCAGCAGTAACGGCGCATACACGCCGTACAAGCCTTCCCGGCGCTCCTCATCGTTCGTGCGCATGCCGGCGGCGCCGACAATTTTCCACCCGTTACGCGAAATCAGCGCGCTCGGCCGCCAAGCGAAGGTCGGCCGCGGTACGACCACGCTCTGAAACACGTCGGAAGCAATGAGCACCACAACCGCGACGCCGGCGATGGCGAAGGCAACATCTAGGACGCTCATGTGCAGCTGCTAGCGCAGTCCGCTCGCGATCATATCCTTGGCGTCGAACGCGGCCGGAATCACCTTGTACTTCGCACAAGCATCGATCATCGGCTGAATCAGGCGCGGGTCGAGCGCCGTCGCATAACTGATCCGATGCATCTTCGCGATGCGCGCCGGCTCCATCGCAGAGAACTTCGCCAGCACGTCCACGGTATCGGCCGGATGCGCGTTGACGTAGGCGCTCGATTCACGCATCGCGCGCACGAACTTCTCGACCGTCGCCTGATTCTTCGCCAAATAGTCCATGGTGGTGAACCAGCCGGTATACATGAAGCGCAGGGCGATCGCATCGAAGTCGCGGGCGAGCCACTTCACTTTGCCCGCGTCGATGCCGGATTGCAGTTCGGGATCGATGAGACCGCCCGCATCGACGCGCCCGGCGGCGATGGCGTCGGCGACGGCGCTGATCGGCAGTTCGAGAAACTTGATCGTCGAAGAGTCGCCGCCGTTCTTATCCATCCACGCCTTCGTACCGATCGCATAGAGATCGTTAAGCGCCGACACCGCGACGCTCTTGCCGTTGAGATCGGCCGCCGTCTTCAGCGGCGAGTCGGCCTTCACCACGAGACCGAAGTTCGGGTTCTTCGCATCGTAGAGGCCGCCGCCCGCGACGAGTACGAACGGCACGCCCTTCGCGTGCGCGATGATCAGCGAGACGAGGCTCGATTTGCCGATCGCATACGAACCGCCGACGACCGCCGCCGAGATGGCCGAGCCGCTATTTTGCGGCTCGATCGTCACATCGAGTCCGGAGCGGCGAAAAATGCCGCTCTGCCGCGCCCACAACGCCGGCGTTGCGGATTCTTCCGGCACGCCGCCGATGCTAATCGCCGTGAGGGCTTGCGCCGAGGCCAAGGCCGGCATGGCGAGCATCGCGCTGCCCAGCGCGAGAGCGGTTCGGCGTTTCATCTCACTTGCTGCGCCGGATGAGGGAGCGGTCCTGCAACCGAAGGAGCCCGCATGTCATCAAAGCCCACGCCCCCACCGCCCGGCGAACTCCGCGCATTCGCCCCGAAGCTCGCCGACCTCACCGAAGATGTCTTGTTCGGCGACGTCTGGGAACGTACCGAACTCTCCAAGCGAGACCGCAGCCTCATCACATGCGCCGTCTTGACCGCGCTCTACCGCCCGATGCAGCTACCCAACCATCTGGTGCGCGCGATCAACAACGGCGTGACCAAAGCCGAGCTCTCGGAGATGATCACGCACGTTGCGTTCTATGCGGGCTGGCCCTCGGCCGTTAGCGCTGCGACGATCGCAAACGACGTGCTCAAAGACGTCTAACGCTTCCTACGCCGTGACGGTGCGGCAGTACAGCTTATAGTCCGCCTCGGTGACGTCGGCATAGGTCGCTGCGAACGCAAGAGCGGACTCATCGAACGCCGTGCCGCGCCCGAGGTAACGTGCAAGCGCTTGCGGGTCGCCCGAGCGCGCGTGAGCATGCGCGAGCGTCCATGCACAGAGCCGAGCGTAACGGGTGAGTTCGCGTGGCCTCATCTGCGTAACCGGAAACGATGTCTTCATATCGTGCAACTGCCGAACGTAGTAGGCAGTGCCGGCGCTGCTCGTCCAACCCAAGAAAATATCACTGGTGGCTTGCATGAGGCGCTGCCCCTCAACTACCCGCTGTCCGTGCTGCGGGTATGTACTCGCGCCCGCATACGGCTCCAGGACCGAGGCATCGGCCTCTTTGAGTTGCAGTACCAACGACTCGCCGCGATCCGTTTGAAACAACGCGGCGTAACAGCGCGTTCCGACGCTGCCGACGCCGACGACCTTTTGCGCGAGATCACGCAGTTGAAAGCGATCCAACAAGACTTGCACGTTGTCGGGCAATGTCGTCCGATACGTTTCCAAGACATCTTTCGCTAGCGCAGATTCGTCGTCGTCGAGTGCGATCTTCCGGAAGAGCGGCGGCTGGTCGACGAAGCGTTGCTGCTTTGCGCCCCGGAGGATCGGCGCGTGCTGTTCCGGACTCGAGGCGTGCTGTTCGAGCAACTGCGATTTGAGGTCCGCTGCCGAAGCCGGCGGCGACGCGAACATGTCGGCTAGCTCGACATGGTCGTACCACGCCTCGAGGGGCGAGACGCTCGCAAAATGTGCCATCGCGGCACGGTAACTGGCAACCGTCGCGAGAGCGGTATCGCTCGTAGGTCGCCGGCCGAAGGAACTCCCGCGCGCCGCAAGCACCACACTCGCGGTAAGCCGCAGAATATCCCACTCCCACGGCCCTGCAAGCGTTTCGTCGAAATCATTCACGTCGAAGACGATGCTTCGCTCGGGTGATGCGTACGCGCCGAAATTCATCAGATGCGCGTCGCCGCACGCCTGGACGTGCAGGCCGGTTAAGGGAAGGTCGGCCAAGTCGGCGGCCATCACGGCGGCAGCGCCTCGATAGAACGCGAAGGGCGACGCGCGCATGCGCTCGTGCCGGATCGGCAGCAAATCCTGGACGCGGGTCCGCTCTTGCGCGGCGAGGATCGCAATGACGTTCCGGTCCTTGCGCGGCGCCCACGAACCGAAGGTGGATCGTGGGACGCTACGTGTCAAAGGAGCATCCCCTTAGGCTACTTCGGCGGCGCGAACGCCGCGATTTCGGAGTTCACGAACTTGCCGTCGCGCATCTCGGTGCGGCGAACGTACATGCTTTCGTGAACTTCGCGCGTTTGCGCATCGATCGTGATCATGCCGCGCGGACTCTCGAACGTATAGCCGCGCAGGGCCTCGATCGTTTTCACCGGATCGATTGCGCCTTTTTGGCCGGCAACGGCGTGGTCCATCGCGGTGAGCGCGTCGAAGGCTTGCACGGCGATGAACGAGGGTTCGTCATCCGAAGTCGGATTTGCGATCACCTTACGATAGACGTCTACGTACTCGCGGTTGAGCTTCGAGTTGTGGTCGACGGTGTAATTAGAGGCGGTCACCACGCCGAGCGCGTCCGTGCCTTCCGCCGCCATCAATTCCTCGGAAATGAGGTCGGCCGTGCCGATGAGCTTCATCGACGATTTGAGACCGTTCGTCCCGAACTGTTTGGTGATGTTGATCGACGACGGCCCGCCGCCGACAAAGGCGAAGAGTGCATCGGGCTTCGCATCTTTGGCCCGCAGCAAATACGACGAGAAGTCCGTCGTGTTCAGCGGCACGGCGACGCTGCCGATCACCTTACCGCCGTTCGCGGCCATCGCATCGGTCAGCGACGAAAGCGTATCGGCGCCGCTCGAGTAGTCAGCGACGACGGCGTAGATCGATTTGATGCCGTTTTTGACAGCCCAGCGCGCCAGCGGCGGCCCAAAGTCCGGCGTCAGATACGACGTGCGCACGGCGTACGGCGCCTTCACCAGCAGCCCTGGCGCGGTTGCGTTGATGATGAAGTACGGAATCTTCGCCTGCGTGGAGACTTCGTTCATCGCTACCGCTTCCGGTGCGGACGAACCGCCCATCAGAAGATCGATCTTATCCTGAACGATCAGTTCTTGGGCCAGGCGGCGCGCCGTTTCGGGCGCGTGCGCATCGTCACGTTTGATCAATACGACCGGGCGGCCGCCGAGCATATCGTGATGCATCGCCATCCAGGCGGCGATCGAACCATTCACCGACCGGCCGAGCGAGGCGCCCGGACCGCTGAACGACATGATCACGCCGATCTTCAACGGCACCGCCTGTGCCGGCGCTTCGCGCGGCAGCAGCGTACAGAGAAAGAGCGCGGCGAATGCCGCCACCATAAAACGCTTAAGGGACACGGAGAGCCTGCTGTGTTTTCTTGCTGGCGATCTTCCAACCGCCGGCAGTCTTCTTGTGAATCTCTACCGTCGGGAAAACGGCAACGATCCCACGCGAAGTTCCCGCAGCGCCATCTTTCCCCCGCGCACCGGGGATGACCGAGGTCAGCGCGCGCACTTCGGCGGTCTGTCCATCGATTACCGATACTTCAACATTGGTTACCAAATGGAATACCATCCGGTCGGCCTGCGGAACGTTCGGATTTCCCCGTTCGGGTAATTTGTTCACGTGCGCGGCGATCTCGGCGCGGCCGGTGAAGCCGGCTTCATCGCCGTCTCGGTACCAGATGCCGTCCTCGGCAAAGAGCGCTGCGGCTTCTTCTCCGCGGACCGCATCGAGCCGATTGTAGAAGCGCACGGTGTTCGACGCGCACTCCCACTCGATCGCATGGCGTTCTGCCATCTCCACACTCATGCGTTAACCGGCCGTTACGGCAGCGCGCTCGGCGATGATGTGCACGAGGTCGGTGTTCGGAATGTTCTCGTCGGCGAGCACGTCGAACGAGCAGAGCAAACGATAGTCGTTGGCATCGGCATCGCGCAGCACGCCTTGCGGCACATTGCCCGCCTTGACGTCGTCGATCGCTTTGAGCATCAAGCGCCGTGCCGCGGCGAGCGCCACGTCGGTGGTTGCCAGATGTTCGCGCGTGCGGTCTTGGATTGCGCCTTGGCTACCGGTCGCGAAGGCGTCGTGGCTGTTGAAGTTGTTTCCCATTCCGGTATAGGTTTCGTTCATCGTGCTGCGATCTTGCAAATAGCGGTTCGCCGCATTGCGCTTGAGTTTGAATTCCGATTCGTACTCGCCGGGGTTGCGGCGAAGGCGGCTCGTTGCGTCGAGCGGCGCGTCGCGGCGTAGTGCGAAGTGCCAGCGCCAGTGCGTGTAATCGTCGATCGGCACGTGCCAGATCCCGATGTGCCCGTCGCCCCCCTGGGGCCCCGCGATCACCGAGAAGTTCGGCATTCCAAAGATCGTGACGCGCACGTACTTGCGGCCGGCACCGCCCGAACGGATCTGGAAGATGCGCAGGCCGAAATCGGTGACTTCCGTTTCGAGCCGCGGCGTTTCTTCGGGTTCGATCTCGGCAACGTCGGTTTCGCTGACGCCGACGCGGTGAAGGTAGCCGAACTTCAGACCGGGCTTACGATCGGACTCGAACGTCTTATGCAAGAAGCCGACGTGCGCCGGATCGTAGTTCCCCTCGTTCGCTTGCAGGAAATTGCACTCGACAAGCACTTTGGCCGCGTGTAGATGCTCTTCGGGATACGAGAGAAAATCGTAGTTGGGAAACTCCGGCGGTTCGCCCTCGCCCATGTAGGCGAAGAACGCACCGCCGCGCTCGATTACCGGGTAAGCGCGCTGACGCACCTTGGACTTGAACGTGCTGTTCTTCGGCTCCGCCGGCTGTTCCAAGCAGCAGCCGGTGACGTCATAGAGCCAGCCGTGATAGAGGCAGCGCAAGCCGCCGTCTTCGAGCCGCCCAAACGAGAGATCGGTGCCGCGGTGGCAGCAATGCCGATCGAGCAGCCCCAGCCGCCCCTGATCGTCGCGAAAGAGCACGAGCTCCTCACCCATGACGTCGACCGAGACGGGTGCGCCGCCCTCCGGCAGCTCCTTCGAGAGCGCGATCGGCTGCCAGTAACTGCGCAGCAGCGTACCCCCGGGCGTTCCGGCCGAGGAGCGAGTAAGCGCATCGTTTTGTTCTTGCGTCAGCATCCGCCCAAATTTCGATCAATCATAGAACGACCCTCCCTAGCCCCGGGGCGGAAAGGCCGCAATCTCGGCGTTGATGAGGCGGCCGGCACGCCGCTCGACCCGGCGGACGTAAACCGTCTGGCGCACCTCGCGCGTCACCGGATCGATCGTGATCGTTCCACGCGGGCTCTCGAAGGTCGCACCGCGCAGCACATCCATCGTCCGGGTCGCATCGATTGCGCCCTTCTGCGCGCCGATGGACCGGTCGATCGCCGCGAGCGCGTCGTAGGTCTGCACGTCGACAAACGACGGCGCATCATCGGGCCGCACATCAGGCAACGCCGCGCGATACGCCCGCACGAAGTCACGGTTGAGTTTCGAGTCGTGCGCTACGGAGTAGTTGGAAACCGTAATGATCCCCAGCGCATCGTCGCCTTCGGCTGCCAGTAATTCTTCGGCAGTAAGGTCGCCGCCGCCGAGCAGCTTGATTGTCGCCTTCAGCCCGGTCGTGTTGAATTGCTTGATCAGGTTGATCGAACCCGGACCGCCGGCGAAAAACCCGAACACGGCATCGGGCTTCTCATCCTTCACGCGCAGCAAGTATGAGGAGAAATCGGTCGTGATCTGTGGTGCGGCGACACCGCCGGTCATCTTGCCGCCGGCGGCGATGAGCCCGTTCGTCAGCGCTTCAACTTTATCGCGGCCGGTCGAATAATCAGCCACGATCGAGTAGACGTTTTTGATCCCGTTACGCACCGCCCACGTCGCGAGCGGCGGCATCAGATCGGCGTTTAGGATCGACGTGCGGATCGCATACGGTGCCTTCGACAGCAGTCCGGGCGTCGTCGCGTTGATGATAAAGTACGGGACTTTCGCCTGCGTCGAGATCTCGCCGATCGCCACCGCTTCCGGCGCCGCCGACCCGCCCATCAAGATATCGACCTTGTCTTGAACGATCAATTCTTGTGCCAGCCGGCGCCCCGTCTCCGGCACTTCGAGATCATCGCGCCGAACGAACACGACCGGACGGCCGCCGAGCACTTCACCGTGGTGCAACGCAAAGTACGCGGCGATCGATGCGTTGACCGAGCGCGCGAGCGACGCGCCCGGGCCGCTGAGCTTCATGATCAGGCCGATTTTCAGCGGCGCATTTTGCGCGGGCGTCGCGTGCGGCAGCAGCAACAGCGCCGCGGCCGCGGCGGCGGCTAGGAAACGACGGCGCATCGCTCGATCACTTGCCGCACGACGTCGCGGCGGTCGAGCGCCGCATCGGCGAGCACGTCGAACGAGATCAGGTCGACAAAGCGATTCTGCGTCGGGTCGCGCACAACGCCGAGCGGTTCCTTTCCGGCGCGAACGTCGTCCACGGCGGCCAGCATCATCCGGCGCGCTGCCACGACAGCGGTATCGCTTGCGGCCGTGTTCTCCCGCGTGCGGTCTTGGATCGCACCCTGACTCTCGGTTGCGAACGCATCGTGCGCATTGAAATTATGACCCATGCCGGTAAAGGTCGCCTGCATGTCCGTGCGGTCTTGCAGATAGCGGTTCGTACTCTTGCGGCGCAACGTATACTCGGCTTCGTATTCCGGCGAGTTCGTATGGCTCGTGGCATACCGCCCGTCATGGTCGAGCGGCGCGTCCCGCCGAACCGCGAAATGCCAACGCCAGTGCGAACCGTCGTCGATCGGCACGTGCCAAATGCCGATGTGTCCATCGCCGCCCTGCGGTCCCGAAATGACGGCAAAGTTCGGCATGCCGAAAATGGTAACGCGCAGATATTCGCGCCCCGGGCCGCCCGAGCGAATCTGGTACACGCGCAAGCCGAATGCGGTGGCCTCGACTTCGAGCCGCGGCGGTTCGCCAGAATCGACGTGCGCAGCTTCCGCGTCACTGACGCCGACCCGATGTAACGCGCGATTTGCCGCCCGGTTCTCACCTTCGGTACGATGCAAGAAGCCGACGTGCGCCGGATCGTAGTTGCCCTCGTTGGCTTGCATGTAATTGCAGCCGACCGAGACTTTCGATTGGTGCAGATACTCCGGCGCGGCCATGAAAAAGTCGTACGCCGGAAATTCAGGTGCCGCGCCCGGCCCGAAATAGGCGAAGAACGCACCGGCCCGCTCGAGCACCGGATAGGCCGTTTGGCAAACTTTGTCTTTAAACGTGCTGTGCTTCGGCTCGGCCGGCTGCTCCAGGCATTTGCCGGTGACGTCGTACAACCAGCCGTGATAGAGGCAGCGCAAACCACCGTCCTCGAGCCGGCCGTACGAGAGATCGGTGCCGCGATGACAGCAGTGCCGATCGAGCAAACCGACACGGCCCCGCTCGTCGCGGAAGAGCACGAGTTCTTCGCCGAGCAGATCGATCGGCAGCGGCGCGCCGCCGGGCGGCAACTCCGAACTCAGCGCGATCGGCTGCCAGTAGCGGCGCAACAAATCGCCGCCGGGCGTACCGGGTCCGGTGCGGGTGATAAGATCGTTCTGTTCCTTGGTCAACATCGTCAGACGCCTCCGAAGCGCAAGCGGTTGAAGCTGATCATTTGCACGAGCGGATCCGCGCGGTCGCCGCTGGCGACGCGATCAACCAGCACGTTGACGACGGCCGGCTTGCCGTCCTTTAGCGCGGCAAGCGCGCGATCGAAGGCCGGCCCGACGTCGGCGGGCGTTTGCGCGTATTCGCCGTGACATTCGAGCCCTTCCGCAACGATGTCGTAGCGGCTCTGATTCATGTCCACGCCGGTCGTGCCGTTGAACATGCGCAGCGTGATGCTGCGGCTCGAGCCCCACGTACCGTCGTTCGCAACCATGATGAAGATCGGGAACCCGTGGAGCGACGCCGTCGCGAGTTCACCGAGATACTGCCCGAACGCGCCGTCACCGGTGCCGAGAAAGACTTGGCGTTTGCTGCCGTCTTCCTGGAACGCGGCCGCTGCGCCGATTGCGTGCGGCACGCCGGTGCCCATCGCGCCGAACGGTTCGTGGTCTTGAAAACCGGGCGACGATTGTACGCGGAACGTCGCCTTATACCAATTGTTGCAGTTCGCGCCGTCGCCGACAAACAGCGCATCGGCCGGCATGCGCTTCGCGAGTTCGCGCGCCATGCGCAGCGGATGCACTTCGCCTTCTTCCGAGAGACCGAGGCTCGCGATCTTCTCGAGCCGCGGCGCAACCGCAGCTTTGGCCCAACCGGCATCGCGCGC
>PLRU01000072.1 GCA_003164045.1 Candidatus Lustribacter telmatis
CGCCCCGGAGCCCCGCGCCCGCGCGCACCGCGGCCGCCGCCTCACCCGTTCCGATCGCGGCCCCGGTCCGCACGGCGGCAGCCGTCGCCGCGGTAGTGCCCACGGCGGGCGCGAGCCCGGCGGCGCCCGGTCTCGGGAGCCTTAACGACCGGCTGCGCGCGGCGATTCCGACGAAGCCGACGGCCGGCATGCAGCACGTCGACCTCGGCAACGGCTATAGCGCAAACCGCGTGCTGGATGCCTACGAAGCCGCGCTCGCGCCGCCGCTCGAGATCCTAGCGAAGACGTTCGGCCTCATCTATACGACGCGAACGATCGGCCGCGCCGATTCGGTCGAGTACGTCTACGAGCGCACGCACAGCGTGTTGCTCGGCCACGACATCTGCCGCGCGTACCGGATCGTCGAACACCCGCTGCGGCCGGTCGACAAAGCGCCCGACGTCTCCAAGCCCGGCGCGGTGTCGTTCCCCGGACCGCTGCGGGATGTGAAACCGGAGATGGAAACCGTCGACGTCTCCTGCGACGACAAGAGCATGATCAAAGTCGAGCCCGGCAGCCTGAAAACCCCGGTCCCCCGCCGCCAACCCTGACCCCCGGCGGCCTTAAGGCTTGCCAATCGGGCGGGTCCGTGCAATACTACCCCTTGGATTACGCGAGAAGCGTGGGCACCTGCCCGCGCTTCTCTTGTGTCCGAGGGAAGGAGGGACGGCGTGACCGACTCAGCGGCCGGAGCGAGCTTTGGCGAGCGGTTCGAGCGTGTCGTCCAAGCCATCCCGAGCGACCCCGCATTCGCAGCGATCGAAATCGTCACGGCCACCGTTCGTCCCGGACGCACGGTCCAGTTGACGGTGATGGTCGATCGCGAGGGCGGCGTCGATATCGCGACCTGCGAGCGGATCGCCGCCCGCGTCAATGCTGCCCTCGACGCCTTTCCGGAAACGATGTACACCCTCGAGGTGAGTTCGGCCGGCGTCGATCGGCCGCTCGTTGCGCTGGGTGATTACGACCGCTTCAACGGACGCAACGCAAAAGTCATCACGACGACCGCAATCGCGAATGCGAAGACGCATCGCGGCATTCTTGGTGGAACGCGCGGCGACGACATTCTCTTGCGCACGGGCGCGAAGGGCGAAACGGAATTGCCGATTCCGTTCTCGGCGATCAAGTCGGCGAATCTGGAGTACGATATCCGCGCGGATCTCCAGCGCGCAAAACGAGAGAAGCAGAGTAAGGCATGAATGCAGAGATGATCGCGGCCCTCCGCGAGATCGAGACCGAACGCAACATCAGCTTCGAGAGCCTTCTCGAAGCGCTCGAGTCCGCATTGATCTCCGCCTACAAGCGGAACTTCGGCCCCGACGCCAACGCGATCGTGTCGATCGATCGGCAAACCGGCGACTACAAAGTCTATCACCGCCGCAACGTGGTCGTCGATGGCGAAGTCACCGATCCGAAGCTCGAGATCTCGGTCGGCGAAGCCGGCTCGAAGTACGAAGCGGGTGACTTCTTCGATAAGGAAGTTACGCCGAAAGACTTCGGCCGCATCGCCGCGCAGACGGCGAAGCAAGTGATCGTGCAGCGCATCCGTGAAGCCGAACGCGACACGGTGTACAACACGTATTCCGCCAAGCTGCACGATATCGTGATGGGTTCGGTCCAGCGCTACGAACAGCGCAACATGTACGTGCTGCTCGATAACAAGAACGAAGCGCTGCTGCCGTTCTCCGAGCAAGTGCCGCGCGAAAACTTCCGCATCAACGACCGCATTCGCGCCTACGTGCTCGACGTGCGCAAAACGAACAAGGGACCGCTGGTCGTCCTCTCGCGCGCGGCCGAAGGCCTCGTGCAGCGGCTGATCGAGTTTCAAGTACCGGAGATCCAAGACGACATCGTCGAGATCATGGCGATCGCACGCGAACCGGGATCGCGTACCAAAGTCGCCGTGCATTCGAAGCGTCCCGAGATCGACGCGGTCGGCGCGTGCCTGGGCCCGAAGTCTTCCCGCATCGCCAACGTCTCCGACGAACTGCGCGGCGAGAAGATCGACGTAATCCGTTACGCCCCCGATTTGCAGACGTTCATCTCGAACGCCCTCGCGCCGGCCAAGGTGCTGGTCGTGGAACTGTTCGAGGACGACGGCATCGCGCTCGTCACGGTGCCCGACCATCAGCTCTCCCTCGCGATCGGTCGCGAAGGGCAGAACGTCCGCCTTGCTGCCCGGTTAACCGGTTGGCGGCTCGATATCACGAGCGATTCCGAGGCGGCGGAAGCCCGGGCGCGTTACCTCGCCGAACGCGAGGCCGCGCCGGTCGAGGAATACGCCGAAGAACCGCTCGCGGAGGAAGCCGCGACCGAAACGGAAGAAGGCGAGACCGCGTTGACCATTGATGACGAGTTGCTGCGCCGCCTCGAGGAATTCAAGCGGGAGCAATTCGGCAGCGAATAATGGCGATTCCGGCACGTACCTGCGTGGGGTGCCGAACGCGACGCGAGCAGCCCGTGCTGCAGCGTTTCGTCCGGCGCGAGGACGGCTGGACGGCGGATGGAGCCCGGCGGAGCGCGGGACGCGGAGTTTATCTCTGCGGCACGCAGTGCGCGGGGGCTGTCATCAAGAACAAACGATTTCCGGGTCTCGGCGCGTTTGCGATCACGCACTACAAGCTTCAGGACACACACATGAACGATTAAGGGAGTCGGCCGAAGCCTTTTAGGGCGTGGCCGAGTTACATAAAGGACACTATGGCAACCGGTAAGGTACGGATTTTCGAGCTCGCCAAGGAGCTCAATATGGCGTCGAAAGACCTCATAGCGCTGTTCGGGCGCTTGGGTCTCGAGGCGA
>PLRU01000063.1 GCA_003164045.1 Candidatus Lustribacter telmatis
GGCGCGTGCGCTCGCTGCCGTTCAGTGACGGTCGTATTACGACGTGAGCAACAGCTCGGCGGCCGTTTCGAAATCCAGTGTTTCGCCCTCCGCTCGCAGCGTCGCAAGCTCGCCGTCGGAAAGGTCCTCGCTCAAAGAGCTGACGAGGGTGTTATAACTCCGCCGGTCGATCTCGGGGACACTCGTGATACCGGCCCTTCGATAGGTCGCGTCGACGAAGCCTAGTAACGTCGCCGCGAGGTGCGACTGCCGGCGTTGGGCGGCGACTGCCGCGAGATGTTGAATCGTAAGCGCGTCGATGAGCTCATCTGCCCTCGGGTGTGCGTTGCGCTGACTTCGGATTTGCGTCAACGCCAGTTTCCCAGACCGTTCGGCTTCGTCCAAGTTGCCACAGTGGAGCGCGTAGTTGATGAGATTGATTCGTGCGCCCAGTTCCGACGTGGAACCCAAAGAAGCGGTTCGATACATTTCGAGGGCCCTGGTGCCCAGGTCGAACGCCAGCGCGCTGTTGCCGGAAGCAAACTCGATCTCCGAACCGATGGTTAACATGTCGGCTTCCATATCCGGCGCAGTGCCGTTCGGCCTCACGCTGCGCCGTAACGAGGCGAACTCGGTGCGGGCTCGGGCAATCTTTCCCTGGGCGCAGAAAACCCAAATGGCAATCGTGGCAAAGAGGAAGTACGTCCGGCCTTTCCTGCGGTCGTCCCGCGCCTCGAAGTAGCTGGCCGCGCGAGACAAGAGATCGTTCGCCCGAATGAAAGATCCGACTCTTGCTTCAGCCGAGGCCACCTGCGCATTTATCATCGCGATCGCTTCGAAGTCGCCGACACGTTCGAAGTATGGCGTCGCCTGTTCGAGGACACTGAAACTAAGCGTAGCTTGCGAGCTGACGCGGGCTCTCCAAAGCCGCGCGATGAGCGTATGGTTCTCTTCGACGTCTTCGAGCTTTTCTAAAATCGCTGCTACGTAATGATCTAGCTCAAACAATCGACCCTGCGCGGTCCACACTCGGCGCATACCGCCCGCGATGCGGGCAGCCAGAGAAACCTCGTCCTTCTCACCGGTTCCAAGGCACCATTCGATCGTAGCTCTTGCGTTATCCAGGTCGGGAAAGTAGGTCGAGATAGCGCGAACGGAACGGCCTTCCAACATGTCCGCTAGATCGGCGAACCATTCCGCGCGGCGACGTGCGCTCGCGGTCAAGTCGGCGCTCTTCTGCAACCGGTCGATGCCAAATGAGCGAATAGATTCCAACTGCGTGTAGCGGGTTTGGTCGGCCACACGAGTTATGTTTACGAGCGATTTATCGACGAGGCGCATCAACAACCCGCCCGCGTCTTCCGGGGGAACGCCGGCGCCGGAAGAGACGGCTTCGGCGGCTTCGAGCGTGAAGCTGCCCGCGAAGACACTGATCCGTTCAAACACCCGGCGTTCAGCGTCGTTCAGCAGATCATAACTCCAGGTAATCGCTGCTGCCATGGTTTTCTGACGCGGCGGCAGATCGCGACCTCCGGGGACGGCGAGTGTGTCTTTGAAACGAGCGAGAACGTTCTCGAGTCCGGCGTTCCTCACTCGCGCCGCTGCCAGCTCGATGGCCAGTGGAATGCCGTCGAGCATGCGACAAATGCCGATCACGGCGGACATATCGTCGATGCCCAAAGACAATTGGGCATCGGCATGCTCCGCTCGCCCGACGAAGAGGGCCACGGCGGAATAGGATACGGCTTCTTCGAGAGTGGAAATGCTAGCCGTCGGAACTTGCAGCGACGGCAAGCGATAAACCACTTCATTCGACAGGCCTAGGAGTTCGCGGCTCGTCGCCAACACGGCAACCGACGGACAGCCTCGCAGTAGAGCGGTCACGGCCCGAGTGACATCTGCTAACACGTGTTCACAGTTGTCCAGAACCAGCGACAGATCGCGCGCTGCAAGGGCGGCGACAAGAGACGGAAGTGCATCGTCGCCCTGCGAGATTCTCGCCTCGAGGTTGGAGGCGATTTCGCTGACGACGAGATCGCCGTCTCGAATTGAAGAGAGATCGACGAACGTAACCGGCACGCCGGTTGCCGCTCTGCGAAACGACGCCTCGATTGCAGTGCGCGTCTTTCCGACCCCGCCGGACCCGGTAATCGTCACCAACCGGTGGCGCTCGAGCAGGGCGGCGACCTCGTCGATTTCTTCGCGATCGATGAGGGGCGTCAGCGGGCGCGGCAGGTTGTTTGCGCCGGGATTAACCGCGGAAGGCGGCCGGCGGGGCACCCTTCCGCGGGCGCGTTCGGAGGCTAGATCCAGCGTCTTTCGTTCGAACGGCGAGAGGCCGAGTGCCGTAGCCAGGAGTTCGGTCGTGTGGCGATATGGTGCGCGCCGCGCGCCTTGCTCGATCGCACCGATGGCCTTGGCGCTGATGCCAGCCCGCTCGGCGAGCCCCTCCTGCGACAATCCCGCACGCAGGCGATGCGACCGAAGAAGGTCGCCGAACGATCGTACCGGCTGCGTGGCGTCGCCGTCGCCATGTCGCAGCCTCATGCCGGAGTTAGTCCCACAATGAGCCGCTGCAAAAGTTGCCCAAGTGAAGCCCGATCGTCCGGCGAGAAGCCGGCAAGGAACGTCTCGACGAGCACCATGTGCACGTCGACGACGCGATGCGCCGATTCGAGGCCCTTTGGCGTAAGCGCAACCATTACGCCACGGCGGTCCTTTGCATCTCGCTTGCGCTCGACCAGACCGAGGCGCTCCGCGTTGTCGACGCGATAGGTCATCGCCCCCGAAGACGCCACCGGAAACGTCGACTCGGGGACAAGCGCGCCCAAGTTCAATTCATACGGCGGGCCGTTGCGCAGCAGCGAGATGATGAGGTCCGAGACTTCCGGAGTTAGCCCAAGCTCTGCCAGTGTGTCCGCCCGGAACGCCTCGAATGTCGGCGCGAGCCGGATTAAGCGTCCAAGGATCGCGATCCCCAGCGGGTCGATGTCGGGCCGAACGGCGTGCCAAGCGGAAAGCCATGGTTCCCTCGCAGCCTCCTCGTTATCTGACAAATCTCTGTCCCTGTATATATCAATGACTTATATAGTCATTATTATAAACCGTCCGGGGAATCGACGCAAGCCGTGGTGCTTGCACCGGCAAGGAGCCTTAACCCCAGACTTTGTGGGCGACCTCGACGATGAGTTCGAGTTTGCGCTTTTCCTGGTCGATCGTCATGTGCGCTCCGTCGCGCATGGCGGCGCCTTGGAAGCCGCACTGCGTGCTCAGCGCAAGCTGTTCGACCGGGCAATACTTCGCCGCATCGTTGATGCGCCCGAGAAGATAATCGACCGTCTCGAGTTCGGCCTCTTTTGCCGACACGAGTCCGAGAACCACGACTTTCCCTTTGGGCACGAAGCGCAGCGGCTCGAAGCCGCCCACGACTTCGGTATCGTATTCGAGCAAGAAACGGTCGACGTGCAGTTGATCGAACAACCGCTCGGCGAGCCAGTCGTAGGTGCCTGCCCCATGGGCCCAACTGACGCGGCTGCCGCGGCAAAGGTGCATCGCGCGCGTCATCTTGCCTTCGATTGCGTCGTAGCACGCGTTGTCGGCGGCGATGTCTTTGGTGAGTACGTCCATCGGATCGCGGCCGTCGCGTTCGAGCTCTCCGCGCCAATCGGGGTTGACGTAGCTGTTGAAACCTTCGTCGAGCTGCACGTACGCGCAGCCGTCGTTGACGAGCGCGAGCATTTCATCGCGCACGATCGCGGTAGTATCCGCGTGTAACGCTTCGCGCGTCGGATACACGGCGTCGCTCACGCCGGGCTTGTAGCCGAAACGCAGCACCGTCGACGGGCTCGGCATCGTGATTTTGAACGGGCCGGGTGAATGCGCTTTGAGGAACGCCGCATCGACGCCGGCGAGCCGGCGGCGCGCCTGCAGCTTGCCCTTCACCGTTTTGTCGTGACGTTGGACGTACACCACCGTTCCGTCGGGGCGTTGTGTTTCGACTTGCGGGTACTCATCGACAAAGCCGTCGACCGCCTCGCTGAAAATCGTCATCCAGGCATCGCGGCGCATCTCACCGTCGGTGTAGATGTCCACCCCGGCGGATTTCTGGAGGGCCAGCGCCTCGAGCACCGCGGTATTTTCGGCCGCTGCCAGCGCTTCGCGCGTGATCGTTCCGGCGCGAAAGGCGTCGCGAGCGTCGAGAAGTGCGGCCGGACGGAGCAGGCTGCCGACTTGGTCGGTGCGGTACACGGCGGTGTTCGTCGGCATGGAAGCTCCTTGGCGGAG
>PLRU01000012.1 GCA_003164045.1 Candidatus Lustribacter telmatis
CGCAGGCTGCCCGACGATGTGTGCAGCGTACCGTTGGTCGACCCGACGATCACGCGAACGCTTGTGGTGGCGTTTCCCCGGGCCAAGGTGCGCAATGCCCAGGCTACGGCGTTTATCGAGTTGTTGCGGGGGGCACTCGCGAATAACGCCTAACCTTCGCGGTCGGTCATTTGACGTCGGAACCGGTCAGTTTTAGGGCGTCGATCAACCACGATCCGTTCGCTTGACGCGCGACATCGATCGTTTGTGCCGGCGGCTGTGTGACACCCCCGCCGGTGAGATAGTAGTAGAATTTAACGGTGAAACGGTACCGCGTGGGTGATAGCGTATGGCCGTCGCTGACTTCGTACGCCGCATTGCTGGGCGAAGAAACGCCGATCAGCCACGCTCGGAGGTTGGAGGTGCCGAGACGCTTCTGCTCCGCGGGAGAGACGCGCGCGAGGCCCGCCGCGGCATTGCGCGCGCGCCAGGCTTCCAGGAACTCGTCGAGCGCACCAAGGGCGCCAATGTACGGCAGGTCGAGGTCGGCAGCGCGGACGGGGCGCGGCATCAGCGCGCCGGCCGCTGCGAGCCCGAAGGCACTCGTCAGGAACGCCGTGCGTCGAATCGATTGTCGCATATCCCATTGCTCCTAGCCGATGCTGAGGGGCACCTTTTTAAGAGCGACTGCTGGTCGAAATGAGATATCGCCTGCGCGGGCTGTCGGCGATGCGTCGCCCGCCGCATTTCTCGATAACGCGGATCGATGCTGCGTTGTCGTGCGCGCAGGTTAGCAACGCTTCGGCGACGCCTTTGGCCTCGAGCATTTGCAGTGCGCTCCGCAGCGCCCACGTCGCAGTGCCGCGGTTTCGATAGCCGGGGTGGACGTGGTAACCGATGTTGCCGCCATATTGCCTCAGATGCCCGGTGAGGGGATGGCGTATGTCGAGTTGGCCGACGACGACGTCATCGGCGAATATCAAATAACAGTCGGCCGGACACCAATCGGGCGGCAAGTTTTTGCCTTCGCTCCAGCTCCGGATGGTTTCTAAATAGCCGGCGGGGTCGGTATGAGCGATGACTGCGCCTCCGGTCCATTCGTCCTCGCTGGCTGCCATGAAGGCGTCTCGCATTACGACGAACGCGTCCGCGAATTCGGCGGCCGCCCGTTGTAGCGTCAGAGACTGATCGACATTCACACAACGTCAGCCGGAGAAGATCGTGGAAGTCGCGGAACGCCACCGGTAATCGCGGCGGCGATGGCGAGCATCATAATGCCGAAGAGGATGCCGCCGATGAGGTCGGTGACGAAGTGCGCACCGAGTGACAGGCGTGACCAGATCACGCCGATGCCCCAGAGTGCCCAAGCCGCGCTGAGGATGGTGCGCAGCGGCCGCGGCAGCTCGCTCGTGGCGAAGTAGTAACTCCACATGCCGTAGACGACGACGGCGAACATTGCATGGCCGCTGGGATACGACCACGACGTTTCGTGGTGCAGGATCCAGTACGACGGGCGGGTGCGCATGAAGAGGTTCTTGACGGCATCGCTGGCCTGCCACGCAACGAGCGTGGTGAGGACCGCGAAGATCACGCGTGGGCGCCAAGCCGGGACGATCACCGCGAGGACGATCGCGCCGACGCCTAACGCGACGAGTGAGAACCACCAGCACGACGCGGTGAACGCGAGCGCGACGTACGGCAATTCGCCGGCGAGCGCGCGGCCGGCGAGATCGATGCCGGTGGGCGGCTGTGTCGACACGCCCGTGCCGAGCAAGCCGCAGAGCAGCGCGGCGGCGAGCGCGATGATGGCGGCCCGCAGGCGCGCCGTCACGCGAAGAGGTCTTGCTGCTGGTCGTTCTTGCCGAGGCGGCCGGCGATTTGTTCGAGTTCGGCGAGGCCGATCAGGATGCGGCGCGGCTTCGTGCCTTCGTGCGGTCCGACGACCTTGAAGTCTTCGAGCTGCTTCATCAAGCGCACCGCGCGCGGGTGGCCGATCGCAAACTGCGATTGCAACTGCGCGGTCGATGCATACTTCGTGTCGATGATGAACTGCGCGGCGTCGTAGCAGAGCGGATCGATGTTCTTGCGATCCTTGCCGTCGTCATCGTCGATCGGTTCGACCGACATCTCGATGAGGTTCTCGGGCCGCGCTTGACCGGCCCAGAACTCGACGAGCCGGTTGACCTCGGCGCCGGTGATCAGCGCGCCTTGCGAACGCACCGGCTTCGGCGCGTCGATCGGGAGATAGAGCATGTCGCCGCGGCCGAGCAGGCGTTCCGCGCCGCCCATGTCGAGGATCGTGCGCGAGTCGACTTGCGACGACACGGCGAACGCGATGCGCGAGGGAATGTTCGCCTTGATGATGCCGGTGATCACGTCGACCGACGGCCGTTGCGTCGCGACGATCAAGTGGATGCCGGTCGCGCGCGCGAGCTGCGCCAACCGGCAGATCAGCGTTTCGACTTTGCCCGGCGCGACGAGCATCAAGTCGGCGAGCTCGTCGATCACGATCACGATGTAGGGCAGCTTGTCGTCGGGATACTTGGCGTTCCACTCTTCGATCTTGCGCACGCCGGCCTTCGCAAACCGCTCGTAGCGCTGATCCATCTCTTTGGTCATCTCGAAGAGCGCGCCGGCCGCCATGCGCGGATCGGTGATTACCGGGTTCTTGAGATGCGGGATGCCGTTGTAGACGCTCAGCTCGACGCGCTTGGGATCGATCATCACCATCTGCACTTGGTCGGGCGTCGCGCTCACGAGCAGCGATGCGATGATGCAATTCAGACACACCGACTTGCCGCTGCCGGTCGCGCCGGCAACGAGCAGATGCGGCATCTTGCCAAGGTCGCCGTAGATCGGGCGGCCGGTGATGTCTTTGCCCAGCGCCATGTTCAGGGGCGGGATCGTGCCGCGCGCCGGCATCGCTTCCATGATCTCGCGCACGGCGACGACCGACACGGTGGCGTTCGGAATCTCGATGCCGACGGCTGACTTGCCGGGGATCGGCGCTTCGATGCGCACCGACGTTGCCGCCAGGGCAAGCGCGAGGTCGTCGGCGAGCGCGCTGATCCGCGCGATCTTCACGCCGCGTTCGGGCTTGAGTTCGTAGCGCGTGATCGACGGGCCGCGTTCGATGTGCGTCACCTTGGCGCCGACGCCGAACGAGGCGAGCGTATCTTCGAGCACCGACGAGCGGCTCGAATCGTCGATTTTTTGCGCCTGCGGCGGATCGAACAGCGAGAGGTCGGGCAGACGGTACGTGCGGTGCGCCGCTTCGTACGTCCCGACGATGACGGGTGGCGCGATCGCTTCGGCTACGACGGCGGCCGGGGCGATAACGGTCTCGGCTTCGTCGTCTTCGTCATCATCGTCGTCGTCGAACTCGTCGTCTTCCTCGTCGTCCTCATCCTCGTCGTCGCCGTCATCCTCGTCTTCATCGAGGTACTCGGTATCCTCGTCGGCGAGATCCAGCTCGTCCGCGTCTTCGACTTCGTCCTCTTCATCGGCGTCGATCGTTTCGGTCGTTTCGTTGACGTCGTAGATGACGCGGGCCGGCGCTGCGCTCGGCGCAACGGCGACGGCGCTGCCGGCCGTTGCGGCGGCCATGCGCGGCAACAGTGCGGGTAAATGGAAGGCTTCGCGCAGCGAACGCGGACCGGGCGCGGGCTCCGCTGCACGTGCCGAGCGGGCGGGACGTGCGGACGGCGGGGGCCGCAGCGCGGCGATGCGCGCGATGGTCCAACCGATCACTTTCTTCACCGACACGTTGGTGATCCACACCGTCACGCCGAGCGCGGCGACAACGAGCACGATCACCGCGCCGACGTCGCCGACGAGCGCGCGCAAGCCTGCGTCGAGCGTGTGCCCGAGCCAGCCGCCGTTCGCGCCGAACGTGGCGTCGACGATGAGGAAGTACGCGCACGCGGCGCCCCCGAGCGTCGCGATCATGCGCGGCACGTTGATCTCGAGGAATACGATCGTCGCGAGCAGCGCGATCAGCAGCGGAAACCAGCCGGCGGCGTAGCCGAAGAGCGCGTGCAGCGCAGCAGCGGTGTACACGCCGAGAATTCCGGTATGCGCGGGTGAGACGATGAGCGAGACGGCGAGCAGAATCGCAATGCCGAGTGCAATGATCCCGGCGATCTCGTAGTTCCAACGCGTCGTCACGCTCGGCTTCCGGCGAACGCGAGCCATTGCTCCTAAGGTTGGCGACCGCGCAGCGGAGTCCCCGCCGGGAACGCGGAAGCGTGATCGCCGTGGCAACGCCTACTATCGTCGTTCTCGGCGGCGACCAAACCGGACAAGAACTCCTCGTCGAAGCGCTGCGCGTCATCGCGCCCGACGTGATCGGACTGCCGATCCAGCTCGAACACTTCGACCTCTCGCTCGAGAAGCGCCGCGCGACGAAAAACGCGATCGTGATGGAAGCGGCCGAGGCGATGAAACGCGCGAAATTCGGCCTCAAAGCCGCCACGATCACGCCCGAGGGCAAGGGCGACGTGGGCTCGCCCAACGCCATCGTCCGCCAGGCGATCGACGGCAAGGTGATCGTCCGGACCGGCCGCCGCATCCCCGGGGTGCGCCCGGTCGCCGGCATCCACGCCCCGATCTCGGTCGTCCGCATGGCCGTCGGTGACGCCTACGGTGCCAAGGAGTGGCGCGAGGGCACGGGCGACGATGAGGTTGCCTTCCGGACCGAGCGCATCGAGCGCGGCGTGTGCCGCGTGGTCGCGGAGTACGCTTTCTTTCATGCCCGCAAGACCGGGTCCAAGGTCTTCGGCGGTCCCAAGTACACGGTCAGCCCGGTCTACGAAGGCATGCTTAAGGAAGAGATGGATGCCGCCGCCGCGCGCTATCCCGATATCGCCTACGAGCCGCAGTTGATCGATGCCACCTACGCCCTGCTGATCTCGACCTCGGGTGACCCCTTGGTTATCCCCTCGCTCAACCGCGACGGCGACTGCCTCTCCGACCTCGTCATGCAGCTCTTCGGCTCGATCGCCGGGGCCGAATCCGTCCTGATGTCGTTCGATGCGGACCTGAAGCCGGACGTCGTGATGGCCGAGGCGCCGCATGGAACCGCGCCGCGGCTGTTCGGCAAGAACGTCGCCAACCCGATGGCGATGATCCTCGCTTGCGGTGCGCTGCTCTCACACATCGACGACCGCCGGGCGACCAACGCTTCACGCGCGATCTACGAGGGCGTACTCGAGACCGTGCGCGAGGGCATCTCGACCAGCGACCTCGGCGGCCAGTCATCGACGACCGAATTTACCGACGCGGTGATCTCCAAGATCAAATCCAAGCTCGACGTCTGGGCGACGCTCTAAGCCGCGGCGATTGCAAGCGCGCCGCCGAGCGCGAGTATCACGCCGATCCACTGCCAACGGCCGAGCCGTTCGCGCACCACGATTCCCGCCAGCACCACCGTCGTCGCAGGATACAACTGCGTCAGCACCACCACGATCGAGAGCAGTCCGGTGTGAGCGGCAACCACATAGAACACGTTCGCGCACATGTCGAGCGCGCCGCAGAGCAGCACGAGGCCGAGCGCCGGGCGCGCGACGCGCACGTTCGCGATGCCGCCGAACGCGAGTGCACCGGCCGTGAGCAGCACCAGCGACGTAACGCGCGCCGCCAGCAGCGGAATCAATCCGGCCTCGGCGTGCGTTTGCGCGAGCGCGATGAAAAACACGGCGAAGGCGATGCCGGCGCCGATCGCTTCCGCCAAGCCCGGCGGCAAACCGCCCGCGCGCCGCGTTCCCGGTGCGACACTAACGCACGCGACGGCCGCGAGCGCGGCCGCGATGCCGCCGTAGGCTAACGCCGCGGGCCGTTCGCCGTGCAGCGTGATGCCGTAGATGACCGGAATCGCCGCGCCGAGCACCGCGCTGACCGGTGAGACCACGCCCATCGTTCCGATCGCAAGGCCGCGATAAAGCAGTACCATCGCGGCCGCGCTCGCAACTCCGCACGCCGCGCCCCACGCAACATCGCTCGCTACCGCATGTGCGCCGAAGAGCGGCAGCACGGCGGCCAGCAGCAACAACCCCAACGCTTGCGACCACACGACGACCGACATCGTCGATGTGCGGCGGCTCGCTAGTCCGCCGAGAAAATCCGCTCCGCCGTAGAAGAGCGCCGCCGCGAGTGCCAGCGCGATCGGCATGCGCTAGCGCGCGTTCGGATCCAGCGCTTCGCGCAATCCGTCGCCGAGGAGGTTGAAGCCGAGCACCAGCGCGGTGATGGCTAGACCCGGGAAGATCAGCGCCCACGGCGCCGACACCCAATAGTCGCGCGCGTCGTTGAGCATCGCGCCCCACTCGGGCGCCGGCGGACGCGCGCCCAAGCCGAGATACGAGAGCCCGGCGGCTTCGAGTTCCGCCGTTGCGATCCCGAGCGTTGCTTGAATCAGCAGCGGGGCGAGGATGTTCGGCAACACGTGTCTTGCCAAAATGCGCGGTACGCCGGCGCCGATGGCGCGCGCGGCTTCCACGTACTCGGTTTCTTTGACGCCGAGCACGGACGAACGCGCGAGGCGCGCATACTGCGGAATGTAGACGATCCCCACGGCGATCATCAAATTGGTGATGCTCGGACCGAGGATCGTCGTGATCGCGATCGCCAAAATGATCGAGGGAAACGCTAGGATAATATCCATCGCGCCCATCAGCACGTTCTCGACGCGGCCGCCCGCGTAGCCGGCGATCAGACCGATCAGCGTGCCGAGCGTGATCGCGACGCCGACCGCCACGAAACCGATCGCGATCGAGGTGCGCGCGCCATACACGATGCGCGAGAACACGTCGCGGCCGAGTTTATCCGTGCCGAGCAAGTGCGCGAGCGAGGGCGGCCGCGATTGCTGCGTGAGCATCTGCCCGAGCGGGTCGTGCGGCGCGACGATCGGAGCGAAGATCGCGACGGCGAGAATTGCCGCGACGATAATCGCGCCCACGAGGGAACCGGGGGAACGGCGAAACCGGCGCCACGTGTCGCCGGCGAACGAGCGCGAAGCGATCACTGCGGTGCCGCGCGATTCCTCATCATGCGCAGCAGGTTCTCCAAGTGCGCGATGTACTCGCGGCTGTGGGTGAACGTCCACATCTCGAGCAGCTTCGGATCGAGGTCGTGTTCGGTCGCATAGCGGTCGCGATCGCCGCTCATTGCGGCTCGGAACAGGATTGCGACGATTTCCTCGGCGGTCGGTTCGGGTGCGTCAGGCGCGTCGGACATCAGCGCACCTCGCGGATCGTGGCGGCGCCGAGCACTTCGTCGCCGCCCGGATCGAAGAGCGCCACGAGCTGTCCCGGCGCGATCGCTTGATGCAGTGCGTCGAAACGCACGCTGAGCGTATCGCCGGCGAGCGTCGCGAGCGCCGGAACCGGCGTCTGCCGGTAGCGCGTCATCGCGAGCACGCGCGCCGCGCCGCCGCTAAAGCGCTCGGGCCGGATCAGGTTGACTTCGTCGGCGATGAGTTCGTAGGCGCCGAGTTCGTCTTCGCGCCCGACGACGATCGTGTTCGTCGCCGGATCGATGCGCGTCACATAGCGCGGCCCCTCGGTGTTCGCGGGCAGGCCGCGGCGCTGGCCGACGGTGTAGTTCGCAATGCCGGCGTGCGCGCCGACGAGGTCGCCCGCAACGGTGCGGATGTCGCCCGGTACCATCGTCGACGGCGCGACGCGCGCGAGGATATCGCGGTAGTCGCCGCCTTCGACGAAGCAGATGTCCTGCGACTCCGTCTTGTCGGCGACGAGCAGGCCGAGCCGCTCGGCGTGGGCGCGCGTGGCCGGCTTGTCGAGCGTGCCCAGCGGCAGCAGCAGGCCCGCGAGTTGATCGGGCTCGAGCTGGGCTAGGGCGTAGGCCTGGTCCTTGGCGTGCGTTCCGCGGAAGAGGTGCGGCCCGTCGGGCTGCTGCTCCAGCCGCGCATAGTGGCCCGTTGCGATGAACGGGGCGCCGATCCGCCGCGCGTACGAGCGCAGCGTTCCGAGCTTCACGAAATTGTTGCACGCGACGCACGGGTTGGGCGTGCGGCCGGTGGCGTAATCCGTCGCGAAGCGTTCGATGACGTTTTTCCGGAACGTCTCTTCGAAGTCGAGGACGTAATGCGGGATGCCCAAGGTCTGCGCGCTGCGCCGCGCGTCGTCGAAATCGTCGGCGCCGCAGCATGATTTCGCATGCGCCGGTTTGGTCGGCGCATACATCTTCATCGTGATGCCGACGACGTCGTACCCGGCCTCTACCAAGAGGCCGGCCGCGACCGCCGAATCCACGCCGCCGCTCATTGCCGCGACAACGCGTTGACCTTGTGACATTGGGTCTTATGACTCGTACACAGGAGAACGGGATGCGCCCGCAAACCGGTTTGTCTGTGTCAGCGCTCGGCGAGGAGTTCCGCAGCGCGCGTGAAGCGCGCAGCCTTTCGCTCTCAGACGTTGCCGAACGGCTGCACATCCGCAGCGTGTATCTGGCTGCGATTGAAGACGAAGATTGGCACGTGATCGGTGCACCCGTCTACGTCCGCGGCTTCATGCGAACGTACGCTCGATTCTTGGGCCTCGATCCGGAGGCCGCCGTGGCGCGCTTTTCGGCGACGGTCCCGGCCGGGACGCCGGCGGCCGCTGCCCCCCGCGCGGCAGCGGCGAACGCCGGCGAAAAACGGTCCGGCGAGAGAAGCAGCCCCTCGCTCGCGGCGGTTCTCTCGATCGTCGTCGCGGTGCTGGTCGTCCTGTTCGTGGGCTATGAATTCTATCAATATAAGACGGGTGCGCCGGCAGGCGCCCCGGTCGCCGAGGGTTCAGCTCCCCAGGCCGCCGACGGCGGCTCGCCGGCCGCGGATGCAAGCGCCGAGCCCGCCGACTCGCTGGCCGCGATCCCCCCGGTCGCCCCGAGCCCGGCGGCGGCGGTTAAACGCGGTTTGACCGTGCGGGTGACGGAGACGTCGTGGCTTCGGGTCACGGTCGATGGTACGGTAGTGCTCGAAGGCACGCTCCCGGCGGGAACGGCCAAGTCGTTTAAGGGCAAGGTCGCCGACCTGCGCGTCGGCAACGCCGGCGGGGTCAAGATCGCCGTGAACGGCAAGACGCTCGGTCCCCTCGGCGCCTCGGGCGACGTGGTCGAGCGCCGCTACGTGCTTACCGGAGAATAATCACCCATGGCCGACTTCTCGTTCGACGTCGTTTCGAAGATCGATCCGCAAGAATTAGACAACGCGCTCAACCAAGCGCGAAAAGAAATTGCGGGGCGCTTCGATTTCAAGCATTCGATGGCTTCCATCGAGAACACGCCAACCGAGATCACCGTCCTCGCCGACGACGAACTGAAGCTCAAGAACGTTATCGATATCATCCAGAGCAAGGCCGTTAAGCGGGGAATAGATCTTAAGGCGTTCGATGTGAAGGAAGCCGAGCCGGCAAGCGGCAGCACGCTTCGTCAGAAGATCGTCCTACGCGCCGGCATTCCGAAGGACAAGAGCAAGCCGCTGATCGAGGCGATCAAGGCCTCAAAGCTCAAGGTCAACGCACAGTACCAGGACGAGCAGATCCGCATCTCAGGGAAGTCCAAGGATGATCTGCAAAAAGTACAGTCGCTCTTGACCGGCTTGACCTACGAGTTGCCGCTGCAATTCACGAACTACCGCTGACGGCGGTAAGACCACGAGGGTGACCATCAACGTGCCAACCCAGACGCGCGGACAGCGAGTCTCATTCGTATCGCTCGGCTGCGCGAAGAACCTCGTCGACTCCGAGGTGATGATCGGCAAGCTGGGTGCTGCCGGTTGGGAGCTCGTTCCCGACGCGAACGACGCCGATGCGATCGTGGTCAACACGTGTGCGTTCATCGATCCGGCCAAAGCCGAGTCGACCGACGTCATCCTCGAACACGCGCAGCGCAAGCGTCCGGATCAACAACTGATCGTGGCGGGGTGCCTCTCGCAGCGCTTCGGCGCCGAACTGCAATCGCTCATTCCCGAGATCGACGGCGTCGTCGGCACCGGCGCGTATGCGGGCATCGTCGAATTGCTCGAAGACGCGAAGGCCGGAAAGAAGCCCGTGCGGCTCGATTTCGAGGCCGAACCCGAACACGATTTCTTGCCGCGCTTGATCACCACGCCTTCGGCAACCGCGTACCTCAAGATCGCCGAAGGATGCGATCATCCGTGCACGTTCTGCATCATCCCGCAACTGCGCGGCGCGTTCCGTTCGCGGTCCGAAGAATCGATTTTGATGGAAGCGCGCGCGCTCGCCGCGGGCGGAACGAAAGAGCTGATCCTCATCGCGCAGGACACGTCGATGTACGGCCGCGATCGCGGCGCCCGCCGCGGCGGCCTCGCCCGGTTGCTCGAGCAGCTCGACGCCATCGAATCGCTCGAGTGGATCCGGTTGCTGTATCTCTATCCGGCCACGGTCGACAGCGAACTGATCGACGCGATGGGCTCGCTCGAAAAAGTCTGCACCTACATGGATATGCCGTTGCAGCACGCGCACCCCGACGTGCTGCGCGCGATGCGCCGTCCATCCAACGGCGATCGCTATCTCGAGATCATCGATGAATTCCGCCGCCGCATTCCGGGCGTGACGATGCGCTCGACGTTTATCGTCGGTTTCCCGGGCGAAACGGAAGAGCACGTCGCCTATCTCGAAGCGTTCATCGAGCGTGCCCAGCTCGATCGCGTCGGCTTCTTCACGTACTCACGTGAAGACGGCACGCCCGGCGCCGATTTACCAAACCAGATTCCCGATCGCGAAAAGCGCCGGCGGCTCGTGCGGTTGCGCGAAGCCCAGCGCCTCGCATCGGAACGTGCGCGCGCGACGCGCATCGGCACCACGGTGCGCGTGCTCGTCGAAGAACGGCGCAAGCTGCGACGCACGGATCCGCTCGCCGTCGCATTGCAGACGAATGACGTGACCGTCGGCCGTTCGATGGGCGAAGCCCCGGGCGTCGATGGAGGCATTTACTTTACCGAACCCGCGGCCATCGGTTCGTTCGTCGACGTTCGGCTCGACGGTTGCGGCGCGTTCGACTTTTACGGCGCCGTCGTCGCGGAACGGCCCGTGGCGGTCGGCGTTTGAGCAAGCGGATCGACGCGGAGCCGCCGATCGGACGCGAAGCCCGGCGCCGGCGCAGCGAACAATTCGAAACCGGCGATCACGCAAAACACGACCGCCTGGCCTATATCCTCGGTGCGTTCCTGCTCGTTTTCGGCCTCTTTACGGGTCTCGTCGCGTTCACGATGGTGCGTTCGCACACGTATAACCCCGTCGTCGGCATCGTCAACTATTTCGTGCCGGCGCCGGAATCGGTGTTCGGTAAAGAGCGCATCTTCGTACTCCTCATGGGACTCGACTACGACTACAACAACCTCGACGAACCGACGTCCAAGGATTCACGCACGGATAAAATCGAGGCGTACGCCGTCGACTTTCCCTCAAAGGTGGTCAAGGCGATTGCGGTACCGCGCGACATGGATGCGATCGTCAACGGACACGAAGACAAGATCAACGATGCCTATCACTACGGTGGTGCGCGAAACACCGACCTCGTCGTCGGCAGCTTTCTCGGCTTGCCGAAAAACGACCGAGGCACGTACTTCGATCGCTATATGACGTTTCGGATCAACACGGCAAAGGATCTGATCAATGCGATCGGCGGCGTCGATGTCCCGGTAACGGAAACGCTGAACTACGATGATACCTGGGGCCATCTGCACATTCACTTCAAGCCCGGGATGACGCATATGGACGGCGATCAAGCCGTTTCGTATATGCGTTTTCGCCACGATGCTTGCAGCGATCCGTGCCGGATCAGACGCCAGCAGCAAGTCGAACGCCTGACGATCGAAAAACTCAAGAGCGACAAGTTCAACGATCTCACCCACATCGCGCAGCTGATCGACGTGTTGCGCCGCGATGTCGACACGAACCTCACGCCCGATGAAATGAAGAGCGTCGGCTGGTCGTTCCGCGACCTGAACGTCGCCGACATCCACCAATCGCAAGTACCGTTTACCAGCGATAAGAATACGAACTGTTGCGGCGACGTCCTTATTCCCGACGACGCCGGGCGGGCGAAGCTCGTAGCCGATTTCGTCGGACCGTATTTTGCTGCCACGCCGCCACCCTCGGCCGACGCGGTGGCCGCGATCAAGCCTTCCGACCTGCGCGTCGACGTGCGCAACGGCAGCGGCGTTCCCGGACTCGGAAAAAAAGTAGCTGACCTGCTGCGGCGCGACGGCTACATCATCAACAGCGTCGGCAATGCCGCGTCGTTCGACTTCGATACGACCCAGATTCGCGCGACCTCGAAGACGCCGCTAGCCGGCGAGCGCGTGCGCAGCGACATCCATCTCGCGTCGGCGACGATCACGCCGATTCCCGTTCCGACGGCTGCGACGACGGCGGCCACCGCCGGGAGCGCGACGCCGGTACTCGCCGACGTGACGGTCATCGTGGGCCGCGATTACGTGAACGTACCGGCAGCGCCGGCCTCAGCCGCTCCCGCGAAGTAGTGAAGCGCCTCGCGGCCGTCGCCGCGATCGTCCTCATCGCCCTCGGCTTGACTTATGGCGGCTACCGGGTCTACCGGCGGTCGCTGCCGCCGTTGCCGGCGGTCGTACTGCACGGCGCCGACCTCGGGCCGCTCCTCGAGCCTTCGCTCGGTGCGCGCCTGCGGCACGCGGTCGTGGGCAGCGCCGCCGACGGCCGGGTTGCCGGTCCGAAGCTGATCGCCCTAACGTTCGACGACGGCCCCTACCCGGTCGACACCCCGATGCTCCTCGCCGTGCTGCGCGAGGCCCACGTGCCGGCCACGTTTTTCCTGATTGGCCGCGACGCGGAGCAGTATCCGGGCCTGGTGCGGGCCATCGCCGCGGGCGGCCACGAGATCGCCGACCATACGGAAACGCACCCCGACCTCGCCACTCTCGACGCGGCTGCCGTCACGGCCGAACTGACCACCGGCGCCGCGACGCTCGAGCGCTTCGTGCACGACCCGGCGATCCGCACGGAGTTCCGGCCGCCCCACGGCCGCTTCCGCCGGGCGACCCTCGAGGCCGCCCAACGTGCCGGCTACGATACGATTCTCTGGACGGACGACCCGGGGGACTGGCGCAACGTCACCCGCACGGTCCTTGCGGCGCACATCGCCCGCTATGCCACGAGCCCCGAGATCCTCTTGCTGCACAACGGGCGGCCGGAGACGGTCGCGTTGCTTCCCGGTATCATTCGACGCTTTCGCCGGGCTGGGTATAGCTTCACGACGGTAGCCGGCCTCGTGGAACGCCTCGGTCCCGGCCCCCTCAATCACGCTGCCCGCACGCCGCTGCCTCTCACCGACGACTAAGCTCGAAGAGGAACCGGTCTGCCCGCCGAACGGTTATATACCTGTATGGCTTTCCTCAAGACGCTCTTCGACGGTAACGAGCGTGAAGTAATCCGCCTGCGGCGCACGGCCGAGCGCGTCAACGCACTCGAACCCGCGACCGCCGCTCTCACCGACGAGCAACTGGCCGCAAAAACGGGAGAATTCCGTGCCCGGCTGGCCAATGGCGAAACCGTCGACGACCTGCTTGTCGAGGCGTTCGCCGTCGTGCGCGAAGCCGGCAAGCGGATTCTGGGGATGCGCCACTTCGACGTGCAGCTGATGGGCGGCCACGCCCTGCACGAAGGCAACGTCGCCGAGATGCGGACCGGTGAGGGTAAGACGCTCGTCGCCACGCTGCCGGTGTACCTCAACGCGCTCTCCGGCACGGGCGTGCACGTCGTCACGGTCAACGATTATCTCGCCAAGCGCGATGCCGAGTGGATGGGCCCGCTCTACACGGGGCTCGGGATGACGGTCGGCATCATCCAGCACGACCTCGATTCCGCCCAGCGCCGCGAAGCGTACAACTGCGACATCACCTACGTCACGAACAACGAAGTCGGCTTCGACTACTTGCGCGACAACATGGCGTGGAGTCTCGATCAGATGGTGCAGCGTAAACTGCACTACGCGATCGTCGATGAAGTCGATTCGATCCTCATCGATGAGGCGCGAACGCCGCTGATCATCAGTGGTCAGGGCCACGACGCGACCGAACTCTACGGGCAGTTTGCGAAGATCATTCCGCGGCTGATCAAAGATGAAGACTTTACCGTCGATGAAAAATCGCACGCCGTGCCGATTGCGGAACCCGGCGTCGCCAAAGTCGAGAAGATGCTCGGCGTCTCGAACCTCTACGATCAGCGCAACCTCGAACTGACGCATCAGCTCAACGCGGCGCTCAAGGCGTGGCACCTCTTCCACAAAGATCAGCAGTACATCGTCAAGGACGGCGAAGTCGTCATCGTCGATGAATTCACCGGCCGGTTGATGTACGGACGCCGTTATTCCGAAGGCATCCATCAAGCGATCGAAGCGAAGGAAGGCCTGCTGGTTCGCAGCGAGGATCAGACCCTCGCGACGATCACGTTCCAGAACTATTTCCGGCTCTACGGAAAGCTCGCAGGCATGACGGGTACGGCGAAAACCGAGGAGCGCGAATTCCGCGACATCTACGGGCTCAACGTCGTCGTGATGCCGACGAACCGCTCCGTCGCGCGCAAAGACCAAGCCGACATCGTGTATCGCACCGAGAACGCAAAGTTCGAAGCGGTCGTCGATGAGATCATCGCCGAGCACGAAAAGGGCCGGCCGGTGCTGGTCGGCACGCGCTCGATCGAGAAATCCGAACGGCTTGCGATGCTCTTGCGCCGGCGCGGCGTCGAGTGCAACGTGCTCAACGCCAAGTACCACGAGCAAGAAGCGCAGATCATCAAAGACGCCGGCGTGTGGGGCGCGGTAACGATCGCCACCAACATGGCCGGCCGCGGCGTCGACATCAAGCTCGGCGAAGGCGTGGCCGCCGTCGGCGGTTTACACATCATCGGCACCGAGCGGCACGAGTCGCGGCGCATCGACAACCAACTTCGCGGCCGGTCCGGCCGTCAGGGCGATCCCGGTTCGACGCGGTTCTACATCGCGCTCGACGACGAGTTGATGCGGCTCTTCGGGGCGGAACGCATCCAGAAGATGATGGACTTCGTGAAGTTCACCGACGAGACGCCGATCGAGGCCGGGATCCTCTCGCGCTCGATCGAGAACGCGCAGTCGAAGGTCGAAAATCACAACTACGAGATCCGCAAACAGGTTCTCGAGTACGACGACGTCATGAACAAACAGCGCGAAGTGATTTACGCCGAGCGCCGCCGCGTGCTCGAAGGTCAGCCGCTGCGCGACTTTTTCGTCGAAACGCTGCAGACGAAGGTCGGCGATGCCGTCAATAGCGGCGCGCCGCCGGAAGAGCATCCCAGCGAATGGGATCTGCCGGCGATCCTCGATGAGATCCAACTGATCTTCCCGGTCAAGGATCGGATCGGCGTATCAGAGTTGGAGCAGCTCGATCGCGACGCGATGAAGGAGCGCTTGAGCGAACTCGCCGTCGGCGCGTACGAAGCGAAAGAGGCGGAAGTCTCGCCCGACATCATGCGCATGATCGAGTCGCAGTACATCATGCTGCCGATCATCGATCGCTTGTGGGTCGATCATCTCTACATCATGGACGCGCTCAAGGCCGGTATTGGTCTGCGCGGCTACGGGCAAAAAGACCCGCGCGTCGAGTACGAAAAAGAAGCCTACGAGATCTTCGAAGATCTCAAGAGCAACATCGCCGACGAAGCGGTCAAGGCCGTGTTCTCCGTGCGCATCGAGATCGAACCGGAAGCCGCGCCCGAACCGGTCGCGGTGGGCGCGAACGGCGCTTCGACGGCATTCGAACAGCTGCCGACGGGCCAGCTGATTCCGCAAGCGGCTCCGCACATGGATTCCGCCGCCGCGGAACGTTTGCTCGGCCCGGCGCCGCGCGGACCGGCGGAAAACGTGCACACGAATCGCGACGAAGCGCCGGCGAAAGCCGCCGGCGGCATGGACAAAGTCGGCCGGAACGATCTTTGCCCGTGCGGGTCGGGCAAGAAATACAAACGCTGCCACGGGGCGGCTGCCTAACCGAAAGTTGAGTATGTCTGATTATCATTCTCACGACGACTTCAAGCTTCTCTCGGAACTGCGCACCCTCGACAAACCCGGATTCGACGGTTTCGTCGCCCTCGATAAAGTGGTGGGCCGCACCGACGGACAGATTCCGCTAAAATATCGCGAGCTGATCGCGCTCGGGGTCGCGTTGACGACGCAGTGCCCGTACTGTCTCGACGTGCATACGGCCAACGCGAAAAAGGCGGGCGCGACGCGCGAAGAGCTGGCGGAGACGGTGCACATTGCGGCTGCCTTGCGGGCCGGGGCCGCGTTGACGCACGGATTGCTCGCGCTCAAGCTCTTCGATAAGGCCTAGCTGAACAATCTGCGGTTGGTCGCGCTGATGATCGCGGCCAACATGTTCGCCATGGTGGGATCGTCGGCCGTCGCGGCGACGCTGCCGAGCTTGATCGCACAATGGACGCTGAGCCCCGTGCAAGCGGGCTGGCTCAGCGGCGGATACTTCTTGGGGTACGCGGCGACCGTGCTGGTGCTCGTCAGCCTCACCGACCGCATCGACGCGCGCATCGTGTTCGCGTTCGGCTGCGCGATCGGGGTGGCGGCAAACGTTGGATTCGCACTGTTTGCAGGCGGTTTTGTTTCGGCCACGCTGCTTTGGAGCTTGGCGGGCGTCTCGACGGCCGGCGTGTACATGCCCGGCTTGCGCGTGATCATCGACCGCGTCGATCCGGCGATGCGGCTGCGCGCGGTTCCGTATTATACGGCGAGCTTCGGTGTCGGCGTCAGCGTTTCGTTTTTCGTCGCCGGACTCGCCGCGCAAACCTCGGGCTGGCGTGCGCCGTTCGTGGTCGCCGCTGCGGGTTGCGTCGTCGCGATGGCGTGCGTGCTCCTCGCCACGCTGGGTACGCGCAAACCGGCGCCGTCCGGCGGTTCGGGCGCGTTCGATTTGCGCGGTGTCTTGAGCAACACCGTCGCCCTGCGCTATATCCTGGCATACGGCGGACACTGCTGGGAACTCTTCGCCTTGCGCGCGTGGCTCGTTGCTTTGCTGCTGGCGGTGTGGACGAAGACGATGAGCGGTAGTCCGGGAACCACGTTGACGGTCTGGAGTTCGATCATCACCTTGGCCGGCGTGCCGGCGAGCATCGGGGGCGCCGAACTCGCGTTGCGTTTCGGCCGGCGGCGTTTGATTCTCACCATCGCGCTCGCTACCGTCGCGATCGGTCTCGCGCTCGGGGCGTTCGGCAACGGCGCGTTTCTCGTTGCGGCGCTCGGCTTCATGATCTACAACGTCGCAGCGCTGGCCGATTCGGGCGCGCTCACGGCTGGTCTCGTCGAAGCGTCGGCTCCGGAGGCGCAGGGCTCGACGCTCGCGTTGCATTCACTCGTCGGGTTTGCCGGCGGTGCACTCGGTCCGGTTGCGGTCGGTACCGCGCTCAGTATCGCCGGCGGCCTCACGTCTGGTTACGGCTGGTTCGCCGCGCTTGCGGTGATGGCGGCGGGTTCAGGCGTTGCGGCGTTTGCCGTCCGTGGAGTCGCGAAGGCCTAGCGGCGCGACTGCTGCGACGCCGACCAACAAGGCTGCCGATGCGATGAAGCTCGCGCGCATACCGCCGATTGCGTGTGCCGATAGCAGTCCGCCGAGTACCGCGACGCCGAGCGCGCCGCCGGATTGACGGACGCTGTTGAGCACGCCCGAGGCGAGTCCCGAGCGTTCTTTTTCAACGCTTGCGAGCAATGCAGTGGTCATCGCCGGGACGGCGAGCCCAATTCCGATCGGCATGACGATCAAGCCCGCGAGCATCGCGAGATACGGCGTATGTGTATCGAGCGGCACGAGTGCCGCAAAGCCGGCCGCAGCGACGGCAAGTCCGATGACCATCGGCAGGCGCGCGCCGCGCGTCGCCGTGAGCCGGCCGGCTGCAATATTTGCAAGCCCGATTGCAACACAAAACGGCAAGAACGCGAGCCCCGTTTGGAGCGGTGAGAAACCGTGCAGCCGCTGCAGATAGAGGCCGAGTTCGAACAGCGCTCCGTAAAGCGTGAAATTCACCACGAAACCGACGATCGTTGCGACGGTGAACGGCGGCCGCCCGAAGAGGTTGAGCGGCAGCATGACGTTCGGTCCGCGCGATTCCAGGAACGCGAACACCGCACCCGATACGAGCGTTACTGCCAAGAGTCCCAACACGAGCGGCGCGCCCCAGCCGATGCTGCCGGCAGTGATGACGGCGGCGGTCAGGGTTCCGAGCATCGCAACCGCGCACAGTTGTCCCGGTACATCGAGCGCGCTCTTGCGCGGCGCCGTTTCGGTGACGTTGCGCAGCGTCAGCCAAATCGCGATCGCAACGAGCGGCACGTTGACGTAGAAGATGCTGCGCCAGCCGACGCCCGCGACGAGCGCGCCGCCGATGATCGGTCCGGCCGCGAGTGCGGTACTGCCTGCCGCGGTCCAAAGGCTAACGGCACGTGCCCGCGCACTCGCGTTGCCTTCGGCAGCATGATTCAACAGCGCGAGCGAGCAGGGCACGAGCAGTGCGGCGCCGATGCCTTGAATCGTACGCGCGCTAACCAGCAGCGCCGCGGTCGGTGCGAAGCCGCAGGCGATGGAGCTGCAGCCGAATAGCACGAGGCCGATAACGAAGGCGCGCCGTGCGCCGATCCGGTCGGCGATCGCACCCGCGGAGAGAAGACACGCCGCAAAGGCCACGGCATATGCATCGACCACCCATTGCAGCGTCGCGAAGGTGGAGTGCAGATCGTGGCCGATCGTCGAGAGCGCGACGTTCACGATCGAGACGTCGAGCTGCACGAGGAAAAAGCCCAGCGCAGTGGCAACGATCACGACCGGGCTGAGACCATGCGTCCGGGTCATCACCATGGCTTACCCGGCCGAGGCCATTCAAAACGCGCCGTAGTACGTCTGCGCCATGAAGATCCTGGGACTCGACCATGCCGACATTCGCGTGCCGTCGCTGGCTGCGGTGGAAGCGTTCTACGACGCGTTGCTGCCGGCGCTCGGGCTCTCGCGCAAGTCGGAGTCTCATGTCGGCAGCGACGGTGAGTGGGTTGATGTCGACGTAACGCATCCGCGCAACGTCGTCGAATATCACACGCCGATTGTCGCGGGCTCGCCGGGCTGGTTCGTCGGCTTCATCGAAGATCCGGGCATGAAGCCGACGGCGACGCGCGTCGCGTTCGCGCTCGATGCGGAAGCGAATCTGCGGGCGATCGAGCCGCTCGTGCGCAACGCCGGCGGCCGGGTCGTCGAGTGGTCGATCGACCCCGGCTATCCCGCGCTCTTCTTCGAAGACCCCGCCGGCACGCGCCTGGAAATTTGCGCTCGCCGCCCGCGCGCCTAAGCTAGATTAGGAATACGAGATCCGGCCACAGCTGCGCGAGCGGCGGGTGCAGATCGCGGCAAAGCGCGATCGCCTTCCCGTTTTCGAATGCGCGCGCATACGGCGACTCGGTCGTTGCCAGGACGCGCATCTGCGCGCAATAGGGCCGTAGTTTCTCCGGGTTATTCTGCACGCGCAGGATGTTGCGCGGCGTTTGTCCGCGCGGGCCCCAGAGGCCGTATTGATTGTGTCCGCTCAGCGCCGGTGGTAAGCCGTATGCCGGTCCGTAGAGATCGATCGCTGCGGCTTCGCCGTAGTTGTCGACGAGGATCGACGTCGCAGCCCGATCGGCCGGCGCGATCGTGTCGTATGCAACGGCAACTTGGTGCACGAAGTCGTGCCATCCGAGCATATCCGCGAAGGTCGAGGGCAAGGCGGTACTCGCGTCGCCGCGTTCTTGCTGTTGCGGAGCGAGGTGCAGCGCGCGTTCGTAGCCGATGAGCGCTTCCGGCGGCAGTATCGGCAGGGCGAGCGGCGCGATGAGGGCCGAGAGCGCAATGAAGGCCGCGACGTAGGCGGTGCGCGCGACGCTCGAGCGGATCGCGCGCTCGGCGGTCACAGCGCCGATGGCCAGCAGCGCCGGATAGGCCGGTGCGAGGTAATAGTCTTTGCCGTCGCCGGCGATGGTTGCTGCTGCCGTTACAACGTATGCGATTGCGATGAAGCGAGCCGGGCGTAATTCCGCGATAAAGAACGGCGCGCACAGCCCGGCGATCCAGAGCGGCGCGGCGAGCGGGTTGAGAATGAGAACTTGATTGAGCATATAGGCGAGCGGCGCAACCGCGGCGTCTTTCAGACCGGCGTTGCGGATGAGCGCGACGAACGGCCAATCGTGCTGCGCTTGCCACGCAAGCGAAGGCGCTGCGATCGCGACGGCGACCGCGACGCCAAGCCAAAGTTCGCGCCGTGCTAAGAGCCGGCGTTGCGGCGTGAGTAGCAAGCCGATGGCGAGCGCGATCAGCCAGAGCGGCAACGCGTACTTCGCCTCCATCGCAACGCCGGCGATGACGCCGGCGACGAGAAGGGCGCGCCGGTCGTCGAGCACGATGGCGCGCACAAGCGCGTACGCGATGGCCGTCCACGCGAGCGGCTCGAAACTCGTCGTATTCAGCGTGGCGGTGAGACCGAGAAAGATCGGCGCGAACGCCGCTGCGATTCCGGCCAGCCAGGCCGCGCCGTTGCGGCCGCCGAGGAGGCGGACAAACGCGATGACGAGCCACACGAGCGCCGCTGCAGCCAGCGCGCTCGGCAGACGCACGAGCCACGTTTGCGCGCCGAGCGCGTAGGCGCCGGCGGCGAGCAGCGGCACCAGCGGCGGCTGATCGGCGTAGCCGAACGCCGGGTGCTGCCCGCAAACGATGAAGTAGAGTTCGTCGCGGAAGAGATCGTAGCGATTGGCGAAAGCCATGTGGAAGGCCAATGTCACTGCGGCGAGCGCGAGTGCGATACGGTCTCTCATCTAAGGGCTATACGCCGGGACGGCGCGGGCGGTTTCGCTAGGGGCGGATTGGAAATAACCTCATCATGGATCTCACTAAAGAATTTCCGCGTAGTCCCAATGACATGCTTGCCGGCATCGTGTCGCTGCCCCGCATGATCGACAAGACCCAGGCCGATGCCGAAGGCACCCTGGGCGAGTACGACGTCGATTGTCCGCACGACAAGCCGGTGCTGGCCTTCCTCGGGGTCGACTTCCCGGCGTTTGCCGCCAAGCTCAAAGAACTGAAATACGATACCAAGGCCGTCGAGGGGTGGGCGAAGCCGCTGGTCGACAAGCACACTCCGGCCGAGATCGCGGCCTTCAACGCTTCGCGCCGCGCATGGGCTCCGGATGACCATTCACAGGGATACTTCGATAAGCTCAGGGCCCAGGTGGCTCCGAACCGGCCCGACGTGACGACCTGGTTTAAGCTCCTCGACCTCGACGAAAAGCGCGCCGCCTAGCCGGCCCATCGCCGGCGCTCTCCCGTACGGTTGACAATAACGATATATCGCGATATGCTAACAACAGATCGCGAATGATCGTGATTGTTTCTATATGAAGGGAGAGCGCATGCGGAAAGCATGGTTCTTTCACGAACGAGGCCCTCGCATGGGTCATAAATTTGGCCGCGGCATGGGCCGCGAAGGCATGATGATGGGCGGCTGGCGGGGCGGCGGGCGCGCGCGCCGAGGCGACATCAAGTTCCTGATTCTCGATGTGCTGGCAACGGGGCCGCGCCACGGCTACGACATCATCACGGAGCTCGAGAACAAGAGTAACGGGCGGTATCGTCCGAGCCCCGGCTCCGTCTACCCGACGCTCACGCTCCTCGAAGAGGGCGGGTTCATCACCGGCGATGCCTCGAACGGCAAGCGCGTCTTCACCATCACCGATGCCGGTCGCGAATTGCTCGCAACGAAGCCGGCCGACGCTGCGTCCGAGGACCAGGACGACGGGATCGACTTGCGCAGCTCGGCGATGAAGCTGGGCGCCGCGGTCATGCAGGTAGCGCGCGGAAGCGACGTCGCCTCGCAGCAGAAAGTGCTCGAGATACTCAACGCCGCACGCCGCGAAATCTACAAGGTTCTCGCCGAAAGCGAGTGAAGGCCTAGCGCTATGTCTGACGCTCAACGTACTGCGATCGAAAAGTCCCGCGAACGCCTAACCGCGCTCAAGGTGCGGCTTTGACGACGCTGTTAAGCGCCGGACGTTAGCCGAACTCGAAGAACGCTCGCGTAGCGACGGCTTCTGGGACGACGCGCAAGCGGCTCAAGCCACGATGAAACGCATCGCCGACGTGCGCAACGACGTCGATGCGATCGCGGCCGTCGAGCGTTTGCTCGATGAGGCATTGGAAACGCTCGACGTGCTCGGTGACGAACCGGGGGCCGAGGCGGATGTTGATGCCGCGCTTGCGCGCGCGCAGGCCGAGCTCGATGGTCTCGAGATGGCGGCGAACTTCGACCGGCCATACGACTCGCACGGCGCGATCGTTACGATCCGCGCCGGCGCGGGCGGTACCGACGCGGCCGACTGGACGCAGATGCTCGAACGCATGTACCTGAAGTGGGCGAAGAATCGCGGCTTCGAGGGCGCGGTCGTTGAGGAAGCCCCGGCCGACGAAGCCGGCCTGCGTCTAGCGACGTTTTTCGTGCGCGGGAAAAACGCGTACGGGATGCTCGAGAGCGAACGGGGCGTGCACCGCCTCGTGCGCATTTCCCCGTTCGATCAGCAGCACCGCCGGCAAACCTCGTTCGCCGAAGTCGACGTCGTGCCCGAAATCGAGGAAGGTGACGTCGAGGACATCGAGATTCGGCCCGAAGACTTGCGCGTCGAAACGTTCAAGGCCAGCGGTGCCGGCGGTCAGTACGTCAACAAGACGGAATCGGCCGTACGCATCATCCACGTGCCGACGAATACGATCGTCGCCTCGCAGCAAGAGCGCTCGCAGATGCAAAACCGCGACGTCGCGATGAACATCCTGCGCGCCAAGCTCGTGCAGCGCGAACGTGAGGAGCGCGAAGCGAAGCTCGAAGAGCTGCGCGGCGAACGCCGGGCCAACGAGTGGGGCTCGCAGATTCGCTCGTATACGCTCAACCCGTTCCAACTGGTGAAAGACCATCGCACCGGCGTCGAGACGGGCAACACCGAGGGCGTGCTCGAGGGCGACATCGAGCCGTTCATTTGGCCCTATCTGCAGGCACGCGGACGCCTCTCGCCGAGCGTTGCGTAGCCGTGCCGCCGCGCATCGACGTGATCGTCGTCTGCTGGAACGACAAGGAGAAGATCGCAACCGCGCTCGATTCCGTGTTTGCGCTCGGCGAAGTGCAGGCCGATCCCGGCTTCGCGAACGTCGTCGTCTCCGATAACGGCTCCAGCGACGGCAGCCGCGAGTTCATCCGCGAACGCTACGGCGGCCGCGTGACGATCGTGGAAAACAACGCAAACCTTGGATTTGCCGCCGCATGTAACCGCGCATTCGATAAAACCTCCGCGCCGATCGCATTTCTGCTCAATCCCGATGCGGAATTGAAGGATCGCGCCCTGGCCAACATCGTCGCGTTTCTCGACGCGCACCCGCGCTGCGGCATCGCCGGCTCGCGGATCTACAACTACGACGGCTCGATCCAGCAATCGTGCGGTGAGTTCGACACCTGGACGGGCGCGTTCTTGCGGTCGAGCGCGTGGGGCGAACTGCCGCCCTTTCGACGCTTCGCCAACGGTGCCGCGCTGCGCGGCTTCAGCTACGACCGGCCGCATCGCATCGACATCGCAATCGGCGCGGCGCTCGCTATCCGGCGCGAACTTTTCGCCGAGATCGGCACGTTCGACGAGCGCTTCTTTCTCTATCACGAAGAAGTCGATTTCGCGAAACGCGCGGCGAACGCAGGCTGGGAGACGTGGTTCGTGCCGTCGAGCGAAGCCGTGCACGAAGGCATGGGCAGCGCGAAGGGCCAGTACAGCGTCGAGTCGCGCAAGCAAGTCTCACGCCGCAAATACTGGATCAAGCATCACGGCTACAGCTGGTATTTCACGCTCGTCGCGGCGCTGATCGGCCGCTTTGTCCTCTATCTCGTCGCGGCAGGCGGCGCACTCTTCGCGCTGCGCGCGATCATCAGGCGAAAATGATCGCTCCGGATGCGGTGGTCACGTTCGAGCGCGTCGATGGCTTTCGCGTGGTGAAGTCGTTCGGCTATGCCTACGGACAGGCGACGCGGCCGCGCAACATCTTGCGCGCGACCTTCCGCAGCATCGGCGCGTTCATCGGCCTCGCGCCGGTCGAGTACCTCACCGATGCCGAGCGTTCGCGCACCGATTGTCTCGCCGAACTGGTGCGCAAGGCCGAAGCGACCGGCGCGAACGGCATCATCGGCTTGCAGTTCCAAGTGTCGGAGACGCCCGACGGCTCGACCAAAGTGCTGGCGTTCGGTGAAGCCGTGCTCCTGGAGCCGCTGCCGCGGTGAGCCTCGCCGAACGCGCGAGCCGGGAGAAGACGCTCATTGCCGCGGCGCATGTCGTCGAACTGTGCCGCCTGTGCGCGATCGGTTCGACGCGCACGAACAGCGTCTTCGGCGAGGGCGATCCGTGCGCCAAGCTGATGTGCGTCGGCGAAGGCCCGGGCGAACAGGAAGATCGCCTCGGGCGCCCGTTTGTCGGACGTTCGGGCGATCTGCTGGAAAAGATGCTCGCGGCGATCGGCTTCGCGCGCGAAGACGTGTACATCGCCAATACGGTCAAGTGCCGCCCCACGCTCGACACGGGCCATCGCCTTGCGAACCGCGCGCCGACGCCCGACGAAATGAAGAACTGCCGTCACTACCTCGACGAGCAGATCGCGGTGATCCGCCCGCGCGTGATCCTAGCGCTCGGCGCGCCGGCCGCGAAGACGTTCATGGGCGAACGCTTCTCGATCACGAAGCAGCGCGGCCAGTGGTTCGAAGGCCCGCTCGGCATCCCGATCACCGCGACATTCCACCCGGCATACATTCTGCGCCAAACCGGCGGCGCGATGACCGAAGTAAAACGGCTCGTCTACGCCGATCTCAAAGCGGTCCGCGAAAAAGTCGACGCGCCCGTGGCGGAACCGGCCACGTTAGAGCAGCAGTCGCTCTTCGAGTAGCAGAGGCCAAATGTCCGAAGGGAGCAGCGTCCTCTCTCCATAGCTCTGCGTATGACACGAGAAGAATTGACCACCAAGATTCGCGCGATCAAATCCGCTAAGGGCCTTACGTGGCGTGCCATCGCCGGGCAGATCAGCGACGGTTCTCCGCTCGTCGCGACCGCAGCGTTGCTCGGCCAAATGCGCTTGACGCACGACGAAGCTGCAAAGGCCGCCGATCTCCTTGAGTTAAGCGACGCCGAGGAAACGCTGCTCGCCGAAGTCCCGTATCGCGGCTCGCTCCCGCCGGGGCCGCCGAGCGATCCGCTGGTCTACCGCTTCTACGAACTCGTGCAAGTCTACGGCACGACATGGAAGGCGCTGATCGAAGAAGAATTCGGCGACGGCATCATGAGTGCGATCGATTTCGACATGTCGATCGAACGCGAAAGCGACCCGAAGGGCGATCGCGTTAAGATGACCCTCAGCGGAAAGTTCTTGCCCTATAAGCGCTACTGATCGCGATCAGCGGCCGGCGCGTGCGCGATGCGTGTCGTCGACGCAGTCAGGAGCGTCGACCCACTGCCAGCCTGCGGCGGTCTCAACGCGAACCGCCTTGCACCCGCAAGGGTACTCGGCCTCGGCCGCGACCCCGTCCGGCCGGGCGCCTTCTTCCCACTCGGTCATGACGTAATTTGCCTCGTCGTCGGCAATGTCGGCGTCGCTCATACTCATGACCACGATGTTCCCGTGTCGGGGCAGTGCGAACCAGGAGCCGCCGTCAGCGGGTCGTGAGCAGCATTCGGTCGACGGTTACGACGATGTAGACAAACGCGACGATCGGCAAGACGATCGCGATGGGAATGCCCCAGTTTCGCCACGCATTCTGCACGGCGACGAATTGCGCATCATCCACGAAGCTGCGACGTGCCACGGCGATAGCACTGCCTTTGATGCCGCAATAAATTGCGGCCGGGAGTGCGACGATACCCAAGTACGGGATACACGCGACGATAAAGTAGAGGAGGCCGTACCAAATGCAGCCGTGGTTCGCGAGCCAAAGGGGCGTCAGGCAAAACGCGCCCCAATTCCACTGGCCGATGTAGCGCGCGCCTGGTTTGCCCGGTGGCTTCCCGGAGCGGACCGGCCGGCTCCTTGGGCTGGGCACTGACGAGAGTGCGCCGGCATGGTATAATGTGGCGTTATGGCTGCGCGGACTGCTCAGGAAATTTGGATCGACGATAAGGCGCGCCGTGCCGGCCATGCCGACGGGGCTGCGTTCGCGCTGGCCCATGGACTCAAGAATTACCGGCTCCAGCAGCTTTACCGGGCGGCTACCAAAGAGTTGGCGGCGGACGTCGCTGAGGTCAGCGTGCTCCCGAAAGAGCTGCGCGCGGCGTTGGCGGCAGAGACGTTTTCGTTTGATGCGGTCGAGCCGGTCGTCGTTCAGAACTCCAACGACAAGCAGACGATCAAGGGGCTTTTCCGGCTGCACGACGGCAACGAAGTCGAGGCCGTGCTCATGCAGCACTACGGCGAGCGCAACACCGTGTGCATTTCGAGCCAGTCGGGCTGCGCGTATGCGTGCGCGTTTTGCTCGACCGGCCAGGCCGGATTCACGCGGCATCTCACGCCGACCGAGATCTTCGATCAAGCGCGCTACTTTGCGCGGCATCTGGCGGCGCAGGGGCGCAAGATCACCAACGTCGTGTTCATGGGCATGGGCGAGCCGTTCCACAATTACGCCGCGGTGATGGACGCCGTTCGGCTGCTCAACGATGCGAACGGGTTTGGCCTCGGGCACCGGCACATCACGATTTCCACCGTCGGCGTCGTGCCGCAAATCGACCAGTTCGCCGATGAGGGCGTGCAAGTCAATCTCGCGATCTCGCTGCACGCAGCGACCGACGACGTGCGCTCGTCGATTATGCCGGTCAATCACAAGTGGCCGATCGCGCAGTTGATGGATGCCGTCGGCCGTTACATCGAGAAGACGAACCGCAAAGTGTTCTTCGAATACGTCATGCTCGACGGCGTGAACGACCGCCCCGAAGACGCCGAAGCGCTTGCAAAGCTGATGCTCGGCTCGCTCTATCACGTCAACATCATCCCGTACAACAGCACGCCCGATGCAAAACTCGGTGCGACCGGCGATCAGCGCATTCGCGCGTTCAGTGCGATCCTCGAAGCGAAGGGTATCGCCTGCACCGTGCGCATCCCCATGGGCCGCGACATCGCAGCCGCGTGCGGTCAACTGCGCGCCGAAACGCAACCCCGCGCCCACGCATCCTAGAGCACCTTTACCACAAGCGCTGCGACATCGTCGTGGAGGAGCTTATTGGAGTACTCGTAAGCGTGCCTGATCGCTTCGTCGGCTTGGCGTTCCGCATCGCAGGCCTGAAGCCTGACGATGATATCCGCGAACGCGCCGGCACCAAGAAATACCCCGCTCGCGTTGCGGGCCTCAGAGAACCCGTCTGTCACGGCGGCCACGATACTACCGGCATCTAACCCGATCACGGAGTGATCGAACTCGGCATCGCTGTCCGTGAGGCCGATGATCGGGCCCGTGACGCGAAGCGCCTGCACGCCCTGGCGAGCGATCAGAAACGCTGCGTCATGACCTGCCGAGACATATTGCATGGTGCGCCGGCTCGGTTCAATGATCGCGAAGAAGAGCGTAGCGAAGAATTCCTCGTCGGCTTCGAAGGCGCTATTTTCAATGCACAGCCGGTTGAGCGCGCGTACGCAGTCCCGGGCGTCGAAGCCGCGCGAAGCGTACGCACGCAAGGCGTGCTTTACGAGTCCGGCGTTTCGCGCGGCCGGCGCGCCATGCCCGCTGATATCCAGGACGGCTAGCGACGTGTAGCCGGTTCCGTAGTGGAAGACGTCCACGATGTCGCCGCCGAGGCGGAACTCGCCTTCAGTGCCGCGATAAGCACGGCCGATATCGAGACCCGGTAGATGGCATACCTGCGGCCCGTACAGGTTCCCGACGATGCGCCGCATTTCCAAGAACGCGATTTTGCAGGCTTCATCGCTAGCTGCGATAGGATGAGCGCCCAACCCCCACCCTCTCCGCGGAACCCGACCTTGGCGAGAATACACGGCTGCAATCACCGTCCTTGGCGAAAACCCAACGTGCCGATGTCGACGCTGATTGCAAGTGTCGAGCCGTCGTTCGCATTCGTTGGATTCGTTATGCCTGTGATAGTCATTGGGTCCTCTCAACTGGTTACTCCAGCCATTCAAATGGCCGGGGAATGTTCAAAGTACGGTCGCCTATAACGACGATTCATCGTGGTTGACGCCCTCCGAATACCTGCCGACCGAAATGCTGGCACGTGCTTTTGTACACGCCTAAACGCCGATGCTTACAATCGACGAAAAAATCGAGCGGAACACAAAGCCGCCCGCAAAGTATATTGGAGCGGGGTTGAAGCGTCTGTAAACTAACGCTTCACATACGCCCACCGAAGCTATGAATGGCATACGCCGTGAGCGCAGCGGAGGTCGAAATCACGGTCGATCGGATTGTCGAATTTCACCGCCGTTTGCTACTCCCGACGCGTCACGCGAAACATGCCGGTCGGATTCGCACCGTGCAGAATTGGATCGGGGCTCGCCGTACAGCCCATTTGGCGCAGCGTTTGTCCTCTCTGCACGTTTTGCAACGACGACGCACTCCCAACGATCGCGCAAGCCGCGATCGCGCATGCGCAGTTCGAAACGATTCATCCATTCGCAGACGAGAGTCGACTCGGTACGAGGGACTAGCCGATTCGCCTGTGGCGTTGTCGTCAACGAGCGAATCGGTGAGCCTGTTCGCCGTATCGTGCTCGCGAGCGGTGGCCGACGTCGAGGTGTTCGAGGCACGCGTCGAAGCGTTGCGTGGCGAATGGCGGGAACGGCTTGGGACTGCCGGAGCCGGCTACGCTAGATTCGTTGCAAAGCGGATCGCTAAAAAGAGCAGAGGCGCATCTTACGATGCGCCTCTGAGATTCCGTGGGTAGGGTTGCGAGATTATAAGCGGTGAACGCTACTCGGGCTGATGGTTATGGTGCCGGTGCTGGTGGGATAGACGGTCACCGTGTCCTTTAAGGTTGAGAACGTTCCATTCTCGATGATCAAGGTGCACGGCACCGTTTGACCGGAGCTAGTCGGGTAGTTAATAACTATCGGCGTCACGCCGTTCGGCGTCCCTGACGGGCTATTGATTGTGTATATAGGTGTGCTACCTGTGCCGGCGGTGTCGCAGGTTCCACCACCCGTTACCGCTTTCGAGGTTTCGTTGATCGCGGTGACATCGAGTTCGAACGTGGTGCTGGCGGTGCTGCCGTTGAAGACCACGATCGATGATGCATCGTTGTTCGGCTGGGCCGTTAGCGCGTCAATTGTGTAAAGTGATGCTCCGGAGTTCGGCGGGTAGTAGTACCACGAGTTCGTGCCACCGAACGCCGAGCCGTTCACTGTCGCGTCTCCCGGATTGGCGGTCGCAGGCAACTCCAGCCGAGTGAGTGGGATCGTGAAAGCCGTCGTTGCAGAGGTAATTGAACCAACTGCGGCGTTGTATGCGGTTTCGGTTGCGCTCGTATGGCTGACGTTCTTGGTGTACGCTGCCTGCACGGTTATCGCATCGCCGGAAACCTGTGCGCCGGTGTAACTGAAGTCGTAAGGGGTGTCGGCGTACGAGCCCGCTGATTGCGACGCTTGGGTAACGGAGTAACTCGGCAGCGTCGAGACCGCCACGGTTCCGAATAGGTTCGTCGTGTCAATCGGCGTGCTGATGGCATTGTCGTTTAGGGAGCCGACATCGACCGTGGCGATTTGGGCATGAGAGCTGCCATCTTCTGGGAAACTATTAATGGCACCACTACCGCCCGCGTAAGACCCGCCGAACGAAGTCGCGACCGGCGTGAGGGTGAAGTCCAGCGGAGTCACTGTCGAGAGGGTGACCGCAACGCCGGTTTGCGGGACGGAGTATCCAACGATGGCCGACGTGCTGCTGCCGTTGTTCGTCGACACCGTAACGGTATGGCTACCGGCATTGGCAGCAATGCTGCATGTGACGGCGGTCGGGTAAGTACCGCTGCATGAGCCTGACAGCGATGGAGTCAGTTCAAACGTCTGGGTGGCGTTGCTGTCGATGGTCACGTCCAAATATGTGACATCCGTGGTGATTTGTTGGATCGAGCGGAGTTTGGACGCAGCCTTTACTGCGCCGAGGTCAACGCTGATCGCAAGGCCGGTGCTGACGGCTTTATTGGTCGGATTCGTCGTGTTGGGGAGATTCGACGACGTTGATCCACCGCCGCCGCCGCCGGAGCAACCCGCTAATAACGCGGCCACCCCAAGGGTCGTCAGGAGTTTCGGGATATGCATGGGTTCCTCTTTAGGTAGATGAGACTCGTCACGGGGTGACCGTGATCGAGAGGCTGCCGACCCCGCCATCTAGTGCCGTAACGGACAAGGTTGTTGTCCCAGCCTGAACGCCCGTGATCGTGAAGGGAAAGACCTGAGGTGATGGTGACGACGGTGAAGAGACCGGTGTCGGCGTCGGTGTCGAAGCGGGCGTTGGTGTCGGTGCCGGCGTCGATGTTGCGACTGAGGTCGGCGTCGTCGAGGGAACGGGGAATGGTGTGGGGACCGTCACGGTCGCGAGCGCGGGATTGGCGAACACCAATTGAAACGCGCCAACGTACACCGCCTCGCTGCAGCCAACCGACACGGTGTGATTGACAGCGACGACAACTGCCGCCGGAGAGCATACGACCGGGGCGGGTGTCGGCACGGTTATCGTAATCCCGATCGCGAGCGCGCTCGGAGTTGAAGTTGGAGTTGGTGTCGACGTTGACGCCGACGTCGGCGTGGGCATCGGTGGAGCTTGCGTCGGGACGGTCGTTGGTGAAACGGAGGGCGCGGGCGTCGGCTGCACGCTGGCTTGCGGAATCACGTACAACGCGAAATAGTAGTTGAGGCTGCCTGCGAGCGTGAACGGCGCGCGGTTCGGGGCGAACGCGAGCGTGCTGCCCGTCACCGTCGCCGGGCCCTCGAAGCGGTATTGCCACCCCAAGCTCGGGCGCGTCGGATCGTACAGCGCGAGATAGTAGTTCGCGTTCGCAAAGACGTCGGCCGACGGAATCGTGAACGAGAAGCCCGGCGCGGTTGGCAAAGTGAGCGCCGCCGTTGAGTAGATCTCGGTGTACAGCAGCATCGCCGCACCCGTCGGCAGCGCGGCCGTGCGGCGGTGCGCCTGCACGAACCGCGCGAGTGAGAGCGGCGGCGCCGACGACGGCGTGACGTTCGAGACGAGTACCGTCAGTTGCGTGGTCGTCGCAGTTTGCGGCAGCGGGAGGAGCATGGTCGGCGCGAATCCAGCGGCGGTCGGGAGCGCCACCGCCACCGGCGTCGACGTCACGCCCGCGGCAAGCAGGACAACGGGCTGCTGCTGCACCACCGTCACCGGCGCACTGCTCGGTATCGGTATGGGCGTTGGAGGCGGCGTCGCTTGTGACCCCACGGGGGTGGTATTGGCCCCGCCACCGCAGTTCACGACCGCGAGGGCCCCCAGCACAACGAGCAGCGCGGGGACGAGCCGAAGCAGCTGCAACTTCACGCAGAGTCATGCCCTCGCCGACGGCAACAGTGTAAAACCGCTCAAGTCGGTCTCCTCGATATTAGGGCTGGGTGTGCAGTTCGCGGAGCATTTTCGTCCTTTGTCCTCGCTCACGTTCGACGGGCTCCCACGAAGAGAAAACCCCCTATAGAGAGAGCGATGCTGGCGCGCACCGTGAGACACGTTAGCAGCAACAGGACTCAAGAGAAATGATCAAAATAGCGTCGCCTATAACGACAAGATGACGGGCTTACCAACCGCACTGATGAACCGATCGTAATGACCGGTAACCGGAAGCAGAAAGCAAAGCCGCACGCCGACTATACAGCGGGTCTCGCCTCCCGTCTGTGAACCCGCCACTTCACAGCGACCTGGGCAAAAACGCGCGTCCGCGTCATATCAACTTCTCCAGGGCGTACAGAATAGTATACTGGATAGTTTCTTTTGTTGTATCCGGGGCGAGTGTGATGCGCGATCCGCTAGTACGCTGGTCTATCAAACCGTTCGCGCACATACGGTCAGACTTACTTGGGGAATAGTATGCTGTCGGGTCGCGCCGGTCGTCAGTAAGGTACTCGACGTAACACTTCTGCGGCGCGCTCCATTCAAAGTGACTGTTCGTTAGTATAACTGGCATCATTATTTGCGGACCATCTCTGCATGAGCGACCGCGCTTCTCGACGTGCCAACGGTCGCCTATATCGACGATTCATGCTGAACATGCTTTTGTACGCGCCTAAACGCCGATGCTTACAATCGACGAAAAATGGAGCGGAACACAAAGCCGTCCGCAAAGTATATTGGAGCGGGGTTGAGGCGTCTGTAAATTTAACGCTTCACATCCGCACGCGCTCGGAACCCGTGGTCGTCGAGGAAGTCGGGTGCGACGGCCCGCGAACGCCCGCCGCACCCGCTCGAAGTTATCTTATGTCCGGAGTAGCGACGAAACCGTTATCGTTGCCTGAGTACTGGTGATGTGCGTGTTCGTGTCGCAGTAATAGGTGGTGCCCCCAGATTCGCTCAAAGTCGCCGGGTAACCGACACCAATCGTGGCCAGCTCGGCGCTCGTGAACTCGCCGGTAGTATCGCTGCCGGTCGGTTCGGTAATCGTAGTCGTGACGTTGAAATTAACGCTCGGCAGCAGGCACGTGGCGATAAACGAGTTGCTTGACGTAACCGTCGTGGTGCCCGGGGTCGGGGCAATCGTCCCATTCAAAGGAGCGCTCGACGTAAACACGAGACCGCCGGCCGAACCATTGTCGAAGACTCCCGGCGCCGCGATCGTATTGCCATCGAAGTCGGCGACGACAAAGCTTCCGGCGGTGCAGGCAGTCGTCGCGCCACTGCATGTTCCAGCGGTGAACGCCGCGCTTGCAGCGACTCCGTTGAGTACGAGTGCAACGTTGTTCGATCCGGTGGAAAGGGTTTGCTGAGTGTTCCCCTGGGAGAGAACGCACGGGATGCCGGCACAGCCGGTACCGTTGTCATCGAGCTCGACTCTGAAGTTGTGTGCTGCTGCGGTCGTGGGAACGTTGACCCACGTGCACGTGCCGGTAGTGCACGTGATGCGGGTGACTTGGGTGGCGTCGATGTACAATGTGGCCCTCGCCGTCGAGGCTGAGACGAACGCGGCCTTTCGGGCGCTCGATGTGCCGCTCGTCTGCGGCCGCACGACGGTCAGCGTGACGGAAGCCGGTCCCCCGGATTGCGGGAGCGTGTTGTTCGCGCCGGCGCCTGGGCCTGGACTCGAGCCGCCGCTGGAGCAAGCCGCAAGCGCGAGCGCGGCCAAGAGTGCCGGGACAAGGGTTCGCGGGTTCATATGCTGTCCTTTTTGGCGTTGGAGGTGATGTGTCAAGGGGAAACCGTGATCGCAACAGTCCCCATCCCCCCGGGTTGCGTCTGGACCGTTAGCGTCGTCGTGCCAGCCGCGAGGCCGGTGACGTTGAAGTCCGTGAGCGTTTGCGGGGTGTTCTGGTGGATCGAGGCGATGTTCGGATCGGCAATCGCCACGGACAGGCGTCCGATGTATCCCTGCGCAGCGCAGGTGATCAGAACCGTCTGACCCACGGTCACGGCGACGGGCGCGGGCGTACAGAGCACCGGTGAAGGCGTGGGAACGGCAATGGTGATATTGCCTACGCTCGCCGGCGGGGGCGACTCCGTAATCGGAGGCGGAGATTGCGTGGGGACGCTAGTCGGAGAAATGGAAGGCGCAGGCGTCGGCTGCGCGGCGGCCTGCGGTATCACGTATAGCGCGAAATAGTACGCGAGGTTTGCTGCGAGCGTGAACGTCGCGGAGTTCGCGGCGAATGCGAGCGTGCTGCCGCTTACCGTCGCCGGACCCTCGAAGCCGTATTGCCACCCCAGACTCGGGCGCGTCGGATCGTAGAGCGCGAGATAGTAGTTTGCGTTTGCGAAGACGTCGGCCGCAGGAAGGGTGAACGTGAATCCCGGCGCGGTCGGCAAGACGAGCGCCGCCGTCGAGTAGATCTCGTTGTACAACAGCACCGCCGCACCAGGCTGTAACGCAGCCGTGCGGCGGACCGCCTGCGCTAGGCGTTCGAGAGATAATGGCGGCGACGACGACGGCGCGACGTTCGAGACGAGCACGGTGAGTTGCGTGTTCGTCGCGATCTGCGGAAGTGGAAGAAGCATGACCGGTGAAAATCCGGCGGCGGCCGGCAGCTGCACCGCTACCGGCGTTGCGCCGGGAGATGCAGCGGGCAGACCAACGGTCTGCTGCTGCACGACGGTGACGGGCGCGCCGATTGGTATCAGAATGGGTGTCGGCGACGGCAGCGGCGATACCGGAGTCGTGCTTACGCCGCCACCGCCGCACGACAGAAGAGCTGCGGCAGTCGCAAGTGTGAAGGCGGCCGGTGAGAGCCACACCACCATCGATCGCAAGGGAACGAGCAAACTACGGTTACCTCAAAATGGCGAATGCGCCGGTGATGTAATCGAAAAATAGCAAACGGACTCGAAGACGTAAGGCGAGTATATCGGAGCTGAATTGAGGCGTCTGTAAAGCTAGCGGTTCACATGTTCACGGCGATAGGGGGGCGAGACGTCTTTCCGCATGACGGGGAGTTGAGCGCTCGAGATCGACCCGCAACCACTCGAGAAAATCGCTCAGCGGAAGCGGCACACAGAGCGCAAATCCTTGCGCGTACCGGCATCCTCTGCCCGCAAGCCAATCGCCTTGCGCGTCCGTTTCGACGCCCTCCGCGAGTACGAGAGCGCCGAATTTTTGGACGATCGAGATGATGCCTTCGACCACGATGGCATCGTGAGGATCCTCGAGAACCGCACTGATGAAGCTACGGTCGATCTTGACGATGTCCAGCGGCAGCAATTTTAGCAGCGAGAGCGATGAATAGCCGATGCCGAAGTCGTCGATCGCAATGTGCAGGCCTAGTTCGCGAATCGTCCCCAGCAGGCGGAGTGTCGTTTGCACGTCGCGCATCGCGGCGGTCTCGGTTATTTCGACGCCGAGATTGTCGAGAGGCGCACCGGCTTCACCGGCGGCGATGAGCTCTTCGATGAACCGCTCGTCTTCCAACTGCACGGCCGAAAGATTGAAATAGAGGCGAAACGCGGGGTCCGCTTCGCGCAGGATGGCGGCGGCTGCAGCCGCTTGCCGAAACACGTTCGCACCGATGGCCTTTATGAGCCCGTGTTTTTCGGCGAACGGAATGAATTCGCTCGGCAGAAGCAATCCGCGGATCGGATGATTCCAGCGGACGAGGGCCTCCGCACCCGCTACGCGCCCGCTAACGAGGTCGATGTGCGGCTGAAAGTGGAGAACGAATTCCTCGCGGTCCAAGGCCCGCTGCAGCTCGTTGATGAGGCGCGTACGCCATTGTTCTTGGCCCTCCATGTCGGTGGTAAAGAACGTGGTGCGGCCACGCGGGCCGGCCTTAGATGCGCAGACTGCCGCTTCGGCGCGCCCAAGAAGCTCCTCGAACGTTGTGCCGTCATCGGGCGCGACGGCCACGCCGATCGTCGCGGTTACGCCGATCGTCATCGTTCCGTCCGCATCGCCGGTCGAGAACGGGCGATCGAAAGCTGCCGCGAGTGCAGCGACGCGGCTCTCCACCGCGCCGCGCGAACGCATGCCGGGAAAATAGACACCGAACGAGTCGCCGTCGAGGCGCGCGACGCGCTCTCCGCCTTCCGCGCGCTGTGCCAGCGCCGCTCCTACCTCAACAAGGATGGCATCGCCCAGCATGCAGCCATACATTTCGTTCACGCTGCGAAAGTGGTCGATATTGACGACTGCGATTGCCGCGCATCCATCTCGGACGAGAGCCCGGCGCCCCTCCGATCGGAAATGGGCGCGCGTGTTCAAGCCCGTTAGCGGATCGTGTTCGGACTGGTAACGAATGCGATTCGACTGCCAGCGGCTGTGCAGATGCGAGGCAAAGAACGATGCCAGCAATTCGACATAGGCATGATCCTCCGCGGTGAATGCCCGTGCGAGCGGCGCGAGCGAGCTGAAGGAGAGAAAATGTGACGATCCGCAAGCGTGAACCGGCGTCATGATAACGTTCCGGCATCCGACGGTCGAGAGCCGCTTTAAAGAGCCGACGTGCGGGTCGCGCGCCGCGTCGGTCCACGACTGCGTGACCCCGCCGCGAAGCATCTCGACGAACGTGCTGCCCTCAAGCTCGAACCGATGTCCGGTTAGCGGCAGCCCCGCCATGTGTTCGGTTGCGAGGCCGCCGTTGAAGAGCGCTTCGACCACGATGTCGTTGCCGTCGAGCCGAGCGAACATGCCGGAGAAGTCCTCGCCTTCGCGCATACCTTCGGCGCCGTCTCGCAGCATGGCGCTTAGGAGCTCGTCATCGTCGAGCAGCGTATTATGCGTGACGCGCCAGAGCGCGGCGAGCCGGTTCGCTTGCTCGCGATTACGCGCTTCTTCGACGTGCAAGGAAGTCTCGAGATCCTCGAATCGCCGCTTGCGTGCCGCCTGGAGCGAGAGATGCATCGAGAGGCGAGCAAAGAAATCGCGCCGGTCGATCGGAATCTGAACGAGGTCGTTGGCGCCGGCCGAGAGCGAGCGCAAGCGCAGGCCGCGCTCGTGCGCGTTGGTTACCATGACGATCGGCACGAGCGCGAATGCCGGAATCGCGCGGATCTTGCGGACCATTTCGAGCCCGTCCGAGGAGTGCGAGTAGTGGTCGATGATGAAGCAGTCGACCGCCACGTCCCGGCATTGCACGATTGCCGCAGCCGAAGAGGCGAAGGGGTGAACGATGATGCCGGGGATTTCTGCGGCGATCGATCCGACCAGACGCAGGCTCAAATCGCCTTCGTCGACGACGACGACGTGCTGCGTCGCCGGCGTGCCGCCCGGTGCGCCACGATACGAAGCAACGGTCCCTTTCATGATGCCGCTCCGGCGGGAATCAATTCGAGGACGGCGACGAGGGTTCGGACGAGTTCGATTTCGCGCAGCTCAATTTTGCGCGGTTCGGACCACGCGAAGGCCGCGGCTCCCCGATATCTGCTACCGTCGCGCAGCGCAACGATCATGGCACTGCGAATCTCCAAATCACCGTTAAACTCGCGCCACACCTCGGGACTGCACTCGTATTCGTACTTGCTGTCGTAGTTCGAGCTGCCGAAGTCCGAGATGCGCTCGAAGGTTAGCACCAGCGGCGTATCGTCGGCAATCTGATCGGCTGCGGGAATGTTCTCGCTGATCCCGACGCCGCCGTATCGGAGCGCGCGGTGCGCTTCGCGAAAAACGAGGTCGCAAGCCGGCTTCCAGAAGCGTGCCCGGGGACCGATGGCGTGGCGGAGGCCTTCGCCGCCCGCACCGGTATCATCGAGGGTGATCACGCTGACGCAACTGTTCTTTAACAATCGGGACGCGGTTTCCATCGCTTCGACCGCGGCTTCGAAATAGGTCGATGCCCCGGCGACACGGCTGATGAATTGGCGAAACTCCGCGAGGCTCGGTACGGTAGGGTCTTCATATCCCCACTGCATCCGGCGCGCTGCGCGACGATCGTGCAGCGCGACTGCGATTTTCTTGATCAACTCCGGCGAGGCGTCGGCGCTCTTGCCGTTTTCTAGGTTGCAGTACCATTCGCGCGTGATGCCGAGCGCCTCGGCGAGTTCTTCTTGCGTCACGGGCCGGCCGATCCGTTGCGGGCGACGCTTGTATTCCCCGATGAGCGATGCCTCGGGCGGAATAGCCTGACGTCGCTGCTTAATGTCACCGAGCAGCTCGTAGATAGGAGATCGCATCGTGAGACCTCGTCGGAAGTGTCGATTCGGTGGTAAGCGACCGGTTACGACATCCGTTGCTGGCATTGCTCACATCCACTCCACACAGTCGAATGAGGTAGGCGCGATATCCACCCGCAGGTGGTTATATCCTACCTCATAGTATCGGGGGCTTTGAAAAGCGTCTGTAAACTCACCACTTCACATACACATTTGTTGCAAAGACTTTACGTAAATTGCGATAAACTCCGGAGCAATGCGGCGCCTACTCACCCATGCAATCGCCATGACTGCCTTGTTCTATGCGTGGCGTTCGTTGCTTGTATTGCGCGGCTGGCTTCGCGTTCCGCTCGTGACGGACAGCGATGCGATCCCGTCGCTTTCGATCGTGGTACCGGCGCGCGATGAGCAGCGGAGCATCGAGCGTTGCATCCGTTCGCTGGTCGCGCAACGCGGCGTCGATGCTGAGGTGATCGTCGTCGATGACGGTTCGACCGATGCGACGCCGGCGATCCTCGCGCGGCTCGCCCTCGAATTTCCTGCGTTGCGCGTGGTTGCGGGCGAAGCGTTGCCGGCGGGTTGGGTGGGAAAGCCGTGGGCGTGCGCGCAGGGCGCGAGGCGCGCACGCGGCGAGTGGTTACTCTTCACCGACGCCGACAGCTGCCACGAGGAGTACGCCTCTGCATCGACGCTGAGGTTTGCAAGGGAGCGGCATGCGGATGCACTCTCGATCATGACGGGACAAGAATTGGGCACGCTGGCCGAAGCGGCGATCTTGCCGGCAGTCTTGCAGATGATCGTCTTTGCCGCCGGCATGCTCTCTGAGATCAACGATCCGCAGCGGCCGGATCGCGCGCTGGCGAACGGGCAGTACCTGCTCGTTTCGCGCCTCGCGTACGATGCGCTCGGCGGCCATACGGCGCTGCGCGGCGAGGTCGTCGAAGACATCGAATTTGCGCGCAATCTCAAACGCGACGGGCGCTTCCGGCTGATCGTTGCCGAAGGCACGCAACTCGTTCGCGTGCGCATGTACCGCTCGTTTCGTGAGATCTGGGACGGCTTCACCAAGAACACCTATCTCGGCGCACGCGGCGACGTGCGGGCGATTACCGGCGGCGTGCTCTTCTGCTCGCTGCTTTCGGTCGCTCCGCCCTTACTCGCCCTCGCAGCAATGCGGCGTAAGCGCTTCGCAGAGGCGGCTGAAGCGGTGTCCGCTACGCTTGCGGTGATGGCCGTCGGCTACCACGGTGCGACATTCGTCTCGATGCCGCGGCGGTTCGCCGTCTTCGCGCCGTTCGGGATCGGGATATTCGGCGCGATCGCTCTCAACTCGACGCGGCGTGGCCTCACGGGTGCCGGATTCACGTGGCGGGGCCGCGATTATCCGGCGAAGAACCCCGCGAGATGACCTCCGGAGAATCGGCCGACACGACCCCGCGCGTAACCATGGAAGAGATCACGGCGCTCGCCAAGCGTCGCGGCTTCATCTTCCAATCGAGCGAAATTTATGGCGGCATCGGCGGCTTCTTCGATTACGGTCCGCTCGGCGCGGTGCTCAAGCGCAACGTCAAGGATGCGTGGTGGCGCGAGACCGTCGAACTGCGCGACGACGTCGTGGCATTTGATTCATCGATCATCATGCACCCGCAGACGTGGGTTGCTTCGGGCCACGTTGCGGCCTTTCACGATAAGCTCGTCGACTGCAAGAACTGCAAGCACCGGTTCCGCGCCGATCATCTGCCGTCGCTCGACAAGTGTCCCGATTGCGGTATGAGCGGCACGCTGACCGAGCCGCGCAACTTCAACCTGATGATGAAGACGGCGATCGGACCGATGGAAGACTCGGCGTCGCAAGCCTACCTGCGGCCCGAAACCGCTCAGGGCATCTTCGTCAATTTCAAGAACATCTATCAGAGCGCGCGCAAACGTCCGCCGTTCGGCATCGCCCAGATCGGCAAATCGTTCCGCAACGAGATTACGCCCGGCAACTTTACCTTCCGCGTTCGCGAGTTCGAGCAGGCCGAACTCGAGTATTTTGTGCCCGACGACGGCAACGACGTGAACGTCTATGAAACGTGGGTCGCCGCGCGCAAGAAGTGGTACAGCGATTACGGCGTGCGCGCCGACCGGCTGCGGTTCTACGAACTCTCGCCGACCGAGCGGCCGCACTATGCGAAAGCCGGCACGGACGTCGAGTATCTCTTTCCGTGGGGCTGGGGCGAACTCGAGTCGATCGCCCACCGGGGCACCTACGACCTCGACGCGCACATGAAGCTCTCAGGAAAAGACTTGCGCTATTTTGACGAGGCCTCGAAAGCGCATTTCACCCCGATCCTCATCGAGTGCTCGGCCGGGATGGACCGCACCACGCTCACGATGCTCATCGACGCCTACGAAAACGAAACGACCGTCGATCCGGAGAGCGGCAAAGAGACGAAGCGCGTCGTGCTGCGCTTCCATCCGAAGATCGCGCCGATCCAGGTCGGCATCTTTCCGCTCGCGCGCAACAAGCCCGAACTGGTCGAGCGCGCGCAGCGCATCGAGCGCGGACTCCGTCCGTTCTTCCGCACGCAGTACGATGAAGGCAACGTCGGCCAGCTCTACCGCCGCCAGGACGAGATCGGGACGCCGGCGTGCATCATGGTCGACTACGATACGCTGACCGACGGGTCGGTTACCGTGCGCGACCGCGACAGCATGCGCCAGGACCGCCTGGCCGAAGACCGTCTCGCC
>PLRU01000042.1:0-3912 GCA_003164045.1 Candidatus Lustribacter telmatis
ATGATGTTCGGCTTCGCCTGCCGCGAAACGCCGCAACTGATGCCGCTGCCGATCGTGCTCGCGCACGATCTCGTGCGTTTGCTGACCGCAGCGCGCAAAGACGGTACGCTGAAGTATCTGCGTCCCGACGGCAAGTCGCAAGTAACGGTCGAGTACGAAGGCCACACGCCCAAGCGCGTGGACGCCGTCGTCATTTCGACGCAGCACGACGACGACGTCACGCTCGAGCAGATCCGTAAGGAAGTGGCCGAAGTCATCATCGGCAAAGTGATTCCGAAGGAACTGCGCGACAACGCCATGCGCATCTTCGTCAACCCGACGGGCCGCTTCGTTATCGGCGGACCCAAGGGCGACGCCGGTCTCACCGGCCGCAAGATCATCGCCGACACATACGGCGGGATGGCCCGGCACGGCGGCGGCGCGTTCTCGGGCAAAGACCCGACCAAGGTCGACCGTTCGGCGGCGTACGCGGCGCGTTACGTTGCGAAGAACGTCGTGGCGGCCGGTCTCGCGGAACGTTGCGAAGTGCAGGTCGCGTATGCGATCGGCGTCGCGCATCCGGTCAGCGTGCTGGTCGAGACGTTCGGTACCGGCGTCATTCCGGAAGAGAAGATTGCCGAACTCGTCGGCAAGCACTTCGACCTCCGGCCGGCGGCGATCATCCACAACCTCAACCTGCGCCGGCCGATCTACAAACAGACCGCGGCATACGGCCACTTCGGCCGTCCCGACCTCGATCTGCCGTGGGAAAAGACCGACAAAGCCGAAGCCCTGCGGTCCGCCGCGGGCCTCAAGGGCGGCGTCGAAAAGGAACTAGTCCGCGCTTAACAGGATTGGCCTTCCGCGAATCCCAGTGAGCCGTCCGTACGCGGGCGGCTCTTTTTTTTGGACGGTGCCACCCGGCGCTTGCTCTGCGGGTTTGAGCCGGTATGGCAGCAGTAGTTACCCGGGATAATGCGTCTGCTGATCGTTCTCTATCGATCCTGCGGACGTTGTTCGGCGAGCGCTTTGCGCGTGATTTCGCCCTTGAATTGTGGGATGGTACCCGCGTCGAGGCGAGTGCAACGCCGCTCTTCACGCTGAAGATCAACGAACCGTTCGCGCTGCGCGCGGCCTTCGCACCGCCGCTCGATCTCGGTCCGGGCCGCGCGTTCGTCGAGAAATGGCTCGACATCGAAGGCGACATCGAAGCCGCGATCCAGACCATGGAAGGTGCGATGGCGGTGTTTCCGCGGCTCGCACTTCCAAAGATGATCGCCCAGCTGCTGTTGCTGCCCAAAGCGCCTCCCGCAGCGGATGACGGCGTGCGGCTCGAGGGCCGGCGCCACTCGAAAAAGCGCGATGCCGCCGCGATCGGTTTCCACTACGATCAGCCGATTGCGTTCTATCGCTCGTTCCTCGACTCGCGCATGGTGTATTCGTGCGGCTATTGGGACGACGGCGTACACACGCTCGACGACGCGCAGGTCGCGAAGATCGATCACACGCTGCGCAAAGTGCGCCTGCGTCCGGGCGAACGGCTGCTCGACATCGGTTGCGGCTGGGGAGCGCTCGTCATTCGGGCCGCGCAGCAGTTCGGTGCGCACGCGCTCGGCGTAACGCTGAGCCGGCGTCAGCACGAAGAAGCGCAGCGACGGATCGAAGAGGCCGGCGTCGGCGACAAGGTGCGCGTCGAGTTGCGCGACTACCGCGACCTGCGCGGCGAGACGTTCGATAAGATCGTCAGCGTCGGGATGGTCGAACACGTAGGCCGCGAGCGGCTCGGCACGTATTTTCGCACCGTGTACGATGCGCTGCGCGACGGCGGGCTCTTTCTCAACCACGGCATCACGCAGCAGAGCCGCGACGGCAAAGGCTATCGGGTCAGCGGCTTCATGGATCGCTATGTGTTCCCCGACGGCGATCTCGTGAGCGTCGACACGACGCTGCGCGGCGCCGAAGCGGTAGGCTTCGAAGTGCGCGACGTCGAGAACCTGCGCGAGCACTATGCGCGCACGTTGCGGGCGTGGTACGCGAACTTGGAAAACCGGCGCGACGAGATCATCGCCGCGACCGACGAGCGGACGTACCGCATTTGGAAGATCTATATGGCCGGCAGCGCGAGCAACTTCTGGCGCGGCCAGATGGGCCTGATCCAAACGCTGCTGGCAAAGACGGAGAAGGGCGGCCCGGCGAACGTTCCGGCGACGCGCCGCGACCTCCACGCCTAAGCGCTAACCGCCGGCTTTCTTCACGCGGCGGCCGCGTTCGGTGAAGTAGGCGACGATCGCTTCGCGGTGGTCGCCCTGCAGTTCGACGACCCCGTTCTTCGTCGTGCCGCCGGTGCCGCAACGGCGGCGCAGCTCTTTGCCGGTTGCGTCGATCTCGTTCGGCGCGAGGCCGTGCACGAGCGTCACGTGGCTCGCGCGGCGCTTTTCACGGAACACGCGGATGACGCCGTCGTCGGGAACGCTGTTTTGCTGTTGCGCCGCCGGCGATTTGCGCGCGCCGGCCTTCGGCAGCGGCATGCTCCCGTCGGTGGAATAGACCAAAACGCGTTCGTCTTTCACGAGGTCATGTTACGGCAGAAGATGCGTGTCATCCGGCGCTTGCGGCGGCGTCTTGAGCGCGATGATCTTCAGGTGTCCGCTCGTCTCGATCGATCCGCCGTGCGGCGTACCCTTCGGGATGATCAGCATGATGCCGGGCTTGAGCGCGACTTGCTTGTCGCCGAGCCACTCCGTACCCACCCCATCGACGACGTACTGCACTTCGTTGGCGTCGGCGTGGTAGTGCTTCGGCACGATCCCGATCTGAATGCCCACCGTCATGCCGTCTTGCGAGACGAAGCCCTTCGCATGGAGCGGGCTCCCGGGCGCCGTTGCGGGTAAGTCGGCAAGCGTTATGGCGCCGATATCGATGACTTGCGGCGTCATCGGCACCACTGCGGCTGCGGCTGGTACCGCGAAATGCGCGGCGCCGAAACCGGCACCGAAGGCGACGAGAACGGCCGCCGCAACCGTGGCAATTTGTTTCATGGGAGGCTCTGCGACGGGGCGTAGTCGTTTCCCCGCGTTCCGCCGAACGGCTCTGCATGATGTCGCCGTCTGCCCTCGCCGCGCGTCTCGTGGCCGCGCAAAGCGCCCGGCGTGGGATCGACCCGCCGGAGGAACTCGCGGAGCTCACGCTCGCCGAAGCGTATGCCGTGCAAGATGCACTCGTTGCGGCGCGCGAGACGGCCGGCGTGCCGCGCTCGGGCTGGAAACTCGGCATCACGAGTCCGGTGAAACAGCGCGTCATGGGCATCGGGCACCCGCTCTTCGGCCGCACGTTTGCCGACGGGGAGCGGGCGACCGGAATGCGGGTGGCATTGGCGGACTTCATCGCGCCGCGCACCGAACCTGAGCTCGCGATCGGCCTCGCGACGGCGATCGATCCGTCAATGGACCGCGCGGCACTGGCGCGCGCGGTCGCTTGGATCGCGCCGGCGTTGGAGATTACCGACAGCCGCTACCGTTCGGGAACGCGCACGGCCGTGCAGCTGGTCGCCGACAACACGTCGTCTGCAGCCTACGTCATCGGCGCGCGCATTGCTGCCACGGCTGCGCCGCCGTACGAGGATCTGGTAACGGAACTCGTACGCAACGGCGACGTGGTCTTGAGCGGCTCGACTGCCGACGTGCTCGATCACCCGCTCAACGCGCTGGCAGCGCTCGCCGTGCATCTCGCCGAGCGCGGGCTGCACGCACAAGCCGGCGACGTAATTCTCAGCGGAGCAATTACCGACGCCATTCCGGTCGCAGCGGGCGACAAGATTGCCGTACGCATCGCCGGTTTGGGCGAGGCGACCGTTTCGTTCGTCTAGCCCCAGAGGGTTACGAGTTCTTGCAGACCGGCGATCGTCCACGCGGGTGGCGGGCCGAACGTTTCGGC
>PLRU01000042.1:3950-84424 GCA_003164045.1 Candidatus Lustribacter telmatis
ACGCTCAGGGTCACGTCGAGCAGTTCCGCAATGCCCGCGTTGGCGATGGCCGCAGCCGAGGTCGCGGGCGTGCCGTTGGTCAGTACCGCGCAGCGCACGCCGCGGTCGCGCAGCGCCGTGAGGGCCGGCACGGCATCGGGATATGCGCGTACGTTTTGCCATGCATCGACGAGACGCTGCTGCGCTGCGGCATCGAGCGTGACGGCGTGTTTGGCCGCCGCGAAACGTAAGCCGTGTCCGGTCATCGCGTCGAAGTCCTCGTGCGTGCCCATGATAGCGCTCGCGAACGCATAGGCGATTTGCTTTTCGCGCCAGGTAGCGACGAACGCAACCGGATCGCTCGTCACCGTGGCGGCGGCATCGCGGAGCGACGCGATCTCGAGTAGCGTGCCGAATAGATCGAAGACGACGGCGGCGGGTTTCATGCGGCCCTCCTTCCCGCCGCCGGCCGTGAGTTACTTCGGCAGAAACGACGTGTTGATGAACGTCGAGTAATCGGGAATCTTGGCGATCTCGCCGAGCGCGACCATCTGCGTGCCGTAGTACTTCGCCTTGGCGAGGTAATCGGCGTCGATCATGTAGTCGAAGTTGATATTTTTCATCGCCATGTCGAGGGTCTCTTTGTTTGGCCCGAGGATCTTGGTCGTCATGGCTTCGAACTCGGGGATGTTCTTGGGGTTGGACGCCCATTTGCAAGCGGCAACGTGGGTCTTTACGACGTCGCGCACGTAGTCCGGCTGCTTGGCGATCACGTCTTGCCGCGTCGCGAACACGACGTTGAGCAATCCGACCGGCGTGTTGTACGGATACATGAGCACCCTGCCCTTACCGGAGAGCACGTTGATGGACGGGCCGGGTTCCGAACCGACGTAGGCATCGACGTTGCCCGCGGCCAGGGCGTTCGCCATGTCGCCGAAGCTCATCCGCACTTCTTGAATGTCGGCCGGCGTCATCGCATTCATCTTGAGGAGTTCGTTGAGTACCACTTCTTGCGTCGATCCGCGCTGCACGCCGACCTTCTTGCCTTTGAGATCGGCGAACGTCTTCGCGGTACTCGTGTTGCTGACGACGACGGCCATGGCTTTGCCGCCCGCCGCCGCGACGACGACGACGGGTTGACCGCCGGCAGCGCCGAGCGTTGCTGCCGCAAGACCGAAGATGCCGAAATCAACGCTGCCGCTCACCACCGCGTCCTTACCGTCGGGCGGGCTGTCGAACGCGATCACTTGATAGGTGACGCCGGGCGACGCGAATTTTTGATAGAACTGCATGACGACCGTGTTGACGGTCTTCAGCATGCCGACTTTGATCGTGCGCGGTTCGGCCGCTCGTGCGAACGGGGGTAGGGCGGCGACTCCGGCGGCGGCAGCCGCGGAGGTTAGGAACGTACGGCGATTGCTGCTCATACGGAAGAATGTCATTGTGCCCGGGTCTTTCCGTTCGCCGATTGCTGCGGCCGGGTGCGGGTTTGTTGTCCGCTTGGACAGGACAGGATGCAGAGATCGTGCGAACGCGTGCAAACATGGGAGAAGATGCGGCAATTGCCGCGTACGTCGATGCGGCCGCGGAACTGCACGCGATGCCGCTCGCAGCCGAACACCGTACCGGCGTGATTTCCGCGATGACGCGGTTGGCGGCGTTCGGCGCCGACGTCGCGAGCATCGAGCTTGCGCGCGACGTTGAAGTTGCCGGCGTCTTCATGCCGTGACGGCTGCCGAAATCGCCGGCGCGGTACGCGCTCGCACGATGAGTGCCCGTGCCGTCACTGTAGAAGCGCTCGCGCGCATCGCCGCGCACGATCCCGAGCTCAACGCGTTCACCGCGGTCTTCGCCGATCGCGCCCTGGCCCGGGCCGCTGCCATCGACGCTGCCATCGCCGCCGGGTCGGACCCGGGCTCGCTGGCCGGCGTTCCGTTCGCAGCCAAGAACCTCTTCGATGTGGCGGGCGTTGTCACGCGCGCGGGCGCGAAGGTAACGCGAACCGATGCGCCCGCCACGCACGACGCGGCCGCCGTCGCCGCGCTCGAAACGCGCGGAGCCGTGCTGGTCGGCGCGACCAACATGGATGAATTCGCGTACGGTTTCGTCACCGAGAACGCGCACGACGGTCCGACGCACAACCCGCACGACCGCACGCGCATCGCCGGCGGCTCTTCGGGCGGATCCGCAGCGGCGGTTGCAGCCGAACTGGTTCCGCTGGCGCTAGCTTCCGATACCAACGGTTCGATTCGCGTGCCGGCGGCGCTGTGCGGGATCTTCGGCCTCCGCCCGACATTCGGAGCGCTCTCGTGTCACGGCGCGTATCCGTTCGTCAACAGCATCGATACGATCGGTCCGTTCGCCCGCACGGCTTCCGACTTGACGCTCGCCTACCGTGCGCTTGCGGGCGACGGAGAAATCCCCGTCGCTGCGGCGGTCGCCCCCCGTGGCGTTCGCCTGGGCGGCTACTTCGCGCGCGGTTTGCTGCCGGAAGCACGCCGCGCCGTCGATGCCGTCTGCGCGGCGCTCGGCGTGACGGCCACCGTCGAACTCGAACACGCACGGCAAGCCCGGGAAGCCGCGTTTCTCATCACGGCGGCGGAGGCGGGCGAGTTACACGCCGAGCGCTTGCGGACGCACGCTGCCGACTACGATCCGGCGACGCGCGACCGGCTGATTGCGGGCGCGTTGATGCCGGCGGGCTGGTACGTGCGGGCGCAGCGCTTCCGCTCGTTCTTTCGCGCCGAGGTCGCCGCCGCGTTCGCGCAACACGACGTCCTGATCGCCGCAGCGACACCGTATCCGGCGACGCTCATCGGTGGGCGCACGATCGTCATCGATGGTGAGGAAGTCGAGATTCGGCCGAACGTCGGCGTGTTCACCCAGCCGATCTCGCTCGCCGGCGTGCCGGTGGTGACGGTTCCCGTCGTCGAACGCGGCGCGTTGCCCCTCGGCGTGCAATTGATCGGCCGCCCCGGCAGCGAGCCGATGTTGCTCGCGCTCGCCGAAGAACTCGAACGCAGCGGCGCCGTCGGCGCGGGCGCCGTCCCGGTGTTTGCATGAACGATCTGCGCACGCTAGCCGAGGCGTATGCGAGCGGCGCGCGGCCGAGCGATATCCTCACGCAAACCCTGGCCGCACTCGAGGACGGCGATCCGGTCTGGATTTCGCGCGTTCCGCCCGACCACGTCATGATGCAGGCGCGTGCGCTCGACGCGTGCTCGCCCGAAGAGCGCGCGGCGCTGCCGCTCTTCGGCGTGCCGTTCGCCGCAAAAGATAATATCGACGTTGCCGGCGTCCCGACGACCGCCGGGTGCCCCGAGTTCGCGTATCTTCCCGAACGGTCGGCGACGGCGGTCGAACGTCTCGAAGCCGCGGGCGCGATCGTCATCGGCAAAACGAACCTCGATCAATTCGCGACCGGCCTGGTCGGTACGCGGTCGCCGTACGGCGTTCCGAAGAACCCGTTCGACGAGCGCTACATTCCCGGCGGCTCGAGTTCCGGATCGGCGGTTGCGGTGGCGCGCGGGCTCGTCACGTTTGCGCTCGGCACCGACACGGCGGGTTCGGGCCGCGTGCCGGCCGGCTTCAACGGGATCGTCGGTCTGAAGCCGACCTTCGGCATCATCAGTGCGGCGGGCGTTGTGCCCGCGTGCCGTTCGATCGACTGCGTCTCGATCTTTGCCCGCAGTATTGACGATGCCGAAGCGGTGCTCGACGTTGCGGCGGGGATCGATGCGCGCGACGTTCTCTCTCGCGCGCGCACGCCGGCGCCGGAAGAGATCGCGGAACGCTTTCATTTCGCCGTGCCCGCAGTCGAAGGGCGCGTGTTTTGCGGCGATGCCGAAGCCCAGCGCAGTTTCGAGCAGGCGGTCGCGCGGCTCGAAGCGTTCGGCGGGACGCCCGTTTCCGTCGACATGACGCCGTGCTTTGCCGCTGCCGATTTGCTCTACAACGATGCGTTCGTTGCCGAACGGACGGCCGCCGTCGGTGACTTCGCGCAGGCGCACCCAAACGCGCTGCTCGAGGTAACGCGCACGATCGTCGAGGGCGGCCGCCGGTTCAGCGCGGTCGATGCGTTTCGGGCGCAGTACCGGCTGCGCGAGCTGCGCGCGCAAGCCGCCGGCATCTTCGAGCGCGCGCCGGTGCTCGTCGTCCCGACGGCGCCTACGATCTACACGCTCGAGCAAATTGCCGCCGATCCGTACGCGCTCAACGCAACCCTCGGAACGTATACCAACTTCGTGAATTTCTTCGACCTATGTGCGATCGCGATTCCGTCGAGCCGTTATCAAAGCGGCATCCCGATCGGCGTCACGCTGATCGCGCCGGCGTTTGCCGATGCGACGCTAGCCCGTTTTGCGCGCCGCGTCGTCGAGCTCGCCTTGCGTTAAGAGGCTTCGGCTGCGGCTTCGACGGCGATGTCGGGCGCGATCGCATCGAGCATCAGCCGCTTGAGGCGATTGAAGTCGACCGACGCGATGTCGCGCGGACGCGGCAAGTCGATCGGGATCTCGAGCTTGAGCCGGCCGGGGTGGGGGCTCAGCACGATTACCCGATCGGCGAGATACACGGCCTCATCGACGCTGTGCGTGATGAAGAGGATCGTCTTGCGCGCCTTTTCCCAAATCTCGAGCAGGCTCTCTTGCAGCCCGTTGCGCGTAATCGCGTCCAAGGCGCCGAACGGTTCGTCCATGAGGATGACGGCGGGGTCGTTGGCCAGCACGCGCGCGATCGCGACGCGCTGCTTCATGCCGCCCGAGAGTTCGTGCGGATAGCGATTGCGAAATTTCTGCAAACCGACCATGTCGAGGTAGCGCTCCGTCAGCTCGGCGATCTCGGCTTTCGGCAACCCGGCCTGGCGCGGGCCGTAGGCGATGTTCTGCGCGACGCTCAGCCACGGGAAGAGCGCGTAATCCTGGAACACCATCCCGCGGTCGGGACCGGGACCGGCGATCGTCTTGCCCATTACGTGCATTTCGCCCGTGCTGAGGGTTTCGAAGCCCGCGATGATGCGCAGCAGCGTACTTTTGCCGCAGCCGCTGGCACCGATGATGCAGATGAACTCGCCTTGCGCGACGCGCAAGTTGATGTCGCTCAGTGCGTGCGTTTCGCTCAGTTTTCCGTCGCGGCTTTGCGAGACGTACACTTTGTCGAGCCGCTGCGTCTCGATGGCCGGAATCCGTTCAGGTGCGAGCACTGGGATTCCACCAGAGCGCGCGGCGGCCGATCAGCATCACGACGCGGTCGCTCAAGAAACCAAGAATTCCGATGTACACCATCCCGGTGATCACGAGATCGGTGCGGCTCAACTGGCGCGCGTCCATGATGTTCGCGCCGAGGCCCGTCGGCACGCCGGTCATCTCACCGACGACCAGCAGCACCCATGCAAGACCGAGGCCGATCCGGATGCCGGTGAAGATCGACGGCGACGCCGCCGGCAAGATCACGCGCGCGAAAATCGCCGGCTTGGGTGTGCCGAGCATTTCGGCGGCTTCAATCAGCCGCGGTTCGACCAGCCGAACGCCGTCCACCGTGTTGAGGAGCATCGGGAAGAACGTGCCGAGCGCGATCAGCGCGATCGTCGCCGGCGGTCCCAGACCGAAGAGAATCATCGTGAGCGGCAGCCACGCCGTCACCGGAATGGGCCGCAAGAATTGCAGCGTCGGATCGACCAGGCCGCGTACGAGGCGACTGCGGCCCAGAATGAGTCCGAGCGGAATCGCGACGATCATCGCGACGAAAAAGCCGCTGAACACGCGAATGATGCTGGCGATGGCGTTGGCGGCGAACGCGCCGCTATACGTATCGTTGCGGATGCCGCCGAACGCGTAATCCCAGACCGTCAGCACGACGGTCGACGGCGGCGGTATCAGCGAGTACGACTTCCCGCCGCACGCGAGTTGCCAGGCGGCGATCAGGACGATCGGCAACGGCAGCGCGTAGAGCCAGCGCGGAACCGTTCGCGGCGCGCTCACGCTCGGGCGCGCGATCGTGACGCTTACGGCGGAGGTGGTTCCCGAAACGGTGTCCACGCTCGTAGGCTTTGGCGCCGGCGCCGGATGAACGTCTGCCAAACCGTACGCCGTGGGCCGATCGCGTTGGACAAAAAGCAGGTCGCCTGCGGCTCAGCGGCTCCCGAAGATACTGTGCCATTCGCGCGTGAGCGCATCGCGGCTCGAGAGATAGTCGGCCGGCCGGATGTTATACACCGCCTCGGCCGGCGGAAAGCCGACGGCCGGGTTGACCGGCGCGGGTGCGTTGTTCCGCGAGCCGTACGCGCCCGATGCCGCGACGGCGGCGAGACCGCGTTTGCTCGTGATCCAATTCATGAACACGTCGGCTGCGTGCGGGTGCGGCCCGCTCGCGGTGAGTCCGCCGGAAACCGTGTAACCCGGCACGCCTTCGGCCGGCGCGACGATTTTCACCGGCGCGCCCGAACGCACGTCGTCGAGCAGCGCATCGACCGGCGCGACGGCGACGCTGACTTCGCCGCGCGCGAGATCGGTCGCGAGCGGCGATGAGGTTGGATAGATGCGGCCTTGCTGCGCGGCCAGCGCCCGCCAGTACTCGGCGCCGTAGCGCTGGTGGAGGAAGAAGAACTGGCTGAACGCCGTGCCGCCGGAATCGATCGTCATGAAGCCGACTTTGCCGCGGAAACGCGGTGCGAGCAGATCGCTCCACTTCGTGGGCACGTCGGCCGGCGGCACGACGGCGGTGTTGACGCCGATCGCCATCAGCGAGCGCATGACCGAGTACCACTTGCCGTCGCGATCGCGCAGCACGGCCGGGATAGCGGTGAAGTCGGGGACCTTGTGCGCGCGCAAAATGCCCTTCTGCGCGAGTTGCATTACGAGCGTCACGTCGGTGAGGTCGACGTAGTCGGCGGCGAGTTTCCCGGCGGTCGCTTCGGCGACGACCCGGTCGTACATTTGCGCCGTGGTCAAGCGGACGTTCTCGGCCGTGATGCCGGTGTCGGCTTGAAACTTCGCCATCACTTCCTTCATCGAGGTTAAGATGAACGTGCTGTAGAGCGTGACCTTGCCTTCTTTTTTCGCGGCCGCATACGTGTCGGCGTCGGCGACGGTCTCGCCGTCGAGCACGAGTTCGCCGGCCGCGCGCACCGGCGCCGGTACCACGAACGAAAAGAGGATGAGGGCGGCAGCGACGGCGGCGAACGCGCGCGATGCGATGCGCACGGCTATTTGTGCCGCGCGGGAACGTAGGCCGTGCCCTTCATCTCGATGATGATGTGCGGGTGCGGCAATTGGTGAACGGCGACGGTCGTGCGCGCCGGGCCCGCGTCGTCGAAGTACTCGCCGTACACGCGGTTGTACTCGCCGAAGTCGTTCATGTTGACGAGGAACGACGTCACGTCGACGAGGTCGGAGAGCTGCGCGCCCTCCGCGGCGAGGATGTCGCGGATGTTTTCGATGACGGCCTTCGTTTGTTCGGCGATGTCGAGCTTGGTCGTGCCCATTTCATCGGCCGAGGCGCCCGCAAAGGTGTTGTCGGGGCGGCGCGAGCTGGTGCCCGACACGAACAAGAAATCGCCGGCGCGGCGAACGTGCGGAAAGCGGCCGCGGGGTTTCGCTTTACCGGGAATGACGGACATCGCGTGCTCCTCTTTAGTCGCCTTGGGCGGTCGCCGGCGCGGCGCTCGGATTGAACTGACCTTTGCGCATGCGTGTGACGGTGACGCGCTTGAAGAGTCCGGCCTTGCGAAACGGCTCTTCCAGCGTGAGTTTCTCGGCGGCCGTGCGATCCGGCAGGTTGACCAGAAACACGCTGCCCAGGCGGCCGACGCCGTCGTCGGCGATCAGCGCGCCGCCCAACACGAGAATTTCCTCGTGCGATTCGAGGTACGCCAGATGCTCGTCGCGGACGGCGGCGCGAATCTCGGCCGCGCCCTCGTCTTTATCTTCACAGTAAATGATCCACAGCATGAAGTGTCATCTACCGCACGGAGCGAAGAACCGCCTACCATGAAATTTGCGGCGCGAAGCATTGCGGCTGTCCTCTGCGCGACCGTCCTGGCGGTGGGCATACCGGCGGCGCGCGCGCAAACGCCGCCGCTCACGCCGGTGACGTTCGCGATCATTAGCGCCAACGCATCGGAGTGGCCGGTGTTCATCGCAAAGCAGCAAGGCTTCTTTCGCGACGAGGGCCTCGACGTGTCGATCGTTTCGGCCAGCACGCCGCCCAACGTGATGAACGCGGTTGCCACCAACGCGGCGAACCTCGGCGATACCGGCAGCGACACCGCGATCGCGGCGATCGTGCACGGACTTGCGGTGAAGATCGTCGCGCCGGTCTTCACGACCAATCCGTTCGTGCTGGTGGTGCCCGCGTCGATCAAGTCGTGGAGCGATCTCCGCGGCAAATCGGTCGTGCTCGCCTCGAAGCAAGACGTGACCGCTATGTCGTTCGCCGCGATGGCGGCGAAGAACCACGCCAAGATGGACGACTTCTCGATCACGTTGTCGGGCGACAGCAGTGCGCGTTACGCGGCGCTCTCGAGCGGCAACGTTCAAGGCGCGATGCTCGCCCAGCCGTTCGACCTCGAAGCCGAAGCGAACGGCATGCACGCGCTCGACACGTCGTACGCCACGATGAAAGACTGGATGTTTAAGACGGTTTTCGTTAACAGCGCGTGGGCGGCGGCCAACCGTCCGACGGCCGTCAAGGTCCTGCGGGCGCTGCGTAGCGCAATCCGGTTCGGTTACGCTCAGCGCGAGCCGACGGTGGCGGTCCTCATCGAGGCGACGCATGCGAGCCCCGCGATTGCGCGCAGCACCTACGACATCGACTTCGGCACGTGGCACGCGTTCGAACCGGATCTCAAGATGAACGAACGTGGATTACTGAACGTGGCTCGCGCGCAGGTCGCGTTCGGCGTCCTCACCGAGATGCCCAAGATCGGCGACATCTATGACGGTTCGTTTGCGGCTGCAGCGGCGCGCTGAGCGCAACCGGCCCCGCGTGGGCTGGGTTCCAGCGACGTGACCGTACCGCCGGGCGCGCTGACCGCGCCCCTCGCCGACCCGCAAGCCGTCGAGGCGCTCGCCGCCTTCGGCAGATTTGCGTCGGCCCGCGGCTGGATCGCCGCAACGTCCGGCAACTTTTCGTGCCGCCTGGATGCGGATCACGCGTTGGTTACCCGCTCGGGTATCGATAAGGGTGCGATCGGCGCGGGCGACGTGGCCGTGGTTCCGCTCGCCGGACCGATTCCGGCCGGGATGTCGGCCGAGACGCCCCTCCATCTCGCGCGTTATCGCGCATCGGCCGCGACCGGCGCGATCGTGCACGTCCACACGATCGCGGCCACCGTGCTTTCGCGCGCCGATGCGGCGAGCGGCCGCGTGCGCTTCAGCGGCTTCGAGATGCAGAAGGCGTTGAGCGGCGTCGCCACGCACGAAGCCGTCGTCGATTTGCCGGTGTTTGCCAACGATCAAGATACGGTGGCCCTTGCCGCAACGATTGAGGGCCGCCTCAACGGCGCTGCGGCCGTGCCGGGATACTTGCTCGCCGGACACGGACTCTACGCCTGGGGCGCAACGATGACCGATGCGCGCCGCCACCTCGAAGGCCTGGAATTCTTACTGGCGTGTACGCTGGAAGAACGGAGACTGCAACGATGACCACCGCAACTGCCGTGCAATCCAAACTCAACGTGTACGACGAGAACGTGCCGGCCCAGCCGCTGGTCGCAACGACCGACGGCGCCGAGATCGCGCGTCTGCTCGGCGAGGTGGGCGTGCGTTTCGAACGCTGGACGGCCGATCACGAACTCGCCGCGGACGCCGATTCGGCCGCGGTGCTCGCCGCATACGCCACGTCGGTGAAACGCGTGCAAGCCGACGGCGGCTACGGCACCGTCGATGTGCTGCGGCTCGCGAAGGGCACGCCCAACACCGCGCCGATGCGCCAGAAGTTTCTCGCCGAACACGCTCACACCGAAGACGAAGTGCGCTTCTTCGTCGAGGGCTCGGGCGCGTTCTACTTGCACCTGAGCGGCAAAGTGTATCAGGCGATCTGCGTGCGCGGCGATTTGATCAGCGTGCCCGCCGGAACGCCGCACTGGTTCGACATGGGTCCGGACCCGGAGTTCACGGCGGTGCGGTGGTTCAACAACCAAGAGGGCTGGGTGCCGCAGTATAGCGGAACCGAGATCGCGGCGCGCTTCCCGAAATACGAGTGATTTCCACTAGCGCCATCGTCACCGACATCGAGGGGACGACCTCCGCGATCTCGTTCGTCAAAGACGTGCTCTTCCCGTATGCCGACGAGCATCTCGATGCATACGTGGCCGCCCATCGCAACGATCCGGTCGTCGCCCATGCGATGACCGAAGCCGCCGTCGAAGCCGGCGATCCGGATGCCGATGATGCCACGATCCTCGCGCAACTGCACGCATGGATCGCCGCCGACCGCAAAGCGACGCCGCTCAAGACGCTGCAAGGATTGATCTGGGCCGAAGGCTACGCCAAGACGGGACTCCTCGGCCATGTGTATCCCGACGTTCCGGCCGTTCTGCAAACGTGGAATGCCGCGGGCATCGAGCTATACGTGTACTCGTCGGGTTCGATCGTCGCGCAAAAGGTGCTGTTCGCGCACACGTTTGCCGGCGATCTCACGCCGCTGTTCTCGGGCTACTTCGACACGACGACCGGACCGAAGCGCGAAGCCGCATCGTATCTCGAGATTGCCGCCGACACGGGCTTTCATCCGGGCGAGATGTTGTTTCTCTCCGATACCGAGGAAGAACTCGATGCCGCGCGCGAGGCGGGGCTACAGGCCGCGCGGCTGCTGCGCCCGGCCGACACGCCCGCCGGCGCGACGACCAAACATCCGGCCTACGTCGACTTCGCGGCGCTTTCGGCGGACGTCGCCGTGGCGTAAGCCGGCACGAGCGCCAGCACCGCGGTCGTTGCAAGCGCGACGGAACTCTCCAGGCCCAGCACTTCGGTATTGAGCACGAGATCGTAGAGCGCGCAGTCGTACATGTTCGCGTTGAAATAGTGTTGCTGATAGCGCACGCGCATTTCGTCGGTCGTTTTGATGCGGCGCATCGCATCCTCGCGCGCGATGCCGTAGCGTCGCGCCAATTGCTCGATCCGCCACTCGCGGCCCGCCTGGAGCAGGATCGAAAGCACCGGGATGTTCGTCGGGCGCCAGCCGAGCATGCTGACGCCGCCGTGACCGATGATCACGACGTGCCCGTTTTGCGCCTGCTCGAGGACGAGCGCGCGGACGGCGTCGATGATCTGTTCGTCGGGCATCTGCAGGGTCGAGGCGCCCGGCACCATGGCCGTGGCCCGGGCCAGCGTGGCGATGAGGCTCTCACCGAATTTCGGCGGCCGCTCGAGCGTGCGCTCGAGGTAGTCGCTCGAAAATTGATAGCGTTCGGTCAGTTGCGCGATGAACCAGCGCTCGTCGAGCAGGGCCGCGCCGAGGGCCTTGGCCAGGGCGTCGCCGAGCGTTCCGCCGCCGGCGCCGAGTTCGCGTGCGATCGAGACGATCATCCGCTTTCAGAGTACCCGGTTTAGCGCCGCTCGGATAGTACCGCGCGCGATCCGAGCAAATTGAGCGCCAGGACCAGGAACGCGAAGCCGGAGAGCGCCATCACCGTGCGCGTTCCCCAGCGGTCGGCGATCACGCCGCCGAGGATCGAGCCCGGGACCATGCCGACGAGCACGAGGAGCCGGATCACGCCGAAGACGCGGCCGATCATGTCTTCCGGGATGATGCGCATGCGCCAGCCCACGATGCACGTGATTTCGTAGGCTCCGCAGGCGGCGCAGAGGGTAACGCCGCCGACCGCGACCACCAGCGAGTGCGTCCAGATGAGGGGCAGCCAGAAGAGCCCGTCGAGCACGTACGCGATGACGAGGGAACGGCCGAAGGGCCAGTGCGTCCGGCCGGCGAGGAGCGATCCGGCGACCGACCCGAGCGAAAAGCAGCCGAACGCAATGCCGACGGTTTGGTCGCTCGCTCCGAACTCGTGTTTGAGATACGGAATCATCGCGACGAAGCCAAAGACCCCGACCGTATTCATGGCGGTCGCGGAAAGCGTCAGCCTGCGCATCACGCGGTCGCCGAACACGAACCGGAAGCCGGCCCGTACGTCGCGCGCGATCTCCGCGGCCGGTGGAAAACCGCCGGGTTCCTCGGGGCCGAACGACTTGACCGACGCGATCGAGAGCTGCGAGGTGAGATAGGTGACGGCGTTAATCGCCAACGCCGGCAGCGCGCCGACGAGGCCGAAGATCGCACCGCCGACGGGCGGCGCGATGAGGTTCACGCCTTGTTCGGTGGCTACCAGGGCGGCAACGGCGGCCTTGGCGCGGTCCTTACCGAGTAGATAGGGGATGCTCGACGCCTGCGCGCCGAGGAAGATCGCGGCGCAAATGGACAACAGCACGACGCCCGTGTAGAGCAGCGGCAGCGAGAGGACGCCGCGCCAGAGGGCCAGCGTGAAGAGCGTCATGATCAGGAACCGCACGGCATCCGACCCGAGCATGAGCGTGCGGCGGTTCAGACGATCGGCCAGGGAGCCTCCGAGCAGGCTGAAGAGGGCGAACGGCAACACTTCGAGCGCGAAGGTGAGGCCCAAGGCCACGGCGGAGCCCGTGAGGTGGAAGACGAGTAGTGGAACTACCAGCGTACGGAGGCCGTCGCCCAGGTAGCTGAGTGCCTGGCCGGCATAGTAGCGGCGGAATTCTGACGAGCGGAAAATGCTCTCCGCGTCACGTGCGGTTCGGACCATTGTTAACGTTCCCAGATGGTGCGGCGAGTGGAGAGGCGCGTTGTGCGCGGGCCGTCAATACCAGGGGGGACGCTAATGAGTCATGGTATCCGGACCGTACCGTTTTGCTGGAGAAACACCTCTATTGGACCGCACCATGAGTCCGCGTCTCCATTGCTGAATAGTCGTCCCTGTAGTCGCCCCTCGCTTAGAGAGTTTCGTCGGACAATTTCCTATATCGCCCGCGGTTTTGCATCGGCAAAAGGATCGAGATGGTAGTCGCGATCATCGATGTCAGCGAGACCAACCAGAAAGCGTATGCCCACATTCTTTCGCGCATCGGCGACGTGAAGGTTAAGCCGTTCACGTCTCCCGATGCAGCGCTCGTTTGGTGCGGCAAACAAGAACACGATCTGGTGATCCTCGATTACCGCATGGGACAAACCGAGGGCATGGACGGACTCGAGTTCGTCAAGGCGTATAACAAGGCGCACGGCGAAACGCAAACGCCGCTCGTCATGATCACCGGTGAGAAGGATCGCGAGATCCGTCACCGCGCGCTCGAACTCGGCGCCAGCGACTTTTTGAACAAACCCGCCGATCCGGTCGAGTTTCTGTCGCGCGTGAAGAATTTGCTCGCGCTGCGCGAGAGCCGTAAGAAGCTCGAGAGTTACGCCGCATCGCTGGCCGCCGACGTTGCGCGCGCGACGAAAGAAATCGCCGATCGCGAAGAAGAGACGATCAACCGGCTGACGCGCGCCGCGGAATTCCGCGATAGCGAAACCGGCTTGCACATCGTGCGCATGGGCAAGTACGCCGAAGTGCTGGGCCGCACGCTCGAACTCGATTCGGAAGATCAGCGTTTGCTGCGCCTGGCGACGCCGATGCACGACATCGGCAAGGTCGCGACGCCGGACGGCATCCTGCTCAAAGAAGGCCCGCTCAATCCCGATGAGTGGGAGATCATGAAGAAGCACGCGCGCGCCGGCTACGACATCCTCGTCGGCAGCTCATCGAAAGTGCTGCAGCTGGCCTCGCAAATTGCGCTGCGCCACCACGAGCGCTGGGACGGCACCGGCTACCCCGATCATCTGCGCGGAACGCAGATCCCGCTGGCCGCGCGCATCGCTGCAGTCGGCGACGTGTTCGACGCGCTGATCTCGAAGCGTCCGTACAAGCGCGCATGGACCACCGACGAAGCGCTGCGCGTGATCCAGAAATCGTCCGGTTCGCACTTCGATCCGATGGTCGTCGATGCGCTCAACGCGAGTTGGAACAAGTTCCTCGACATTCAGAAAGAATTTGCGGACACCGGTCACGCGGCGTAACATGATCGATCTCCGCAGTATTCGCTACGTGCGTATAGGCACGCCCGATTTGGGTGAAGCGACGAACTTCGCGACGAAGGTGCTCGGCCTCGAAGCGGCCGGCCGCGAACGCGGCATGGCGTACTTCCGCAGCGATGACGAACGCGATCACACGATCTGCTACGTCGAGGGCGATCCGGCGCAGCACGCGACCGCGTTCGAAGTCTCGGAGAACGCCGATCTGCAAGCGATCGCCGGCGAGATCGAACGCGCCGGCTATCCGGTGCACGCGGGTACGGCCGCCGAACGTGAAGCTCGCCGGGTGCTGGACTATATTTCGTTCGTCGATCCGAGCGGTAACCCGATGGAGATCGTGTGGCGCGCGCAAGCCGGCAACCGCCGCTATTTTCCGGCGCGCGACGCCGGGATCACCGGTTTCAGCCACATCGGTCTGCGCACGACCGACGCGCGCCGTGACGAAGCGTTTTGGACGCGCGTGTTCAACGCGCGGCCCAGCGACTGGATCGGCGAGGCGCCGCTCTTGCGCATCAACGAGGTCCACCACACGATCGCGCTGTTTCCGAGTACGTATGCCGGCGTGCAGCACATCAACCATCAAGTCGAGACGATCGACGACGTGATGCGTTCGTGGTATTTACTGCGCGAGCAGCGCGGCATCCGGATCGTATTCGGGCCGGGCCGTCACGCCTCGTCGGGCGCGGTGTTTCTGTATTTCGAAGCGCTCGACGGCATGATCTACGAGTACTCTTCCGGCGTCATGATCATCGACGACGAAGCCTCGTACGTACCGCGCCAGTTTCCGTTCACGGCGGAATCGTTTTGCATGTGGGGATCGAAACCCGACATCGTCGAGTTCCGCAAATCCGACCCCGAGGCCCTACCCACGCTGTAGACCTTACCTCGCGCTGAAGTAGCGCTTCATGGGGTCGAAATAGTTCTCTTGCCAGCCGCCGTCTTCGTAGCCGGTGTGGCCGTCGGGCACGTTGTCGTGATGTAAGAAGATGCGCGTATTCGGGCCTTCTGCCTTGAACGTGACGGTGATGCGCGAGTCCGGATCGGCTGCGGTGAACTTCGTCGTGCGCCAGCTCTGCACGATCTTCTTGCCGGGCACGAGTTCGAGGTTTTTGCCGGTGATGTAGCCGTCCCAGGCCTCGAAGGGGGCGCCGACCGTGGGTGAGATGTCGGCGTCGCCGCCGGTCATTTCAGAGTGCGATTCGCCGTGCAGCCAGGCGTCGTAGATCTGCTGCGGGGTGGCCGGTATGACGTCTGAGACCTCAAAACTGAATGGCATGCCGTTGTCCCCTTCGCCGCCGCACTGGAAAGTATGCGTTCGGGCTGATATGATGGAGCGATGATTGCCCCAGAAGTAGCCGTGGATTGGAGCGATTGGTTTGCCGGTCGCGTGTCGCGCATGCACGCATCGGAGATTCGCGAACTGCTCAAGCTCCTCGAGCGGCCCGATGTCGTGTCGTTCGCCGGCGGCATCCCCGATCCGGCGTTGTTCCCCATGGATGCGATCCGCGCGGCGTACGACGGGATCCTCGGCGATCCACAACTGGGACCGGCAGCGCTGCAGTACTCGGTGAGTGAAGGCTATGCGCCGCTGCGCCGTTGGATCGTCGAGTACATGGCGAGTCGCGGCGTGCCGTGTGAGCTCGAGAACATCGTCATCACGTCGGGCTCGCAGCAAGGTCTCGATTTTATTGCGAAGCTGTTCATCCATCCCGGCGACACCGCGCTCGTGCAAGAACCGACGTATCTCGGCGCGCTGCAGGCGTTCAACGCATACGAGCCGCGCTACGATGTGCTCTTTCGCGCGGGCGGTACGGCCGATGCGTATCGCCGTCAAGCCGCGGAAAACGGCGGCCGCGTTGCGTTCGCCTACGTCGTGCCGGAGTTTGCAAATCCCACCGGTGAGACGCTCACCGATGCGCAGCGTCGCGAATTGCTCGCGCTCGCGACGGAACTCGACGTTCCCGTGCTCGAAGACGCGGCGTACGAAGCGCTGCGCTACGAGGGCACGAAACCGGCGTCGTTGGCGGCGCTCGACATCGCGCAGCGCGGCAGCATCGAACGCAGCCGCGTGATCTATTGCGGTACGTTCTCCAAAACGGTTTCGCCGGGACTGCGCGTGGGCTGGATCTGCGCGGCGCGCGACTTCGTACACAAGATCGTGCTCGCCAAACAAGCCGGCGATCTGCACAGCGCAACGCTCAATCAAATGGCGATTCTGCGCGTGGTGAGCGACGGCTTCAACGAGCACGTCGCGTCGCTGCTCCCGCCCTATCGCCGCCGCCGCGACGCAATGCTCGCCGCACTCGCCGCGTCGATGCCGGCCGGCACGACATGGAGCAAGCCGGAAGGCGGCATGTTCGTATGGGTGACGTTGCCCGCGGGTATCGACGGCGCGGAACTGCTCGAACGCTCGCTGCTCGAGGAACGCATCGGCTTCGTCCCCGGCGGCGCGTTCTCGCCGAACGGTGCGGTCCGCAACACGATTCGCCTCAACTACTCGCTCGCTTCCGAAGCCGTCATCGCAGAAGGGGTCGCACGCTTGGGCGCCCTTGTCGCGCGCGTGGTTGCCGAGCAGATGGGTAAACCATCGTCATGACTGTTACCGCACCAGACCTGAACGCGTCGTTCCCGCGCGCCGGCCGCGAGTTGCTCGGCCGCTACACCTGGCTTGGCCGCTTAGCCGACAAAGTGCGCGCCGATCACGCCGGCACCGCGGGCGAATATATCGCCTACTGTGGGCTCTCGACCGGCTTCCTCGATCGCGCGGGCGTATCGGTCGACGACTTCGACGCGCTGATCAAGAAAGACGCAAGCGACGCGGACTTGGTGAGCTACTTCGACAAGCACGTCGATGATGCGCATCGCGAAGCCGCGAACGCCTACGTGCTCGACGACCAGAAGGCGCATCTCGACAAGCAAGACGCCGAAGAAGGCAAAACCGCCGCGTAGTTAGACCGCGACGACCGGCAGCGACATCCGGCCGACGCGATCGATCTCGATCGTGACTTCGTCGCCCGGTTTGATGGGACCGACGCCGGCCATCGTACCGCTGGCGATGATGTCGCCCGATTCGAGCCGCGTTACGGCTGAGCTCATGGCGATGGCTTCGCGAATGCCGACGATCATTTTCGCCGGCGTCGAATGCTGACGCAGCTCGCCGTTCACCCAGAGCTTCATGTTGATGCCGAACGGATCGCCGACCTCGTCGGCGGTCGTGATCCACGGGCCCACCGGACAGAACGTTTCGTAGGACTTGCGCATGACGCGTTCTTCTTTGCCGCGCATCGTCACGTCGATCAAACAGGCGTAGCCGAACACGTGATCGAGCGCGCGTTCGACCGTGATGTGGCGGCCGGGTTTTCCGATGATGATGGCCATCTCGCATTCATGATGAAATTCACGGTCGAGTTTATCCGCGGGAAGCTCGATCGCTCCTCCGGCGCCGATCATCGATGAGTTCGCCTTCATGAAGAAGCCGGCATTGTCGGCCGTCACGCCGCCGGGTATCGCGTACGAGCGGCCGCGCATTTCTTCATGGTGATCGTGAAAATTGCTCGGTAGGGCGAGCAGCTTGTTCGGCCACGGATCCGGCGTCTCGAGCGTGACGGACGCAAGTGGTTTTCCCGTTGCCGAAGCAACGGCCGCTTCGATCTTCGGCTTGAGCGTTTCCCAGGCCGCAATGATCCGCACCATCCCGACCGGCGGCCATTCGCCCGGCTCCACGCCGCATGCGGCGCTTACGTCGTACACGGTCTCATCCCGGACGACACCGATGTGTCCCCCGTCAAATCGCGCGATCTTCATAGCGGCGCGGCGCCGGGGCGGCTAACCGGAATCCACGCTGTTTTCGCGTTGTCCCAACGCATGACGACGACGCCCTTTTCGTTGAGTCCGCGATTGGTGCCGTCCCGGAAGTCGTACGGACCGGTGATGCCCTGATAGCCGTGCAGGTTCGCCATGTAGTCGCGAATCTTATCGGCCGGAGCATCCGCGCCGACGTGTCGCAGTGCGTCGATGAGGATCATCGCCGGATCCCACGGCATGCCCGACTGGAAGTCGGGTTTGATGCCGGCCGCCTTCATGGCCGAGATAAAGTCACGCTGTTGTTGCGTCATGCCCGGTCCGGGTTCCGTCGCCACGTACGCAAAGCCGGGAAACAGCAGTTCTTTCGGCAGAAAGCCCGCGTATTGCGCCATCTGCGCGAAGGTCATGTTGCCGTTCGTCGTGAGAATCGGAACGTCGAGGCCGTCGTCGGACGCGCTGCGCAACACCGTGCCGAACGGCGTTCCCGTCGTCCAGGCGATCAGGGCCTGTGCGTTCGAAGCTTTGACGCGCGTGATCTGCGCCGTGACGGTTACGTCCGTCGGGTTGAAGTGCTCTTTGGCGGTGATCACCATCTCTTTATTTTCGGGCAGTGCGGCGGCGCTCAGAACGCCCGCTTCACCATCCTGCCCGGAGGCATCCGTCGAGGTGATGACGGCGACGCGGCGTATGCCCTTTGCGCGCAGATAGCGAAAATACGCGACACAAAGCTCCGGCGTGCCGACGGTCGCGGTGAATTGGAAGCTGCCCGCCGGCGGATGAACGCCCGGCGAGAGGCAATAGTCGACCGGGCCGTTTGGAAACAACGGCGCCATCGCGCGACAGACGGCAGCGAGATCGGAGCCGAGCATGACCGTTGCCTTCTTGGCGATGATGCCGTTGGTGAGTTCGACGGCGACTTGCGGATTGGTTTGGTCATCTTGAATCACGAAGTGGATGGGCCGGCCTTTGATGCCGCCTTGTTTGTTGATGAGCGCTTCCATCACGGCGAGCGTTTGCTGGTGGATGCGTCCGATGAACGTGCCCGAGCCGGTCAGCGAGAGCAGGACGTCGATGTTGAACGGCGCGTCAGCCGCGGTCGCGCGACTCGCGGGTGCCGCGAGCAGTAGCGCGAGCACGAGTACGAGCGGCTTCCAAGAAAACCGTGATGGCATCATGAGTCTACCTCCTCCAGAAAAGCGAGAACCGTGTCCCATAACTCTGGTGCCTCCCAGAACGGCATGTGTCCTACGCCGGCGGCCACGGTAAGCCGAGAGCCGGGGAGGGCTGCGGCCATCGCTCGCGCGGCGTCGACCTGCGATAGCGCGCCGCGTGCCGCCACATCTTCGGCGCCGATCAGCACCAAGGCCGGAACGGCAACGTCCGCGGCGATCTCGAGCGCTGCGTAGCCGCGGCGCGCTTCGGCATGGCTGAGAAAGTTTTCAAGCGTGCCCTGGCCGAACCAGAGCGCGTCGCTTAGCGCAGCTGCCGCCGCCGGCCGGTCGCGTGCGAACGATGGATGAGCCGACGTGGCGGGATAGGCGCGGATATGCGCCTCGAACCCGATGTCCTCGACGTCACGCTGCACGCCGTCGCTCGGCGACGGCGCTGATGCTGGAAAGCCGAGACTCGGAGCGGCGAGCGTCAACGAGCGCACGCGGCCAGGGTGCTTGCGAGCGACGGCGAGTGCGACGGCCGCACCGTTGGCATAGCCGACGATATGCACGCGCTCCAAGCCGAGCGTATCGGTCAGCGCGAGCAGATCATCGCCCATCGTTTCAACCGTGTACGGCAGCCTCGTTGCGGCACTGCTGCCGATTCCTCGATGGTTAAATGCCACGACGTCGTGCGCTGCGCTCAGTTCCGGCACGCCGCTGAGTCGCCACGCATCGAGCGGCCACCACGTCGGCGATGAGAAGATGACGGGCGTTCCGGCGCCTTGGCGCACATATTCGACGGCGCGCCCGTCAATGTCGGCGATCGGCATTGGGTCTCGTTCCGGTAGCGACGGCCGCCGGGCCTGGGGGAAGGGGGAATTATAGTGCGCTCATAAATGAACGAACACCAATTCCTTAACGGAAGGCCGGCAATGAACTACCAGAGCGTTGCGGCGGCGGGCGATCTTGCCGACGGCGAGATGCGCGCCGTGCGGGTGGGCGGCAAAGACGTGCTCCTGGCCAACGTTGCCGGCGAATTCTACGCCGTGGACGGCATCTGCTCGCACGCCCTGGGCTATTTAGACGAAGGGTCGCTCGCCGGTTATACGATTCACTGCCCGTTGCACCGCGGGTCGTTTGACATTCGCACGGGCGCGCCGCTGAGTGCGCCCGCGACGGTACCGATACGCTGTTATCCGGTCAAAATCGAAGCCGCTCAGGTCTGCGTGGCGACGGAGTAACCCATGGGCGCCTATTTTCGATTCTTCGAACGCCGCACGGAGCGGCAATTTGCCGCCGACGCTACCCGCGGCGTTATCGCACCCACGATCGCAGCCATCGGCATTCCGCGCTCGGACGACGTCGTTACCGACCGCCGCCAATTGGTGCCGCCGCTCGGGTTACGCGAATACTGGTATCCGGTGTTGCCGGCTTGGCGCGTTCCCAAAAAACGTCCGCTCTACTGGCGCATGCTCGGCGAGGAACTCTCGCTCTTCCGCGATCGCGATGGTTCGATCGCGGCGGTGGGCGACGTGTGTCCGCACCGCGGCGGGAGCATGTCGCGCGGCTCGTGCTTCTTTCCCGGCACGATCTCGTGCCCATATCACGGGGCCACCTTCGATGCATCCGGGGAGTGCAAGGCGTTTTTGCCCGAAGGCCCTGACTCGAAGATGGTGGGCAACCTGCACATCAAGACGTATCCGACGCGAACGTTGCGCGGGTATGTGTTCGTCTGGATGGGCGCGGGCGAACCCGAGCCGATCGAACACGACGTGCCGCCGGAATTCTTCGAGGTGGGCACGCCGGCGACGATTCTGCTGACCACGTACACCTACTGGCAGTGCAACTGGATCCTCGCGATCGAAAACCAGAACGACTCGCACAACGGGTTTTACGCGCATCGCAACTCGTTGATGCAGTTGACGAAGCGGCGCGGCCGGGCGCGTTCGCCGCTCGGTCCGCGCTCGAAGCTCTTGCTCGACCGGGCGCTCATTCCGCTGATGATGAATCAGACCTACTACAAGGATGAGACCGGAGCCGAGCCCTATCAGCTCCACTATCCGGAAGTCGGCGCGTTCCCGGTTGGTCAGTGGCGGCGCTGGGTTTGGGCGCTGTTCGCACCGTGGTACCGCTTGCTGAACTCGGCCGCCCGCGCATCGTATGCATCGAGCGAGGAGTGGGGCGAGAGCCCCGGCTCGAGCTTGTGGCATCTGCCGAGCATGGTTCGGGTTAATTTCGGCCAGTTTGCGTATACGCGCGCGGCCGTGCCGGTAACCGAAAACATCTCGCGCATCGTTTACTTTCACCATCGTCCGCGCGCTAAGACGGCCATCGGACGGTTCTTTCAAGTCGTGTGGTACTACGCATATTTCAACTGGTGGCTGCACTACAATTTTTCGAGTCAAGACGGTGCGATTGCCTCGCCCTGCCGCTACTGGACGGAAGAGAACCTTGCGCCGACGGATTCGCANNCAAGCCCGGTACGGCCGTGCAAACGCCGGGCGCGGAGGAGAAGTTCTACCAAGAACAACGTCGCCTCGGCATCGATGTCGAGAACTCGCTTGAAGAAGCGGCTGCGGTGATCGACACCGGTGTTGACAAAGGCTCCGTCGTCTTCGGAATTCCCACCCGATGACGCGTCTCAAAGACAAGGTTTCGATCATTACCGGAGCGGGCCAAGGCATCGGCCGCGCGACGGCGCGCCGCTTTGCGGACGAAGGCGCGATCGTCATCGTTGCGGAGATGAACGCCGCGGCCGCCGATCGCACGGTCGGCGACGTTCGCGCGGCAGGCGCCGCGGCCCAATCGTTCATCGGCGATCTCTCGACGTATGCCGCGGCGGAAGCACTGGTGGAATTCGCTATCGCCCAGTTCGGCCATCTGGACGTGCTGGTAAACAACGTCGGCGGAGCGACGGCGCTGAAGCCGTACCACGAGTGGGATCCGGACGACATCGTGGCAGAGATGAATCGCAGCATCCTTCCTACGCTCTGGTGCTGCCGGGCGGCGTTGCCGCACATGGTAGCGCGTAAGTATGGGCGCATCGTCAACGTCGGCGCCGATTCGGCGCGCAACGGCTTGTGGGATCGCGCGCCCTACAACGTCGGCAAAGGCGGCGTCATGGCGCTCACGACATCGATTGCCCGCGAGACGGCCGCGTTTGGGATTAACTGCAACTGTCTCTCGCCGGGCTTTACCGACACGGCAACGGATCGGCTCGTCGAACGCGGCATCCGCACCGCGCAGGCTTCTGAATATTTGCAGCGCTTGAATCAAATGCAGATGGATATCACGCCGATGTCGCGGCCGGCGACGTCCGAAGAACAGGCCGCAGCGATCGCGTTCCTTGCCTCCGACGACGTCGGTCACATTACCGGACAAGTGCTGAGTTCGAGCGGTGGGATGAACATGCAATGAGCAGAACGATCGAAATACCGGTCCTCATCGTAGGCGCCGGACCGGTTGGGCTCGGCCTTGCGCTCGATCTGGGATGGCGCGGCATTCCGTGCATGGTCATCGAGCGGCTGGCCGATTTGACCGGCGGCATCAAGATCAATCCGCGTGCCGCGGCCATAACGCCGCGCTCGATGGAGTTTTGCCGGCGCTGGGGCGTTGCGGATGCGGTTCGGAACTCGCCGTTTCCCAAAGACATGCCGTTCAACATCATCTACTGCACGTCGCTCGACGGCTTCACGATTTACAAACAAGAAGCGCCGTCGATGAACGATCGGGTACCGCATCCGATGAGCCCGGAGACGCGCCAGCGCTGCCCGCAAATCTGGTTCGATCCGATGCTCATCGACGGTCTCGCGCAGTATCCGGAGAGCACGTTTCATCAACCGTGGGAACTCGAGTCGTTTGACGACACCGGTAGCGAAGTGCGCGCGAACGTGCGCGATGTGTCGACCGGCGAAGCGATCGTCGTCGTTTGCAGCTACCTCGTCGCTTGCGACGGCTCGGGCAGCGGCGTGCGCGCGGCGCTCGGCGTGTCGACCGGCGGCGAGGGGCTGCTCACGCACGCCGTCAACGTGGTGCTCGATTTCCCCAATTTCTTGCAGCACCATGACAAGGGGCCGGCCGAGCGCTTTATGTTCGTCGATGAGAACGGCGTGTGGGCCGACCTCAGCGTGATCGATGGACGCGAGCACTGGCGCTTTGGTTTGAGCGGGACGAAGAACGAGGTCCGGTGGGAACGCGAAGATCTCGTGCGTGAAATCCAGCGCGCCGTCGGCCTCAAGGTGAATTTCGACATCGTCGCGCTTGCGCCATGGCGCCGGCGCGAGGTGACCGCCGACCGCTTTCGCGTCGGTCGCGTCTTCTTAGCCGGCGACGCGGCGCACGCGATGGCGCCCAATTTGGGTTTGGGCATGAACACGGGCCTGGCGGACGCGTTCGATCTCGGTTGGAAACTCGAGGCCGCTCTGCGCGGCTGGGCCGGAACGTACTTGCTCGATTCGTACGAAGCCGAGCGCCGTCCGGCGGGGATTCGCAACGCGGTCGCTTCGACCGAAACGTTCAAGCGCTGGATTTCATCGACGGCTGATTACGAGCACGTTCGCGATGCCGGACCGGTGGGAGAAGCGGCGCGCGCGAGCGTGCAGGCGCACGTGAAGGCGGCGTTGCCCGATGGCTGGGACACGATTGGCCTCGCGATGGGGTACCGTTACGACGACTCGCCGATCGTCGTTCCCGATGGAACACCGGTGCCGATCGAGCGCGGCCTCGGCCACTACGAACAGACGGCGCGTCCGGGTGCGCGGGCGCCCCACGTTCCACTCGCCGATGGAACCTCGACCATCGATTGGTTCGGCCGCGGGTTCACGTTGTGCCGCTTCGCCGCCGCCGATGTCAGCTCGATCGAGCGCGCCGCGCGGGATCGCGGCGTTCCACTAACGGTGGTCGACTCGCGCGACGAGCGCGTGCGCGCCGCGTACGATCGCGACCTCGTTCTGGTACGACCCGACGGACACGTAGCGTGGCGGTCAAACGACCTGGGCGACGATCCGTCCGCGCTGATCGATCGCATCCGCGGTGCCCAAACGGCCGACCTATGCGTGTAGATCTCCCGATGGGGCGGCGCGAGCGCGGCAAGGTCGACAAACGCCGGCGCATCATGGCCGCGGCGCGGACCGTGTTCGGCGAGAAAGGCTATGATGCGGCGACCCTGCGAGAGATCGCCGAGCGGGCCGACGTGGCGATCGGAACCCTGTTCATTTACGCCACCAACAAGCGCGATCTGCTGATGATGATCGTGAACGACGAACTCGACGAAATCTCCAAGACCCCGCAAGCGCCCCCGGAGTCTGGCCACGATGTGGTCGACGACCTGCTCGCGTTCTTTCGTCAGCGGTACGAGTTTTGGGTAGACGATCCGGAGCTGGCGCGGGCGGCGATGCGCGAAATGAATGCGCCGTACGTCGAGAGCACGGAAATTGGGATCGAACTGCTGCGCGGACTTCGGCGCCGCGCGCAGATCGTCGAGTGCGTCGCCCACATTCTGCGCATGCGCTCCGCGATCGATAACATCACCTATGCCGACGACCTCGACGTGGTCGCCTGGTTCTTGACCGACATCTACTTGAGCGAAGTGCGTCTCTGGCTAAACGATGAGCGCCCCACGGTTGAAGGCGGCATCGGGCGGCTGCGACGCATGTTCGCGCTCGCCACCACCGGCGTCGTCCGCCCCCCTTTGGAGGTTTTTCTTACGTGAAGCGCCCCCTCGCACGACGTGCCTTTCCCGCGCTCTTTGCGGCGTTGCTCCTGCTGCCGGGCCCGCCGGCTGCCGCCGCGCCCGAGGAGCCCTACGAAATCACCTCGATTCTCTCGCTCGCGGGCCCCGTGGCGTTTACCGGCCGCGCGATGGCGCAGACGTTGCACGTCATCGAAGGCATGGTGAACGCGTCGGGCGGCATTCAAGGACATCCGCTGCGGATCAACGTCCTCGACGATCAATCGAGCCCGCAGATTGCGGTCCAACTCGCGAACGGCGCCGTTGCGGCAAAGTCGGCCGTGATTTTGGGCCCGGGGTTTGCCTCGACATGTCTTGCCCTGCAAGCGCTGATCGCGGCGAACGGCCCGGTCGAATACTGCTTTTCACCGGCGATCCGGCCGGCGCGCGGCGGCTATTTGTTTTCGGCGAGCATCAGCGGCGACGATCAAGCGAAAGGGTTCTTGCGTTTCTTTCGCGCGCGGCACTGGAATCGCGTCGCATTTCTCTCCACGACGGATGCCACCGGACAATCCTACGACCGTTCGTTCGCGTATTTGATGGCGTTGCCGGAGAATCGCTCCTTGATCTCGGTCGCTCACGAAAATTTCAGCGCCAGCGACATCTCGATTACGGCGCAGCTCGAACGCGTTAAGGCCGCCAAGCCCGACGTCGTGATTGCGGCGTGTTCGGGAGCGCCGTTCGGTACCGTCGTCCACGGTGCGTTCGATACCGGCCTCGGTTTGCCGATCGCCACGTTGTTTTCCAACATGACCTTCGCGCAAATGGACCAATACAAAGCGTTTCTTCCGGAGACGCTGCTCTTTGCGGGTCCGCGATCGATGTCGCCGACCGGCACGAGCGCCGGCCCCGTTCGCGATGCGCAACAGCGCTATTTCGCCGCCTTCAAAGCGGCCGGCGTTCGCCCGGACTCCGGGAACAATTTGGCCTGGGACGGCACCTGGATCGTGATCGATGCACTGCGTCACCTCGGCGTAAAGGCTACCGCGTCCCAAGTGCGCGACTACATCGACAATTTACACGGCTGGGTCGGGGCGAACGGCGTTTACGACTTCGGCGATAGCGAGCAGCGCGGCATCGGTATCAACGGTTTGCTCATCGAGCGCTGGGATCCGGCGACGCGGAGTTTCTTGGCCATTGCGCGGCCTGGTGAAGGGCCCAACTAGGGCTCAGGAGGTCCCCTATGTTTATCCGAAACGCCTGGTACGTTGCAGCGTGGGCCGATGAACTCGATGAACGGCCGCTCGGGCGCACGATCCTCGGTGAACCCGTCGTCCTCTTTCGTGATGCGAACGGGCAGCCCGCTGCTCTGCAAGATTTTTGCAAACATCGCGGAGCACCGCTGAGCGCCGGCCGCGTCACCGGCGCCGGGCTCGAGTGCGGCTATCACGGCCTCGTCTACGCCGGCGACGGTCGCTGCGTCCGGATTCCCGGACAGACGCACATCCCCGAGCGAGCCGGCACGCGCAGCTACCCCCTGGTTGAAAAGGATGCGTGCCTCTGGATTTGGATGGGCGACGCCGCCGCCGCCGATCCGGCGGAGATTCTCGATTTCCCTTACCACTCCGATCGGAAATGGCCGCACAAGCACACGATGTATCCCGTCGCGGGGAATGCAACGCTGCTGATCGACAACCTCATGGATCTCACGCATCTCGGTTACGTTCACGCGACGACGATCGGTGGAAATCCAAGCGCGCACGTCGATGCGAAGACGGATGTCAAGACCACCGAACACGGTGTAAAGTTCACGCGCTGGCTACTCGATATTCCAGCCGCTCCGACGATTCGCAAAGCCGTGCCGGAACTTGGGGAGACGATCGACCGCTGGCAAGAGTTCGAGTTCATCGCTCCGGCGTGTATCGTTCAGTGGAGCGGAAGCGTCGATGCCAACACCGGTGCGTACGATAAAGGCAAACGCGACGGTGGCTTTCAGGCGCGGCTCTTCCACGCGATCACGCCCGAGACCGAAGCGAGCTGCCATTACTTCTGGTCGGGCGCCAACGGTTATCGTATCGACGACCCGCAGGCGACGGAAGATCTCTTCAGCGAACTGTGCCGGGCTTTCGATCAGGACATGGCGATGATCGCAGCGCAGCAACAACGCATCGCCACCTTCGGGGAAGACGGCTTGGTGAATATCGTGGCCGACGCCAGTCGCGTCCACATGCGGCGCGTGCTGGAACGGATGGCGGCTGCCGAACGAACACCCCCGCGAGAAGCGGCGACGGTTTAGGGCGGCTGCCATATGCCGACGTTGACCGGAAAAGCGATCATCATCACCGGCGCCGCTCAAGGCATCGGCGCCGTCCTCGCCGCGGCGCTGGCTACCGAGGGGGCGCTGGTGGCCGTGTCGGATGTGCGCGATTGCAGCGAGGTTGTCGATCGCATCACGCTAGCGGGTGGCCAGGCCATCGGCATCGGGGCCGACGTCAGCGATGATGCAGCTTGTTCGGCCCTTGCGAAGAAGACGTTCGATGCCTACGGCAGCGTCGACGGGCTCGTGACCAACGCCGCGATTTTTTCGTCGCTCGAGCGGAAGAGCTTCGATCGGATAACGGTGCCCGAGTGGGATCAGGTGATGGCCGTCAACGTGCGCGGCGTCTTTAACTGCGTGCAAGCCGTGGTCCCGTACATGAAGGAGCGTGGCTACGGGAAGATCGTGAACGTCTGTTCGACGACGGTGTTTGCCGGCGCTGCGGGACTACTGCATTACGTTACATCCAAGGGTGCCGTGCTTGCCTTTACGCGTGCGCTGGCCCGCGAAGTCGGGGAATTCGGCATTCGCGTCAACGCCTTCGCTCCGGGCTTGACGATGAGCGAGGGCGTGCGCGCAAATGAGGCCCGGGTCGCGCCGCAGGCCAAGGCCGCCCCGCAACTGCGCGCACTCAAGCGCGAGCAGATTCCGGAAGACCTCGTCGGTACGCTGCTGTTCTTAGTCTCGCCCGAAAGCGATTTCATGACCGGGCAAACGCTGGTGGTTGACGGCGGACATATCATGCGCTGACGTTCGGTGGTAGGCTCACGACGTTTACTCTCACGTTTTTGGAGATCGCGGCATGACCGGGACAACTACCACGCTCGAAGCGGGCGCATACATCGATGTCGACGGCCACTCGACGCACTATCATGAAGCGGGCGCGGGCGATACGGTCGTGCTCATTCACGGATCCGGCCCCGGCGTTACCGCGTGGGCGAATTGGCGCACCACGATTCCGATGCTCGCCCAGTCCGCTCACGTGCTCGCACCGGACCTGCTCGGCTTCGGCTACAGCGCGCGTCCGGCCGATGCGCGCTATAGCAAGGACGTATGGGTCGACCATCTGCTCGGTTTTCTGCGCGCGAAGAACGTGCAGCGCGCACATGTTGTCGGCAACTCGCTCGGCGGCGCACTGTCGCTGGCCCTCGCGGTGCGCGAGCCGGAACGCGTCGGCCGCATGGTGCTCATGGGCGCGGCCGGCCTGCCCTTTCCGGTAACTGATGGTCTGGCCGCGGTGTGGGGCTACGAGCCCGGACTCGAGGCGATGCGCGAGTTGATTGCCGAGTACTTCGCCTACAACTCCGCGCTTGCCACGGATGATCTCGTGCGGCTGCGTTTCGAAGCCAGCCGCCAGCCGGGCTTTCAAGAATCGTACCGGCAGATGTTCCCGGCGCCGTTTCAGCGCTACCTCGATGCGCTCGCCACGCCCGATTGCGACATCGCTGCGATCGCTGCGCCGACGCTGTTGTTGCACGGCCGCGAGGATAAGGTCGTTCCGCTCGACGTTAGCTTGCGGCTGCTCGAACTCATTCCAAACGCCGAGCTACACGTGTTCGGTAAATGCGGCCACTGGACGATGATCGAGCGCGCGCAAGGGTTCAACTCGCTGGTGTCCCAATTTCTCGCGCTCGGCATGCCGGTTTAGGAGGGTACGCATGGGCGACATTCTGGGCCTCGGCATCTCGCACTATCCGATGTTCGCACTCACCGATACGAACATGGCCGATCTGCTGAAATACACGCTGGCGGATCCCGACATTCCCGACGCCGCGAAGGTACCGGCGAATTGGCCGGCGGCGATGCAGCAAGAGTGGGGCACGGATGCCGGCGTGACCGGTGCCGCTCGCCATCGCACGCAGCTCGAACACGGCTTCCGGCGCGCGCGCGCCGCGCTCGACGCGTTCGCGCCGGATTTCGTGCTGGTGTGGGGCGACGATCAGTACGAGAACTTTCGCGAGGACGTGATCCCGCCGTTCTCGATCCTGGCGTACGAATCGCAAACGCTGCAGCCGTGGAAGCACGTGCCGGGCCCGCTCGCCGGCAAGCCGAACGCCTGGGGCGAGTCGCTCGAAACGACCATCGTCGTGAACGGCGCGCCCGATGCCGCGCGGGCGCTCGTGTCGGACCTGATCGAGGACGACTTCGACGTCGCATATTCGTACAAGCCGTTGCATTTTCAAGGCTTGGCGCACGCGTTTCTCAACGCCGTGATGTATCTCGATCTCGATCGCAGGGGCTTTCCGTATCCGGTCGTGCCGTTCGCGGTGAACTGCTACGGTCGCAAAGTCGTCAGCTTTCGCGGTTCGCTCAGCCGCTTCGCTGATGCCGGACGCCGGGCCGATCCGCCGTCGCCCTCACCGCGGCGCTGCTTCGATTTGGGGCGCGCCGTCGCGCGGGCGGTGGCGCGCAGCCCGTATCGCGTCGCGCTGTGCGCGTCGTCGAGCTGGTCGCACGCGTTTCTCGTGGACAAGACGTGGCGGCTCTTTCCCGACATCCAGAGCGACCGCCGGCTCTACGGTCTGCTCGAGAGCGGCGACCTCGCGGCTTGGCGCGACGTGCCGCTCGCGGCGGTCGAGGAATCGGGTCAGCACGAAATGCTGAACTGGTTTTGCCTAGCCGGGGCGATGTACGAACTTCGCGCGAAACTCGAGTGGTCCGAGTTCGTCGAGTCGCACGTCTACAATTCCAACAAGGTGACGGCCATTTACGAACCGCTCTCCGTATAAGGGGTAACCGCGTGCTAACACGTGACGTCGATGGGCTTTCGAATGCCGCCTCGCTCGATGAACTCTACGAACGGGTCGCCCCGCTCTCGGCGATGCCCGGGTGGCACAGTTCGCTGCCGGTCATGTGGCCCGAACCGCAGAAGACACTCGCGCCCGCGCACTGGTCGTATCGGGAAATGAAGGCCGGACTCGACGCCGCCGGCCGGCTCATCGACACCTCGATCGCCGAGCGCCGGAATCTGGTGCTGATCAATCCGGCCGAAGCGCGGCTGGCGACGACGCGCACGCTGGTCGTCGCCTATCAGATGGTGCTGCCGGGAGAAGTCGCGCGGTCGCACCGGCATACGGCCAATGCGCTGCGCATCGTCATCGATGCCGAGCCCGGCACCTATACGGTCGTCGACGGTGTCGGCGTTCCGATGGAGCAAGGCGACGTGTTGCTGACGCCCGGGATGTCGTGGCACGGACATGCGAACGAGGGAAACGCACCGGCGTACTGGATCGATATCCTCGATCTTCCGCTCGTGCAACTCCTCGAGCCGATGTTCTACGAAGACCATCCGGCGGCATACGAACCAGTGAACCGGCACGATCCGGAAAGCGCGTTCCGGCTTAGCCGGCGGGATACGTTCGCCGCGCTCGCCGCAGCGTTTCCGGACGAGATCGCCCTCGCTGCTCCGTCGTTGCTGACGATCGGACTCTTTATGAGCCGGCTCGAGCCCGGACAAACGACCGCATCGCGCCAAACGACCGCGCAAAATATCTACGTCGTTCTCGAGGGTCGCGGTTCATCGACGATCGACGGTACGGTGATCGATTGGGAACGCGGCGACGTCTTCGTCGCGCCGGGTTGGCGCGCGCACGAACATCGCGCCGGAGAATCCGCCGTTCTGCTGCGCGCAACCGACGCGCCCGTTTTGGAAAAGCTCGGTTTTCTTCGGCAAGGAGCGCCCTAGTGAGCTTTACTTCGGATCTGCTCGCCCTGCGGGACCAGCGGCACACCAAGAACCATCCGCTGTTCGATCGCTGGGTTGCGGGAGAACTCACCGTTCCCCAGATGGCGCGCTTCATCGCGCAGCACTATCACTTTGCGAAGTCCGTCATCAGCACGTTCGGAATCTGCTTTGCGAAGACGGTGCCTGAAGTGCAGAAGTTCATGATCGGCAATCTCGCGGAAGAGTTCGGCATCGGCGATGAGTATGACGGTCACCACTACGAAGCGGACGAAGATCACGGGCACAACGATTTGCTGCTGCGCTTTGCCGCCGTGGGCGGGCTCAGCGCCGCCGACGTCGAGCAGACGGAACTGTTGCCGGGCACGCGGGCGCTACTCGACTTCCTGTGGCGGATTGCGTACAACGAACCGTGGCAAGTCTATCTCGCCGCACAATCGTCGCTCGAGTCACAGATGGTCGGCTTACAGCAGCGGCTGCTGCCCGCGTTCTCTCAGTACGGCTTCGAGCGCACAGACAAGCGAATTCAGTGGTTCGCCGCGCACGAAACCGCCGATATCCGGCATAGTGAAGATGCCCTCGCGCTCATCGCGAAATACGTCACGAACGACGACCTCGCCGAGCGCTGCCGGCGCGGAGTGATCGAAGCCTGCGACACGCGCCTGCGCTACTACGACAACATTTATCGCGCGTACGTCGGGCCGCTGCCGGAACTCACGCAATCTAGGCGGTAAGCAGATGACGTCGGAGAAATTCTAGCAGGGCGGCGTTGACAAGTTCCGGAGATTGCATATTCGCCGCGTGTCCGGCGCCGGGAACCGCGACGATGGGTTCGCTGTTGGGAAGGGCTGCTGCTAGGGCTGCGCCGTGTTCGAACGCGATGGCGACGTCGGCATCGCCGTGAATCACGAGCGCCGGTGCGTCGATCTCCGCGATCCGGGCCGTGATGTCGTCGCGTCCGGCGAGCGCGGCGATCGGATAGTGCAGCTCTTCGCGCCCGATCTGATCCCATTTCGCAAACCAGGCATCGGGTGCGTGCGCGATGCCGAGCAGTCCGCTGAGATTGGGTTTGACGTTTTGCGCACCGTTCGCGCGCCACTCGGCATCGAGCCCGCCGAACGCGGCGATCGTTTCCGGCGCGTCGATTCCCGAACGCGTGTCCATGAGCACGAGCGCGCTCACCCGCTCGGGTGCGAGGAGAGCCGCGCGTAAGGCGATGAAGCCGCCCTGCGACATACCCGCCAGTGCCGCGCGCGGAATACCGAGGTGATCGAGAAGTGCGAGCAAGTCCGCGGCGGAGTCCCAGTAGGTGAATGCGCCCGCTGCCGGACCCGTTTTTCCGAAGCCGCGCTGATCCCACACGATGCAGCGGTACGCCGGAACGAGCGCCGCAATATTCTCCGCGAACATTTCCCGGTCCATGAGAAACCCGTGGCTGAAAACGACCGGCGGTCCGTTTCCGCCGCTGTCTTCGTACCAGATCGTCTGGCCGTTGACGCGAGCTTCGGGCATGTGGCCTAGGTCAGCTTTACTTGGCTGAGCGCATATTGCCGGTAGGAGTCATCGACGAGTGGTTTGAGGTCGGGCAGCGTTTGGATCGCACCGATATTGCGCAGCCACTCGGCGAATTCGGCGACGCCCACGAACGACGGCGCCGCGTCGTCCGGTATGCCCATCGACGGGGTCGTGGGCGTGATGATCATGTTGTATTTCTTCAGCGTCGCAATGATGTCGGCCGTGTTCTGTTTCTCCGGGCCGAAGGCGAGCTTGTAGTCGCGCAGGCCGCGCAAGTACGCGACCATGTAGCGCCGCCCGGCCTCGCGATTCGTTTTGGTCAGCGATGTGCCATAGAGCAAATAGCCGGCGGGAAAGCGTGGTCTGAACGCGTCCATCGAGATGATGCGGGAGCCGCCGGCCTGATCGACCAAGAGTGTCGCGAACGGTTCGTTCACGGAGCCGCCGTCGACCGCGCGATTCGACATCGCCGCGATCGTGTTGGCAAAGCCGAGCGAGACGAAGTCGACGTCTTTCGGGCCCAAACCGGCCTTTGCGGCCAGCGCTGCCGTAATCCATTCGCTCGGCTGCGCGACGCCCGTCGCCAACTTCATGCCCTTGAGATCGGCCGGCGATTTGTAGCGCCCGCTATCGACGAGATCTTTGCGCAGCACCAGGCTGATCACACCATGTCCGCGCGAGTGTTCGCCGGCGCTCGCAACGACGCTGACCTCGATGCCTTGCGTACGGGCGTTGAACAAACCGGCATTCGGGGCACCGGAAAACACGTCGATCTGGTTGATGCCGACGGCTTGACTCGCCTCGGCGGAACTTGGAAAGACGACGATTTCGACGTCGAGGCCTTCGTCGTGAAAGTAGCCTTTGGTGAACGCGATCAGCGAGCCGGAATCAAACAGTGCACTGATGATCCCGACGCGCAGCTTGACCGGCGGATTCAGCGGCGTCCGCCGCACCTCGGCTGCCACCGCGGGCAGTTGCCCGATGCCGCCCGCCAGTAAGGCCGTGCTCCCCAAAGTCGTTAGGAAGCTGCCGCGGTTGCTCGTATCTCGTCGCACGCTGCTAGGGTAGCACAGCAGCGTCCGGCCGGCTAAGAATCCGCGGCCAGCAGCGTATCCATGATGCGGCGATAGCGTTGGGGGCCGGCGTCGACCGAGAGTAATGCGGGACGCAGCATGCGGCCCTGGGCTTCGAGTTCGCGCACGGTTTCTTGCTGGGCGGCCATCATCGGAGCATCTTGTCCCTCGAACGCAATCCGGCGCAGACGCGCGATTTCGGCCTTGATGGCTTCGTCCTGACTCTCGATCGCGCTGAGGTGCCGGCGCACCGACGAAAAGTGGTAGTGCGTGGTGGTTGCCGTTTCCGGCGTGAGAAGATGGATGCCATAGTATCCGGAGCCGTCGTCGCGCGAAGCTCCGGGAGCAGTCGTGCCGGAATCGAGGATCATGCAGCCCGGCGCATCCCAGCGCATGACGCGCCACAAGTCGCCGACCTCCGCGTCGGGCTTATACGTCAAGCGATAGAGCGGCGGAATGCGCACGTTCGATTGCTCGCGCGTCACGAAGAGCGTCGTGCCTTCTTGACGCACGCCGATGTCGGCCGCAATCGTTTCGGCGTTGCCGAGAATGCCCTCGTGTAAGAACGACACGTGGCTGAGGTCGAGGAGGTTCGTCGTCACGAAGTCGATGTTCGCATCGAAAATGATGTGGTCGTGACGGCCGAGCTTCTCGCCGGCGTCTTCGAGAATGCTGAAATCCGGGATGAGCGCGGGATCGGCCGTACGCTTGCCCATCCAGATCCAAACGATGCCGTGGCGCTCGACGACGGGATACGCGGGGACGTGCGCGGCCGGCGGAATCACGCCGTTGCCGTGCGGGTTGTGAACGCACGCGCCGGCAGCGTCGAACTCCAGGCCGTGATAGCCGCATTGTAGCCGGCCGTTGGGCAATAGTGCGCCGAGATGGAGTGGCGCGAAACGATGCGGACAATAGTCGGCCAACGCCGCAACCGTGCCGGTCGCAGCGCGGAAAAACACGACGCGCTCGCCGAGAATGCGCCGGCTGAAGATGGAGCCGGCTGCAACATCCTGCGACCAGGCGGCGACGTACCAGGTGTTGCGCAGGAAGCGAGATGACGCATCGGAGCTCATCTCGCCGATATCGGGCTGCGTCGAGCTTGGCATAAATCGAGTGTATACGGAAGATCAGAGCACTGTCAATATTCCGGGCTACCCGTCTTGTTCGAAACGCTCCTCGTCATCGACGTGGAGTGCGATGAGCTCGCTCAGCAGTCGCCGCAGCGTCTCCTGATCGGCGGGTTTGAGGACCCCGAGAAAGCGTTCCCGGGAGCGCTTGATTGCCGGAGCGATCGCCCGGAGCAGGGCCTTGCCGGTCGCGGTGAGTGCGAGGCGCTTCGTGCGCTTATCGGTGTTGCGGTACTCGCGCGCGATCCAGCCCTTGGCTTCGATGCGCTCGAGAACGTTGCCGAGCGTCGAGCGGTCGAGGGCGATGATGCGCGAGATCCGCGTTGCGTCGAGGTCGTCGCTCGCGGCAATGGCCGTGAGCGCGGCAAACTGCAGCGGCGTCACGTCGTGCTGCGCGAGTTCTTCGGCAAAAACGGCATCGGCGATCTGGTGGCAACGGCGAATTTGGTGGCCGGCCGATTCATAGAACTCGGTACCTACGATCAGCCGCCCATCGCGTTCGGGCGCCTTCGCGCGCTTGTTCATGGAGTAATGTTCTCGCTAATTTGACAGACCTCATTCGATCTGTATACTGAGGAAAATGCGAACGATCGTCGCGGGATTGCTTTTTGCTGCGCTGCTGCAGTTCAGTTGCCCGGCTACGGCGGCGACGGACGATTCCTTCGAAATCAACGTCATTACCCCGGCTACCGGGAGCGGCGCCTTTCTCGGTAAGTCCTATAAAGAAACGTTCGGCGCGCTCGAAGTCGCGATCAATCGTTCGGGCGGCATTCGGGGCAAGCGCGTTGCCTTCGTACTGAACGATTCGCAGACCATGCCGCAGACGGGCCTTCAGATCGCGAACGGCTTGATCGCAAAGCACGTCGCGGCCTTTATCGACGGCGGACCGAGCACCGTGTGCGGCGCGAGCATCCCGGCGGTCGTCAACAGCGGTCCGGTCGACTACTGTCTCTCGCCGGTCATCCATCCGCCTTCGGGCAGTTATGTTTTTTCTGCCGGCCTCTCGAGCGTCGATCAAGCGCGGCTCGCGGTGCGCTACTTCCGCGAACGCGGCTGGACCAAGATCGCGATGTTGAGTTCGACCGATACCACCGGCGAAGACCTCGAGCGGCAAACGGATCTGGCATTGAAGGCAAGCGAGAACGCTGCCGTTGCGATTGTCTCGCGCGATCACTTCACCGGCGCCGACTTGAGCGTCGCGGCACAAGTTGCGCGCATTAAAGCAAGCGACGCGCAGGCGGTGATCGTGTGGACCACGGGAACGCCGTTCGGAACCGTCGTTCGTTCGCTCGCCGATGCCGGTGTGGCGTTGCCCGTGTTGACGACGAATTCGAACATGACGTACGCGCAGATGAGCGCCTACGCCGCGCAGCTACCGAATCAGATGTACTTTCCGGCGTTACTCGCGCTTACGCCGGAAGCGACGGGAAAAGGGCCGCTGCACGATGCGCAAGTTGCGTATCTGGCCGCGTTCAAGGCCGTCGGCGTACGGCCCGATGAAGGTCACATTCTCGCGTGGGATCCGACGATGATCCTCGTCTCGGCCCTGCGGAAACTCGGCCCCGCGGCGAGCGCAGCCCAAATCCGCGATTACATCCTGCACTTGCACGGCTGGGTCGGCGTCGACGGCGTGTACGACTTTTCATCGGGGAATCAACGCGGCGTGGCCGACAACGCTGCGGCGATCGCGCGTTGGGATACGAAGAAGAACACCTGGGTGCGCGTGAGCCGCCCGCAGGGCTATCTGTAGGGGGACTTTTGAAACACAAACGCATTGCGGTCCAAGCTCTGATCGTCGCCCTGGTCTTCGCGGCGGCTCCGGCGCGTAGCGACGAACCCGCAGCGGCCGGTCCGGTGCTGAACATTTATGGGAACACGTCGACGATCGAGCTGGCGCCGGTGCTGCTCTCGGTCGCGCAGACGTATCACGGGCAAACGACGCTCACGAACGGCGGCGCTGCCGCATTGTACGCCGATCCCGCGTTGGCATCGCCGGCTCCCGGCAAGGCCGATATTGCGACGAACGCCGAGACGCAAGTCTTACGGCTGTCGATCCTCCATCCCGATGTGCGCATCATTTTCTCCGACACCGAAGCGATCTATCGCTTGATCGGGCGCCGTTCGGCCGGGATCAACTCGCTTGCCGATCTGCGCGGAAAACGCATCGGCTCCGTTCCGCTCGGATCGTCCGCGTATTACTTGCATCGCCTTCTTGCGACGGCGGGCATGACGGAAGCGGATGTTACGTTCGTGCCGTTCGACACGCCGAAAGAGATCTCGAAAGCGTTCATGGACGGAAAACTCGACGCCATGACGATTTGGGAGCCCGAAATCGACATCGTGCAAAGCGCGCTCGGCGCGGATGCCGTCGAGATCCAGCCGCCGGGCGTTTATCGCGAGATCGTGAACATGAACTCCACCGCGGCAAATCTCGCCGATCCCGGCAAGCGCAAATTGATCGTCGCCTTCGTTCGCAGTCTCGTGCAGTCGGCGAAAAACATCAACGCCGATCCGGCACCCGCGCAGGCGCTCGTCTCCCAGCGCTCGGGCTACGCGCTGCCCGTGATCGTTCACGCCTGGAAGCACCATCGCTTCCCGGGCGCGATCGTCACCGATCTGCTGGACGTCATGGTGCCGGAGGAAGCGTGGCTGGCGCAACAGGATAAGCGTGCGCCGCGAACGCGGGCGCAGCTTTCGACGCTCATCGATGNNCGGACGGCGAGTTTTTAGTCATCCTCGGGCCTAGCGGCTGCGGGAAGACGACCACGCTGCGATTGCTCGCCGGATTAGAAACGCCGGATGCCGGCACGATCGCGATCGGCGGCCGCGTCATGTCCGACCCGGCGGGCGGGATCTTCGTCCCGTCCAACGAGCGCAGCATCGGCATGGTGTTTCAGTCGTACGCGATTTGGCCGCACCTGACGGTGTTCCAAAACGTCGCGTATCCGCTCAAACTCCGGCACGAACGGCGCGAGACGATCGCCCGGCGCGTCGGCGACGTGCTCGAACTCGTCGGACTCACACAGGACGCGCACCGGTCGGCGACGGCGCTTTCGGGCGGCCAGATGCAGCGCGTCGCGCTGGCCCGGGCAATCGTCTACAATCCGACGCTATTGCTCTTTGACGAGCCGCTGAGCAACCTCGACTTGAAACTTCGCGAGCGGCTGCGCGTCGAACTCAAGCAGCTCCAAGTGCGAACGGGCCTCACGTCGGTGTACGTCACACACGATCAGACGGAGGCGGTCGAACTCGGCGACCGCGTCGTCGTGATGAATAAGGGCCGCGTGATCCAAATCGCAACCCCGAGCGAACTGTACCGCCGCCCGAAAACGCGCTTCGTTGCGGAGTTCATCGGGACGGCAAACATCCTGCGCGGCACCGTCGACACGGTATCTGGCGGTGATGTTGCGATGGTGCGCCTTGCCGGCGGGCACATGCTCTCGGCGCACGCGGCGGTCACCGTGCGGGCGGGCGACGCCGCCGACGTGGTGATCCATCCGGAAGATTGTCTGCTCGTGCCGCAGGTCGCCGAGCCGGCCGCGAACCAGTGGAGCACGCGCGTCACGGCCCGCCGTTTCCAGGGCACGTCGACGCGCTACACGGTCGATTGGAACGGATCGGAACTCGACGTCGTCGTGTTGGGAACGGCCGCCGCGCAACTCGAGGTCGGGGCCGGCGCAACGCTGTCGATCGCCCCGGATGCCGCCCGGATCGTCGCGCCGGACGATCCGGAAACCGAAGCGGCATAACGTGCGCCGAAGCTTGCCGGGACGTCTGACTATCGGAGCGCTGCTCGCCATCGCGGCGGTGCTGATCGTCTTGCCGGTCGGCATCCTCTTGCTGGGCTCGTTTCTCATCGAGCCGCCGCGCGCGCTGCACGTCGATTGGTCCGGACTGACGCTGCGCAACTACGCCGAGGTGTTGTTCGACCGGACGTTTCCGGCGCTGCTCGGACTTTCGCTCGGTGCAGCCTGCGTGGGCACAGCCGGCGCGCTCGTCATCGGAACGGGCCTAGCGTGGCTCGCCGTTCGGTCCGACGTACCGGGCCGCCGCATTCTGGAAGCCTCCGCGGTCACGCCGCTGTTCGTTTCACCGTTGATCGGCGCGTTCGCGTGGGAGATCTTGGGATCGCCGCAGAGCGGGATCCTGAACATCATGGCGCGCGAGATCCATTTGCCGGGATTGATCAACGTCTACACGTTCGGCGGCATTTGCTTCGTGTTCGCGATCTACTACGCGCCGTATGTCTTTCTCTTTAGCGCGGCATCGCTGCGCAACATGGACCCGGTGCTCGAGGAAGCGGCCGCCATGTGCGGCGCGTCGCGTCTGCGTTCCGTTCTCGACGTCACCTTGCCGCTGATCGCGCCGGCGCTCGTTTCGTCGGCGTTGCTGGTCTTCGTGCTGCTGATCGAATTGTTCTCGATCCCGGCCGTCCTCGGCCCCGGCGGCAATCTCAACTTCCTCTCGGTGGAGATCTGGAACCTGATCGGCGTCACGCCGCCGAAGGTGAACGAAGCATCGGCGCTCGGCGTGGTGCTGCTCGTGATCACCGCGACGCTCGTGCTCGTGCAGCGCCGCGTCCTCGGAGGGCGCAGCTTCGTCACCGTCGCGGGTAAGGGGCTGCGTCCGACCCCGGTCAAGCTGGGCGGCGCGCGCTTGCCGTGCGCGCTCGCCGGCTTCGGTTACATCGCGGTCGCCGTGGTGCTGCCGTACGCGGCGCTCGTGTTCATCGCGCTGCGCAAGTCGCTGTATTTCTCGAACGTTGCGGCGATCGTGGACAGCCGGCAATTCGGCGTGGGCCAATTCGCACAGACGCTGAGCGATCCGGTCGTTCAAACCGCGTTGCGCAATTCGATGCTCGTCGGCGCCGGCACGATGATCTTCGGCTGCCTGTTGTACTTCGCGATGGCGTACGTCATCCAGCGCACCAAACTCCCCGGGCGCACGCTCTTGGACGCGATCACGACGCTGCCGATTGCGATTCCCGGCCTGATCATCGGGCTTGGGTTCCTGTGGGCGTGGATTAGCCTTCCGATCGGCATCTACGGGACGCTGTGGATCATCATCCTCGCCTACGTCGCGCAGTTCTCGCCGCAAGGCGTGCGCGCCATCGGCGCGTCGCTGATCCAGATCCATCCCGAACTCGAGGAGAGTTCGCGCGTGAGCGGCGCGACCATGACGGCGACGTTGCGGTACATCGTGATGCCGCTGGCGTGGCCCGGGATCTTCTCGGCGCTCGTGCTGCTCTTCGTTTTGTCGTTCCGGGAACTGGCGACGGCGTTGTTTCTCTATACGTCGAACACGATTATCTTCTCGGTCGCAATGTTCGATCTCTGGTCGCGCGGTTCCACGAGCACGGTCGCCGTCATGGCGCTGGTACAAGCGGCGATCTTACTTGTTTTTGTCGCGGCGGGCCAAGCCGCTCGACGTCCTCCAATCGATCAGCCGGTGAAAGGAATGCCCTGATGTCATCTCAGATCCGTAGTCGAGGAAACCGCCTCGCGGCGCTGTTCATGCTCGCAATGTGGAGTTTGTGCGGTGGCCTTGCGGGCGCGCAGTCGCTGCCGTCGGGAACCGTCGGCGGTGAGAAGATCGCGACGCCGGAACTCGTGAAGGCGGCTTGTGCCGACGGCCAAGTCCAGCTCTATACGATTCAGGGCAGCGAAGACGAGCGCGCGATCGTGAATTCGTTCGAGTCGTCGTTCCCGTGCATCAAGGTGTCGGTGATCAGCGCGGTCGGTCCGCGTCTCTACGAGCGTATCCTCGGCGAGTCGCAGGCGGGCAAGACGCAAGCCGACGTGATCATCATGAGCGATGAGTCGCTGGTCAAGTCGCTCATCGACAAGAAGATTCTGCGTCACTTCAATCCGCCGGAGACGCTGAAGTATCCGGAAGCGACAAAGTTGCCCGGCTGGTGGTACACCGCCGCCCTCTCGATGATGTACATCATCTACAACGATCAGGCCGTCACCGGCTCCGACGCGCCGTCGGGGTGGCTCGACATGCTCGATCCGAAGTGGAAGGGGAAGATCGCGACTGCCCCGCCGACGATCGGCGGTACCGCTTGGTCGCTGATGGCGTTCTTGAAAATGAAATACGGCGATAGCTACCTGAAGCGGCTCGCCGCACAGCAGCCGAAGCTCTACACCGCGTATCAGCCGGTCGCGCAAGAAGTAGCGCGCGGAGAGTTTCCGGTCGGCATGATCGGCGGCCTTGCGGAATATCCGTTGCGCGTGGGTCAAGGCGCACCGATTCACGCGGTGTTTCCGAAGGACGGCGTGCCGTACACCGTCTACCCGATCGTGTTGACGGCCGGATCGGCGCACCCGCACGCGGCCGAACTGCTCGCGAATTGGTACCTTTCGAAAGCCGGCCAGTCGCGTGAAGTCGAGGTTCGCGGTGCGTACTCGGCGCGCTATGACGTGCCGTCTGCCAAAGGCAATCCGCCGCTGGCGTCACTCCACATCTGGTATCCGGGCGGGAAGATGATGGCGGAACAGCACGATGCGCTCATCAACGAATTCGCTACGCTCTTCGGAACAAAATGACCGTCGTCGATACTCACATCCATTACTGGGCCGAACCGACGCCCGACCGTCCGCACGACCCCGAAGGCATCCACTGGGGTGCAGCGGTCACCGCGGAGATGCTGCTCGAACGCGCATCCGCCGCGGGCGTCGACCGCATCGTGCAGGTCACGCCCGCACTGATGGGCTTCGATAACCGCTACGGCATCGAAGCGGCACTGAAATATCCCGATCGCATCGACGGCGTATTCGGCCGCTTCGACGTGCTCGCGCCCGGCGTCGACGCGCGTTTGCGTGAGCTCATGGCGCAGCCGAAGATGCTCGGCATTCGCGTGACGTTGCATCAGCCGCCGTACGACACGTGGTTGCGCGACGGCACGCTCGAACCGTTCTTGACCGCCGCGGAACGTCAAGGCGTTCGCGTGCAACTGTTCGTTCCGTACCAGGCGCGTGAATTGCAGACCACGGCGCGCCGGTTCGACGGCATCCAGTTCATGGTCGATCACATGGGCATCCGGCGGATGCCGGGCGAGCCGCCCGACCGGTTCGCCGATTGGCCGAATCTGATCGACCTCGCGCGCGAACCGAACGTGTGGATCAAAGTCTCGTATTTTCCGGAAGCCGCGCCCGATCACGAACGCTATCCGTTCCAGACGTCGTTGCGCCGCTTTCGCGAGTACTACGAAGCGGCGGGTTCGGAGCGGATGATTTGGGGATCGAACTATCCACCGTCCGGCCGCGCGTGTACGTATCGCGAGTCCGTCACGTTTATCACCGAGGCGTGCGAGTTTCTCACGGCTGCCGACCGCCGCGCCATTCTCGCAGAAAATTTCTCACGCTACCTATCCGCGTAAAGGGGTCATCTATGTCGATCCGCGTTTTGGTTCGCTCCGTGTTTGCGCTCGTGGTAGCGAGTGCGGTCTTTGCCGGGGCTGCAGCATCGGGATCGGCCGCCGACGGAACACCGGCGACGGTTGCGGTGACCGGTGGAACGCTGCACGGCGTGGCCGCGGACGGGGTCGCATCGTTCCGCGGCATTCCCTATGCGGCGCCGCCGGTCGGAGCGCTGCGCTGGCAGCCGCCGGCAGCGCCCGCCGCGTGGACGGGCGCGCGGGACGCATCGGCCTTCGGTAACAGCTGTCCGCAAGGCAAAGCGAACGGCGTGTTCGCCAATCCAAGTGCGACCGAAGACTGCTTGTATCTCAACGTCTTCGCGCCGGCAAACGCGAGCGCGAAGCGCGCGGTCATCGTGTGGTTTCCGGGCGGCGGACTCGTCGGCGGTTCGAGCACCGACTACGATGCGAGCGGTTTGGTGAAGACCGGCAACGTGATCGTGGTGAGCGTGAACTATCGCGTTGGTGCGCTCGGCTTCTTCGCGTACCCCGCGCTCGACGCGGAAAGGCACGAAGCGGGCGACTATGGCCTTATGGATCAGCAGTACGCGCTGCAGTGGGTGCAGCGCAACATCGGCGCCTTCGGCGGCGATCCCGCGAACGTGACGATCGCCGGCGAATCGGCCGGTGCGCTCACGGTGCTCGCGCACATGGTCGCGCCCGAATCGGCGCATCTGTTCGCGCGTGCCATCATGGAAAGCAGCGGTACGCCGCCGGTAACCGCCCGCGGCGTCCCCACGATCGACGTCGCCGAAGCAACGGGAACAAGATTTGCCACCGCTGCCGGATGCGCGGACATGGCGTGTCTGCGCGCCCTCCCCGCCGACAAAGTGGTGGATGTGCAGTCGGCGTTTCGCTTCGGGCTGATCGGCGGCCCGAACACCCCGATTCCGGTGATCTTCCACGCCGCATTTACGGCGGGCACGTACAATCACGTTCCGGTGCTGACCGGCACCAACCACAACGAATGGCGCTGGTCGGTGGCAAACGCCGAACTCAATTCAGGGAAGCCGCTCACCGCCGACCGGTATTCCGCAGCGATCGCGGCCTTCTACGGAACGGCGATGGCGCCGGCGATCATAAACGAATATCAAGTCGCAGCGTTTCCGAGCCCGAGCGAAGCCGTCGGTACCGCGGAAACCGACGGCTACATGGCCTGCGGAACGCTAAAGCTCGCGGATTGGCTCTCGCCGTCGGTGCCGGTGTACGACTATCAATTCGACGATGCGAACGTACCGATGTACATGCCGCCCGTCAGCTTTCCGTACGGCCCGGCGCACACCACCGAACTGCAGTTTCTCTTCCCGCTCTTTCACGGCGGCAGCGGCGCAATCCGTCCGCTCAGCTCCGCCGAACAAACGCTCGCGCACAAGATGATGGCGTACTGGACGAATTTCGCCAAGACCGGCAATCCGAACGGCCCATCGTTACCGGCGTGGCCGAAGTTCACCGCCGCAAACGAACCGGTGCTTTCGCTCGACGTTCCCAATCAAACCGTAATCACGAACTTCGCCGATCAGCATCGCTGCAAGTTCTGGGACGGCCAAAACAACTACTGACCGGGAGGATCCCCGCGCAGGCCTTTTGCACCCGCAAACCGTCACGAGTAAGCCCGGCGGCTATCTCTGATCCTCGCCCGGCTCGGTGCCGGCGATGGTGTCGGCGTAGGCGGTCAGATGACGCTCCATGCGGCGCTTGGCGGCATCGGGTTGGCCGCGAACGACGGCGTCGGTAACGCCGCGATGTGCGCGCACCACGGCCCCTCGAATCTCGGCGAAGTCGGCGTCGAACATGCGCGCGTGCGCGTCGCTCGATTCGGCGATGGCGCTCGAGATCGATAAGAGGAACGCAACGAGTAGTTCGTTATGGCTGGCGTTGGCCACACAATAGTGCCAGGCGACGTTGAGCCGGCCGAACGCGATCCCGTCCGTCGCCGCCTCCATCGCGGCGCAGGCTTCGTTGAGCGCCGCCGCGTCCGCAGCGGTGTGATTGACTGCCGCGAGATATGCCAGGTTTGGTTCGATGGTGGTGCGCGCCTCGAGCAGCGCCCGGATCGGCACGCTGCGTCCGCGCACGAACAGCGACACGAATCGGCTGAGGCCGCTCTCGTCGGGGCGCGTCGTGAACGCCCCGCCGTGGCGGCCCGTCTTCGTCCGAATCAGGCCCTCGACTTCGAGGACCCGCAGCGCCTCGCGAACCGAACCGCGGCCGAGGCCGGTCTCATCGACGATGTCCCGTTCCGAAGGCAGCGCGGCGCCTTCGTCGTAGCCGCCCGTCAGAATTTGCTCGCGCAGGGCGTCCGCGAGGGCATCGGACGTCTTCGTCGCCTTCACCGGCCCAATGCTGATGCGCGCCGATCGCTGCCGCTCTCTCATGCCACTCCCTTCGTGATGGGGCCACCGACTTCTAGTATGGTCTAACCCTTGACGCGAATGGTAAGACCATTGTAGGCTTCAGGAATAAATTTCCCGTAACCCCTCACCGGAAAGGCGCCCGTGTCCATCGACCTCGAGGTGACCGACGGTATCGCCGTGATCACGATCAATCGTCCCGAGCGCCTCAACGCGATGGATCTCGATCATTATCGCGCCCTCTCGGCGGCCTGGCTCCGTGTCCGCGACGACGATGCCATCCGCGTCGCCGTCGTCACAGGTGCCGGCGAGCGGTCGTTCACGACCGGCGCCGACCTCAAAAGCGTCATCGGCAAGACGCCGGATCTCGCGCAACTCTGGCAAACGCAACAGGACGCGCTGCTCAATCGCGGGCTTGAGATCTGGAAGCCGGTCGTTGCGGCGATCAACGGCTATTGCCTGGGCGGCGGGATGACGTTGATGCTGGCGACGGATATCCGCGTCGCGGCGGAACACGCCACGTTCGGGCTGAGCGAAGTGAAGCGCGGCATCATCGCGGCCAACGGCGGAACGCAACGCATCCTCGCACAGGTTCCCTACGCGATCGGCATGGAGATGTTGCTGGTCGGCGGCACGTTCGATGCCGCCGCGGCGGCACGGTGGGGTTTGGTGAACGCCGTCGTGCCCGGCGCGGAACTCCTTGCGACGGCGATGGATTATGCCCGCCGCATCGCTGCAAACGCGCCGCTGGCCGTGCGCGCCGCGAAAGAGCTCGCCGTTCGCGGTGGGGACATGAGTCTCGCCGACGGCTTGCGCATGGAACAGTTGATCGCGCGGATTCTGAACGCCAGTGAAGACGTGCAAGAAGGCACGCAGGCTTTCGCCGAAAAACGCGCGCCGCGTTTTGCGGGTCGCTGAGCCATGCGCAGCACGGCCGTCATCGCGGGCATCGGCCACACGACCTACGGCGCGCACGAGGGGCGCAGCACGGTCTCGCTCAACGTCGAGGCGATCCGTAACGCGCTCGTCGATGCGAACGTGGAAAAGGACGCGGTCGACGGCCTGTTCGTGAAATTTCCGACGTCGGCGATCGAGTTCACGTATGGCCAGAAAGTGGCGGAGGCCATCGGCTTGCAGCCGCGCATCGGCGGCGTGTGGGATCAGGGCGGCGCCGCGAACATCGGCATGATCATGTTTGCCGCGATGGCGATCGAGGCGGGCCAGTGCGAGATCGCGGTCGTGTCGTTCGCCGACAATCCGAAGACCGGATCGCGCGGCGGGATTGCCAAAGCGATGGGACCCGACGAAGTGTTCGGCTGGTTCGGCGCCGCCGCCGGATACGCTATGATCGCGCGCCGCCACATGCAGCAATGGGGAACCACGCGCGATCAACTCGGGGCGGTTGCCGTCAACGCGCGCACGAACGCGTTGGCAAATCCGCGCGCGCAATTGCGTAAGCCGCTCGCACTCGGTGAGTATCGTGCCTCGCGCCCGATCGTCGCTCCGCTCACGCGCGACGACTGTTGCCTCGTTTCCGACGGCGGCGCGGCCGTCGTCGTCATGAGCGCTGCGCGCGCCCGAAGTCTCGATGTCCCCGAACCCGTCCCCATCCTCGGATTCGGCCAAGGCCAGACGTCGTGGAACGTCGAGCAGCGGCCCGACTTGACATCGACGATGGCGGCGAGGGCGGCTCAGACGGCGTTTGCGATGGCCGGTTTACGGCCCGCGGATATCGACGTCGCGCAGTTGTATGACTGCTTCACCATCGTGCCCATCGTGACGCTTGAAGACTACGGCTTCGTCAAACCCGGCCAAGGCGGCGCGTTCATCGAGAGCGAGGGGATCGGCATCGACGGCGCTTTGCCGCTGAACACGAGCGGCGGCTTGCTCTCCGAAACGGGGATGCCCGGGATGCAACTCGTCATCGAAGGTGTTCGCCAGATGCGGGGAACGTCGACGTCGCAAGTACCCGGCGCGCGCAACTGCATCGTCAGCAATCAGGGCGGCATCATGCATACCCACGCGACGCTCATTCTCGGTGAAGCACGGTGATTGAGACGGCGATCGATGTTCCGCTTCCCGTCCACGACGAGCTGAGCGCGCCGTATTGGGCCGCGCTCGAAGAAGGGCGTCACGTCTTTGCACGTTGTTCGGTGTGCCGGAATGCGTGGTTACCGCCTCGGCGCGAGTGCCCGCGTTGCTTGGAGCCTGCGTGGACGTGGGAAACGGCCTCCGGGGCGGCGCGGCTGATCAGCTGGGTCGTCTATCACATCGCGTTTCATCCCGCGTTCAAAGGCCGGTTACCGTATACCGTGGCGATTGTCGAACTCGCCGAAGGTCCGCGGCTGATCAGTAACCTCGTCGATGTGGACGATCCCGAGCGCTTGCAAATCGATCAGCCGCTCCGGCTAACGATCGAACGCGAACGTGATGTTGCCGTGCCGCGCTATCGCCCGGAGACGTGCTAATGCTCGACGATATCACGGCGATTGAGATCGGGCAGATTCTAGCGGGACCGTATGCCGGCGCGATTCTGGCGGATCTCGGTGCGACCGTCATCAAGATCGAGAAGCCGGATGGCGGCGATGATGGCCGGCGCATGGGCGCGCCGTATCTCGACGACGATTCTCTGACGTTTCACGAATTCAACCGCGGCAAGCGTTCCGTCGCGCTCGACCTCAAAACCAGCGCCGGTCTTGAGGCGCTGCACGCCCTCGCCGATCGCGCCGACGTGCTGATCCACAATCTGCGACCCGACGTTCCGGTTTTGCTGGGCATCGATCCGGAGCGCTTTTGCGAGCGCCATCCGCGGCTGATCTACGCTGAGATATCGGGATTCGGACAACGCGGACCGATGCGCCTCGATCCGGCCTTCGAGCCGCTCGTGCAAGCGGTCAGCGGCATGATCACGATCAACGGGGACCCTTCCGGTCCGCCGTCACGGTTGCCGATCTCCGCTGTCGATCTCGGCACGGGCATGTGGAGCGTGATCGGCGTGCTCGCGGCACTGCGCCGGCGCGATGCGACCGGTCGCGGTTGCGTCGTGCGCACGTCGCTCTTCGACACGGCGCTCGGTTGGCTCTCGCAACGCGTAAATACGATCGTCAATCAAGATGTCGAAATGCGCCGCGAGCCGATGTCGGGGCACTCGGGCCTGGTTCCGTATCAGACGTTTTCCGCATCCGACGGCGACGTGATGATCTGCGTCGGCAACGACCGGCTCTTCGCCAAGTTTTGTGCAGTGCTCGGGCATGCCGAATGGATCGCCAATCCTGCATTTGCCACGAATCGCGCGCGCTTGCGTAAACGCGAAGAACTCGTTCCGGCGATCGCAACCGTAATTGCCGAACGTTCGCGCGCGCACTGGACCGAGCATTTCGGCGCGGCCGGCGTGCCGTGCGCGCCGGTCAACACGTTGCGCGAGGCCATGGCGCTCGAGCAATTCGCTGCGAGCGACATGCTCGGGCCGCCGTTAGCCGGCGGCGCGACGCGCTTGATCGGCTTGCCGATCTCGTTCGACGGAACGCGCCGGCACGCGGATGCGATCGCGCCGAAGCTCGGTGCCGACAACGAGGCGTTCTCCCTTTCACCAGCTCGCCTTCCGGAGGAAGATCCATGATACGTTCGGTCAGACGCCAATGCCTATTCGCAATCTGTGCGCTCGTGCTGGTCGCCGCAGGCGTTCCAGCCGGCGCGCAAACGCTCGAAGTGGTTCGCATTGCCAGCCCTGCCGTCGATGTGACCGGCAATTTGTTCTACGCGATGGATCTGGGCTATTTCAAGAACGCCGGCCTTGACGTGCAGCTCACGCAACTCTCGGCGGGCGCGCCGGTCGTTGCGGCGGTGATCGGCGGGGCAGTTGAAATGGGCTCGGCAAACTTCGTCGCGATTTCCGCGGCGCACCTCGGCGGTGCCCCGCTCGTGCTGGTGGCGCCGTCGGGAGCAAACTCGGTGAAGAGCCCGATCGACGCAATCGTCGTCGCCAAAGACTCGCCGATAAAGACGGCCAAGGATCTCAACGGCAAAACGATGATGACTTCGGCGTTGCAAAATATTCTCCAGGTGCAAGCCGATGCGTGGATCGACAAGAACGGCGGCGATTGGAAGAGCATCAAGTGGGTCGAAGCGCCGCCGCCGCAAGAAGGCGCCGCGGTCGCCTCGGGTCACGTAGACGCCGCAACAATTACCGAAACATTTCTCAGCGCCGCGATCGGAACCGGCGACGTACGCTTGCTGGCAAACACCGGCGCGGAAATCTCGCCGCTGGTCGTGGAAGGCGGCTATTTCTGCACGACCGACTATGCCAAATCGCATGCGGAACTGATCAAGAAATTCAGCAAGGCGGTGCTCGATGCGGGCAAGTGGGCAAACTCCCACCGCGACGAGGCAGCCGCGATCATGGCGAAATATGCAAAGTCCAGCGGCAAGTCCACGGGTCACGCGGTCTATCCCGAAACGTTCAAAGCGCGCGACCTGCAACCGCTGATCGATGCCTCGGCGAAGTACGGTGCACTGAAGTCCTCGTTCAATGCCGCCGATCTCGTGATTCCGGAACTACGTTAAATGGTCTGCGCAAGACGAACGTCACTGTTTGCGGGTGCCATACTCGTGACGGCGCTCATGGCGACGCCGGCTCGCGCTGCGGCGACGCTCGACGTGAAACTCGCGGGTCTCTTGCCGTCCGGCTATCTGCCGATCTCGACGGCATTCTGCATGCCCAAAGGGTCGCCGCTCGTCGCGCAGGATCGCAGCCCTGGGATCAGTTGGTCTGCAGGCCCGCCCGGAACGAAATCCTACGCCATCATCATGGTCGACCCGGACGTGACGGCCGATCTTTCACTGATGAACAAACCCGGCGTGACCATTGCGGCCGATTCGCCGCGCCAGAACATCTATCACTGGGAACTCATCGACATTCCGGCGACGGTCACGCGTCTCGAGCCGGGCGTAGAGGGCGATGGGCCGACACCGGGCGGCAAGCCGATCGGGCCGGGGAAAGTGGGCATCCGAGGCACCAACGACTATTGGCCGCTCTTTAACAAGAGTCCAAACATGCCGCCGGCGATGAAGGGACCGTACGGCGGCTTCGACGGACCATGTCCGCCGGCGAACGACGAGCGCGTGCACAACTACAAGTTCCAGGTTTTCGCGCTCGACGTGGATACGCTACATCTCTCGGGACAATTCTTCGCACCGTCAGTGCTCAAGGCAATGGACGGCCACATTCTTGCGCAAGGTGAGGCGGACGCGAAGTTCAGCTACGAGGGGAAATAAAGACGGCTCAACCGCCGGCAGACGCAGCGCTCTAGTGGTCGATGAAGCCGGTGGCTTCTTTCATTGTCGGATCGAGTCGTAGATCTTCAAGCGCGAACTTCTTGTCCTCATGTCCGTTCGTTGTCGCTACACGCACGACAACTTCGTGAGGATGAACTTCTTTGACCGTGCCCTCTTCGCGTGTCCCATCGATAAAGACTCGATCGCCGGCTTTTAACATCGTTGCTTCCTCTCGTCCGACCGTTCGTTCGCACTGCTTATACCCCGATTTAGGGAAGAAGAGACGTTCGCATTCGGACCGAGTCAGCAGCCGGCGGAGGGACTAGCGCGACCGGACGATGCGGCTTCGAGCATGCACTCGTCCCGCGCGTCACGAATCGCTCTTTCGAGAATCTCTGTGGGAGCATCGCTACACCCGCACCGGCCGCCATGGTGGCCCTGGCAGCCTTGAAACACATGCTGCCCGATGCCGTGACCGCAGCTACAGCTGACCAGTTCGCCTAACCATGTCGCCGGCGGAGCATGATATGCACGCCCCTTGTCGTCCCACTTCCGTACGATCAACAGCGTCTTTTGCATTGCGAGAGCATCGTAGCATTCGACCACGGGGCACCGTAACTACGATTTTTCGCTTGTTGGCGATCCGCGCCTCAAGGCGCGCGTGAGAGGAAGCTGAAGGATGAAAGACCAAGTAACTTGGTATCCGTGAAAGCAGGCGCTGAAGCTGCCGAGGAGACCCCATGAAGATCGTACCGTTCGACGAGCGCAACTGGAAGATGGATCATCCAACCGGACAGATCGCGTTTCATCACATGCTCCGGGGCACTGACGGAACGCCCGAAAACTTCATGTACATTCTCGGGCGGCAAGATCGCGACTTTTTCATGCCGCGCCATCGTCACAACTTCGATCAGATTCGTTTGCCCCTTCGCGGCACGATGAACCACGGCGGTGGCACCGTCGTCGGTGAAGGCGAGGTTGCCTACATTCCGGAGGGTCTTCCGTACGGACCGCAAGATGATCCGTGCGAACCATACGCGCCGGGAGAGCGCTTGCAGCTCGTTCTGCAATTCGGCGGGGCGTCCGGCATCGGCTTTATGAGCATCGAACAACGGCGGCAAGCATGGAAGGATCTTGAAAAGACCGGCAAGTTCGTCGGTCCATATTACCACCGGAACGACGGGACGTCCGCGTGGGGCCTCAATGCGATCTGGGAGCACGTTTTCGGCGATCGCATCAAGTATCCGCGTCCGCGCTACAAGAGCATCATCATCGCGGATCCGAAGGTCAGCAATTGGCTTCCGATTCGAGGCGCTGCCGGCGTGGATCGCAAGTTCCTCGGTACGTTCTCCGAACGCGGCGTAACGGTCGAGATGATTCGCATCGCCGCCGGTGCCGAATGGCGCTCCGAAGACCGCGACGCGCTGAGATTGATCGTCGTTCTCTCGGGTGATGGATCGGTCGACGGTACGAAGGTTACGCGCCTTTCGGCACTCCAGCTAGATGCCGGCGAGACGCTGTCGCTGTACGCGACAACGGAGATGGAGTTGTTCAGCATTGCGCTCCCGCCCGTGCAATTGCCGACCGTGCCTTCAGCGGAATACGATCTTGAAGAGCTTCCCGGGGAGCCCGTTCCGGCATAGTCCCAACGGTCGCTCGAAGGGAGCAGAACATGGCACTCACGCGAAGTGGATTCGTCTCGACGCTCGCCGCTGCGCTCGCGAGCGCGGCTCCAAGAACCGCTAGCGCGCAGACCGCTTCAACCGTAACAACGCGCATCGGCGTCGCGCCCGTCGAGGTGTGCGCCGAAGCGTTTTTCGGCGTCGATCTCGGCATTTTCAAGAAGGCCGGCCTCGACGTTGAACTCCAATTCTTTCCAAGCCCTGGTGCGATCTCCGCAGCGCTTGGCGGAAACGCGATCGACGTCGGACTGTTCGATTCCGTCGGCTTGATCGCCGCCCATTCGCATAACGTCCCGATCGTCTTTCTGGCGCCGGGGAAGCTCTACGAAGATGCCGCTCCCGAGATTGGCCTCGTCGTCCGCGTGGATGGCCCGCGCGCGGCAAAGGACGTCGTCGGAACCGTTGCCGCGCCCAGCATCAACAACATCGGGTCGCTCGCAATTCTGGCCTGGCTCGATCGCAATGGCGGCGATTCGAAGCGCATCAAGTTCGTCGAGTTGCCGTTCCCGGCAATGAACGACGCCGTGCAACGTGGAACCGTTATCGGCGCCGTTTCCGTCGAACCCTGGCTGAGTGACGCTCGCGACAAAGGCATGCGAACGATAACACCGGCGAACGGGATAGCCAGTTTGTTCGTCGCCAGCGCCTGGGTGGGCTCACAAAGTTGGGCCGAAGCGCATCCGGCGGTCGTCGGTCCCTTCGTATCCGCGATTTACACTGCGGGCCGTTGGGGAAACAACAATCACGCGGCGTCCATACCGATCGTCTCGAAGTACACGAAATTGCCGCCGGAAATCCTGGCCAAGATGCGCCACGGACACTTCGCTGAGGCCACCGATCTGAAGACCATCCAGCCCGTCATCGACGCAATGGTCAGCTACGCCTACATCCCCAAGGGCTTCTCAGCTACCGATTTGATCTATCGCGCCGGCAAATGATCACGTTCGATCGCGCGTGAGTAACGCGTCGATCGAATAGGCGCCCGGACCGGCCAGCAAGAGCGTCACGGCCGCGGCCGCATAGAAAAGATTCTTCTCGAATGTGAGGCGCGGCGTCGACGAGATCCAAACCATCCCGTGATGCGGCATCACAAACGTCACGACCGCGCCGAGCATCCGCTAGCGGCGTCAGCGCACCAAAGACCAGTAGCAGGCCCCGTAGCAGAGTTGGGGGACCACCAAAATCTGCGCGAGTGCCGGTAGGCTGGCCAACCCGATGTCGGCTGCCCACGTAACCGGGTGGGCCGCCTTAGCGAGTCCGTACTGCGTTGGCCGGAAGGTGCTGTGTCACTGACCAAGGCGGGCGTGGGATTCGCCCCAGCGAACTCATATCGGACCGTTTTTATATGGCACGCGTACCGGTCACCAGAGGGGCGAGCCAGTTGGAGTCCGTCGCGGGAGGCGAGCGGGAGCGCTTCGGCGCGCTGCTAAAGCAGTTCCGTCTCAGGCTGAACGTCGAGTCCCGGTCACTCGGCCCGTTCCTGCGTCTACCGACCCGGCTCGGGAAGGTGCCAAGCCAAGAAGAGATCGCCGAAGCCGTCGGTATCAGCCGCGTTTGGTATGCGATGCTGGAGAGCGACCGTCGGGTGCGCGTCTCGGCGCAGGTCCTGACGCGCCTCTCCGATACGCTCATGCTGTCGTCGGGCGAGCGAGAAGAATTGTTCGGGCTCGCCCTTCCCGAACTTCGGTCAGCTGTCCTGAACGGTCGCTCGACGGCACTCCTGGCAGCATTCGGACGGCTGCGGACCGTGACGCGGCGGCTGTGGGCTGCAACGACGGAGGCCGAAGCACTGACGATAATCCGTGAGTACGCGATGGCGCAACTCGGTCCGGACCTGATGGTAACGCGCATCCGCGTCGGGCGAGGCCGCTGGGCTTATGCGGGAACCGGCGACTCATCCGGCGGCGAGCGCGTCGAGCAACTTGACGAACTCCTCCGTCAGGGACAGGGCGAGACGACAGTTGATGAGTCATTGTGCCATCCCGTCATGGGACAGCCGGGCGAGCTGCTGACGCGGCACGAACGCACTTCCGTTACTGACAGCGGAGAACTCGATGCAGTGGGTTGGAGCGACATTTCATTCGCGATCGCGTGCGTTCGGTCGCACGGCGGATTCGTCGCGCGGCTCCTGGCGGTTCACCACGCCGCGCACGAGTTTTCCGAACTGGAACGTGCGGAATTGAGCGTGCTCGCGGACCTTGCGTCGGTCGCTCTCTCCGGTCGCGCGTGAGCGCAGACTTCAGCGCAGGGCTAGGGGCCGCTCCGGCGCCGCGAGCTGCGAGAGGATGCCGGCAAGTTGCGCGTCACGCCCGGTATGCGTGCGCACTTCCGCATCGATGAGGTTGAAGGCGCGCGCGTTGAACGCGCTGACGCGGGCGGCAAACTCGTCGGCATCGCGCCGCTTGAGCGCCTCAACGATCGCGATGCGATCGGGCTGAAGCACCGCAACGAGATGTTGCCACTCCTCGAACGTGCTCCCCGTCGAGCGCGCGAGTTCCAGTTGGATGTCCACCAAAAAACCTACGAGGGCTACGAGCAGCGGGTCGTGTGAAGCGCCCGCCAACCCGTTAATGAATTGTTTCACCGAACGGACGATGCCGTCGATATCGGAAGCGGCAGCGATCGCGGATATGGCGTCTTCGAGGAGCGCGATGTCGATATCGGTGCTCCGGGTGACGGCCAGCCGTGCGGCGTATCCGTGGAGCGCGCCCAGCAATCCGAGAAGATTTTGCACGCTGACGCCTTGGAGTTCAATGACGGTACCAAGTGCCTTCGCTACGAGCGAATCCGCGAGCGCGGAAACGTACGTGCCGCTCCCGTGCCGCATCTCAACGAGACCCAACGCATTCAGGCCCTGGAGGGCTTCCCGAACCGTCGGCCCACTGACGCCGTAGCGCTCGGCGAGGTCGCGCTCGGCCGGCAAGCGCGCACCGGACGGGATCGCCCCCGACGCAATCTGCCCGCGCAGATCCTCAGCGATCGCATCGGCGATTCGCCGCCGCCCGTTGAACGGCGCAATGCTAGTCTTCGCAGCAATTGAACGGGCCATTTGCTCACCGGTATTCGCCGGCGCGACGAAACCACCCTATGAATGACCAGGTGACTATTTGACTCGTTCACAGCGCCATGCTTTACTTTTCATATGACTGAGGTACAGCAAGGGCGGCGCCGGCTGATTCTCCCCGCTCCCGTCGGACGCATTGGAACGTCGCAGCCGAATCCGGAGCCCGAGTTGCTCGCTCAGCTTAGTCCGGACACGGTTATGATGATGGGCGACAATCCGGCCCTACCGAAGATGCCGCCCAAACCGCGTTTGCTCGACTTCTTTCGCGCGCGGTTCGACGACTTTACGGTAACGCATCTGCTCACGAGCGCTAAGCGGGCACTCGATGCCGGACAGGATGAAAAGGTCGTGACCGCCTGTTTGCTTCACGACATTTCGAATGCGTGTTTGGTGCGCAGCGATCACGGCTACTGGAGCGCACAGTTGATCGCACCGTACGTTAGCGAAGAGGTCGCCTGGGCCGTAAAATACCATCAGGCCTTGCGCTACTTCGCCGACGATTCCGTCGGATACGCATATCCCGAGAGCTACCGCGCGTTTTTTGGTGCCGACTATGTGCCGCCGGAATACATTCGTCGCGACGCGGAAGACGCGAAGCGCCATCGCTGGTATATGACTTCACGCTCGGTCACGATGTTTGACATCTATTTCTTCGATCGCAGCGAGACCATCGATCCCGAGATCTTCTCCGATATCATCGGGCGCAATTTTAAGGAACCCGATGAGGGCCTCGGCTTCGACGGTTCTCCCGTAGCGCATATGTGGCGCACGATGATTTGGCCGAACAACTTTCTCTAGACTGAAGCGTCGCAAATACGCCTCCTCCGTTAATGCTCCGCAAGCAGCGCGAGAGCCGCTCCAAAGAGGAACACCGCGAAGAGCACCTTGAGCGTTCGCTCCGGAAGCCTCGTTGCGAGGTCGACGCCGTAGGTCACGGCCGACGCTCCGCCAACTGCCAGGGCGGCGCCGGTCAACCAGTCCACGTCTCCCGCCGCACCGTAGGTCGCAAGGCCGACGATCGTGCCGGGTGCGACGAGAGCAAGTCCCATCGATTGCGCAGCCGCCTGAGAGAGGCCGAAGAACGCCGTCATCGCGGGGACGGCGAACGTCGCACCGCCGACGCTGAAAAAGCCGGACAGCGTTCCGCCGATCGCGCCGACGATCGACGAGAGGTACCATGGTGCGTGGGCACTCGACTCGGAGCTTGTTCCGAAGGACTTCCATAACACGTACATCGCGATTGCGATCGTGAAGGTCGCGAATGCGATCCGCAGCGGCGCGCTCGGCAAGCCGGTCGCTACGCGCGCGCCGGCATACGTGAATGGAATCGCGCTGACGGCGAGCGTCAATGCGTAGCGCACGTTGAGGCTGCGTCTCTGGTAATACCGCCGCAAGCCGATTACCACGTTGGGCACTACCATCACTAGCGCGGTACCCTGTGCCGTCTGTTGAGACAGGCCGAACGCGAGCCCCAGAATCGGAATGGCGACGATGCCGCCGCCTATACCGAACAAGCCGCCGAGGAAACCGAAAACCGCGCCGAGACCGACGTCCAAGAGGAGATGCAGAAGCATCATCGCCTAAGAGTCCCGCCCAGGCCCTTTCATGTCAAGAGACGATCGAGCTCGAGAAGCGACCCACCGAAAAATCGTTATACTTGCCGTCCCGGCGGTTGCGCTAACATCGCAGTATGGGAGCCTCCGCTTCGCTCGCAATTCCGCCTAGCACGGCAACCGTATCTTTCGAGATCAACGGCAAGCAACGCCAACTTGTGCTCGACACGCGGACGACACTGCTCGACGCGCTACGTGAACACTTGCAGCTGACCGGAACCAAGAAGGGCTGCGATCACGGCCAGTGTGGCGCGTGCACGGTGCTGGTAAACGGCGTGCGGATCAATTCTTGCCTCACGCTTGCCGTGATGCACGAAGAAGACAAAATAACGACCATCGAGGGGCTGGGCACGCCCGACGCCCTGCATCCGATGCAGGCGGCCTTCATCAAGCACGACGGCTTTCAGTGCGGATACTGCACGCCCGGCCAGATTTGTTCGGCTGTTGCGGTGCTGGGCGAGATCAGATCGGACATTCCCAGTCACGTCACGGCCGACATCACGGCCAGACCGCAGGCAACCGATGCCGAACTGCGAGAGCGCACGAGCGGCAACATTTGCCGCTGCGGGGCCTATTCGAATATTCTCGAGGCGATCAAGGAAGTCGCCGGAGAGCACGCATGAAGCCGTTCACCTTCGAACGCGCGACAACGCCGTCCGCGGCCGCGGCGGCCGCCGCGCGCGTCCCCGACGCCAAGTTCATCGCCGGCGGCACGAACCTGCTCGATCTCATGAAGCTGCAGATCGAAGCGCCGGCGCACATCATCGATCTTACCAAACTCGATCTCGATCGCATCGAGGATACGAGCGATGGCGGCTTGCGGATCGGGGCATTGGTCACGAACACGAACGTGGCCGCGCACGGCCGCGTGCGGCGGGAGTACGGCGTATTGTCGCGCGCGGTGGTAGCCGGCGCGAGCGGACAGTTGCGGAACAAAGCGACGACTGCGGGGAACCTGCTGCAACGCACGCGCTGCCCGTATTTCTACGATACCAATCAGCCGTGCAATAAGCGCCGGCCCGGCTCGGGCTGCGCTGCGATTGGCGGCGTCAGCCGGCAACTGGCCGTGATCGGCAGCAGCGACGTATGCATCGCGACGAACCCGAGCGATATGGCCGTCGCTATGCGCGTGCTCGATGCGACGGTGGAGACGGTGAGACCGGACGGCTCGACGCGGGCCATTCCGATAGCCGACTTCCACCGTCTGCCGGGTTCCACGCCGCACATCGAGACGGCGCTGACGCCGGGTGAACTAATCACCTCGGTGACGCTACCAAAACCCATCGGCGGGACGCATATCTATCGCAAGGTGCGCGATCGCGCCTCGTATGCTTTCGCGCTCGTCTCGGTTGCGGCGATCATTCAGCCGGACGGAACCGGCCGTGTCGCGGCCGGTGGCATCGCACCGAAGCCGTGGCGCGTTGCAGCCGCGGACGCAGAAATGCCGCGCGGCTCAAAGGACGTCACAACGCAGTTACTCGCCGGCGCAAAACCGACACCGGACAATGCGTTCAAACTGCGACTCGTCGAGCGCACGCTCGCCGCGGTTATGGCAGATGCAAAGGCTTCCGCATGAAATTCGACACACCGGCGATGGTCAATCCAATCGACGAGTTGCGAGTTGTAGGAAAGCCCACCGATCGGATTGATGGTAAGTTCAAGACCACGGGGACCGCGCCGTACGCCTACGAACGGCACGACGTCGTCGCGAATCAAGCCTACGGCTTCATCGTGGGCTCGGCGATCGCGAAAGGCCGGATTGCGTCGATGGATCTCGCTGAGGCCAAGGCATCCCCGGGCGTCGTCGCAATCGTTACGGCTCTAGATATGCCGAGGCTCGGCCGAGGGCGCATGAATTACGCCTATCTGTTCGGCGGAGCGGAAATTCAGCATTACCACCAGGCAATCGCGATCGTCGTGGCCGAGACGTTCGAGCAGGCTCGTGCCGCAGCGCACCTGATTCGCGTCGATTATATCCAGAGCACTGGGCGATTCGATCTCGCAGCGCAAGCCCGGAATGCACCGCTCGTGGACAACACCGCGGAACATGTGCCGGCGCTCGAGCGTGTCGGCGACTTCGAGAGCGCGTTCGCAGCCGCACCGGTCAAGCTCGATGAAGCCTACACGACCCCGGACCAAAGCCACGCCATGATGGAGCCGCATGCTTCGATCGCCTCTTGGGAAGGCGACCATCTCACGCTTTGGACGTCGAACCAGATGATCAACTGGGGCAAGGAAGACATTGCCAAGACGCTTGGCATTCCCCCGGAGAAGGTGCGCCTCGAGTCACCGTACATTGGAGGCGGCTTCGGTGCAAAACTGTTCGTGAGATGCGACGCTGCGCTAGCCGCGCTCGCTGCCAAGGCGGCCGGCAGGCCGGTGAAAGTAGCCCTTACCCGCCCCTTCATCATGAACAACACCACGCATCGCGCGGCGAGTATCCAGCGCGTTCGCATCGGCGCCGGCGTAGACGGCAAGATCACCGCGATCGCTCACGAGAGCACGTCCGGCAACGTGCCCGAAGGCTTTCCCGAAGGGGCCGTGGCGCAGACGCGTTTGCTGTATGCCGGTGCGAACCGCCTCACGGAAATGCGGCTTGCAACGCTGGATCTGCCGGAGGGTAACGCGATGCGCGCTCCGGGTGACGCGACGGGCCACTTGGCGCTCGAAATCGCGATGGACGAGATGGCCGAGAAACTCGGTCTCGACCCGGTTGTATTTCGAATGCTCAACGATACGCAAGTCGATCCCGCCAAACCGGAGCGTCGCTTCTCGTACCGGGACCTGAACGGCTGCTTGCGCCTCGGCGCAGAGAAGTTCGGTTGGAGTGCACGTAACCCGAAGCCGGGCCAAGTGCGAGCCGGCCGGTGGCTCGTCGGCATGGGCGTCGCTGCCGGAATTCGCAATAATCTTCTGCTCAAATCCGGGGCGCACGTCGGCATCGACAGACATGGCGTCGTCACGGTTACGACCGACATGACGGATATTGGTACCGGAACCTATACGATCATCGCGCAGACCGCTGCGGAAACGATGGGTGTGGACCTGGACCGGGTTGTCGTGCGACTCGGCGACTCGGATTCACCCGTTTCGGCCGGTTCCGGCGGACAATTTGGCGCCAATAACTCTACCGCCGGCGTGTATGCTGCCTGCATGAAATTACGCGACGTCATCGCGCAGAAACTTGGATTCGACGCGGAGGACGCGGAATTCGCGGGCGGCATCGTGCGCGCGCACGGCCGAAGCGTGCCGCTCGCGGCCGCGGCCGGGGAGACGGGTCTTTCAGCCGAGGATAGCATCGAATACGGAGATCTCGACGAGCGCTTTCAACAGTCGACATTTGCGGCCCACTTCGTCGAGGCCGGCGTCGACGCCGCGACCGGCGAGATTCGCGTTCGGCGCATGCTGGCGGTTTGTTCCGCGGGGCGTATCCTCAATCCGAAGACGGCCCGCAGTCAGCTCATCGGCGCGATGACGATGGGCGTCGGCGCGGCGCTGATGGAAGAGTTGGCGGTCGACAAGCAGCGAGGCTTCTTTGTGAACCACGACCTCGCAGGTTACGAAGTCCCGGTACATGCGGACATCCCGCACCAAGACGTAATCTTTCTCGATGAGGTCGACCCGATCTCTTCGCCGATGAAGGCGAAGGGCGTGGGCGAGCTCGGGTTGTGCGGGGTAGGTGCGGCGATCGCAAATGCGGTCTACAACGCCACCGGCATACGCGTGCGCGACTATCCGATCACGTTGGACAAATTCATCGAGCACCTCCCGGATCTCTAACGCCCCGCTTGCGGCGCGCCTCATTGGAAATGCGAAAAATCCGCTGTCTACATACTGCCGTGGTTCGTGATATTGAATAGACAGCTACATCGCCATTCTACTAAAGGAGCTGAGACTACATTGAAACACTATCTGAGCGTAAGTGCGGCGATTGCCGCTCTCGCAATCACTACCGCAACCGGCCTGGCGCAAACGTCCTCCACGGTCCCGAACAGCAACGTGCCCGGCTCGCCCGGATACTCCGGCTCGGCCCCGACGCATACGACCAAAATGAAGGGCATTACCAAGAAGCAAGACATGGCGCTGAATCACATCAGCCCTAGCTCCCGCAAGCCGAACGCCGCAGTGCCGGGCTCGCCGAACTACAGCGGTTCGTCGAAGCCGGCTGGAGTCGCCGGTTCGGGCGGCACCGGCCCAACGCTGAACACCCTGACAATGAAGAGAAAAACCACGACCCACAATGTTCCGAACGGATCGGTTCCGGGATCCGACTCTTACTCGGGCTCCGCGCCGAAGCCGGGCAACTAACGCAGCGGACGCGGTGCGGCGGTCGACTACGGTTCTAGTGCTGACGGAGAAAGAACCCGATCGTCGTGGCCGTACCGAGGGCCACGATGACGACCCGCATCGCGCGCGGCGGCACTTGCCGCACGACGCGCGCGCCGTAGTAGCCGCCCAGGATGGCGGCGGCACACATAACGACCGCGATATTCCACTCGATCACCCCGGCGATCACGAACGGGATCACCGGCACACCATTGTTTATGAAGGCGAGTACGGACTTGAGCGCATTCATGCGCCGCAGATCGGTCATGCCGGCGAGCGCGAAGTACGCAAGCATGACGAGACCCTGCCCGCCGCCGAAGTATCCGCCGTAGACGGCGATCGCGAACAGCGGAACGGCGCTCGACCAGCGCACGTCGTCGACGTCGCCCGTGCGCCGCATGATCTTCAGTAGCCATGGACTGATGGCAAACATGAGGGTCGAGAACAGCAGCAGCCACGGAATGATCGCGTTGAAGGCATGCTGCGGGGTGTGCAGGAGCAGCACCGCACCAGCGATACCGCCCACGGCCGACACCAGCATCGCGAGCGCGAACCGTGCCGTCGGCCGACGCATGTCCTCGCGGAACCCCGGAATGCTGCCGGCCTGACCGATCCACATCGCGGTCGTGTTGGTCGCATTGGCCGGCACCGGCGGGACACCCAAAAAGACGAGCGTCGGAAACGAGATGAAGCTACCACCGCCGGCTGCCGAGTTCATCGCACCGGCGACGGCACTCGCGGCAGCGACCGCCGCGAGCCCGGCCGTATTCATTGGCGGCTAACAGCTCCTTTTCGGAAGAGACCGAGCAACCGTTCGCGACTCGAAAGCGCCTGCAGCGGGCTCGCCATGAGTGCGAGCGCGCCAACGATGCAGGCCATACCGGCCCACTCCAGACCACTGGGGCGTTCGCCGACCTGCCACCACGCCGCGGCGACGCCGATGATGGGGATGCTAAGGCCGCCGGCACCTGCGATCGTGACCGATAAGGATTTCATGGCATAGGCAAAGAGCACGAATGCGAGTCCGGTCGCGAGGACGCCGTTGTATGCGACGGCGAGCACCGACTGCGTCGTCAGCACGAGCGGACCTGCGTGAAAGGCAATTGCGATTGCTACCAGCGGGAGGCTGCCGAAAAGCACTTGCCACGCGGTGAAGGACAGCGGATCGAACCCGGAGCTGCGCTGGAGATGTTTGGTGACCACGACCGCCGCGGCCCAGCATACTGCGCTGCACACGGCTGCCAGGTCACTGAGCCAGCTCGTGCCGTGGCGCGGATCGATCATCAAGACGAGTCCGAGCACGCCTAATGCGATCGCACTCCAGCGCACGCCGATTCGCTCGCCGAGGATCGGCAACGCAAACAACGGGATCCACAGCGACATGCTGTTGACGAGGACGGCCGTCTTTCCCGGGGGAGCAGAGACGACGGCCCAGGTCGCCAACCCCACCATCGCAGTCGTTTGCAGCAATCCGGCGATAATCGTGTGCCGAATCTCCGGCGGCCGCAGCGGGCGACGCATCACGATCAAAACGGCGAACAACGTTGCGGCGCCGAGCACCGCCCGTGAAGCTGCGAACACAAAGGCGGGAACTTCGGCGACGCCGACCTTCATCACGACCCAATTGTATCCGAGGATGAACGCAAAAGCGGCGAGCGCCAGAACGGGACCGGCCTTTGACATTGTACGCATGCTCGATTCATATCATGAACCGCGGCCCATGTCGGCTGCCGATTTTTCGCGTCTTTACGGCCGTCGCCGACCTACGGCATCGACAGGAGTACGACGTCCAGCTTGCCCGCATCGCCGTCAAAGGTGCCGACCGCGATCAGCGGCTGGCGGTTCCAGGGGCGCCATTCCCGATGCGTCGATGCCGTCTGCACCGTCAGCTTGCACGGTATTTTTCCTGGTAATTTTCCGTCAAGCAATTCGTCGTATGCGTCTTCCGGCGCTTGGCTGGTCCCCGTATAGGAGAACATGATATCGCCGGCCTCGTGGGCGACAACGAATTGACCGTGATGCGTCAGCTTCCCATCGGCGTACATCAATGCAAAATCAGTTCCCGCGATCAAACGAGTCTCGAGTTCCAGCCCCCCGAGCGTTCCGCCGGTAATCCGAAACGGCACGTAGAGCGCGTCACCGGCCGGTCCGATCGTTGTGGTCAGCGGTTCAATCGCAATGGTAATCCGACAAATCGGCTCACAGAGATAGTCCAATGTCCATTCCCACGTTGTCTTTGTTAGCGGATCGAAACTGCGTTGGTGTGACGCCGACGTGGCGAACAAACTGACGCGTAAAGTAGCATAGGTCCCCGAAGCCGACGGTTTCGCACACGGTCATGACATTTTGCTTCGTTTCGATTAAGAGCTCCTGCGCGGCGAATAAGCGGCGCTTGATTATCCATGCCGTTACCGGCGTTCCGGTTAGCGAAGAAAACTTGTGCGTTAGGTGAGCGGGGGAATACCCGAGCGCTTGGGCGACGTCTCGCAGACTGATCGAAGACATGTAGTTCTCTTCGACGTAATCCATGACGCCTCGAACGATCGGGTGCTGCTGCTCTAAAGAGTGGAGCCCGCCGTGTACGCGCTTCGCTCGCGGAGACCATTCCGAAGGATCGCTGTAGGGTCGGCTCCTCGCGTCGTGTACGCGCACCATCGTCTCACCGTTCAGCATCGGATGCAACCTCGCTACGTAGTTACAAATGCTTCGTCAAGTCTTCAAAGCTGCTCGAACCTTCTCGAGCAACACTTCGTCATCGAATGGCTTCTCTAGGAAAGCGATGGCGCCGGCTCCCATTGCCTGCGTTCGCGCTCTCGCGTTTCCGTAGGCCGTAATGAAGATGATCGGAATCCGGTCATCCGCTTTTGCCAACGTCGCTTGGAGTTCGAGCCCGGTCATTCCGGGCATCTGGATGTCGGTGATGAGGCACGCTGTCGCTGCGCGACTGCCGGAGATCAAGAACTCGTCTGCTGACGCGAACGTCCGGGCCATTATACCGACCGATTTCAGGACGCCTTGGACCGCGTTACGCACGGACTCGTCATCGTCGACAACTGCGATCAACTGGCTCTTACCTTGGGGATCCATGACAAAAGCCTAACACGGGCAAAGACGGCCAACAATTATGCGCTGGAGCTCGGATAGTATACCCGAGTATAATAGGCGTATACCGGCGGAGGAGACTATTGGGGAGCGCGAAGGTCGAGCTTCTCAGCCATTCTCACGAGATCGATGACCGATTCCGCCTGCAACTTGCGCATGACATGACCGCGCTGGACCTTAACGGTGATTTCGCTCGTCCCGAGTTCCGCGGCAATTTCCCGGTTGAGCTTCCCTGCGACGACCAGATTCATGACCTGGCATTCACGTGCAGTGAGCGTTTGGTAACGCCCTCGCAGCTCCGAGATTTCGGCATCCTTCCGGCGCGCCGCTCGGTCCGCGTCCAGCGCGCGCGCAATAGCATCGAGCAGATCCTGATCCCGAAAAGGCTTGGTCAAAAACTCGATTGCTCCGGCCTTCATGGCGCGTACCGTCATCGGAATGTCACCGTATCCCGTAACGAAGACAATGGGAATGTTTATATTTGCTTGGCCGAGCGCGTGTTGGAAGTCGAGGCCGCTCAAGCCCGGCAATCTGACGTCGAGGATGAGGCAACTGGGTCCGTCCGCCGGGTTTCTCTTCAAGAAATCTTGGGTGGACTCGAACGTCTCGGCGCGCAGCCCGACGGACTTCAGCACGCCCTTGATCGCATCGCGCACGGAGACATCGTCATCGATGACGTACACCGTGGGCCGATCGTCAGACATCGGCATCAACGCCGTCGACCGGTAAGGTGAACCGGAAGACTGCACCGTGAGGCACGTTCTTGGTCGCCCATAGCCGCCCACCGTGGGACTCGACGATCAAACGGCTGATCGAGAGGCCCATGCCCATGCCTTCGGGCTTCGTCGTATAAAAGGAGCGGAACAGGCGGTCGAGGTTCGCCTCGTCCAGTCCCGGTCCGGTATCTCGTACTTCGACGAACACCGCGTTCGAATCGTTCGTGCCGGAGTTCACGATCAAAGAACGAGGCCGATCGCCGACCTCGTTCATTGCTTCGAGCGCATTGACAATCAGGTTGAGGATCACTTGCTGCAGTTGAACGCGATCCGCCGGGATTTGCGGTAAACCGCTCGCGAGATTGGTCTGCAAATCGACTGGATTCCGCTGCAGTTCGTTCTGGGTGAGCGCGATGACTTCGAGTACGCTCTCGTTCAGGTCCAGGTGCCCGCGGCGCTCGGGCACGCGCTTGACGAGCGCGCGAATGCGACCGATCACGTCGGCTGCTCGCCTCCCGTCGCGCAAGATCAGTTCAAGATACTGCCGGACTTCTTCCAAGTCCGGTACCTCCGCGGCGAGGTAGCGCAAGGAGGTGCCGGCGTTCGCTAAGATTCCCGTCAGCGGCTGGTTGACCTCATGCGCGATTGAGGCCGTCATCTCGCCCATCAGCACTACGCGGTTGACGCGCGCGAGATCTTGGGTTTGCTGTAGAAACTCCTGGGTCTGCTTGTGCTCGGCGATTTGCTGTTCCAACTTCGCTGTGGACAACGCGAGCTGTTTCGTGCGGGCACGCACGCTAGACGTTAGGGTTGTGATCACGATCGAGGCCAAGACAAAACTTGCGAGCGCGATGGCATCGAACGGATTGCTCAGTTCAAAAGAGAAAAGCGGCGGACTAAAGTAGTAATCTAAGCTTGCTACGGCGGCGAGCGATACGATTGCGGATGAAAGCAATCTGCCCCAAAGAGCCAGCAGAACGATGACGCTAAGCAGCAGACACGTCACCGTTGCGAGGTTGAGCTCGAGATGCACGCAGGCAAAGGTCAGCAAAGCCACAGCGACGCAGCCCAATAGCGTTTGAACGGCCACGTGCAAGAACTTCTTGTTTTGGCTATCTAGCATCAAACTCGAACCTGCTCCGAACGGCTGTCAACTTCGCAACCGGCTAGGCCACCGCCTGGCCGGTCCCGTAGCGTCTTTGGTTAGGGTTCGAGCGCGACTTTGATGTAACCGTCGCTCCGCGCGGCGAATTTTGCGAAGGCGTCAGCGGCGGAACGAAGCGGGAGCCGATGCGATACGATAAGGATAGGAGCAACCAATTTTTCGTAATTCGGAGCCGGGCGAGCGGGCAGACCGAAATTGAGCCGGTGTGACGCCGGCGTGGCGCACAAACTGACGCGTGAAATAGCAAACGTCTCCGAAACCGACCGCTTCGCACACGCTAGTGACATTTTGCTCCGTCTCAATGAGGAGCTCTTGCGCTGCGCACAGCCGCCGCTTAATGATCCATGCGGTGACCGGCAGTCCAGCTAGTGAAGCGAACTTATGCGTTAGGTGGGCAGGGGAATATCCGAGCGCTTGGGCAACGTCGCGCAGGCTGATCGAAGAAGTGTAATTTTTTTCCACGTAGTCGATTACGCCTCGAACGAGTTGTTGTTCGACGGAGGCCACGCCGCGGTTTCCCGTCTGACGGTTTAGCACGGATTCTACCTCGAATTCAGGTTGGAGACGAGCATAGCCGGACACGAATACGGTGTCTGTCAACTTCCGCTTAACATTCAACCCGAACGTCGTGGGTATAAGCACGGTCGCTGGTGATGAACATCTCCCAATAGGCTTGCGCCGCACGCCGGACGTATGGCGCGTCGTCGACGATCGAGGGGCTAACCGTGACGATCCCGGCGCGGATCCCGGACTGCTTGAGTTTGGGCAACAGGTAGTCCACGAGTACCCGTAAGCACGCTTGGCCGATTCTCAACGACAGACCAGAAGTCGCTGCGGAGCAGCCGGTGAACAGAATCGCCCCACCACCCGCGCAGCGCATCCCGTCCAGCGTCTTCCGTACGAACTCGAGCGCGCCGCCGAGGTTGACCCGCAGGTTATCGATCAGTGGCTCGGCCTCGAACTCGAGCGCTTCGCCGTCAACTGCGCTAAACGCGTTGTAAACAAGGACGTCGCAGAAACCGTGCCGCTGACGAACGCGGCGCAGCGCGCTCTCGATTTCATCCGGATCGGCGAGGTCACACTCCATCGGCCAAATCGTTAGACCGTTCGCTCGCAGCGCCGCAATATGGGGACTCAGGCGCTCCGGTGTGCGGGAAAGCGGATATGCGGCGAAGCCTTCGGCCGCAAACCGTTCCGCGATCGCCAGACCCAACCGCGGCCCTGCGCCGGCGACGATGCAGGCCGGCTGTCGTGTGTGCCTCAAAGCGTTGTCCATCGCCCTAGTCGTAGCCCGGCGGGACGAGCTCGTCTATCAATTTTCGCTTTACACGATCAGTCATTGAGCATGCTCACTTCATAGGTGACACTCCGCTGCCACCACGGGGGAGGGAAGCGGGTTTAGCGGGGCACGATGCGTGTCGCGCTTGAGGACGACGGACCGCTGCAACTCTTTCTCCGTGAACGCCGGCACCGGATCGATCCGCAGGTGCGGCATCTCGGCGACTTCGCTCGTTTGCCGGTGCGATGGGGACGGCCGGTGACGCAAGAAGAGATGGCCGAAGCCATCGGCGTCAGTCGCGTCTGGTACGCCATGCTCGAATCAGGGACGCAGGTTCGAACATCACCAAAAGTCCTCGAGCGCCTCTCGGCAGTGCTTATGCTCGACCCGGCGGAGCGCGTGCGATTATTCCACCTAGCCGTGCCCGAGTTGGGGCGCCTTGAGGTGGGCGCGCAGTCGGCGCAGGTGCTCGCAGCCTTCACGGTCGTCCGCGCGGCGACGAAGCGTCTTTGGGCCGCGACGACGGAACTCGAGGCACTCGAGACGATCGCCGAAGAGGCTGCCGGCATCGTCGGCAACGCGGATCTCGTCTTCTACGTTCGACGATTGGGTGAGGGCAAATGGGAGTGGCCGTACGTCGTGGACCGTGGCCTGGCACAACGCAACGATGAAGCGTGGAAATCAGCGACGGCCGGATTGACGCCGGCCGAAATTGACGAGCTCGTATTTTATCCACAACTTTCGCAGCCGGGCGAGATCGGAACTGAGACGATCTACACGCTGACGACGCCGGCGGTACGCGACGCGCACCGCGAGACCTTCGGCGACCCGAAGCTCAACCTCGGATCGCTGCTGCATGCACGCGTGCGTTCGCGAATCGGACTCGTGGGTGGCTTCACCATCAAGCATCTCGGCGGGCATACGTATCCCGCGGAACAACGTGCCATCATGTCAACCCTTGCCGAGTTGACGTCGGTCGCGCTTTCCTAGGCCGGGCCGCTCATTTGCGCAGATATCCGCTCAGCGCCGGAATAGTACTCGCGCTCTTTCCCGCCGGAATCGACATGAGGTAGGCATAGATGTTCGCAGCGTCCTGGTCGCTCAAGACCGCGGTGCTATAGGGCGGCATCACGTTGATCGGCCTGCGCAATTGCGAGAGCACCACGCTGAACGGCAGCGGTTTCGGCGCCAGCATTGGGCCCGTGCCGCCGACGCGAGCACCACTGCCCTGGGCGACCGTCCCGTGGCACTCATAACACCCGTCGCGCATCCACAACGCCGCGCCGAGCTTCGGATCGCCGGGCGGCGGCGCGGTCCCTTGCGCGGACGCGAGGTGCGAGCCGGCGAGTACGGCGAGCCCGAGGAGCGCGAACGGAAGCAAAGCTGAAGCGCGCATCTTAGCGACCCTGCGAGACGACGTCGATGAGCGCCGGTTCGCCGCGCTTGACGACCGCGAGTGCGCGCGCGATTGCGGGACCGAGATCGCCGGGCGAACTGATCGGACCTTGTCCGTACACGCCGAGCCCGCTCGCGATCTTCGCGTAGTCGATGTTCGGATTCGTTATGGTCGTGCCGATGCCGGCGCGTTCCGGATGCCGGTTGCGGCGGTCGGCGACGACTTGCAGAAACATCAATTCCTCATGCCAAGCGCGGTTGTTGTGGATGATCGTCAGCAGTGGAAGTTTGTGGTGCGCCGCCGACCAGTGCGAGCCGGGGAAGAACATGAAGTCGCCGTCGCCCTGGATGCTCACCGAGATGATGCCGTCGTTGCGATGCGCGAGCGCGGCGCCGACCGAGGCCGGACCGGTGTAGCCGATCCCGGCTGCGCCTTGGGGACCGAGGTAGTTGTGATGCTTGGTAAAGTCCCACAACCGCTGCTGCCAGAAACTTTGAAACGTCGCTTGCGAAACCAGCGCCCAGTCGAGGCCCTTGATCTGGTTCCAGAGTTCCATGACCATTCGCGGAACGCTGATCGGACTCGCATCCCAGGCTTCCGCAGCGGCATTGGCATCCGCCGCGCGCCGCGCGGCGAAGGCGTTCTTGAACCGATTCGCGCGGTCGGCGTTTTGGTTGCGCCGCGCATCCGGCATCGCGCGCCGGACCGCTTCGATCAGACTGGGTAGTGTTGCTTCCGAGTCGCCGGCGACGGGATAGTCCGGTTGGTAGAAGCGTTGTTTGTCCTGGTAGTTGGCTTGCGGGACGTTCAGCTCGGCGTCGATCGAGATGACCTTCGTGCCGGGTTTGATGTGCATGATCGTCTTACGGTTCGTGATGTCCGGGACGTCGCCGACAACATCGAAGAGATCGCCGACATCAAGGGCGAGGATCAGGTCAGCCTCCCACGCGACCGGAAGCTGGCTCCACAGATAATGGTTCGTCGGGAAGTTCATCCGTCCGAGGCGGTCGACGACTGGTGCCTGGAGCGCTTCCGCCAACTGCACGAGCTGATCGACCCCGGCCTGCGTACGCGTGGCGCGGTCGACGACGATGACCGGGTTCTGCGCCGCGATCAGCATCTTCGCAATGTCCGCGACCGCGTTCGCATCGGCAGCCGGCGGACTGACCGGCACGAAGGGCTTCATCGCCGGGTTCCCGCTGATCGTGGCTTCTTGCAAGTATTGATCGAGGACCAGTGCGACCGGACCGTACGGCGGCGTCATCGCCAGACCATGTGCTCGCGCGAGCGATTCGGCGAAGTGCTGCAGCGATCCGGGTTGCTCGTCATACTTGACGAAGCCGCGCAGCATCGCGAGCATATCGGTCGCGTTGTGGTCCCATTCCGCGGCTTCGTTGCGGAGCGCGCCGTCGGCATAGTTCGCGGTGAGCAGCAGCATCGGAACGCGATCTGCGTAGGCGTTGTAGATGCCCATCGCGGCGTGTTGCACGCCGACCACACCGTGAACGGCGAACGCCATCGGTTTGCCGGATGCCTTCGCGTAGCCGTGCGCCATCGCGGCCGAGATCTCTTCATGCGTCGCGGTGAGCCATTCGGGGCCGCCGCTTCCGGGGAAATTGATGACCGATTCCTGGAGGCCGCGGAACGTCGATCCGGGCGTTGCGGCAACGTATTCGTAGCCCAACGCCTTGAGGCAATCGACCATGAAGTCCGAGCCGGGATTCGCAACGTGGTAGTTGGGGTCGTCGGGACTGCCGGCAGCGACTTGTGCTTGCGCTCTCGCGGCTTGCGCGACTTCGATCCCGGCGATTTTGGTCAGGGTGGACGGACGGATGAGACCGGAACCTCCGGCGGGGTTCGCTACGGCCGCGGTCATCGAGCTCAGCGGCGCTGCGGCGGCCGCGATTGGTGCAGCCGCTGCGGCGCTTGCCGCGCCGGCCGCTCCGGCAGCGGCGGCAAGGAACGATCGACGATCGACTGCGGTGTTGGGCTTATTCGTCATATCGGTTAGAGGTTAGCAATGCGCCTCGCCCCGCGCATGTGCTGATTTTTCGACGTTTCTTCGAAAGATTAGCTGTTCGCGGCGTCGGCTCGCTAGGATAGCATCCTGACATGGCCGTCGCATATTTGCAGCATCAGCCCTCGCCGCGCATCATCTGTAGCCGAAAAGCTCATAGCGTGCCTTGCACGGGGGATCTGACCGATGTCTTTCGCTCCGGCGACGCTAGTGCGACCATCGTGATCGCCGACGTTTGCGGCAAAGATGAGCAAGCCCATGGCCATGCGCGCTATCTTCGCAATGCCGTTCGCGCGCTGGCGGATGATTATTCGCCGGCAGGGGTGCTGGACCGCGTAAACCAGGCCTTCTCGCGCCGCATCGCCGACTTCGGAGACGATCGTTTCGCCAGCGTATTCGTCGCGACGGTTACGGGACGACGCTTAGCGTATGCATCGGCCGGCCACGATTTTGCTTTGCTCATAAGCTCCGATGGTCGCCATCGGCATCTTCCGCCAACCGGCGTGATCGTTGGAGTCAATGGATCGGAGAACTATGGAGAGAGAACGTTAAGCGTCGCCTCGACGGATTGGCTCATCCTTGTAACCGACGGGATCACTGACGCACGAGACGCAAAGGGCACGTTCTTCGGCACCGGTGGAGTTGCGCGCAACGCGCTGTGCGCTGTCGGAGCCGGCAAGGATGACCCGGCCACGCATATCCTCGAGGCCGCCCGAACGCACGGCAGTGGTCGTTTCGTAGACGATGCCTCCGTGCTCTGCGTCCGTTTTTCAGCTCGCGACTGAACCCGAATTTGTCGTAGGGGCGATGTCCGGATCGCGTAGATCCCCCTTTCATGAGATCTTCACATCGCGCGGATACCGTTGCTGTTGCTAACTTTCTGAGGTAATCCGACGTGATCGACAGCAGCTTCGCTCCTGGGGGTGCGCTATGAACGCCGTTAGCGCTACGTCCCTGCGAGACTGCGCTGCCGCCGCCGCGCTCGCGGGTGCGGGGGATCCGTATGCGGCGCTCCTCGAACGCGTGGGCAACGCATCGGTCGTCTTGATCGGCGAGGCCTCGCACGGAACGCACGAGTTCTACGCGGAGCGCGCTGAGATCACGCGCCGCCTGATCGAGCAAAAGGGCTTCGCGGCCGTTGCGGTTGAGGCCGACTGGCCCGATGCGCTGCGCGTCAACCGCTATGTCACCGGCACGAGCGACGATGCGGATGCGGCCGAGGCGTTGGCCGGTTTCAAACGCTTCCCGACGTGGATGTGGCGGAATGCCGACGTGCTCGATTTCATCGGCTGGCTGCGTGAGTTTAACGACTCGCGCGCGCAACGCCGGCGCGTCGGTTTCTACGGCCTCGACCTCTACAGTCTCCAGGCGTCGATCGAGGAGGTCGTCGGCTATCTCGACCGCGTCGATCCCGAGGCGGCCAATCGTGCTCGTCGCCACTACAGCTGCTTCGACGCCGTTCCCGATCCGGCCGAATACGGTCACGGTGTCGCGCTTGGGATGACGGCCTCGTGTCGCGATGACGTAGTGCAGACGCTAATCGAGCTACGGCGGCGATCGCAAACCTATCTCCACCTCGACGGCGTGGTGGCTGCGGACGAGTATTTCTACGCCGAGCAGAACGCGCGCGTAGCGAAAGCCGCGGAAGAGTACTATCGCACGATGATCGACCGGGGCATCTCATCCTGGAATCTGCGGGACGGGCATATGTTCGAAACGCTGGAGGCACTTGGGGCGCACCTGGGACGGCATCGCGAGACGAAAAAGATCGTCGTGTGGGCCCACAACTCGCACGTCGGCAACGCTGCCGCGACGGAGATGTCGCAGGCCGGGGAGTTCAACATTGGCGAACTCAGCCGTCGGCGGCATGGACAGCACGCCGCATTGATCGGCTTTACGACATATCACGGGACGGTGAGTGCCGCTTCCGATTGGGGCGCCCCGGTAGAGCGGAAGATCGTTCGGCCGGGACTAGCCGGCAGCTACGAGGAGCTCTTCCATCGCACCGGCGTCCCGCGCTTCAGCCTAATGCTCGACGACCCCGCCGTTCGCGCCGCCTGTGCGGGGCCGCTTCTCGAGCGTGCAATCGGTGTCATATACCGCCCGCAAACGGAACGGCAAAGCCACTACTTTGCCTCGAGGCTCCCGCTTCAGTTCGACGTCGTGATCCACATCGACCACACACGTGCGGTGGAGCCGCTCGAACGCACGACGGTTTGGGAAAAAGGGGAAGTCGCCGAGACGTATCCGTCCGGCCTCTAGGAAGGGAGTTGCGAGATGTCTATGTTTCGGCAGGGGGTAATCGTGGCGTTCGTTCTCGGGACGATGCTAAACGCGTGGGTCGTCGTCGGCGCGACCGGGGGCTACAAATACTACGGTAACGTTTCTCCCTTGGATGTCACCGGTGCCAACGAATTTGCGCTCTGGATCGAGACGGCTCTCATCCTGTTCGGTATCGCCGCGTGGTGGCTGTCGCGATCCAAGACGGTCATCTGATGCGCGCTACGCGCGTGCCGCTGTGACGAGAGAACGGGTTATGAATCCCGGGTTCATGAGACATTCACCGCCGGCGATAGACTGGTGATATGAAACGTTGCGCGATCGGAATGCTCAGCTTGCTCGTACTCGTCTCGTCCGCGGCCGGGGCTGCCGGCGGCGTAGTGAGCGACGGTTACTGGTGGGATGCCCTTCCGAACGATGCGAAGGCCAACCTGATGGCCGGCGCGACCGCCGCTTACGAAGCCGGTTGGAGAAGCGGTCTTCTGGCTGGAGAGGGCGCCGGAACCCAGGCGATTACGCGTTCCTCGCTGAGCGACGATCAGAAGACTGCGTTAGGGATAACGCTACGCAACGCCGCCGTTTCGGTGATCGCCCGACAGTCTCCGACCTTCGACGGCAAACAGATCGCCGCGTACGTCGAAGGGATGAACGATTTCTACGTCAAGCATCAGAACGTAACCGACTTGGATTTTTCCGCAGTCTTCGCGTGCATACAGGATAAGCCGAGCCGGACATGCGATGCCGTAGCCGCCGACTACGCGAAGTCGAGGGCGGCGGCGTTACGGTAGTTCGTGCCGCATGCCTCGCCGGTAGTCGATCATCCCTTTCCGCACGATCGTCGGCGGTAACGGCTTCGCGTGGTGCACGACGGCGGCGGGCTTCGACTTGCGCAGCGGTGGCCGCGTCAGTTTGAAGAGCATATCGAGGAGTGGCCCTTGCTGCACGTGGCTGAAGGCGGTGAGGACCCGCTTGCGGTGCAATTTGACGCCGCTGTTTTCCTCGATGAGATCTTCCAAGTCCGACATAACCGGGCCAGTCTGGCACGCGGGAGAGAAGATGCCGTGAACGCTGTATTCACACGGGCAGCCATGATGGAAACCGAAGCGCGCGCTCGAGCACTTCGATTAGGCAAAATCAAGCGCGCGCAACCGCAACAGGCGTCCGCTCGGCCTCTTCAAGGAACGGATAGGTCGTGTATCCTTCTGCAGCGCCGCCGAAGAAACGACCGGCGTCCGGTTCGTTTTGGGGCGCGTTGCGGCGCAGGCGCTCGACTAAATCCGGGTTGGCGATGTACGCTCGACCGAACGCGACGAGATCGGCGTAGCCGCGGGTCACCGCCTCCAGCGCCATCTCCCGGTCGTATCCGTTATTCACCATCCACGGGCCACCGAAGGTCCTACGAAGCCCAGGAAAGTCAAAGCCTCGAAGATCACGTGGCCCTTGTGTTGCGCCTTCGATGACGTGGACGTAAGCAAGTCCGAAACGGTCGAGCTCGTGGACGAAGGGAAAGAAGAGGGCCGACGGATCGCTATCGGAGATTCCATTTGCAGGGCTTACGGGCGCAATGCGTATTCCAACCCGGCTCGCTCCCGCCGCAGCGGTGACCGCCTCGACGACTTGCAAGGGAAAACGCATCCGATTCTTGACGGAACCGCCGTACTCATCGCTGCGATGGTTCGCGCCGTCGCGCAGGAACTGATCGAGCAGGTAACCGTTTGCAGCATGGATCTCGACGCCGTCGAAACCAGCCGCAAGTGCGTTTCGTGTCGCTTGCGCGTAATCGCCGATGATCGCCGGCAACTCGCTTGCCTCAAGAGCACGTGGCGTCCCGACTTGAGCAAACGTGCCGTCCTCGATGAACGTCCTAACGCCTTGTGGAGCGATGGCCGAGGGCGCCACCGGCAAGATCCCGCCTGGCTGCAATGACGGATGCGAGATTCGGCCGACGTGCCAAAGTTGCAAGAACATCGTGCCTCCGCGGGCATGCACCGCGTCCGTAACCAGCCGCCAGCCGGCAATCTGCTCGGCCGAATAGATGCCCGGCGTCCAAGCATAGCCCTTTGCCGTCGGTGAGATCTGTGTTGCTTCGGCAATGATAAGCCCGGCACTCGCGCGCTGAGCATAATACGTCGCATTGAGCTCGTTGGGTGCGTCAGTCCCCGGGGTCGCACGATCGCGGGTAAGCGGGGCCATGACAATACGGTTGCGGAGGGTGATTCCGCGCAAGTCAAACGGCGTGAAAAGAACGGTTGGATCGAGCACCATTGCGTTACTATTTCCCAAATCTTTGCGACCGCGAAGGCCACCTGGCATGTGATACGTCTTCGGTCATTTAGCATGGGATGCCGCGATGGTGGACCGATGAAGGTCATCTTCCCCGGATATTCTCGAGTGCGTCGTATCCTTGGGCTCCAATGAGCACACGTCGAGAAGCGAATCTTGCTTTGCTTTCGGTCATCGTCGCCGGCGCCATGCCTCGCATCGGTACGGCCGCAGACCTTTCGGCGATGGCGTTGCCGCCACCGAAGACGGAGGGCGGCAAACCGCTGATGGAGGCGCTAAAGGCACGCCATTCGACCCGCGAATTTGCCGATCGGCAACTCGCGCCGCAGATGCTCTCGAATCTGCTTTGGGCTGCGTGGGGCATCAACCGCCCGCAAAGCGGTTTGCGAACGGCACCGAGTTCTCAAGCGTGCATGGACATCGACCTCTATCTCGCGATGGCGAACGGCGTTTGGATCTACAATCCGAAGACGCACTCGATCTCGCAGTTGATGCCGGATGACGTTCGCGGCGAAACGACGACCGGTCAGGACTACGTCAAGACCGCGCCGTTGAATCTGATCTATGTTTCGGACGCGGCTCGGATGAAGAACCCGTCAGGCCCGGAACGCGCGCTCACCGGCATCGCCGACTCTGCGGTAATCGGGCAGAACGTCTATCTCTTCTGTGCGTCCGAGGGTTTGGGCGCCGTCCTGCGCGCGTCCGTACCCGGAGCGAAGCTCGCGCAACGGCTGAACCTGAAACCGACGCAGGCCATCTATTTTGCCCAGTCGGTCGGTTATCCCAAAGGCTAGCAGCGCTTTATCCATCGCTTCGAGGCGTCGCTCACCGAGTTCAAGCAATTGGTCCTGGAATGGATTTATGTCCTGATTGTATTTGAAGAACAACGGTGTGGTGAAGTGCTCTTCGAGCGCGATCTTTTTCATGGTTTATGCGGGCCTCAAAGCATTATGGGATGCTGCGGATAGCCGACGGTTTGCGCAAACGTCACAAACTGACCGTCGGGCAGCATCAGCAGGTGAGCAAGTTTGGTATGATCGACCGACCCGCGAAAGACGGTTCCGAGGCCTTCTGATGCACAGAACAGGTAGACGTTCTCTCCGATGAAAGCACTGTCGACCGAAGCGTAAAGGCGGCGCTCCTCCGGCGAAACATCAGTCATACGCTCGCCGTGTGCGACGTAGATCAGTTCGAGCGGCGCCGCAGCGACGAAGTCTTGTACGCCGGGCTGTTGCCGGATATCACCCGTGAGGTGAGGCACGAGTCGATGCGTGGCCGGTTCGTAGAGCCAAACCCCGTCAGCCATCGCGAGGTAGATGTCCAGCACCATGACGTGGCGCCAATAGGGTGCGGTCCGGTCGCCGTTCGCGCGATTGACGCCGAAGCCGGCCCACAGAAGATCGGAGAGAAGCTGCAGCGGCAACGGACGATCCGCGTATTCGCGTGTCGAGCGCCGCAGTTGGAGTGCGGCGGTAAGCGATTGGTTCCCATACGTACGCGCCGCTGGGAGAACGACCGGTTCTTGGGGCACGGTGGCACTCGTTTCATCGAGAGTGCGCTGGGGACTAACCTGTTGCGTCAACTCTATACCCTCAGGACCCTTGGGGGTTGAGAGTAGACCGGCTGTTTGAAGATCTCGGGAAGATGCCTTTCACAATGCTCGGCTTATCGGCTCGCTAAGATCGAGCTTACCCCCGGAGGCGCGTCGCATGTTAACAAGTCTTCCAATGGCCCCGAAAGTAGCTGAGAGCACGGATCCCGCGGGAACGTACGTGCGGCCCTTCAACGCTATTTCCAACGGCGACGTGGCCGTGGTCGGCGGCAAGAATGCCTCGCTGGGCGAGATGTATTGCGCCCTCAAAGGCGCCGGCGTTCCGATTCCCAACGGTTTTGCCGTAACGGCCGCGGCCTACCGGCACGTCCTGGATGAGGGACACGCTTGGGACGCGCTGCGCGAGGCCCTCGCGGGCATCGATCCGAGCAACCTCGATGACCTCGCCGAACGAGGCGAACGCGCGCGTCGGATCATCCTTGGCTGTCCGCTGCCGCCGGCACTAGCCGCGGAGATTCTGGCCGCATACCACGGTCTGCTTGACGAATACGGGCCCGACACCGCCGTCGCCGTTAGGAGTTCTGCGACGGCCGAAGACTTGCCGAACGCGAGTTTCGCAGGACAGCACGAGAGCTTCCTCAACATTCGCGGCGACGACATGGTACTCGGTGCGTATCGCCGCTGCATTGCGAGCTTGTTCACGGAACGCGCCATTCACTACCGCATCGATCAGGGCTTCGATCATCTCAAGGTCGGGCTTTCGGTCGGCATCATGAAGATGATCCGCTCGGATCTCGCAACGAGCGGCGTCGCCTTCACGATCGACACGGAGAGCGGTTTTCGCGACGTCGTTTTCATTACGGGATCGTACGGCATGGGTGAGGACATCGTGCAAGGGACGGTCGATCCGGATGAGTTCTATGTCCACAAGCCGACCTTCGAGGCCGGTTTTCAAGCCGTGCTACGCCGGCGTATCGGGTCCAAGCAAAAAAAGATGGTGTGCATCACGGCAAGCGCCGGGGAACGCGAGCATACGACCTCCGACATCGATACCTCAGCCGAGGAGCGTGAGCGGGCATGCATAACCGATGCCGAGGTCCTGACGATCGCGCAGATGAGCTTGACGATCGAACGGCACTTCAGCGCGCGCGCCGGGGCAGCCGTCCCGATGGACATCGAATGGGCGCAAGACGGCCCGGGAGGCCGCATTTTCATCGTGCAAGCGCGGCCCGAGACCGTCGCTTCGCGGAAGCCGATCGTCGTCGATACCGTCGACGAATACCGGTTCCTCAACGATCCCGGAACGGCGCTCCTGACCGGCCGCGCAATCGGCAGCAAGATGTCGTCCGGAAAGGCGCGCCTGGTGCGTGGGACCGGCGACCTGGAAGCCTTCATTCCCGGCGAGATTCTCGTTGCGGACATGACGTCGCCCGACTGGGAACCCGTCATGAAAACGGCCGGCGGCATCATCACCAACCGGGGCGGGCGCACGTGTCACGCCGCAATCGTCGCGCGTGAACTCGGGATACCGGCCGTCATCGGAACCGAAGACGCGACGACCCGCTTGGCGCTCGGTGAAGAGGTTACGCTCTCGTGCGCTCACGGCGAGACCGGAACCGTCTACGCGGGCTGCGTGCCGTTCGAGGTCCAGCACGTCAAAGTCGGCGACCTTCCTGCGGCCCCAACCAAGGTGATGCTGACGATCGGCGATCCCGAGATCGCCTTTGCAACCAGCTTCATCCCCAACGACGGCGTTGGCCTGGCGCGGATGGAGTTTATCGTCTCCAACGATATCAAGATTCACCCGATGGCATTGGTGCACCCCGAACGCATCAGCGATGCGGCAGTGCGCGATCGGATTCTTGCCCTCACCAAGTCGTTCGCGAAACCGTCGGATTATTTCGTGCAGAAACTCTCCGAGGGGGTCGGCACGATTGCCGCGGCGTTCTATCCCAAACCCGTCATCGTGCGGATGTCCGATTTCAAAACGAACGAATATGCGACGTTGCTGGGCGGCGATGCATTCGAACCGGTGGAATCGAACCCCATGCTCGGGTTGCGCGGTGCCTCGCGCTACACGCACCCGTCGTATGCAGAAGGCTTTGCGCTCGAGTGCGCGGCGATGCAACGCGTTCGGGGCGAGATGGGGTTCACGAACGTCCTCTTGATGATCCCCTTCTGCCGCCGGGTCGACGAGGCAAAACGCGTCATCGACCGCATGGCGGAGCTCGGTCTGCGCCGCGGAGAGAAGGGACTAGAAATCTACGTGATGTGCGAGATCCCGAACAACGTGATCCAGATCGATGCCTTCGCCCAGTATTTCGACGGCTTCTCGATCGGTTCGAACGATCTCACCCAACTCGTCCTCGGCGTCGACCGCGACTCGGATCTCGTCGCCTTCGATTACGACGAGCGCGATCCGGGGATGCTCGAGATGCTGCGCCTCGCCATTGTCGGATCAAAACGTAACCATCGGCATGTTGGGATCTGCGGTCAGGCACCCTCCGACTATCCCGATATGGCCAAGTATCTCGTCGAACTAGGCATCGATTCGATCAGCCTCAATCCGGACAGCGTCGTTAAGACACGACTGCAACTAGCGAAGTAGATGGCTATGAAGCCGACCGACCTGACACCGGTCATCGACTTGATCGCGGAGCCGGGTACGGGTCCGTTGCGCGAGCGCCGTCCGCAATACGCCGATCTCTTGCCGCCGTGCAACCATGCATGCCCGGCGGGTGAGAACATCCAAGCGTGGCTTGCCGAAGCGCGCTCCGGCCGGTATCGCGAGGCTTGGCAGATCCTCGTCGCGGACAACCCGCTGCCGGCCGTGCACGGGCGTGTCTGCTACCATCCGTGCGAATCGGATTGCAATCGCGAACGACTCGATAGCGCGGTTTCCATCCATGCTGTCGAGCGTTTTCTCGGCGACATGGCCGTTCGCGAACGCTGGCCGTTGCCGCCGGCCGCGCCGCCTTCGGGTAAGCGCGTGCTGGTCGTCGGCGCGGGGCCGAGCGGACTTTCGGCCGGTTATCACTTGGCTCGTCTCGGGCACGCGGTCGAGATCCACGATGCGGGTCCGTTACCCGGCGGAATGATGCATTTCGGCATTCCGGCCTATCGGCTGCCGCGCGAGGAACTGATGCAAGAAGTGCGGCGAATCGAGGAGATGGGTGTCAAGATCGTTCTCAATCATAAGGTCGGCAATCTCGTTGCCGAAAAAGATGCGGGACGCTTCGATGCGGTCTTCGCTGCGATTGGGGCTGATGTTGCCAGGCGTATCGACATTCCGGTGCGCGACGCAGCCCACGTCGTCGATGCCGTGTCGTTTCTGCACGGTGTGAGCAGCGGTGACCGCCTCTGCCTCGGCCGGCGTGTGGTCGTGTACGGCGGCGGCAATACCGCGATGGATGCCGCCCGAACCGCCAAACGGCTGGGAGCAGCCGAGACGCTGGTCGTGTACCATCGCGACCGCGCGCATATGGCGGCCCGGGCCTTCGAAGCTGATGAAGCGCTCGAAGAGGGCATCAAGATCAAGTGGCTGACGAGCATCAAAGAGATCGCCGGTTCGGCGTTGACCGTCGAGGTCGTCGAACTCGGCCCGGATGGAGCGCCGCAATCCACGGGCCGGTTCGAAACACTCGAGGCGGATGCCGTCGTGCTAGCGCTCGGAGGGCAGACCGACAGCGGTTTCCTCAAGCAGATACCCGGCATCGAATGCGGGCCGGACGGCACGGTTGTCGTCGGACCCAACATGATGACCGGTTACGCCGGTATTTTCGCCGGCGGCGACATGGTGCCGAGCGACCGCACGATCACCTCCGCCGTCGGCCACGGCAAAAAAGCGGCGCGCGCGATCGACGCGTGGCTAAGCGGCAGAACGGATGCGCCTGCGCGGAAGCGCCCGATCGTTTCCTTCGAAATGCTTCACCTGCCCGTGTACAGCGACGCCGAGCGCCGCGAGCAGCCGCGGCTGGCTGCCGGCGAACGCACCGCGGGGTTCGCGGAAGTCGTTGCCGGCCTGACCGAAGCGCAGGCAACATACGAGGCGCAGCGCTGCCTCTCGTGCGGCAACTGCTTTGAGTGCGACCAATGCTTTGCGGCGTGTCCGGAAAAAGCGATCGAGAAGCTCGGGCCGGGCCAACGGTATCGCTACCACTACGAACGCTGCACGGGTTGCGCGATCTGTTTCGAGGGCTGTCCGGTTCATGCGATCGAGATGATTCCCGAACCCACGGCGGCAGGCTGACCATGCCTACCGATACGATGGACGGCAACACGGCCGTCGCCCACGTCGCGTACCGCACGAACGAAGTTTGCGCGATCTACCCGATCACGCCGTCTTCAACAATGGCAGAGTTGTGCGACGAATGGTCCGCGCAAAGGTTGACCAACGTCTGGGGCAACGTCCCGGTGATCCAAGAGATGCAGAGCGAAGGCGGTGCGGCCGGGGCCGTGCACGGCGCTCTGCAGTCGGGCGCGATGACGACGACGTTTACATCGTCGCAAGGCCTCCTGCTCATGATCCCCAACATGTTCAAGAT
>PLRU01000091.1 GCA_003164045.1 Candidatus Lustribacter telmatis
TGGTTGACGTCGAGTTCCGTCCAAAATGGTCACTCTCGACGATTCTGCAAACGCAGAATTCTTATTACTCTAATTTACTAGAAAAATAGTGCCGCAAAAAAAGTACCCAAAGCCCGGCGGTCCGGATTTGCGCGCCTTCTTGGATTGGCTTAAAAGGAAACTTCTTCCTCGCCCGTACTGTTTACCTTTAGGAATGAATGCATCTGCCTTGACGCACGAGGGCGGCATGGCAACCGCCCAAGGCGTATAATGAGAGCGATATGCTGACGGAAGAGCGTAACCGGCAACTGGCGCAGGTCGGGGCCGGCACCCCGATGGGCGATCTGCTGCGCCGGTACTGGATGCCCATCGCCGGCGCGAGCGAGCTCGCGAAGAACCCGATCAAGGCCGTCCGTCTGATGGGCGAGGACCTCGTCCTCTTCCGGGACATGAGCGGAACCTACGGTCTGGTCGACCGCCATTGTCCGCACCGGCGGGCCGACCTCTCCTACGGGTTCGTCGAGGAATGCGGCATCCGGTGCAACTACCACGGCTGGCTTTATGATGCCGACGGCAAGACGCTCGAGCAGCCGTTCGAGGATGTGGCCAATCCCGAGGCCCACTACCGCGACAAAGTCCGGATCAAGGCCTACCCGGTCGAAGAGAAAGCCGGCCTGCTCTGGGCCTACCTCGGCCCGCAGCCCGCGCCGCTCGTACCGAACTGGGAGCCCTTCCTTTGGAAGAACGGCTTCGCCCAGATCGTGCTCTCGGAGATCCCGTGTAACTGGTTCCAGTGTCAGGAGAACTCGATCGATCCCGTCCACTTCGAGTGGATGCACCGCAACTGGTCGATCCGGCTGCGCGGCGAGACCGGTCCCTACGCGCCCCGGCACCTCAAGCTCGCCTTCGATGAATTCGCCTACGGCCACACCTACCGGCGCGTGACCGAAGACGCCGGCGAGGATGATCCGCTCTGGACCGTCGGCCGCGTGTGCCTCTGGCCCAACGCGCTCTTCACCGGCAGCCACTTCGAGTGGCGCGTGCCGATCGACGACGAGAACACGCTGAGCGTCACGTGGCACTTCAGCCGCGTTCCGACCGAGCGCGAGCCCTACGAGCAGGGGATGATCCCGACCTGGCACGGCCCGATCAAGGACGCGCTGACGGGCAAGTGGGTCACGAGCCACGTCATGAATCAGGACTTTGTCGCCTGGCTCGGTCAGGGTGCGATCGCCGACCGCACCAAAGAACATTTGGGCACCAGCGACCGCGGCGTGATCATGATTCGCAAGCGATACGTCGACGACATGGACGCGATGGCGCGCGGTGAAGATCCGAAGGCGGTCGTGCGCGACCCCGAGGTCAACCGCCGCATCGATCTGCCGATCGTCAACAAACACTTGTTCATCGACGGCGTCCCGGCGGACCAGTACGTCAATCGCGTCAACAGCGCGGTGGCGCGCAGCTACATCTTCCAAGTCGGGCAGCCCGACGACGTGCGCCGCGCTTGGGAAGACGCGATGGGCTTCGAACGCGAGGAACCCACCGGCGGAGTCCTCGAGCTGCTGTCAGCTACCCGTCGAGCATAGCGCATCGCACTAGCACATTCATAAATCATTTGTCATCCAGAGCGCAGGTTCGCAAAGCGAACCGTAGTCGAAGGACAGCCACTCAGCGACAACGATTGCGGCTGTCCTTCGACTACGCGAACTTCGTTCGCTGCGCTCTGGATGACAAATGGTGGGGCGGCGCAATAGCTAAGAGCGTTTAGTTCCAGCTGGCGAAGATCATGGCTTGGCCGGTGCCCGCTTCTGAGCGGTAGCACGGGACGTAGTCGATGATGTCCATCTTGCGGCCGTAATCGTTCATCGCGGCGACCATCGGGTACCAGCTCTTCGTTTCGCAGGTATTGCCCCAGAACCAGGATTCCGGGAACTTGACGAGCGCGTCTTCGTCGCCTTGCTGCATCGCGGCCATCACGGCGTGATCGAACTCTTCGTCGATCGTGAAGTGCGTGAAACCGCCGGATGAAAAGATCGCGATGTTCAGATCGTCGGGCAGCGCGTCGATCGTCTCTTTGAGCGCGTGGCCGAACTTGATCATCCGGTGCAGCCGCGGCTGATTGCGCGCTTCGCCCACGTTCGAGAAGATCGGTACGGTCGGCGGCGGCGCGTCGTTCATGATGCGGCGGAAAATGAAGCCGTACGCGTGCGGGATGCCGTGCGGATGACCGCCCGGTTTCGGCAGCTCGTAGGAAATCGAGACGTCGAACTCGCGATCGATCAGCTGATCGACGATCGCTTCGGCAATCGACGGCGCGCCGGGATATACCGCGCCGCCTTCCGGCACGTGTCCGGAGAGGGCGATGGCCAGCCCCATGCTATCGAGACGCTCGGTCTCTTCCTCATCCGGATGGATGTTCTCGATCGTCTTGCCCGCGTACACCAGGAACGCCGGCGTGAAGTCGTCTTTGAAGACTTCGCGCTGATCGTTGCCGAGGATGATCGCGGCGTTCGCGCCGCATGCCGCATAACGGCGCGCCACTTCGGCGACGGCCGACTGACACGCTTCGTAGCGCTTCGTCTTCGTGCCGATATCGAGCTGGTTGGCGAAACCGCCGTTGCGGGCCGCGAGAAGCGACGGGAAATCGTAATAAGCTCCGCGGTAGGCATGGCGCGGATTACGCATGTCGGCGGCCGCGCGCTGATGCCACTGATCGGGCGGCGTCGTCAGCAACGGACCGTGCGACACACCAAAAGCACCAACTACGCGAGCCATTCGATTCTCCTCGGAAATGCCGTCAGCGGCATGGACTATAGGTTGGACCGGTCCGCGAGCGCTCCTTGCTGCTTCGTGCATGAATTCCGCCGGATGGAACGGCGGAACGCCCGGCTCAGCCCTTTTCTTGCCGGCGCGCGGCGGCGGCTCGCTTCTTCCCCTCAACGTACCAGAACGTCCAGAGGGCCAGCACGCCCATCGTTCCGTAGCCCAGAAACGGGCTCACCGCCAGATAGGCCGCGATCGGCAGCGCGAAGACCAGCACGCAAGCGATCGCCGTTTGGAACAAAAAGCCGGCGCCCCACACGACCGTCATGAGCGACATGCTGCGGCGAAAGTACACGTTGCCGCTCTGCTGCTCGAACGACTCGGCCTCGGCCTTCGAACGGCGCGACATGCTCGCGCGGGCGAGCTGGTAAATCAACGGCTTGCCGATCGCCGCGGAGACGAGGAACACGATACCGATGATTCCGGTGACGAGGTTCTCGCGTAACTGCAAGAAGCGCGCCGACCCGCCGCCGATGAACGCCAACAGCGAAAGCACGATGCCCGCGACGATCAGCAGCGAGATGCCGTCGATACGGCGCCGGCGAACGAACTCGACGATGCTCCAGGCGACCGGCGCGATCATCGAGGCGAGCAGCGCCCCGACATCGCCGAGCTTCGGATGCGCGGCGGTATACACGGCAAACGGCAAAATGCCGTTCACGAGAACCTCGATGGCGATGCCGCGCGCGTTCCGGCGTAGGACGGCCAGCGCTGCGGCGACGTTCACTGCGGCGCGTTCGCCCAGGGGTTCGGTTGCTCGTCGAGGCCCCAGTACACGCTCTGCTCTTGCTGGTAACTGCGAATGCCGGTGCGGCCTTTTTCCACGCCCATGCCGCTGGCTTTTGCACCCGCGAACGGCGTCGAAATGCTGAACTGCTTGTAGGTGTTGATCCAAAGCGTGCCGGCGGCGATCGCGGTGCCGACGCGCCAGGCGCGTTTGTAGTCGCCGGTCCAGATGCCGCACGCGAGGCCGTAGACCGTGTCGTTGGCCTGCGCGATGACGTCGGCTTCATCGTCGAACGGCAGCACGACGAGGACCGGCCCGAAGATCTCTTCCTGGCACACGCGCGAACGGTTGCTCAAGCCTTCGACGATCGTCGGTTCGTAGAACGTGCCGTTCGCGAACGCCGCGCCTTCCGGCCGGCGGCCACCGCAGAGAATGCGGCCGCCTTCGGCGCGTGCGAGTTCGACGTACGACTCGACCTTGGCGCGCTGCGGCGCGGAGATGAGCGGACCGAGATGCGTCTGCGGATCGAGCGGATCGCCGACGCGCAACTGCTTCGCGCGCGCGACCAGCCGCTCGACGAACGTTGCGTAGATCGCACGCTGCACGAAGAGACGCGAGCCGGCGATGCAGCTCTGTCCTTGCGAACTGAAGATGCCGAAGAGCACGCCGTTGATCGCGATATCGAGATCGGCGTCGGCAAAGACGATCGTCGGCGACTTGCCGCCGAGCTCGAGCGTTAACGGCATCAGTTTGTCCGCAGCTGCGCGCGCAATGGCGCGCCCCGTCTCGGTTCCACCGGTAAACGAAATCTTGCGCACGTCCGGATGCGCGACGAGCGCGGCGCCGGCCACGGCGCCCGTGCCGGGCACGACGCTCAGTAGACCGTCCGGCAATCCGGCGGCTTGCGCGATGCGCCCGAGTTCGAGCGCGAGGAGCGGCGTGAGTTCGGAGGGCTTGAGGACGACCGCGCAACCCGCAGCCAGCGCCGGCGCGACCTTTTGCGCCTCGCTCGCGATCGGTGAATTCCACGGAGTAATCGCGCCGACGACGCCGAGCGGCTGATACGTGGTCAGCGTAAGAAACGCGCCGCGCGACGGCGTGACTTCCGATTCGAGCGTCTCAAGCGCGGATGCAAAGAAGCCGAACGTGTTCGCAGCGGAAATGACTAGGCCGCGCGTTTCGTAGAGCGGCTTCCCGTTGTCGCGCAGTTGCAAGAGCGCGAGCGTCTCGGTTTCCGCGGCGATGCCGTCGCCGATGCGGCGGATGATACGCGCGCGCTCGTGCGGCAAGAGATTGCGCCAGGCCGGCGCATGCATCGCGGCGACGCCGCGCTCGACTGCCTCGGCGACGTCGCTCGCATCGGCGCCGGCCAACGACGCGTTGACCGAACCGTCCACCGGATTCACCGAAACGACCGGCGCGCCGCGCCCCGGCCGCCACGCGCCGCCGATGAAGATCGGCTGCAACGCGGACGCGGCCGTCGTCACGCGGGTGCGGCTTCGCGTACCGGCGGGCCACCGAAGGCGACCGTGTACGGTCCGAACGCGACCATGTCGACTTCGAGCAGCGCCGGGCCTTTTCGGTTGCCGAGTGCGGCAAGTGCGGCATTGAATGACGCCATGTCGCCGGCGCGCGCGCTGGCAAGGCCGATCGAAGCGGCAAACGCTTGGAAATCCGGCGTGTGCAAGTCGGCCAGATAGTGGCGGCCGCCGAACTTATCGTCTTGGATGTTGCGGATCACCCCGTAGCCGCCGTCGTTCATCACGATCAGCAGCACGTCGGCGTCTTCTTGCACGAGCGTCACGAACTCGCCGAACGACAATTGTAAGCCGCCGTCACCGGCGAGCGCAACGGTCTTCCGTCCGGGTGCAGCGAGTGCGGCGCCGATGGCCATCGGTAACCCTTGGCCGATTCCGCCGCCCATAGCGTGCACGCCGTCGCGCGGTCCGCGCAGCGGCAGATAGCGATTGCCCCACGTGCTGTTCGAAACGGTCACGTCGCGCACCCACAGCGCGTCGGCGGGCATCCAGGCGCCGAGCGCGTGCACGACGTCTTCGTACGGCCCGAGCGTGCGGCGCAGATCGTCGTTTGCCTTCGCGCGCGCGCTCGCGATATCGGCGCCGAATGCCGGATCGATCTTCATGTCGTTGCCGAGCAACTCCACGAGTTCGGTCAGTGCGGTAGCGGCCTCGCCGGTAACGAAACGGCGCACCGGATAGGAGCGATCGCGCATCGTCGGATCGGCATCGATCTGATAGAGCTTCTCCGGCAGCTTCACGTTCCAGCGCAGCGTTTCGTTGCCGCGCAAACGCGAACCGACTACGACCATCGCGTCGCAGGTGCGATAGAGCGCCTCGACCGGCGGCGACGTCGTGTACGAACCGAGCGACGCCGCGTCGTCTTCGGGCAAGATACCGCGGCCGGCGGCACTGGTGACGACGCCCCAGCCGAGCTTCGCGAGCGCGCGCACCGGTACCGACGCGCCGCGCGCACCGCCGCCAAGCCACAGCAGCGGGCGTTTCGCGCCGCGCAATTCGTGCGCGAGTGACTCGAGCGAACGGATGTCGAGCGTGAGCTCGCCCGGCGGCAACGGCAGCAATTCGTCGAACGGCGGCATGTCCATCGCCGCACCTTGCACGTCGATCGGAATCTCGATGCTGACCGGACCCATCGGCGGCGTCAGCGCAACGGCAACGGCTTCGCGCAGCGTTCCGAGCAGGGTGTCTGCCGACCACACGCGATACGCGCGCTTGGAAACCGAACGCAGCATCGTCAGCTGATCCTTCGCTTCGTGAATATAGCTGCGGTCGCGGTCGAGGAAGGGCACGTCGATTTGTCCCGTGATATGGAGCAGCGGCGTGCCGGCGGTGAGCGCTTCCACCATCGCGCCGCAGGCGTTGCCGGCCGCGGTGCCGGTGCTGGTGAAGCAAACGCCGATGCCGCCGGCGACGCGCGCGTACGCGTCGGCCATGTTCGTTGCGCCGGCTTCGCCGCGCGCCGGAACGCACCGGATCACGCCGCGCCGCTCGATCGCGTCGAGAATCGGCATGTTGTGAATGCTGATCACGCCGAACGCGGCGCGCACGCCCGCGGCTTCCAAGAACGCGGCGATAACGTCGCCGGCGATCACACGTTCAGACATAACGGCTGAAGCCACCCGAAATTTCTATGACCGTCCCGGTCATGAAGCCGCACAGCGGAGAAGAGAGAAAGGCGATTGCCGCCGAGACTTCCTCGGGCCGCCCGATGCGGCCGAGCGGAATGCCGCGGTCGGCGGCTAGTTCGCTGATATACGTCTCGCGCGTAAGCGTTTCGCCGGCGGCGAGGCGCTCGTGGTAGCGCCGCTCCCATTGACCGGTATCGATGACGCCGAGCAAGATCGAGTTCACCCGGATCGCCGGAGCGAAGTCGACCGAGAGCGATTTGGCGAGGTTGAGGGCGCCGGCCCGCGCGGCGCTGGTCGAGATCAGCCGCGATTCGGGCTGCTTTGCGAGTAGGGACGAGACGTAGACCATGCTTGCCGCGTCGGACTTCTTGAGCAACGGCAGAAACGCGCGCGTCGGCCGCAAGAGGCCGAAGAACTTCAGTTCGAGTTCCTCGGTCCAATCGGCATCGCTGAGCGCATCGAAGCCGGCCATACGCGACTTGCCGGCGTTGTGCACGAGCACGTCGGTGCGGCCGAAGCGCTGCTCGACCGTCGCGGCAAAGCGTGCCAATGCCGCCGGATCGAGCACGTCGGCCACGACACCCAGCACGCGCGTGCCGGCGGTCTGCGCAAATTGCTCTTCGACCGTCGCGACGCGCTCCGCATCGCGCGCGCAGAACGCAACCGATGCGCCCTCATCGAGCAGACGGCCGACCGTCGAGAAGCCAATGCCCGACGTCCCGCCGGTAACGACGGCGACGCGGCCGGTCAGCTCGAGGTTCACGAAGCGAACGCCGCCTCGCGATATCCCGAGAGTTCCGAGATACGGCGCGCGGCCGCGCGGAGTGCATCGCACACGTCGCTATCGAAGCGCTCGACATCGATGGCATTCTCCGGCGTCGACACGTTGATCGCCCCGACGATCTCGCCTTTCGCATCGAAGATCGGGGCGGCGATGCTCGCGATGCCCGCCTCAAAATTCGAATGGCTGATCACGTAGCCGCGCCGGCGATCCGCATCGAGCATCCCTGCGAGCGCCTCGAGCGTCACCGGCGTTTGCTCGCTGAATTTCGCCAGCGGCCGCCCGCCGAAATGCTCCGCCACGTACGCGGCAGGCTTAAAGGCAAGGATGATGCGCCCCATCGTCGTCGCGTGCGCAGGCACGCGCGCACCGACCGCGATCATCGCACTGACGGGCTTGTGCGCCGCAAAGCGGGCGATGTAAATCACCTCGGCGCCGTCGAGGATGCCGAGGTGGGTCGAGCAGCGCGTTGCGTTGCGCAGACGCTGCAAATCGGGCCGCGCCAGCTCGGCAATATCTTTCGAGGCGAGGAACGAGTAGCCGAGCGACATGACGCGCGCGCCGAGGCGGTAGTTCTTCGTCTCGTCTTCGCGCTCGAGATACCCCAGCCGCTGCAGCGTGTGCACCAGGCGAAATGCCGATGACCGCGAGACGCCGATGCGGCGCGCCATTTCGCTCAAGCTCATTTCGTCGATCGCGTCGCGATCGAAACTCTCGAGAATGCGCAAGCCCAGTTCGAGCGAGTGCACGCTGTAGCGTGCATCCGGAACATTCTCGCCGGCCGGCGCCGTCACGCTTCGGCCGCGACGCGGGTCTTCGGGCCGGCCGCCGCAAGGGCTTGCGCGGCTTCGATCTGTTCGCGCGCGATCGCTTTGAACCGGCGGCGCAAACGGGTGATGCCGAGATCGTGCTGGTAGAGGATCTCGTGGTCGCGCGCGTCGTCGGGCAGGCCTTCGAGCACGATGCGATCCTGTTCCAGCACGGCGTAGTGCCGCGCCTCGAGCCGTTCGCGGAACAGGAAGCGCCACAGATCGCGCTCCCAGCCGCTCACCTTACGCATGCGCCAAAAGAAAATCTGCGAGGTGCGTTCGTCGATCGGCGTCGCGAAGCCGAGGATGCGGAACGGTCCGCCCGGTCCGTTCCTCACCGGGTACGGAATGTCGAGTTTCATCCAGAGCGCGCCCGTTTCGCCGTACTCGGTCCAATCGAAGGCGACGTCTTTTTGCAGCTTGCGCGAGACGCGAAAACCGTCGGGCGTGTCGCTGATTTCCATGATGTCGTCTTTGGCGCCGTACTGCATCGTATGCGAATCGCCGTGCAGATACGGTCCGTGCATCGGATCGATCACGTTCTCGATCGCATACCGGTAGTTCGTCTTCCAGGTGGTCTCGCACACGAAGTGCGACCACGCGGGATCGGTGAATTCCGGCGGCGGCCCGAACGGCGCCGGCGCCTCGCCGGCAGGCGTCGGAAAATAGGCGAAAATCGCATCGGCGATTTCTTGCACGGCGTAGGTTCGCAGCGCGAGCCGGCCTTCGATCGGACAGCCGGGGAGGGCGGGAACACTGACGATGCGGCCGTCGCCGTCGATGGCAATCCCGTGATACGGGCAGACGATCGCGTCTTTGCGGACATGCCCTTGCGAGAGCCGCGCGCCGCGATGCGGGCAACGGTCTTCCTGCACGTGGACCGCGCCCGTGCCGTCGCGCCAAAGCACGATGCGTTCGCCCATCCGGTCGATGGCGACCGGCGTTGCGCCGACGTTCCGGCTAGCCGTGAGCGGGTACCAGTGGCCGCGGAAACCTTCGTTGGCGATGCGCTCTTCCAACGCGGCCCGGCCGGCAACGTCGGGCTTGTGGCCCTCGGCGATCTCGAAAATGGTATGCATACGGCTACGCTCCGGCGTTCGCGAGTTGGGCGAAATAGGCGCTTAGGGTCTCCGGCGTCCAGGTTGCGCGGCCGCCGGCAGAGACGTGGCGGGCGTTGAGCGCGGCAGCGATGGCGCCCAAATCGCAGGTGCCGTCGGCCATGATATCTTCGAGCTGGTCCGCAAAGGCGGTCACCTCGGCCGGATACGGCGGATCGGGACGGGTCTGATAAAACAAGTCGGACACGGCGTTGACCTCGATTTTGCTGTCAAAACGTTGTTTCGGGGTTCCTGGCTGCGACTTACGCGGTCGAGGGACAGCGCGCCTTCCCGCGAAGATATAGGACAATATGAGTCCCATCTACCGGGGGGTAGCAGCGCTCGTTGCGTCGCTTGCTCTCCTCGCAGAGGGACCACCCGACGAGGCTGCCCGCGTTTTTGCAATGACCGGCGCCCGCACGTCAGCGGTGCGTTCCTATACCTTTGGCCTCCACGTCGATTTCGCACTGAAGACCTTCCCGTACGTCCGAGTCCACCTCGACGGCACGGGGAAGTACGAGCGCCCGAACCTCTACTCGATCCACTTCCGGAACGTGCCGTGGTTCGGCAAGGGGTTCGAAAACATCAAAATGGACCCGATGGAGCCGGTCACCTGGCCCGCGACCTATGATGTCGTTAGCCTCATGCACGATGGTGCGCGCTCGATCGTCGACATGAAAGATCGCACGGACGGCCACGTCCGCGGCGTTCATGCGATCATCGACGATAACGGGCTGCGCGAAGTGCAGTGGTCGTACGTGAACGGCGGCGTGATCCGCGTCGACGTCAATCCGGTCCAAGTCGACGGCTTCCCGGTACCGCTAACGGAAGATGCCGATATCCAAGTGCCCGGCTATCACATCGTCGCGCACGCCACGTTCGACGAGTACAAACTCACCACCGACTCCCCCTAGTGGATTCACGTTCCGTGAATCCTTCGCGTTCGGCCTTCGGCCGAGCCGCCGGGTTAAGGAAGTAGAGCGTCTCCGAAGAGCGCGCGGGCGTTGCCTTCGGAGATCGCCTGCACGTCGGCGGCGGAGAGGCCGGCTCGGTCGATATATTCCGAGGCGTGCTGGTGCGCGGGGCCGTTCCAAAACGGGTAGTCCGTGCCGAACACGATTTTGTCGATGCCGAACGTGTCGCACGAACAGCGCAACGCGGCCACGTTACCGTTGACCGAGTCGTACCAGAATTTCTTCGCGAGTTCGCTCGGCTTACCGTGCCCGTGCATGAACCGGTCTTGCTGGTGATCGAGGCGATGCACGAGGAACGGCAACGTGCCCCCGAGGTGCGGCATGATCGCGCGGATCTTCGGAAACTTCTGCACGAAGCCGGTTTGCAGCAGCTGTAACGCCGCCGCGGTATCTTCGAACGGCGCGCCGAGCGGCCAGGTGAGGCCGGTCGATTCGAGCAGCGTCGAATCGCACGAGTGGCCGATCGGATGAACGAACAGTACGCCGCCACGGCGGTTGAGTTCTTCGTAGACCGGATCGAACGATGGGTCGGCCAGCGATTTGCCGCCCATTTTTGTCGCGACGCCGATACCGACCATACCGAGCTGATCGAAGGCACGTTCCATTTCCGCAAGCGCCGCCTTCACGTGCGGGAGCGGCAGCGTGGCGAACGCTTTGAAACGCTGCGGGTAGAGCCGCACCATCTCGGCGTAGGCGTCGTTGGCCGCGCGCGCACCGATGATCGCGCCGATTTCATTCGAGATGTACGGTCCGCCCGTGGCGATGGAGAGGATCTGCATGCCGACGCCGGCCTTATCCATCGCCTCGATGCGGACCGTCGCGTCGCCGGCGTGCGTCGCATGCGCGCCGCGCCGCCCCATGCTCGTCTCAACTTCACCGTGGCTGAGCGCGTCGATCAAATCGAGATACGGGCCGGGAAAGTAGTGAGCGTGAACATCGATGCGCATGTTTGTGATCCCTCAGGCGACTTCGGCTGCGCGTTGCACGGCCGCGATCATGGATGAATTGATTAAGTAGCGCCGCGCGAGTTCCGGCGTGTTTGCCGTGCGCACCAGTTCTTCGAAATGGGCGCGGCGGAGTTCGGGATCGCGTAATTCCATCGTCTTCTTGTTGGCGATGGAGTTCGCTTGGACGTGCTCGACCGTGGCCGTGTGCCGTTGGCGATCGTAGACGTCGAGCAGCGATTCGGGTGCCGTGCCGTGCCACACCGCGGCGAGTTTCGGGATCAGATTCGCGGCATCTTGGATGCCGCTGTTGAGCCCGAACGCGCCCAGCGGGTTGTTGAGGTGCGCCGAATCCCCGGCCAACAGTACGCGGCCGCTGCGGAAGTTGCGCGCGACGCGCTGATGCACGCGATAGAAACTGTTATAGAGCACGTCGTAGGGCTCGCTGCGCGGTGCAAAATTTTGCAGCCACGCTTGGACCGCAGCCGGCGCCGCGATGACCTCTTCCGGTACGTCGATATCGGTCGGGATCACGATGCGCCAATACGGCGAGCCATCACCCGGCATTTGGAAGAGCGTCACCCACTGATCGGGATCGGCGATGTAGGCGTTTTTCGCGTACCCGATCGTTTGAAAATCGAACGACGTGCTGATCACCATGAAGCGCTCGTCCCAGGTGAATCCCTCGAACGGCATGTCGATCGCCTTGCGCACGTTGCTGCGGCCGCCGTCGGCGCCGACCAGATAGGCGCCGTCGGCGACTTCCATGACACCGTCGCGCTCGTAGGTCACGCGCACGCCCTCACCTGTTTGCGCTACATCCACGAAGCGCGCGCGAAACTGCACTTCGGCCAGCGGTTCTCGACGCAAAAAATCGAAGATAATCGGCGTGAGCTTGTGCTGTTCGAGATGGAAGCGGTATGGATAAGGCGTGAGATCGGCGATCAGGCCGAGGTCCCAATTCGCAATCCACTCCGGGTTCTTCCGATCGCGAATCTGCCAATGCCGGACTTTGATCCCGGTTTCCATCATGCGGTCGGTGATGCCGTACGGCGCCATCGCTTCGAGCGTCGGCGGATGATACGAACCGGCACGTAGGTCAATCGTGAGAGCCGGCTCTTGCTCGATGAGCAGCACCGGAACGCCGGCGTGCGCGAGCCCGAGCGCAGTCATCAGGCCGACCGGACCGCCGCCGGCGACGATGACGCGCTCGCGGGCGGCGTTCATTCCGGCACGGCCTCCGATGCACGGCTATTCGCGGCGTAAACGCTCGCGGCGCGCACCGCGACGCGCATCGAGCCGATATATTGCATCTCGCAGTCCATCACATCGCCCGGACCGACGGGACCGACGCCTTCAGGCGTTCCGGTCATGATGACGTCGCCGGGATAGAGCGTGTACCAGCGCGACGCCCACGCAATGAGTTTGCGCACTTTAAAAATCAAATGCCGCGTGTTCGACTGCTGCTTTACCGCGCCGTTCACTTTGAGCGTGAAGTCGACGTTATCCGGATCGGTCAATTCATCGGGCGTCACGAGCCACGGCCCGAGAACCGAATAGCTGTCGAGCGATTTGCGAAAGCTGCGATCTTCGGTGCCGCGCACGCTCATGTCGAGAGCGATCGCGTAACCGGCGACCACATCGAGCGCATCCGCCTCGGTGACATCGCTACACGTTTTCCCGATCACCAGGCCCAGTTCGATCTCGTGGTCGCTGCGCCGGTCGGAAAAGTGCACTGCCACGCCTTCCCCGGGGCCGACGAGCGAACTCGATGCCTTGAGGAACAGTCCGGCCTTGTCGATGCGCGCCACCGCGTGGTTGAAGGTAATCGCGGGATCTTCTTCGGCCTCTGCGATGTGCGCTTCGTAGTTGACCGGAGCGGCAACGATCTTCGTCGGGTTGATTACCGGTGAGAGGAACGTCGCATCTTTGGCGTTCGCCGCCGGTGCCCCGAGCGTCGCACCTTCTACGAGCCGCACGATCGCGGCCAGGTTGGCGATCGCGGCATCACCGCGCTGCAGCGGCGCGGCGACGACGGCCTTCGCAACGTGCTCGGTTACGTCGAAGACGTTGCCGTCGCGGACGACGCCGTAACGGTGATCTCCAAAGCGGCAGAGCTTCATTTCGTGTTCCTAATCGCACGCAGCATGGTGTTGGTATCGACAACCTCGGGATACGTGTTGCCGGTCGGTCCGGCGAAGCCCGTCAGGCGATGGAATTGGAGCGCCTTCTCATAGCTGTTCGCATCGATGTCCGGTTGTTGCGGCAGCACCGGCATGTAGGCTTTGAGGAGCGCATCGATCGCCGGGTCGCTCAGCGCGCCGTCGTACTGCTTGAGCAGCTCGCGCGCTTTGCCGGGATTCCGGTGCAAATACGCCTCGGTGCGTCCGATCGCGTGCACGTACGCGATCATCGGCGCTTGCTTCTTGGCGATGAGGTCCGGTTTGGCGTACACGACGCCCTGAATCTGGTCGCGCATCGAGGGCACGTCGCCCTCGGCCGGCTCGATGAAACCCTTCCCGATGTTGTTCGTCTCGGCGATCATCGTGAGCGGCCAGGCAAACGAAACGCCGTCGATGCGCCCGGTCTTCATCGTTTGTAAGATCGCGCCCTGATCGACGCCCACGTTCACCAGCTCCACGTCGCGCGTTGAATCGAGTCCCTGTAAACGAAAGAGGTAGTCGACCAGCGCTTGCGTCCCCGAACCCGGTCCGGTAATGCCGATCTTCTTCCCCTTGAGCCCGTTGATCTTATCGACGAGCTTGCTCGCCCGCGTAAGTTTCGAGGCATCGAGAAACCCGTTGGACATGATGATGTCGACGTAGTAGCCATTGCAGAGCGAACCGATCAGCTTCACCGGCCGGTTGGCCTTGAGCAGCGCGAACACGTCGGTAATCACCGAGTTGCCGATATCGATGCTGTTTGAGGTCACGGCGGTACCGACGAGCGTGCCCGACGAAAAGGCCGTCGACGTGACGTCGAGGCCGGCGTCTTTGTAGAAGCCCAGCGCCTTGGCCGCAAACACCGGAAAGAACGCAACCGAGTTGCCGATCTGACCGACCGAGAGCGCGGTTACCTCCGAACGCGCGATCGCCGGAAAGGCGGTCACCGCGGCGGCGCCGGCGATGGATGCAAGAGCGCGTTTGCGTGTGAGTTTCATGCTGTCAGGTTCCTCGTATGCCCACGGATGAATCGACTTTCCATTTGGAGAGCCGGCGGTCGATCTCGTCAACGATCGCGTTGAGGAGCATCGCCAAGATCGTCAATACGATGAGCACCGCAAAGACGCCCGCCGTATCGTAGCCGGCGGCGGCCGACGAGATCAGGTACCCGATGCCGCGATTGGAAGCGATCAATTCGCCGATGATCGCCCCGATCAGCGCATAGGGGATCGAAATGCGCACGCCGGTCAAGGCCCAGCTCATCGCCGAGGGCACCAGCACCTTGAAGAGGACGTCGCGCGGCTTCGCGCCCATGAGCCAGACCGCATCGACCAGGTCGCGGTCGACGTTGCGCACGCCGGCGAGCGTGTTGAAGAACACGATGAACAGCACCGTGATCGCCGCCAGCACGATCTTCATGAAGATGCCGATGCCGAACCACACCACGAACAGCGGCGCGAGGGCGACCTTTGGTACGCTATAGACCGCGAGAATGAACGGATCGAGCACTTCGGCCAGCGCCGGATAGCGCCCGATTGCGAAACCGAGCACGATGCCGCCGATCGCCCCGATCAGAAACCCCGCGACCGTTTCCTGAATGGTAATCCAGGCGTGAAACTCCAGCGTGCCGTCGAGCGTGATCTTCAGCAGGTGCGCACCGATCGCGTATGGGCTCGGAAGGATCCCCGGATCGAAGAGGTTCGCGTTCGAGCCGAGCTGCCACAGACCGACGACGACGACGAACAGGGCGATGCGCAACAGCATAATGCGCACGACGTGGCGCGTGCGAAGGTTGCGCCGGGACGCGACGGCCGAAGTTGTCGCGCTCACGGTGCGCCGGCCGAGATCGGGCGCGCCGCAGCATCCGGATCGGTTGTCAGGGCGTCGAGCAGCCGTTCGTGCAAGGCGATGAACTCCGGCGCGAAGCGCACGTCGCGCACGCTGCGCGGCCGCGCGGGCGGCAACTCGACATCGACGGCGATCCGGCCGCCGGATTGCAGCGCGATCACGCGATCCGCGAGGAGCAATGCTTCGTCGATGTCGTGCGTGACGAAGACGATCGTCTTACCGCTGCCCTCCCAGAGCTGCAGCAACTCCAGTTGCAGATCGCCGCGCAGCTGCGCGTCGAGCGCGCCGAACGGCTCGTCGAGCAACAGCGTTGCCGGGTCGCTGGCGAGCATGCGCGCGAGCGACGCGCGGCGCGACATGCCGCCGGAGAGTTCGCGCGGATAACGCTTCTCCGCTTCGGCGAGACCGACGAGTCCAATGAGTTCGCGCGCGCGCGTTTCGCGCTGAGCTTGGCCCACGCCGCGCACTTCGAGCGGCATCGCGACGTTCTTGAGCACGTCGCGCCACGGCAGCAGCGTTTCCTTTTGCGTCATGTACCCGACGTCGAGCCGGGGCCGTTTGACCGAACCGTCGGCGAACGCGATCGTGCCGCTCGACGGTTCGATCAAGCCGGCGATCATGTTGAGAATCGTCGACTTTCCGCTGCCGCTGCGGCCGACCAGGCACACGAAACTGCCGGCCGCGATATCGAAGGTCACGTGTTCGAGCACGGACACCGCGCTGCCGTCGTCGCGCACGAAAACCTTCCCGACGTCGCGTAGGACGATCGCTGGTGCGCCGGTCACCGGTGTGCGGCGACCGTCTTCTCAGCGGCGATCCGCTCGAGCGATTCGGCCGTGGCCGTCACCATCGTGGTCGGCGTGCCGAGTTCGCGCAGCATCGTTTCGGCATCGCGCATTTCGTGACCGCGGCGCACCGCGTGTTTCGCCGTGCCGTCGACCAAGCGATCGATAAACGCGGCGTCGGCTTCAACGAACGTCTTGCTGATGTCCGAGCGCAGCCAATCCTCGACGCCGACGGCGCGCGCGGCTTCGAGCGCCTCCCACACCGACGACGACATGCCCTTGAAAAACACCGAACGGCAGAGCTTGCGTCCGTTCGCCTCGCCGGGCTTCGCGCCGATGAAGCCGACCGGCGTACCGAAGCGGCGATAGAACGCCGCGAGTTCTTCGGCCCCGCTGCCGGCCATGAACATGCCCACGCGCATGCCGAGCGGCGGTACCGGCGCCATCATCGCAACGTCGATGAACGCGGCTCCGCTCGGCTCGACGATTGCGGCCAACGCTTGTTTCAAGAGCGGACCGGCCGTATTATGATCGGCGTAGAGCATGCCGCGGTGCAAGTACGGCAGCGCTTCGCGCGCCACGTCAGCCGCCACCGTCGACCAATTGACCGAAATGACGATGTCGGCGCCGTCAACCGCGGCGGCAAGACTCGCAGCGCGCGGAATCTCGCTGAGATCGCCGTGGAAGTCGGGGTCCCAGCCGCGCACGGTCGCGCCGCCGCGCACGAGATCGCGCGCCAGCAGCGAGCCGGCTTCGCCCAGCCCCAGGACGGCGACCGTCTTGGCGCCGGAACCGTTGCCATTCATGAGCGAACCCTTCCCCCCGGAGGTTCGGCGTCCATGCCCCGGAAACGGTGCGAGCAATGCCCAGAATCATCGTCGGCGTATCGGGTGCCAGCGGAAGCATCTATGCGATCCAAACGCTGCGCGCGCTCCGCGCGATCGGCGGGTTCGAGGTCCATCTCGTGATCTCGCCGCAAGCCAAGCAAACCGTCGAACTCGAGACCGACGTGAAACCCCCCGAACTCGAAGCGCTCGCCGACGTCGTGCACGACAGCAGAAACTTAGCCGCGTCGATTTCCTCGGGCTCGTTCAAGACCGGCGGCATGATCGTGGTGCCCTGTTCGATGCGTTCGGCCTCGGCAATCGCCTACTCACTCAACGACAACCTGCTGGTGCGCGCGGCCGACGTGTGCCTCAAAGAACGCCGCCCGCTGGTGCTCGTGGTCCGCGAGACGCCGCTGCACGTCAACCATCTGCGCAACCTCACGCGCGCAGCCGAAGCCGGAGCGATCATCTTGCCGCCCGTACCCGGTACGTATTCGCGCCCGAAGACGATCGAAGACATCGTCAACCACACCGTCGGCAAAGTACTCGATCAATTCGGCATCGACAACGAACTCTTCACCCGGTGGAAGGGCGCGGAGTGAATGTGCGCCCGCTTCACGCTACGCAAGCCGCCGTGGCCGCTGGCGAAAACGTTAGGCAGCAAGAGCGTGGCACGCACGCTGCGCAGCCGCTTTAACATCGCCCCCACCCAACCGGTCGCTGCCGTGCTCAACGACGTGGACCGCAGCGTCGAAGATCTTCGTTGGGGCCTCATTCCGCCGCACGCCGAACACCCCTCGCTGGTCAAACTCTCCACGTTCAACGCGCGCATCGAAACGGTCGCCAAAGCGCCGACATATCGCGACGCGTTCCGCTCGCGGCGCTGCGCGATCTTCGCCGACGGGTTCTACGAATGGCGTGCCGACAACGACGGCGGGAAAACGCCGTTGTGGATCCACCGCACGGACGATGAGCCGTTCGTGTTCGCCGGCGTCTGGGATGTGTGGCACTCGCCGTCAAGCGATGAGACGATCGCCAGCGCATCGATCATCACGCAGCCCGCGAACGCATTTATGGCGACGATCCACTCGCGCATGCCGGCCGTGCTCGACATCGCGCGGGCGAACGAATGGCTCGCGGCCGGCGACGGAGATCCCGCCGCGCTGCTCGAGCTGCTCGTGCCGAGTCCGCCCGAGGACTGGACGGCAAATCCGGTCGCACCGCGCGTCGGCAACGCGCGCTTCGACGATGCCGCGCTCATCGCGCCGGTCGCCGACACCGGCGTGACGAGCCCGTCGCTCTTCGACTGAGGTCTCAGCCCTTCAGGAACTCTTTCGTCCAAGCCGCATAGTCAGGTTCGCGCGTAAGTTCGTCCATCAATGACTTCGGCGCTACGTTCGCAAGCGCAGCGGGCGCGACGCCTTCGCGCAGGGCCTTGAGCGTGGAATACGTGGCTTGCACGGCGGCCGCAAACGGTTGATGGCCCTGCAGCGCGATACGCACCTTATGCGCGGCCAGAAATTCGCGATCGCTCAGCGCGGCGTTGATCGTGCCGAGCATGACCGGAAGCTTGACCGCGGCACCGATGGCCTCGACTTCTTCGCGCTTGCTAATGCCGGTGAAGAACAGCGCATCGACGCCGGTTTGTTCGTACACGCGCGCCCGGGCAACGGCATCCGCCACATCGTTCACGACCGCACCTTGCGTGCGGCCGACGATCACCAAACCCGGGTCTTGCCGCGCCTGCACGGCCGCGCGCATCTTGGCGGCCGCTTCCTCGACCGAGATGAGCGCCATGCGCGTCTCGCCGAAAGCGGCCGGCAACGCGGTGTCCTCGATCGTCAGCGCCGCGACGCCGGCCGTTTCGAGTTCTTCAACGGTGCGCATGACGCTCAGCGCGTTCCCGTATCCGTGGTCGGCATCGACGAGCAACGGCAACCGGCCGGCTCGGCAAATGCGATAGGCCTGCTCGGCGAACTCCGTGAGCGTGATGACCGCGAGATCCGGCGCGCCGAGAATTGCGTTGGAAGCAACCGAGCCGGCAAACATGCCGATCTCGAAGCCGAGCGACTCGGCGATCCGGGCGGATATCGCGTCGAACACCGAACCCGGATGAACGCACGCGCCGGATTGCAACACTTCGCGAAATCGGGCGCGCTGAAAGGTAAAGTTCATAGCTGAATCATTATAAGCGTTTCGTGCGCTTCGTCCTTCGAACCGCGTTGCCGGCACTGTTGTTCATCACCACCGGAACGTTGCACTTTCTGCGCCCGGCACTCTATCTCTCGATCGTGCCGCCGGGGTTTGGTCACGCCGGTACGCTCGTGGCGATCAGCGGCGCAGCCGAACTCGCCGGCGGCATTGGTCTACTCATTCCGCCTACGCGCAACGCCGCCGCCATTGGGCTCATCGCGTTGCTCCTCGCCGTTTGGCCGGCGAATTGGTATATGGCACTCGCGGCGGATCGCTTCGCCGCCGTCGCACCGGCGTGGGCGATCTGGCTTCGGCTGCCGTTGCAGCTACCGCTGATCTGGTGGGTCGGCATCGCCGCGGGCGGCTGGGGCGCTATTGGAAAACGTATTTTCCGTTCGAACCGGTGACCTTCGCGGTGCAATGGATAACGCCCGAGTGTTCCGGATCGCCCGCCGGAAGCTCGCGATCGAGCTTCACGCCGTGCGAGCACGCCGGAGGTTCGACTTCGACGCGCACGGCGATGATCGTCGTCCTAAGGCCGTGCGTATCGTCTTTCCCGGCCGGCACGCACCATGCGCCGGCGATGTGGCGCCCGGCGATCTCGTAGCTATACACCGTCACCCACGCGCCCGCGTCTGCAGCTTGGTTGATGATGCGAATGTGTGAGTCGTTCGGACCCGGCACGGGCGCCGTGCAAATACCCGCCAGTGCCGGCAGCGGTGCGAGGATGAAGGCGGAGGTTGCGAGAGCGATCAGGCGTTTCATGCTTCTCGTGTGCCGCCCGCGAAGGCGAAAGTCCGCTATTTGGCGTCGTGCAGAATGATGCCCAACGTCACGCGCGTGCCGCTGCGCACTTCGGCCACGCCGTGGCGGTAGGTCGAACGCGCGCCTTGGGCGTTGGGCCGCAAGCGATTGGGAAAGATGACGCAATCGCCGCGCGCGAGCGGAACGACGTGTGGGGTGCTTTGCTTGCGCGGCTTAGCCTCTACGAGCACGAATTCGCCACCAGCGAACGTTGACGGATCGCTGAGCAAGATCGTCGCCTGCAGCGGGAACGCGACCTCGCCATAAATGTCTTGATGCAGCGCGTTGTAGTCGCCCGCACGATAGCGCAGCAATAGCGCGGTCGGGCGCGCTTGACCGGCGTCGGCGCACAGCTCGAGCATCAAGGGCAGTGCCGCCGGAAAGCGCACCTTCGAACCCAAGCGCTCAGACCACGCGTTGGCGGCCGGAACGAGCGCCGTGTAGAGCTGCTCGCGCAGCGTTTGCACGAACGGCGGCAACGGGTAGCTGAAGTAGCGGTACTCGCCGCGGCCATAGCCGTGCCGCTGCATGACGATCGTGCTGCGGAAGAGCGGGCCGTCGTCATAGGCGGCCATCAACTCGGCGCAGCGCGCCGCATCGAGCAGTGCGGGTACGACGGCGTACCCGCGCTCGTCGAGCTGCGCAACGAGTTCGGCTGAGTCGATCACGAGGCGTTGCGTTCGAGATCGAGGAGCCGGCTCTTACGGTCGACGCCCCAGCGATAGCCGCGCATGTCGCCGTTCTTCGCGATCACGCGGTGACATGGTATCAGCAGCGCAACCGGATTCGTCGCGCACGCGCGGGCGACGGCACGCGTCGCGTTCGGATCCCCGAGCGCACGCGCCAATTCACCGTACGTCGTCGTCGCGCCGGGAGCAATATGCGTGAGCGCCTCCCACACGCGCGCCTGGAACGCGGTTGCGCGCACGTCGAGCGGGAGTTGCGGCCACGGACCGCCGTTCGAGAGATAGCGCACGAGTGCCGAGGTTGCCGACTCGACGCGGTCCTCGGCGCGCTCCAGCGTCGCTCGCGGAAAGGATGCGCGTAGATCGTGTTCGAGCACGGTCTCATCCTCACCCAGCGCGACGTGACAGATGCCGCGATCCGTCGCAGCAACGAGCACGGGACCAAGTGCGGATGAAACGATACCGTAGGCAACCGTCATCCCCGATGCTCCGCCGCGGTAGCGCGCCGGCGTCATGCCGATCGTTGCAGCGGCCGACTCATACACGCGGGAACTCGAACCGAAGCCGCTCTCGTATGTTGCCGTGCTTACCGTCGCGCCGCTCCGCAGCGATGTACGCAAGCGCGCTTCCCGCAGCGTCGCCGCATAACGCCGCGGCGAGACACCGATCGACTTCGTGAACGTGCGCTGAAGATGCGCTCGGCTTACGCCGACTTCGGCGGCGAGTTCGTCGAGCGTCGGGGCTTCTTCCGCCAGCTCGAGAAAGCGGCACGCTTGCGTCAGCCACTCGGGTTGTGCGTCGTACGCGCCGTCATCCGGACGGCAGCGTTTGCAGGCCCGAAAACCGGCCGCTCGCGCGGTCGCCGTCTCCGCGAAAAAGCGGACGTTGCGTTCGAGCGGGCGGCGGCTCTTACAGGTTGGGCGGCAATAGACGCCCGTGGTCGTCACGGCGTAGAAGAATACACCGTCGAAGGCCGGGTCGCGCTGACTGAGGGCGTCGTAGTAGCTGCTGTTCATGAACCCATGATGCTTGCAGCAGCCACTTCGACGCCACCCGAATCGTGCGCTTCAATTCTTCCTAGCGAATCTGCCTAGCGGCCAATCCCCAGCAGGAAGAGGATGATGAGAATTCCGAGCGGCGCTCCGAGCAGCCACAGAATGATCAAGGGCATGATTTAGAGTCCTTTCTGCGACGCGAGGTATGCGTTGCGCTTGCGATAGTGCGTGAAGGTCATCGGCTCGCCGGATCCCATCCAGCCGCCGATGACGCTGCCGATCAAACCGACGAGCAGCGACGTCAGCGCGGCTAGGGCCGTGTTCCGAACGACCTCAGGCGTTGCCGGTGCGGCGACTGCGGCGCCGAGCGGCGATGCGACGAGTCCCCCGTACCAGCCGCCGAACGCGTTGCCCGCGCCGGCCGCCAGCATCACGACGAGCAACGGCGTCGCCACGAGCCACGCGATCGCACCGTGCAGTATCGTACGCTCGGCGTGACGCGCGCCGGTAATTTTTGCGGCCACCCAGCCGCCCACGACGAAGCTGAAAAACGCCCCGCAAATGACCATTGCGACCTCGATGCGCGAAATGGTTGTGAACGACGAGAACTTTTCCAGCGACGTTGCACCGACTGCGGTGCCGATCAGGCCGAAGATGAGTGCGACGGTGAGCGCTGCAAGAGCACCGACCCAGACCGCACTCCAGTTGACGCCCCATGCGACCCAAGTTTCGGGTCGCGAATAGAGCTCGGAATCCGTTTTCATAACTCCCCCCACAGGATGACTTTCCAGCTTCATGCCCGGGGAGGGAGCAAGCAAAACCTAGCCGGCGGCGCTCGAGATGATGTCGCTCGCCGGAAAGGCCGCTTTGATCGCGCCGTACTTCGCCGCGACATCGATGTTGGGCTGAATCAACTCCGGCGTCAGGCGATCGCCGTACGTTGCGCGCGTAAATGTATCGATCTGCGCGGTCGTGATGTGCGCGTACTTCGCAAGGATCGTCGCCGAGTCGCGATGGTTCTTGTTGGCCCACAGCGCCGACTCGCGCATCGCGGCGACGAAGCCCTTCGCCTGGGCCGGATGCTTCGCCACCCAATCGGTGGTGCTAAACCAGACCGACGGCGCGAAACGCATCGAAACCGCGTCGAACGTGCTGGCAATCAAGCGCAGCGTATCGCCCGGTTTGCCCAGCGTCGGATCGCCGGTCGTGTCGAGCACCGCGGCATCGATACGATCCGCTTCGAGCGCGGCCTTCATTTCGGGGAACGGCAGTTCGACCGACTTGACCGTCTTCGAATCGCCGCCGTTCTTGTCGATCCACGCGCGCGCCGCGATGTCGGCGATGTTGTTGAGCCCGATCACCGCCATCACCTTACCGTTGAGGTTCTTGGCGCTGGTGATCGGCGAGGTCTTCTTCACCGCGAGCAAACCCGCCGTCGGCGCTTCGTGCACGTGCAGGTTAGCCGGGAAGAGAATCGTGATCGGCAAACCGCGCGAGTGCGCGATGGCGAGCGAAATCACGTTCGAGTAACCGACATCGGCCGAACCGCCGAGTACGGCGGCGGCAATCGCGGGACCGCTCGTCAACGCAAGGAACTGCGCGTCCATCCCGGCCTTCTTGAAGTATCCGTTGTCGGCGGCATAATACGCGCTGCCGGAGATGTCGCTCGGAATCGCCGCGACGTTGAGCGTCGCGAGCGCTTGAGCGTACGCGGTTCGCGGGCCGATGGCTGCGAACGCCGCGCCTGCCGCTGCCGAACGCGCGAGGAAGCTACGACGCGATGAGTTTGAAATGGGACGCTCCTTACGAGTGGCGCGCGCGAAGTTCGGGGAAGTCGTACTCTTGCCAGCCCGGCACGTCGGCGACCTTTTGGAATTCGATCCCGAACGGCCGCGTCGCGTCGATGCCGATCGCCGAACCCGTGCGGCTATCCAGCGGAACCGAGTCGTCGACCGACGGATCCAGCGGCCCGGCCGGTAGCCCATCGACGACGATCACATCGCGCTGCGGCTGCATGCGAAATGCCACCGCCCACTCCACTTCGGCCGAGCTTTGCACGTTGATGTCGGGATCGACCACGGTCACGATCTTCGGCCGCAGGTTGGTCGACATCGCCGCCAAGATCGCGTGGCGCGCTTCGCCCGCATAGCGCTGCGTCAGCGACATGACGATCGAGAACGATACCCCGCCCGACGGCGGGATCGACACGCTGTGCAGCGTCGGGAACTGCTTCTTCATCATCTGGAAGAACGACGCCTCAAACGGGAGCTGCTTGAGGATGTGGTTCTCCGTGGGCGGCACGCCCGTGAGCAGCGCCTGGCAATACGCGTCCTTGCGGTGCGTGATGGCGGTGACGCGCGCGAGCGGTTTCATCGAGCCGGGCGTGTAGTAGCCGGTGTATTCGCCGAGCGGGCCCTCGAAGACGTCCTTCGTCAGGTCAACTTCGAACTCGATGACGATCTCGCTGTGCGCGGGGACGTCGAGGTCGACGGTGCGCGCGTGCACGAGTTCGACCGGCGCACCGCGCAGGCCGCCGGCGATCTCGAAATCGTTGGTCCCGTCGGGCACCTGAATCGTGCACGTGTACGCGAGAATCGGGTCGACGCCGAACACGACGGCCGCCGGGTATGTCGTCATCCCCATCTTGCGTGCTTTGACGATGTGTTTGCCGAAGCGGTGAAACGGCTGCGCGAGAAACGACATCTCGCCCGCGCTCATGATCTGGAAGCGGTAGTGCCCGATGTCGGGAACGCCGGTCTCGGGATCGCGGCTTACGACGATGCCCGGCGTGATGAACGGACCGCCGTCATCCGCGCTGTAGGTCGGGATCGGCAGTTTTGTCAGGTCCGCATCGGCGCCGGTCAACACGACGTCGTGCGTCGCAGCTTTGCCGGAAATCATCACCGGCGCGATCGGCTTGGCGAGGCCGGCCAGGATCTTCTCGAAAACGTTCGCTTCGGTCGCTTCGAACGCTAGCAGCGCTTTCGAGCGCGTGTTGTACAATCCGCCGACCATCGGAAAGGCCGTGCCGTTATTCTTGAAGTTGAGCGCCGGGCCGCCGACCGCACTCGTTGCACGCAGCGCCTTTCCAACTTCAAGATACAGATCGACCTTGCGGTCGATGTCGATCAGTTCCCCGTTCGAGCGCAGGGCGTCGAGGAACGCGCGGAAGTCGGCGTAAGGCAAGGGAAGCTCCTAGTTTTCGGGCAGCGGCTGACCGCGTGTTTCGGGGAAGAACGGGGCGGCGATCAGCCCCAACAAGTAGATCGTTCCAACCTCGGTTGCCGCGATCCCGTAGCCGCCTAGTTGCGCGATCAGCGTTCCGGCGAAAAGCGGCCCGAGAAACGCCACGAAGCGCGGCGCATTGAAAACGAACGAGATCGCGGTGGCCCGGATGCGCGTCGGATAAATCTCCGGCAACCAGACCGGCATCCACGTATACTGGCCGTTGGTGAAGAACGCGTTGACCGCGCACAACACGAGCACGAGCGGCAGTGTGTGCGACCAGAGGAACAACGCCGGCGTGAGCACGAGCGAGAGCGCGAAGTACACGATCGTCACCGTGCGACGGCCCCAAGCGTCGGCAAAGAAACCGAAGAGCGCATAACCGGCGACACCGCCGATGTTATACGCAATGCCGCCGATCGCGGCCCACTGCGCGCCGGGCAAGCCGAGGCCGGTCGCAATCGATGCGACGTACGGGGGCACCCAGGTGGAAATGCCCCACCAGCCGAGCGTGGTCGTCAGCGACATCGCCAGCGCGATGACCGTCAAGCGCGCATACTTCGGCTCGGAAAAGAGCTGCGCGAGCGTGAACTTGGTCAGTTCGTCGGTGCGCGCATCGACGGCACCCGTTGTCTTCGCGGCAACCGCCGCGCGGCGCGCGCGATCGGCCGCGGTCCACTTCTCCGGTTCGGTGATGCCGCGGCGTATCCATAGCGTCGCGAATGCCGGCAGAATCCCGAGCAAGAACATCCAGCGCCACGACTCGGGCCCGAGCGGGCTGACGAACAACCAGATCGCGGATGCTAGGAAAAAGCCGATGCCGAGGCCGCACTGCATCAAGCCCGCGCCCTTGCCGCGGGCCGAATCCGGCCATATCTCGGCCATCATCGCCGTGCCCGTGCCCCACTCCGAACCGAGCGCGAGCCCGACGCAAAAGCGCAGCACGGCAAACGAAATCCACGACCACGACAGCGCCGTGAGTCCGGTGAGGGCCGCATAGGCGAGGATCGCCCCGATCATCACGCGCTTGCGCCCGAAGTAATCGGAGAGCACGCCGCCGGCGATGCCGCCGCAGGCCCAGCCGAGCAGCGTGATCCCGATCGTCGCGCCCGCATAGAACGGAATCTGCGGATAAAGCGCCGGCGTGAGAAACCCGTGCAGCGCGACCGCGACGGTGAGGATCAGCGCATAGGTTTCATATCCGTCGAACAGCCAGCCGAGATTGGCCGCGACGAGCGTACGCCATTGCTGCCGGTTGAGCGAGCGATACCACGGCATGGGCGCTAGGCCTTCGTCGTCGCGCGCTCCCGCGCGGCGGAGCGGACGGCGGTCACGATCTCGGGATACGCCGCGCAGCGGCACAGATTGCCCGAGAGGTAGTGACGGATCTCATCGTCGCTCGGATCGGGAATGCGGTCGAGCAGTTCGCGCGTCATCATGATGAAGCCCGGCGTGCAGAACCCGCACTGAAAGGCGGCGTTCTCGAGAAACGCCGTTTGGATCGGATCGAGCCTGTCGCCGACGGCGAGGCTCTCGACCGTTTCGATCGTCGTGCCGTTGGCGAACGGCGCGAGGAACAGGCAGCCCGACGTTGCGACGCCGTCCACGGAAACGGTGCAGCAGCCGCACAGACCCTGCGCGCAACTCACGCGGGCGCCGTGCAATGCGAAATCACGCGTGAGCACCTCGATGAGGTTCTCGTGCGGCGCTACGTCGGCGCTCACCGCGCGGCCGTTGAGCGTGAAGCGGATCGTCTTGCGGCCGTCGGCCATTACTCGCTCTCCAATGGGGTACCGGCGGCTTCGCGAATCGCGCGCAGCACGCGCTCCGGCAATAACGGCATCTCGCGCACGCGCACGCCGCACGCATCTTCGAGCGCATTGGCAATCGCGGGCGTCGGTCCGAACGATCCGGATTCGCCGACACCCTTCGCACCGTACGGCGCGGTCGGATGCGGATCTTGGATCAATTCGGCTTGAATGTGCTTGGGAATGTCGAGGAAGCTTGGGATCTTGTAGTCGGCGAGACTTGCATTCACGACTTGACCGTTCTCGAAGATCATCACCTCGGAGATCGACGAGCCGATCGCCATGATCGCCGCGCCGTTGAGCTGGCGCTCGACGATCGCGGGGTTGATCGCGCGGCCGACGTCGCCGGCCGTGACGCACTTGTCGACCGTGATGCGTCCGGTCTCGGTATCGACCGTGATCTCGACCGCCGTCGCGCCGATCATCCAGAACGGCGTGACGTTCTTCGATTGTCCGGTCGTCATGTCGGGCTTGGCGTACGGCGGCTCGAACGATCCGGTGCCGACGACGTTGCCGGCCTGCATGCCGAAGCGCGCGACGAAAAGCTCCTTGAACGTCATCGACTTGCCTTCGCTCGTCGAGATGACGCCGTCTTTGCACACGCACGTTTCGGCGGGAACGCCGAGATACGTTGCGGCGAGCGCGAGCAATTGATTGCGCGCATCGTCCGCCGCAAGGCGCACGGCGTTCCCCATGTGATAGGTGGAGCGCGAACCCAGCGTGGCCATGTCGTAGGGCGTCACGTCGGTGTCGGAATGCACGACGTTGATCGACTCGGTACGGATGCCGAGCGTTTCGGCCGCAACCTGTGCCATCGCCGTGTCGGAGCCTTGCCCCATGTCGACCGTCGAGATCGCCAGCGTGCAGCTGCCGTCAGCTGCCACCGTGACGAGCGCAACCGACGTCGTCGGTGAGATCGACGCCTTGAGCCCGACCGCGATGCCGCGTCCGCGGCGAATCACGCCCGTACCGCGATCGAAGGGTTTGTCCCAGCCAATCATGCGCGCCACGCTCTCGACGCACTCGACCACCTTGGCGTTGGACATGATCGTCCCGGTCGCGTGTTCGTCCCCGTCGCGCAGCACGTTCTTCAGCCGGAATTCTACCGGATCCATGCCGAGTTTGCGCGCGATGATATCGGCTTGACTCTCGTACGCCCACACGAGCTGCGGAATACCGAAGCCGCGAAACGCGCCGGCCGGCGGCAGATTCGTGTACACCGCGACCGAGTCGAGCGATACGTGCTCGATGTCGTAGGGACCGGCGGCCGTGAAGCCCGACTTCTGCGTGACGCGCGGTCCGATGTCGGCGAACGCGCCGCCGTTCCACCACGTCATGACCTGGCGTGCCACGATCGTGCCGTCGTTCTTCACGCCGGTTTTCATGCGCACGGTCGTGCCGTGTTTGGTGATCGTGTAGAATTGCTCTTCCATCGTGAGTCCGATGCGCACCGGACGGCGTACGATCAGTGCGAGCACCGCGACGAGCGCTTCGAGTTTGATGTAGAGCTTGGCGCCGAAGCCGCCGCCGAGGAACGCCGCTCGAACGCGCACCTTGTTCTCTTGCCAGCCCAGCATGCGCGCGACTTCCATCCGCACGAACGAGGGACTCTGCGAGGCGGTGTGGATCGTCAGCTCTTTGCCGCTGCGTGTCTCGGCGAGTGAAACGAACGGCTCGAGCGGGGTATGCATCACCTGACCCGACTTGAACGTATCTTCAAAGACGTGGTCGGCCATGGCGAAGCCGCGCTCGATATCACCGTGACGCACCATCGCGTCGAGTGCGATGTTCGTGTGCTTCTTACCCTTAAGATGCTTGAGGTCGGCGAACGTGCCGGCGGGCTTGAGCTCTTCGTGCACGATCGGGGCGCCGGGCTGTGCGGCCGCGACTTCGTCGAATACCGGCTCGAGTTCGTCGTACTCGACGACGACCAAGTCGGCGCCGTCCTCGGCGACGTGCGGATCGGTCGCCAGCACGACCGCAACCGGCTCGCCGACGTGGTGGACTTTGCCGATCGCGAGCACCGGCTGATCGTGGAACGCCGGACCGTAGTACGGCGACGGCACGATCTTGAGGACGTCTTCACCCGTGATCACGGCGTGCACGCCCGGCAGTTCGCGCGCGGCCGCAGCATCGATCGAAACGATGTTGGCATGCGCGACGGTGCTGCGCACGATCTTGCCGTAGAGCATCCCGGGCAGACGCAGATGGTGGATGTACTCGATCGCACCGGTAACTTTTTGGACGCCTTCGAGACGCGGAACGGAGCGCGAAACCTCGCGCAGACCGGTTTTTACGGGCTTGACGGTTTGCGTCATGAACGCTCCTCCGGCGGAGCACTCGCGCGCTCGAGCGCGCGGCGAACGTGCACGCGAACCATCTCGCGCTTGTAAGGTCCCGAACCGCGCAGATCCCCGAGCGGCTCGACTTCGGCGGCCGCGGCATCGCCGGCGTCCGCGAACTTCTTCGCGTCGGGCGCGCTGCCGATAACGGCCGCTTCGGCCGCGGTCATGCGCGTCGGATGATCGGTCGCGCCGCCGACGGCGATCCGCGCCTCGACGATCGCATCGCCTTCGCGGCGCACCCACACCGCCACGCCGACCGCCGGCCAATCGTCGGCCGAGAGCGCGGTGAATTTGGCGTAGGCAGCGCGCGCGCCCGGCGGTTGCGCCGGAACGTGCAGTTCGACGATGAGTTCGTCGCCGGCAAGCGAGGTTTCGTAGTAGCCGGTGATCAGATCGGCGACATCGATCCAGCGCTCACCGCGCGGCGAGACGGCGCGCACGCGTGCGCCGAGCGTCACGAGAATCGGCGGCAAGTCCATATGCGGATCGCCGTGGGCGAGATGCCCGCCAACCGTCGCGATGTTCCGGACGCGGACGTTCGAGAGCGTATGCAGCGCGCGCG
>PLRU01000084.1:0-858 GCA_003164045.1 Candidatus Lustribacter telmatis
TGGTAGCGCCAACGAGAATCGAACTCGTCTCTCCGCCTTGAAAGGGCAGCGTCCTAACCGATAGACTATGGCGCCGTGGGGGTCGGAATTGGGCCCGGCTGGATTCGAACCAGCGCGCGACCAGTTATGAGCCGGCTGCTCTACCGCTGAGCTACAGGCCCGCGTCCGGCCGGTTCTTTTCTACTGAAAGGCTCGGAAAGCCGTTTTACCCGGATACATGGCCGTCGCATGTCCGAGGTCGTCGGCGATCGCCATCAGCCGGTTATACTTGGCTACCCGGTCACTGCGAGCAAGCGAGCCGGTCTTGATCTGCCCCGCCCCGGTGGCGACGGCGAGATCGGCAATCGTCGTGTCTTCGGTCTCACCGGACCGGTGCGAAATCACCGAACGGAAGCCGGCCTTGTGGGCCATCTCCACGGCGTCGAGCGTTTCGGTGAGGGTGCCGATCTGGTTGAGCTTCACCAGGATCGCGTTGGCGGACTCTTCCTTAATCCCGCGCGCGAGCCGCTCGACGTTGGTCACGAACAGATCGTCGCCGACGAGCTGCACGCGTTTACCCAAGCGCTGCGTGAGCAGGGCCCAGCCCGCCCAATCGTCTTCGGCCAGACCGTCTTCGATCGAGACGATCGGATAGCTGCTGCAAAGCCCTTCATAGAGCGCGACCATTTCGCTTGAGTTCAGCGGATGATCGGGCAAATGCGGATAGTATTTGCCGTCGCGAAAGAATTCCGAGGACGCCGGATCGAGCGCAATGCCCACGTCGTCGCCGGGCTTATAGCCGGCCCGTTCGATCGACTTCACCAGCAGCTTGAGCGCATCGTCGATCGAATCGAGTCGCGGCGCGAAACCGCCCTCGTC
>PLRU01000084.1:869-2749 GCA_003164045.1 Candidatus Lustribacter telmatis
TACAGCGGCACGCCGAGCGACATCGCCGCCGCACGCGCGACGGCGATCGATACGCCGAGCAGTGCGTTTGCGCCGAGATTCGCTTTGTTCGGCGTACCGTCGAGTTCGATCATCGCCATGTCGACTTCGCGCTGCGCGGTCGCATCGAGCCCTTCGATCGCCGGCCCGAGAATTTCGTTTACCGCGGCGACCGCTTTGAGCACGCCCTTACCGCCGTAGCGCTTCGGATCGCCGTCGCGCTTTTCCACCGCCTCGTACGCGCCGGTCGACGCGCCCGAGGGAACCATCGCTTCTTCGACCGCGCCGAAGCTCGTCGCGACCGCAACGGCCACCGTCGGGTTGCCGCGAGAATCGAGCACTTCGCGCGCGCGCACGCTCTCGATCAACGGGCGGCCGCTGCCGCGAAGCGATTCCAGCGACATGATGTCTTAGTTGCTCACCAGCATCGATGCGAGGGCGTGTTCGCGCGGGAAGAGTTCTTTGTCGGTGAACCAGATCGCGATCTCGCGCGCCGCGCTCTCGGGCGAATCGCTGCCGTGCACCAAGTTGCGGCCGATCGTCTGCGCGTAGTCGCCGCGGATCGTTCCGGGCGCGGCTTTGATCGGGTTGGTCGCGCCGATCGTCGAACGGCAGCCTTCGATCGCATCGTTGCCTTCAATGACCATCGCGACGATCGGCGAGCCCGTGATGTAGTCGACGAGCCCCTTGAAGAACGGCTTTCCGTCGTGTTCGGCGTAATGCTTCTTCGCGCGCTCCGGCTCGACCATGAGCAGCTTCATCCCGACGATCGTGTACCCGCGGCGCTCGAATCGGGAAAGAACTTCCCCGACGAGTCCGCGTACGACGGCGTCGGCTTTTGCAAGAATGAGTGTACGTTCGTTAGCCATAGCAGAGGAGGGTGATACGTGCCGGAGGAGACCGCACCTTTTCGGCCGCTCGATGTCGCGCACGTTCGCACGGCGCTGACCGGCTCGCTCTTTGCCGACGTGCGCTACCTGCCCCGGACCGGATCGACCAACGACGATGCGACGCCGCTCTTGGCTCGCTCCGACACGCTGGGTACGACGTTGGTCGCTGAAGAGCAATCGGCCGGTCGCGGCCGGAAGGCCGGACGCTCCTGGATCGCGCCGCCCGGCACCGGCCTGACCTTCACGACGATCCTGCCCGCGTCGCTGCCCGCCGCCGACTTGTGGGCCGTACCGTTTTGGGTGGCGCTCTGCGTCGCNNTGCGGCGTGGGCATCAACGTCTTCCGCCCGGGCGCAAGCGCACTTGCGGCGATCGATGCAGCGCCTGCGTTCCTAGCCGACGCGGCCCCGCACGTGCTGCGTGAAGTTGTCCTGGCCGAAGTCTTGCTCGCCTTCGAGCAGCGGCTCTCCGCGCTGCACGCGCCGGCGGCCGTCGCGCGGACATACGAAGAACGCGCCGCGCTGCCCGGCGCGCACTATCGCGTGCGCTTGGATCTGGGCGAGGTGGAGTTGGACGGGATCGCTCGCGGTCTCGGACCCGAGGGCGCGCTGCGCCTCGACGTCGACGGGATCGAGCACGCGATATCGCTCGCCGACGCCCGGCGGTTGTAGGTGGCTCGCCGCGCGGCGGCGGAAACAACCCATATCATGGGCGAAATTTTAGGACTCGGCATCTCGCATTGGCCGCGGCTCGGTCAGAAGAACGAGCAGCTCTCGTACTGGCTGAAAAAAACGCTGCAGGATCCCGACATTCCGGATCACCTCAAAGACCCAAAGAATTGGCCGGCGCGGATGCAAGAAGAGTGGGGCACCGATCAAGGTCTCTCGCACGCGCAAGAACATCGCGATTCCATGGCCTCGGGTTTACGCGAAGTCCGCAAAGCGCTCGATGCGTTCAAGCCTGACGCGATCGT
>PLRU01000084.1:2775-14644 GCA_003164045.1 Candidatus Lustribacter telmatis
CCGGAAATCTCGATGTATCTCGCCACCGGCATGCTCGAGGAAGAGTTCGACATCGCCTATGCCTACCGTCCGCTGCATTTTCCGCACTTGCCGCACGCGTTCATGAACACGGTGCTCTACCTCGACTACGATCGCGTCGGTTTTCCGTATCCGCTGATTCCGTTTCAGGTCAATTGCTACGGCCGCTACGTGATCAGCCATCGCGGCATCGGCTTTCCGTATTCGGAAGCAAACAAACCGCTCGACCCGCCGTCGCCCTCACCGAAGCGGTGCTTCGATCTCGGCCGCGCCGCCGCGCGCGTGATGGCGAAGAGCCCGTGGCGCATCGCGCTGATCGCGTCGTCGAGCTGGTCGCACGCGTTCTTGGCCGAGAAGACGAAGCATCTCTGGCCGGACGTCGATTCGGACCGCGCGCTCTACGACGCGATGCTGCGCGGCGATACCGAGATGTGGCGCAACACGAAACTTGCCGACATCGAGTTCTCCGGCCAGCACGAACTGCTGAACTGGTTCTGCCTCGTCGGCGCGATGACCGAACTCAAGAAAAAAGTGACCTGGTCCCAGTTCACCGAGACCTACGTCTACAACTCAGACAAAGTCGCCGCTATTTTTGAGTAGCGCGGCTGCGCTTTTCGCAGGCTTCGCAAAAGTTTGAGAATTTGTTGTCCGTGTCGAAGACGGAGTTCGAATAGTACATCGGGCAACGGGCGTTGTAGCAGTGCTTGAGGCCCATCGCGTGGCCGATCTCGTGTACGGATTCCTTGAGCAGGCGCTGGAAGAGCTGGTTCTCGTCGGCCGGCTCGCCGTAGAATTCGGGCCGCAGGCGGTGCAGCGACACCACGGCGCAGCGGTGTGATTCGCTCGAGCCGCCGAAGATGAAATGGTGCGAGGTCTTGTAGAGGTCGAACTCGGTGATGCCGAGGACGACGCCCTCGCGGCTCTCGTGGGCAGCGGCGAGCTTCGTTGCAAGCGAGCCGAAGAAGAGCTGCTTGCGTACGCTGTTGAGCGCGGTCTTGGGGATCGGCAGCGAGGCCCGGACGATGCACGTGGCGAGGAATCGCTCCTCGAGGCACAAGGCAAGACGCGTCAGCACTTGATGGTCGATCATGTTGATCGGGACGACGCTGATCTCGCTCATCGGCGATTGCTGTTTTCGCGCTCGTGGGAAAGGCTGCCTGCGGACCGAACGGACCTTAATGATCATTGGCTTGGGCATCGACCTGGCAGAGGTCGAGCGCTACCAGTTCAGCGACGCCGAACGCGAACGGTTCGCGCGCAAAGTCTATACCGACGAAGAGATGCATTACGCTATGCGCAAGCGTCACTGGGCGGAGCGGCTAGCCGGCTTTTATGCCGCGAAGGAGGCGACGCGCAAAGCCTTCGGCCACGCGATCCCGTGGCGCGACGTCGGCGTGACGCACGAGCGGTCGGGCCGGCCGGCGATCGCGCTCTTCGGCAAAGCGGCCGAACTGATTGGGCGGCGCGGCGTCACGGCGATTCACCTGACGATCACGCACACGGCGACGACGGCGGCAGCGGTCGTGGTCTTGGAAGGCTGATGCGCGCCGTCACCGCCGCGCAAATGCGCGCGATCGACGCCGCGGCGGTCGCGCGCGACGGCGAGGTAGAGCTGATGCGCCAAGCCGGCGCCGCCATTGCACGGGTCGTACCGCGTTATCGCGGCGACGGTCCGGTGATCGCGCTCGCCGGGAACGGCAACAACGGCGGCGACGCGTTCGCGGCCCTGGCGCGCCTCGACGGACGGCGCATCGTCTATTACGACCCGAGTGCCGGCTGGGGCGCCGCGCGCATGCAGTCGTTCCAGCGGGCCCGCGCCAGCGGCGTCGAGCTGCGCCGCTATCCCGTCGGCGCCGACGATCTGCGCAACGCCGGGCTGCTGCTCGACGGACTGCTCGGCGTGAACGCGCGGCAGCCGCTCGACGCCGCGACCGCCGAACGCGTGGCGGCGATGAACGCATCGGGGGTACCGATTCTCGCGCTCGACGTGGCGACCGGCTGCGATCCGACCACCGGCGCGCTCGCACAAGAACACGTGCGCGCGGTCGCGACGGTCGCACTCGGACGCCCGAAGCTCGGTTCGTTTCTCGATCCCGGCCGCAACGCCACCGGCGATCTGTGGTGCGCGCCGCTGGGCATGCACGATCGCGACGCGCGCGGCATCGACCTCGATTCCTACGTGTTGACCAACGATGCATTCGACGCGCTGCGGCCGAAACGTGCGAGCGATTCGGAGAAGCGCAGCGCCGGCGCACCGCTCGTTATCGCGGGCTCGGAACAATTTCCCGGCGCAGCGATCTTGTGCGCGCTCGGTGCGGCGCGCGCCGGAGCGGGCTACGTCACCGTCGCGGCGCCCGCGCCGGCGGCGGCGACCCTGCGCGCGCATTTGATCGAGCAAGTCGTCGTCACGTACGACGAGAACGATCCGAAGAGCGCGATTGCCGCGATTCTCGATCTCGGCAACCACTGCAACGCAATCGCAATTGGTCCGGGGCTCGGCCTATCCGATGCGATGGGCGAGATCGTGCGCGGCGTGATGTCGGCGACGAAACTCCCGATCGTCGCCGACGCGAGCGCGCTCTTCCATCTCGCAAAACACTTGCCGGAGTACGCGGACAAGGCCCTGATTCTTACGCCGCACGCGGGTGAGTTCGCGCGGCTCTCCGGCAAAGGAACGGTCGAGCCGGAACACCGGCTGGAGCGTTTGCGCGCCTTCGTCGGCGAATACGGCATCACCACGCTGCTCAAAGGGCGCACTACGCTGATCGCGGAGCGTGCGAGCGTTCACCTCAACCCAACCGGTACGCCCGCACTCGCGACCGCCGGCACCGGCGACGTGCTCACCGGCATCATCGCGACGTTGCTCGCGCAAGGCCTCGCGCCGATCGAGGCCGGCCGCGCCGGCGCATTTTGGCACGGCCTCGCCGGAACGTGCGCGGCATCGACGCGGCCTGTCGGCGTCATTGCCGGCGACGTTGCCGACGCACTCGGGCGCGCATCCGACGTCGCCCCCGACGACGACCCGATCCAGATTTTCTGATGCGTCGCATGCCGCGTGAGATGGCCTACGATCGCGATGGACACGACCACTTTGTTGAAGGCGATGCCTTCGCGCACCGGGCGCTGCCCGGCTTCACGTTCGCTTGCTACGACGTTTTCGCGGTTCTCGATCGCCCCCGCTGACACTGCTGAATTAGGGAGCACGATTCGGGTCGCATCGGGGCGGCGGATTCGGGCATGATGGGTATCATGCGCATCCCCGCGACTCGCCTTTTCATCGGCGTCATCTTAGCCGGCCAATTCATGGCCAACGTCGACACGGCGATCATTAACGTTGCCACGCCGTCCATCGGCTCGACCCTTCATGCCTCGGGTGCGGAACTGCAACTGACCGTGACGGTCTACGTGCTTGCGACGGCTATGCTGCTGATCACGGCCGCGCGTCTGGGCACGCTGTACGGTTACCGGCGGCTGTTTCTTACGGGGCTTGTGATCTTCTCGCTCGCGTCGCTGGCCTGCGGCCTCGCACCGAACGTCTTGACGTTGATCGTCGCGCGCATCGTCCAGGGAACCGGGGCGGCGTTTATGGTCGCGCAAGTCATCAGCGGCATTCAACGCACGCTGACCGGAAATGCCCGCACGCGCGCTATCGGCGCGTACACGATGACGCTCTCGCTCAGCGCGGTGATCGGCCAGATTCTCGGCGGCGTGCTCATCACCGCGAACGTCTTCGGGCTCGCCTGGCGGCCGCTGTTTCTTATCAACGTGCCGATCGGCGTGCTGCTGCTCGTTCTCGCGCTGCGCGTCATGCCGCACGATGAAGCAACGACGGCACCGCGTCCGAAGCTCGATCTGATCGGCGTCGGTCTGCTCGGGCTGACGATGTTGCTGCTCATCCTGCCGCTGACGGTCGGACGCGAACTCCAGTGGCCGTGGTGGACGTTCGCATCGCTCGCCGCGAGCGTTGCGGGTACGGCCGCCTTCGTTTTCTGGCAGCACCGCCTCGGCGGCGCGGGGCGTAGCCCGTTGCTCAACCTCGCACTATTTCGCGAACCGATGGTCGTGCCGTCGCTGATCTCGCAGCTGTTTGCGCGCATGACGTATTTCTCACTGCTCTTCGTGCTCGCGCTCTACGTGCAAAACGGACTCGGCGAAACGGCGCTCACCTCAGGACTCTCGCTGCTGTCGTGGGTCGCCGCATATGGGATCGCCGGTCCGATCTATCCGCGCCTGCCGCAACGGATCGCAACGCGTTGCGGCCCGCTCGGTGCCTTTATCGTCGCTGCGGCGTTTGCCGCAACCGCGATCGCGACGGCGGTTCACGCCGGCACGGGACCGCTCCTGATCGTGTTCCTCGGCTGCGGCGGCTTCGGCTTCGGCGTGTTGCAGACGGCGATAACGGCGCAGCTTACGGCCGCGGTCGCCAAAGAACGTGCGCCCGACTTGAGCGGCGTGCTAGCCACGATGACGCCGCTCTCGGCCGTCATCGGCATCGCGACCTTCGGCAGCGCCTATCTTGCGTTGGCAGCGCCCGGCGGCGCCGAAGCGGCAACGCGCGCGTTCGCGATCGTCAACGCCGCGTTCGCCGTGTCTGCGCTCCTGGCAGCGGCGACCGCCGTGCTCGCGATGCTAGGAGGCGAACGAGTACGCGCGTTGCGGCAGCATGCGGCTCGTCTCGATCTCGTGCAGAACCTCAATCGGAATCGTGACGCCGGCGTAGCGTGAATCGTGCGGGCGCGTGCCGACGCGCCAGGTGGCCGGCGGTACGCCGTGCGCCCGCCGGAACGCACGCGAGAAATACGCCGGGTCGTCGTAACCGCAGCTCACACCGACGTCTGCGACCGGCAGATCGGTGAGTTCGAGGGCAGCTCGCGCGCGCGCCATGCGCATGTCGGCGATCCAGCTGCCGAGCGCGCGACCCGTATGTTCGCGCGTCAAGTCGTTGAGATAGTTGGCCGTATAACCGACATCGCGGGCGAGGCTCTCCAGCGTGAGGGGCTGCGCAAGGCGCGTCCAGATGGAGCCGAAAAGTTCTTGCAGCGTTGCTTGCGCCGCGTGCGGCTCGCGTTTCCAGACGAAGGGCAACACGGCGTTCTTCAATCGCCGCACGTCATCGAATCCAAACCGGCCGCTGGCGGCGCGGTCGGCGTACTCCATCATGCGCTGCCGCCAGCGGCTGCCTTCGGACGGCGAGAAGTGCCGTTCGAGGAACGGGCTGAACGCACTCGGATCCTCGGGCGCAACGACCGGATCGCGCACCGCGACGACGTACATCTCACGATCTTCGCCCAGACTGCACGCAAACGTCCCGGCGGGCGCCGAGATCAGCGTGTTCGGGCGCAAGACGCTCGTGCGGCCGTTCGCGTGATACGAACCCTCGCCGCGCGCGACGAACAGAAACACGTCGTGGCCGGTGATGATCTCCGTGCCGGTTTTGTCGTGCGACGCCGTTTCGCCGTTGATGACCGCTGCGGTCGCAACGGCATCCGGCCGCATGACCACGATCCGTCCGGTGGGCTCCATGCCCCCTAGTACCGTCCAAAAGCGCAAAGAGTGTCGGGCGCGGAGAAAAGAATCCGTGGATAATCCAAGTCTGGCACTCCGCGTCGATCCGTGCTGCGTCCTACCACCGTGCAAGCGCCGGCGGCGTAGAATCCGAGCATGGAAATGCGACGCGATGTCGTCGAACACGGACTGCGCCGGTGGATCATCGTTCTCGGCGTGATGCTGGCGCCGCTGATGGAGACGATCGACTCGTCGATCGTCAACGTCGCGCTCCCCACGATTCAAGGTAACCTCGGCGCGACGCTCGACCAAGCGGCGTGGGTGATCACGGGATACCTAGTGGCAAACGTCATCATCATTCCACTCACGCCGTGGCTGCAAACGCGCTTCGGCCGCCGGCAATATTTCACCGCGACGGTCATCGGCTTCACCGCAGCATCCGTACTGTGCGGCATGTCGAGTTCGATCGGCGCGCTCATTGCGCTACGCATTCTTCAAGGGCTCTTCGGCGGCGGGTTGATCGCGACGGCGCAAGCGACGCTGCGCGACACGTTCACGCTCGAAGAAGTGGGTCTGGGGCAGGGCGTCTTCGCCGTCGTCATCCTCGTCGGCCCGATCATCGCGCCGATGCTGGGCGGCTACCTCGTCGATGCGGCTTCGTGGCAGTGGATCTTCTTTATCAACGTACTGCCGGGCGCGATCTCCGCCATCGTCGTCGCGACGATGTTACGCAATCCGACGGAACCCGAAGCGGCAGCGGTCGACGTCGGCGGCATCGTGCTGCTGACGCTCGCGCTCGGCGGTTTGCAATTCGTCCTCGAAGAAGGCGAACGCCGCGACTGGTTTGACAGCGGCAGCATCATCGTCGCCGCCGCCGTTTCGGCCGCCGCCTCGATTGCGTTCGTGTTGTGGGAGCTGTACGGAACGCGGCGCCCGATCGTCGATCTGCACATCCTGCGCTACCGCACCGTCTCCGTCGGCATACTGCTCGCCGCCGGAATTGCGGCTACGCTCTTCGGCACGACGTTCGTGCTGCCGCAATATACGCAGAACGTCCTCGGCTTCACGGCGTTCGGCAGCGGCGAGCTGCTGCTCTTTCGCGCCCTGCCCATCATGCTGATCGCGCCGCTCGTTGCCGGGCTCGTCGGCGCCGGACGCATCGACGTACGCATTACGATGGCGGTCGGCTATCTGCTCACCGGAATCGGTTCGTTCTTGATCGCCGGCGTTACGACGAGCATGACGTCCTTCGAGCAGTTTCTGCCCGGCCTCGTCATCGGCGGACTCGGCACGGCGATGCTCTTCATTCCGCTCTTGATCGCGGTGCAGACATCGACCTCGGCCGACGATGCGCCCAAAGCAAGCTCGTTCATCACGCTGGCATTTCAGCTCGGCGGATCGATCGCGAGCGCCATTCTGGTGACGATGATCGATCGCCGGGCCGACTTCCACGCCTCGATTATCGGCGCCAATTTGACGCTGGCGCGGCCGGAGGTTCGCGATGTGCTGCAATCCGTGGCGCCGCAACAGCTCGCCGGTCTCGCCGCCGCCCAAGCCCAAACGCTTGCCTTCGCCGATCTCGCGTACGCCGTCGCCGCGGTTGCCGCCGTCCTCATCCCGATCGTGTTTCTCTTGGCGCGTTCGCGCCACACCATCACGGAGATTTCGTTCGAATGACAACTACGACGCTCGACACCGCCGCCGGCGCCGTCGCCCGGTTCGATGCCGATCTCGCCGCCGCAGCCGCGACGGCCGAACTACAGGCGTTGCGCCGGCGCGCGGTCGAGGTGTACCGCAGCGCGATCGTTTATGCGGCCGGTAAACCCGACGATCCGCATTGGCGTCTGCTCGTACGCACCGTCGCTGCGTTCGCGTCGCGCGTTCCCCCGGGCAAACGCTCGCACCAAACGGCAGCGGCGCTCGCGCGCCTCAACGCGCTCGTCGAAGAGAACCTCGGCTAGCGCGCCATGCCTGCCGCCGCCGCCTTGAACTTCGGATCGTCGCTGGCTTCCATCCGGTCGCGCAGCGTTCGCATGAGGACGCCGAGCGCCGTGCTTGCGAGGAGCCAGCGTTGGCGATCGTCGCTAGCCTCGTCAGGTTGCGCTTGCATCCGCGCCTCCATGTACATCACGCGCAAATCCTCAACCGCATAACGGATGAACTGCAGCAGCGCTACCTCCGGGGGACGGCCGGCATATCCGGCCTCATCGCCCGGCATGTAGTTCGCGAGAAAACGCGCCAGCTCGCCGAAATGCTCCGGCGCCACGCCGCTAAGACCAGGATGCGCCTTCCAGCGCGCACGCGTGGACTCGACTTCGCTCGCGAGGTCGATCGTGCGGGCATGCGCCTCGATCTCGACGTCCGAAGATTGCAAGGGGGCCGCGCGCTCGCGGCGCTCCGCCGCGACGAAGTCTAGGAGCACCGGACCGCTCGGAGCGTCGAACGTCGAGAAGGCGAGGTCGAGGACGGCGCGCTGCTCTTTGACGTCGTGCCGGTGGCCGATCGACATGCCGAAGGGAAACGGTACCCATACCGCGCGCGGCGGCTTGATCTTGACCGTATGTTCGCGAACTAGACTGATCCCAACCGTGCTTAGTCCGCGCTCTTCCAAAACCCGTGCGATCACACCGACCGTGTGAGTGCACAGCGGTCAAGTCGGGGTGAGAAGAACGACCTCGACGCCGTCTTCCAACAACCGATCGGCCACCTCGTGCGCCGTCGTCGTCTTGATCGCCGTCACGTCGCGCTGCGCGCCCATGAACGAATACAGCGTCGGTCCGAGCGAGCCGATACGACCCTCGGCAACCATCTCGCGCAAGCGATCGATCGGAAAGACGACGTTGACGTCGGCCATCACGCCGGTGCGGTCGAAGCCGATGCTGTTGTGGCTCTGCAGCAGGTCGCCACCCTGCGCGCTCGAGGGAATCCGGCGAAAGGTCGGATCGGCCGGCACGAACGGCCGGTCGCCGTGCAGATGCATGCCGGCGGTGGTGACGATGGAAACGACCGCAGTCGCCAGCGGCTTGGAGAGACGCCGGAACGGCGTGGTTTGGTTGATCTCGACCGGAAGCTCGAGCATCGATTTGCGCGAGGCTTCGGGGAGTCTATCGAGCGACGGCATCGCGCTTGCTTCGACTACTCCGCCTCAAGTTGCTGCCGGAAGTGCGCGAGCATAGCAGCGCTCTCGCCGGCGACCTTTGGATAGCGCAAGCCCAGCGCGTCGAGTTTGGCCCCGATGACGTTCGCGATCGCCGTTCGTGCGAACCACTTGCGATCGGCGGGAACGACGTACCACGGTGCCCAGTCAGTACTTGTTCTTTTCGGGTGGGGCCGACTCGCGCGCCAGCAGTTCCTCATGCACTCGTACGATGATGACTTCTTCGTAGTACGAGCGGTTGAAGATCACGATCCGGCCGCGCTCGGGCAGCACCCGCGAACAGCGCCAGAGAAAATCGTGCGCGACTTCTTCATCGGTCGGCGCTTTGAATCTGTAGACATCGACGGTTTCGGGGTCAGCACGATGAGCAGCGCGTGTGAACGCGCGGCTGCAAATACATCCTGTAGCTCCTCGAGCCGAACCAGATCGCTCTCGAGTTTGCCGCGCGCATTTTTCTTTTTCTCGAACGGGAGCGTGGCCCGCGGATCGCGATCGGCCAGCCGGACGCCACGGCCGGGCGGCACGAGCAGTTCGTCCGTCTTCACGCGCCGCCGAGCAGTTCGCGCAACGCCTCTTCGTCGATGATTTCAACGCCGAGCGATTCCGCTTTGGTCAATTTCGAGCCCGCTTCTTCTCCGGCCACGACGTAGGTGGTTTTCTTGCTGACGGCCGAGGTCACTTTCCCACCTGCGGCAACGATCATTTCGCCGGCTTCTTCGCGGGTGAGGTTCGGGAGGGTGCCGGTGAGGACGAACGTCTTGCCTGCCAGCGGTCCGACACCTGCGCGTTCGCGTTTCGGCGCGGTCAGCTCGACGCCGGCGGTGCGCAACCGCTCGATGAGCGCGCGGTTCGCCTCTTGCTGAAAAAAGAGCGTCACGCTGGCCGCGATCTGCGCGCCGATGCCGTCGCTGAGCATGAGGTCGGCTTCGCTCGCGGCCATCAGCGCATCGATCGTGCCGCAGTCACCGGCGAGGATCGCGGCGTTCTGCGCGCCGACCATCCGGATGCCCAGACCGAAGAGCACGCGCGCGAGGCCTCGCTGCTTGGAGCCGGCGATGTTGGCCAGCGTGTTGGCGATCGTCTTTTCACCCATGCGCGGAAGCGTCGCGAGCCGTTCCGCGGTAAGGGCGTATAGGCCGCTCACGTCGTCGATGAGCCCCTCGTCGACCAGCGCGAATGCCAGCACGTCGCCGACGCCTTCGATATCCATCGCACCACGCGAAGCGAACTGGCGCACGCGTTCGCGCCGCTGCGCGGGGCAGGTAGCGTTGGTGCAGCGCGCCATCGCCTCACCCTCGGGACGGTCGACGTCGAAGCCGCACACCGGACAGTGCGTGGGCATCGTGAATTCTTTGAGCTTCTTTTTGCGCTCGGCGAGCACCGGGCCGACGACTTGCGGGATCACGTCCCCTGCGCGCCGCACGACCACGACGTCGCCTTCGCGAATGTCTTTGCGCCGGATATCGCCTTCGTTGTGCAGCGTCGCGTTGCTGACGGTCACGCCGCCGATCTGCACGGGTTCCAGCTCGGCGTACGGGTTGAGCGTGCCGGTACGCCCGACGTTGATGCCGATACGCAGCAGTTTCGTCGTCGCTTCACGCGCGCGGAACTTGTAGGCGATCGCCCAGCGCGGATCTTTGCCGGTGTATCCGAGCTTTTCTTGCAGCGCAAGATCGTCGACCTTGATCACGATGCCGTCGATCTCGTAATCAAGCGAATCGCGTTCGCCGTCCCACTTCTCCGTGAATGCGATGACGTCGTCGATCGTCGGTGCGCGCCGGACGTGCGGGTTCGTCGCGAATCCGAGCTCGCGCAAAAATGCCAGTAAGTCGAACTGCGTCGACGGAAAGCCGGCGGCATCGACGGCGCCGACCGCATAGGCGAAGAACGAAAGGCGGCGCTCCGCCGTCAAGCGCGCATCGAGCTGCCGCAGCGCACCGGCCGCGGTATTACGCGGATTGGCGAACAGGGTCTGACCGGCCGCCTCGCGGCGCGCGTTGAGCGCGTCGAAGTCGCTGCGCTTGAAGTAGACTTCACCGCGCACGTCGATCGCGCGCACGCCCTTGCCGCGCAGCTTCAGCGGAATCGACCGCACCGTGCGCAGGTTTTCGCTAACGTCTTCACCGACTGTGCCGTCGCCGCGCGTGCCGCCGCGCACGAACGCTCCGTTCTCGTAGTGCAGCGAGATCGCGAGGCCGTCGATCTTCAGTTCACAGGTGTACGAGACCGGCACGTCACCGGCGAGCTTGCGCACCCGCTCGTCGAACGCACGCAGTTCGTTACCGTCGAAGGCGTTGCCGAGCGAGAGCATCGGTTTGCCGTGCGGATACGGCGAGAAGACACTCGCAACGGCGGATCCCACGCGCACGGTCGGCGAGTCGAACGTGCGTAGCTGCGGGTTCGCTTCTTCGAGATCGATCAGTTCGCGGAGAAGCGCATCGTAGTCGGCGTCCGATAGCTGCGGATCGTCGAGGACGTGATAGCGGTAATTCGCGTCATCGAGCTGTTTCCGCAGAGCGGCCGCACGCTCAGCGGCGCGCGGCACCGGCATGTTTGGGCGAGAACACTTGGATCACGTATCCGTCCGGATCGGTGATCACGGCGACGCGACCGAAGCTCTGGTCGTAGGGGTCTTGCAGCACGCGAACGCCGGCCGTGCGCGCATCGGTGATGAACGCATCGACGTTGTCGACGTGAAACCCCAGCTGCAGCGAACCCGGACGCACCATTAGCGTGTCGCTATCCGGATGGAGCCCGAGGCGCTGGCCGTCGCCGAGATCGAAGTCGACCCAATCCGGTGAGGCGTCCGTCGCAACGCGTAACTCGAGCACGTCCCGGTAAAAGGCGCGCGAACGCGCCAAATCCGAACACACCAGCATCGCCATCGCAAAGGCGCCCATCCCGCGACCTTCGTTAGGCTTCGACGGGAACCCGGCCGTCGGCGATGAGATCGTCGAGGGTTTTCAGGTTTGCTTGCTCTCGCGCCGCTACTGCGGCGGCATCGACGTGGATGCCGTGGGCGCGCTCGTCGACCAGTACGGCCTTCAGATACTCGCCGGTGTAGGAGTTGGGGTTGGCCGCGAGTTCCTCGGGCGTGCCCGTGCCGACGATCGTGCCGCCGCGGTCGCCGCCTTCCGGACCGAGATCGATCAGATGATCGGCTGTCTTGATCACGTCGAGGTTGTGTTC